>DGDZ01000049.1:0-32221 GCA_002385705.1 Verrucomicrobia subdivision 3 bacterium UBA3939
CCCCTGGAAAGCAGAGTCAGCCACTCCTGCGACGCGGAAGTGACCCCTTTGCCGGTGCCCCCTGGACACTGGATGTCTTTTCATCTTTCCCCAATTCTCTCCGTCCTTCGTTCCGGCACGATTCCTCACCCGTCCCTCCGGGACTTGTTCGCCTAACACCTGGTCTTCCCACGGGCGAACCCGCGGACCATTCTTCTCCCTCCGGGAGAGACAAGAAAGCACAGGTCCCCACAACCTCCCGGTTCCGATTCAAGGCTCGATCTTCAATGCCCTTGACGTTGCATTGAGCATTGAATGTCGGGTGTTGGATGTTGAATGCTCAATTCCCTCCCCGGAATGTTCGATGTTGGAAGCAATACCGGCGATCAACCGCGTGAACCTAAATCGCAAGCGCTTCCTTCTTCCGGTAAGCAAGCCCCTGGAACTGCGCCACGAGGTCGCCCGCGGCGTCCTTCACCTCGACCACATACGTTCCAATCCTGTGATTCCTGGACACCTCGCGGGCTTCGGCCAGGAGTTCGCCCGCCCTCGAAGCTTTCATGAACGTGATGTTCGCGTTGAGCGCCACCGCCACGGTCCCATGCGAATTGGCCGCCGCGGCGAACGCAAAATCCGCCAGCGTGAAGATCGCTCCCCCATGAACGGTTTTCAGGCTGTTCAGGTGCTGCGGACCCAGCGCCATCCGCGCGCTCGCCCGCCCTTCGCTCACCGCCAGCAGCTCGATCCCCGCAAGCCTGGCGTAGTGATCGTTTCCAAAATATTCCTTGATTCGTTCCATGTTGCCGCCCTCAGCGGCCGCCCTTCAACCCCGCCGCAACCCGTTTCTTTTTCAAAATCGACAGCGCCTTGTCCGGATCATCGAACGCAAACACCAGCACTCCCTTTCCCTGCCCGTCCACCGTGAACCCATAACCGTATTTCACATTGATCCCGCTGCCATCCAGCCCGTCCAGGATCGCCGCCAGTTCGCCCGGCCGGTCAGGTACTTCGATGACCAGAACATCGTTGACGCGGACTGCGAACCCGTGGCGCCGCAACAGGCGGCGCGCCTTGTCCGGATCATCCACCACCATCCGCAGGATTCCGAACTCGCGCGTGTCCGCGAGCGAGAACGTCCGGATGTTGATCTGCGCCCCGGCCAGCAACCGGCACGGCTCGCTCAGCGCGCCGGGCTTGTTTTCCAGGAAAACCGAAAGCTGTTTCCATCTCATAACCGCCTCTTCAGAGAACGCGTTTGTCAATCACCCGCCGCGCCTTGCCCTCGCTCCGTTGCAGCGTGCGCGGCGCCACCAGTCTCAAGGACGGATGCAGCCCGGTGACACTCTCGATCGCGCGCCCCAGTTGCGCCCGCAACTGTTCCAGGCCGCCGACCGTGTCGCTCAGCACCTCCGCCGTCACTTCCACCTGCACTTCCAGGGTGTCCAGCCCCTTCATCCGATCCACCACAATCTGATAATGCGGCAATGTGCCTTCCACCTTCAGCAACGCCGCCTCGATCTGCGACGGGAACAGATTCACGCCCCGCACGATCAGCATGTCGTCGCTGCGCCGGCCGATCCGCCGGATGCGCCGCAGGGTCCGCCCGCACGCGCATCGCGCCGGTTCCAGCGCGGTGATGTCCCGCGTGCGATAACGGATCATCGGCATCGCCCGCTTGCAGAGTGCCGTCAACACCAGTTCGCCCTCGGTCCCGTCCGGCAGCAGCTCCAGCGTCTCCGGATCGATGATCTCCGGATAGAACAGGTCTTCGAAAATATGCGGCCCGGCCTGGTGCGTGCATTCCATCGCGACCCCCGGCCCGGCGATTTCCGACAGGCCGTAGATGTCGAATGCCCGGATCCCGCCCGCCGCTTCAATCCGTTGGCGCATGTCTTCGGTCCATGGTTCGGCCCCGAACACGCCGATGCGCAACGGCAGCTTGCGAAGGTCAACGCCCAGTTCCGCCGCCCGATCCACGAGATGCAGGAAGTAACTCGGCGTGCAGCAGATCACCGTCGCGCCGAAATCCTTCATGATCATGATCTGCCGGTCGGTGTTCCCGACGGAAACGGGAATGACGGCAGCGCCGAGCGCCTCGGCCCCGTAGTGCGCGCCCAGGCCGCCTGTGAACAGGCCGTACCCGTACGCGTTCTGCACGATGTCGCCCCGGTGCACGCCGCACGCCGCAAAGCTCCGCATCATGGCGCGCGACCAGTCGTCCAGGTCCTCCTGCGTGTAGCCCACCACAATCGGTTTGCCGGTCGTCCCGCTCGAGGCGTGAAAGCGCACGATCTCCCGCATCGGACACGCAAACAGGCCGAACGGATAGTTGTCCCGCAGATCCGTCTTCACCATGAACGGCAGCTTCACCACATCCTCAATCCGGCGCAGATCGGACGGCTTCAGACGCCGCTCGTCCATCCGCTTGCGGAACAGGGCCACGTTCTCATACGCGCGCCGCACCGTCTCCTTCAATCGTGCGAACTGGACTTCGCGCAATTGAGCCACAGGCAGGTAATCCATCGCGCTCGCAGGATGCATCCCGGGGAATTCGCCGTTCTTCATGGACAAAGTCTCATTCAACCGGAAGTGTGGGCCGGCGCGTCGCAGGCGCGCCCGTGCAAGAACGCCGCGCGGTTGGCCTCAAACGACTCCGGCCCAAACCGCTCGCGCAAGACCGCGAGCCAGTCGCCCTCCCCAACCGGCAGATGAACGCTCAACACGCCCAACAACGCCACGTTCAATTCCTTCCGGCTCGACAACCGGCCCGCATCCACAGCGTCCGGCGCGATCACCACGCCACCGGACCGCACCATGTGCCGATGAACCTCCACCTGCGCCGCGTCCAGCACCAGCAGGTAGTCGGCTTCGCCCGCCGGCACCATCGGACTGAACACCTGCCGACCGAACCGCACGTCGCTCGTCACCGAGCCGCCCCGCTGGCTCATGCCTTTGATCTCGCTCTTCTTCACGTCGTAACCCGCGCGCGCCAGAGCCTTCGCCAGAATGTCCGAAGCGGTCAGCACGCCCTGGCCGCCGAGACCGGCAACAATGATGTTCGTGACCTCAGCGCGCATGAGCCTCCTGTTCGCAGTCGCGTCGTTCCTGATCGCGGAATCGTTTGACAATGAGAACGCACGGGCGCCGCGCAATGATGACGCAGAGCTGCCGGCTCGCCAGACATTGATCCAGCACGCGCTCGAACTGATCCGAGCCGGCGCGCGGTTCCACCACGTGCACACTCGGCACACCCAGCGCCCGCACCACGTCCTCAATCACAATCCGGTGCGCCGGCCCGTGGTCCAGCGCCCGCCCGGTCGCAGGATGCTCCTGGTGGCCGGTCATCGCCGTCGTCAGGTTGTCCAGCACAATCACCACGTGCCCGTCCTCAGGCGGGTTGTAAACCATCTCGACCAGCCCGCTGATGCCGCTGTGAATGAATGTGCTGTCCCCGATCACACTTACCACGCGCCGCGCCTCCTCCGTCGGCAGCACATGACGCAGTCCCAGCCCGACGCCCAGGCTCGCCCCCATGCACACACACGAATCCATCGCCTCGAACGGCGGCAACGCGCCCAGCGTGTAACAGCCAATGTCCCCCGCCACAATGCAATCGCGCTGCCGCAACGCCTTGAAAACAATTCGATACGGGCAGGCGTCGCACAGTTGCGGCGGTTTCCCCGCAGGCGCCGGCGGTTCCGGCGACGTGTCGCCGTCCAGTATCCGCCGCACCCGCGGTACATTCAGTTCGCCAAACCGGTACATCTCCGCCTTGCCTTCCACATTCAGTCCGGCGGCGCGCAAGGCTTCGACCAGGTACGGATCGCCCTCCTCGACGACCACGCAGCGTTTCACACTGCGGACAAACTGCGCGATCCGTTTCAGCGGCAGAGGATGCGTGAATCCCAGTTTCAGAATCCGCGCTTCCGGCGCCGCTTCGCGCGCGTGCATGAACGAAATGCCCGAAGTCACAATGCCCAGCTCGCTGCTTCCTCCGAGTTCCGTGTTCAACCAACACGTCTCGTTCCACTCCTGCATCTCCGCCAGCTTCCGCCGCAAACGCCGGTGCGCCGGCCGGGCATTCGCCGGAATCATCACCCGCCCCGAAATGTCCCGCTCAAATCGCCCCGGATGCCACGCGGAGTCGTTCAACCGCGGACCCACCAGCGTGTAGCTGTGACACACCCGCGTGGTCACCCGCAACAGCACCGGGATGCGCCATCGCTCGGAAAGTTCAAACGCGGCAAAGACGAAATCATACGCCTCCTGCGAATCCGAAGGCTCGAGCATCGGCACTCCCGCCGCCACGGCGTAGCGACGATTGTCCTGCTCGTTCTGGCTCGACGCCATGCCGGGATCGTCCGCGGAAACAATGACCAGCCCGCCGCCCACGCCGGTGTACGCCGCGGTAAAGAGCGGATCCGCCGCGACGTTCAGCCCCACGTGCTTCATGGTCGTCAGCGCCCGCGCGCCCCCGAACGCCGCTCCCAGCGCCACCTCGAGCGCCACCTTCTCGTTCGGAGACCACTGCGCCCGCCCGCCCAGCCGGGCAAACTCTTCCAGGATTTCGGTCGAAGGCGTTCCCGGGTAACCGGTGCCCAACATCACACCGGCGTGAAACGCCGCAAGGGCGATCGCTTCATCGCCACTCAAGAGTTGCTTCGGAAGCATGCGATTCTATGGCGGGACACGACCGCCCGGAACCGTACCGGACATCGCAGTCGCGCAATTCCCGATGATTACGTACTCTTTTTGGCAGCGGCTCTGCCAAAAGTCGCCCTAATGCTTCCCGATTTTCGAATTCGCGTCAAGAAATGTTCGCGCGGTATTCGTTGAAATCTCAGGTTCGAACCTCAAAATGCAAGGCGGGCGCCTCTTCTTCCGGTGGGGCGAGCGTCCTCGCGAGCCGTCGATCGATCATCAACATCGGCCGACAGAAATTTCTCGCAGGACTGACGAGCTTCTTCTCTCGCATCAGGAATGGATTCGGGCGAGCAAGGTAATCGCACGACGGCTCGCGAGGACGCTCGCCCCACCGATATTCGGCGTTCGGGAACTCGGATTTCCTTCGGATTTCTCCTAGGCTGCCGGCATCGCGTCCTTGAGCATTTTCACAAACCATTCCGGCGGACGCATCGGGCGCCCATCGCGATCCGTGAAGGCGTGCACCGTGTATCCCGACACCACCGGCTTTCCGGATTCGCAATGCGTGATTTCGACGTCGAACCGCAACCGTGCGCGGCCCAGGAAGGCAACCGATGATTCCACTTTCAGCAGGTCGTCGTAGCGTGCGCGTCCTTGAAAGTTCAGGTGCGCTTCCACCAGCGGCAACAGCACGCCCTTGTCCTCCAGTTCCGCGTAGGACATTCCAAGCCGGTTCCGCATCAGTTCCGAACGCCCGCATTCGAACCAATCCAGCGCGCGCGCATTGTAAAACGTGCCCATCTGGTCCGTTTCACCATACCGGACTCGCAACTGCATCTGATCCCGCACGCAACCCGTCTCCGCTGGCATCGATGGTTTCATGGCGCCGACATCATTTCCTGCCGCGGGCGCTGGACCGCAGCTCGACGTGATATTGCCAGACAAGGCGCAGCCCTTCGAGGGTAAGATTGGGCTCGACATGCGTGATCTCGCGCAGCCCCGAGGCAATCAATCGCGCGCAACCTCCCGTGGCGATCACCGGCAGGCGCGGCGCCCTGAGTTCCTTGCGCAACCGCGTCAACAACTCCCGCACCAGCCCGCGATACCCGTGCACCGCGCCCACGAGCATGGCCTGCTCGGTGCTCCGTCCGATCGTGCCGCGAATCTCCCGGATGCGAATCCGCGGCAGCAACGCCGTCTTCTCGTGCAGATAATCCGTCATGGCGGAAAGCCCCGGCGCGATGATGCCGCCCACGTACTTCCCCTTTGCATTCACCACGTCAAACGTCACCGCCGTGCCAAAATCCACCACCACCACCGGCGCGCCGCAGTGGTGCCGGGCCGCGACCGAATTGGCCAGCCGATCGGGCCCGATCGTCGAGGGCCGCGGATAATCAATGCCGACACCGCGAAGCGTGCGTGGCGTGAGTTCCAGCACGTCGCGCCGCCACAGTTCCCACGCCGCCTTCAGTACCATCGGCGTCGCCCGGGGCATCACGCTGCACAGAACAACGCCTTCAATCGCGTCGCGCCGGGCAAAACTCAACAACTGATCCCGGATCCGGCTCCCGCTGAACCATTCGGACGTCGCAATGTTCGCCTGCCGCAGCACCCGCCGCCCATCGGCAAGTCCCAAATGCGTGTTCGTGTTCCCGACATCGAAAAGCAGAATCATCCCAAACGAGTATCGGACCTGAAACGCGTTGCAAGCCTTCTCTCTTCGCCCGCCTTTCCTACTTCTCCAGCGTCACATCGCCGCCCGTGATCGGTTCGATCCGGCCATGCTCGGTCCGCAGGAGCAACGCGCCGTCCTCACCCAGCGACTCCGCCCGGCCGCGCACACGCCGGTCTCCGATGCGAATGGTCACCTCGCGCCCGATCGTCGTGCAGGACGCCTCCCACTCGTCCGCAACGCCTTCAAACTCGCCCGCCGCAATCCGCCGGTAGTTCCGGTCCAGCTCCCGCAGGATCGCCACCGCCAGCTCGGGCCGCGACACGCGCTCGCCCGTCTCGATCGCCAGCGACGTCGCCGTCCTGCGCAGGTCCGCCGGGAACGCCTCCGCCTCCACGTTCACGTCCACGCCGATCCCCAGAATCACATACCGGATGTGATCCAGCTCGGCGCTGAGTTCGGTGAGAATTCCCGCCAGCTTCCGGCCGTTGACCAAAATGTCGTTAGGCCACTTGATCTCCGGCTTTAAGCCGGTCTGCGATCGAATGGCCGCCACGAGCGACGCGGCCGCCGCCACCGTCAGTTGCGTCGCCTGCTGCGGGCGCAGGTCCGGCCGCAACAGGACCGAACACCAGATGCCCTGGCGCGCCGGGGAGATCCACTGGCGCCCGAGACGCCCGCGCCCGCGCGTCTGGGCTTCCGCAAACACCGCCACGCCCTCCGGCACGCCGTCGCGCGCCAGCTTCTCAACAATGTCGTTCGTCGAGGTCGTCTGCTCGAACACACGAATGTCCCTCCCGATCACCCGCGTCCGGCCGAGCCGCGCCGTCAGATCGTCGGCATGCAGCGCGTCCGGCGAGCTTCGGAGCCGATAACCGATATGCGGTCCGGCCTCGATCTCGTAGCCGAGCTGCCGCAACTCCTCGATTCGCGCCCAGATCGCCGCGCGGCTCACGCCCAGTTGCTGCGCCAGGTCCGCCCCCGAAACCGAGCCGTCGCCCGCCTGCCGCAACGCCGAAAGGATTTGCGCATCAATGCTCATCGCGCGGGATTCACGTTTCAAAATCCAGGCCGACGTCCACCGCTCTCGCCGAATGCGTCAACGCGCCCACCGAAATGAAGTCCACGCCCGTCTCGGCAATCGCCCGCACCGTCGCGAGACTCACGCCCCCGCTGGCCTCCGTCTGCACCCGGCCCTTGCACTTCTGCACCGCCAACCGCGTCTGCACCAGCGTCATGTTGTCCAGCAGGACCATGTCCGCCCCCGCCTCCAGCGCCTGGTCCACCTGTTCCAGCGTGTCCGCCTCGACCTCCACCTTGAGCGACGGGAACTGCGCTCGCGCGCGCTTCACCGCTTCCGCAATGGGATTCGGCGAAACACCCCGCAGCGCCGCCAGATGGTTGTCCTTGATCAATACCATGTCGAACAGACCGAACCGATGATTGCGTCCTCCCCCGCATCGGACCGCGTATTTTTCGAGCGCCCGCCATCCCGGCGTGGTCTTGCGCGTGTCCAGAATCTCCGCGTGAGTGCCCTTCACAGCATCCACGAACTGCGCGGTCAACGTGGCCACGCCCGAAAGGCGCTGCACGAAGTTCAACGCCACGCGCTCGGCCGTCAGGAGCGCGCGCGCCGGGCCGCGGAGCTCCAACAACACCGCGCCCGCCATCACCTGTTCCCCGTCGCGCGCCAGTTCCCGGATCTCGACGGCGGCCGAAAGCTGCCGAAACGCAGCCGCCGCCAAACCCAGCCCCGCCACCACCAGCGGTTCCCGCGCGCGCATCGACGCCCGCGCCAACGCATCCTCCGGGATCGTGGCCAGCGACGTCGCGTCGCCTCCGCCCACGTCCTCCTCCAGCGCCGCCTGCACGGCGCGGCGAATCTCCTCCGGATCGAGTGGTTGCACGCGCCAACGATGGAACAAAGCGCCCGTGCAGAAAAGTGGAAACAATTGTAATCGCCTTCGCCCGCCTCATGGATTAAGACGTGCCCATGCAGATCGCATGACGGCATGGAAATTCTGATTTTCCTTGTTTTCGCCGGACTGGTGGTCGCCGGTATCATCTACGGCAGCATCGCCGCCCGGAAACGGCGTGAGGCGCTGATGCAACTGGCCGCGCGCCTGGGGTTGCGCTTTTCGCCGGCGCGCGACTACGACCTGCCCCGCCGCTTCGGGTTCCTGAACAAACTGTCGCAGGGCAGCAACCGATACGCGTTCAACGTCCTGTCGGGCCGATGGCGCGACCACGACGTGCTCGTCTTCGATTACCATTACGAAACCCACTCCACGGACTCGAAAGGACGCCGCCAGACGCATCATCACTACCTTTCCTTGTTCGTCCTCCTGCTGCCGCTGAGTTTCCCGGAGGTCACCATCGCGCGCGAAGGCATCTTCTCCAAGATCGCGCAGGCGCTCGGTTACGATGACATCGATTTCGAATCGGCGGAGTTCTCGCGCACCTTCTGCGTTCGAGCAAAGAACAGGCGGTTCGCCTACGACTTCTGCAATCCGCAGATGATGGAATACCTGCTGGAGAACCGCGATTTGAACATCGAAATCGAAAACCGCGCGCTGGCTCTGGCGTTCCATGGGCACGTGGACGTCGCTCAAATCGAATCCAACCTCGCCAGGCTCGTCGAAATCCGCAGGCACATGCCCGAATACCTGTTCGCCAACACCTGATATGGAAATCCTGATTGTCCTCGCCGCCGTTATCTTCCTCCCGCTGCTCTGGGTGGTGGTGCAATACAACTCGCTCGTCGCCCTGCGCAATCACATCACCGAATCCTGGAGCAATGTGGACACGGAGTTGAAGCGGCGCTACGACCTGATCCCGAACCTCGTGGCCACGGTCAAAGGCTACGCCGCCCATGAGCGCGAAGTCCTCGAACGCGTCACCGAGCTGCGCAACCGTTGCCTCTCCAACCGCGGCGCGCCGCAGGACCAGGCCAAAGACGAAAACCAGCTCGTCGACGCGCTCAAGCGCCTGCTCGTGGTGGTCGAGAATTATCCTCAGCTCAAGGCGGACCAGCATTTCCTCAAACTCCAGCAGGAGCTGATCAACACGGAAAACCGGATCCAGGCCGCGCGCCGCTTCTACAACGGCAACGTGCGCGATTACCGCAACAAGTGCGAAAGCTTCCCCGGCAATCTCGTCGCGCAGATGTTCCACTTCCAGCCCGTGGAATTCTTCAGCGTGCCGCCGGCGATGAAGGAGGTTCCGGACGTCAGCTTCGGCTGATCAGAATTTGCAGAGCATCCCGATCCGGACGCCCGCGTAGCCGAAACTCTCGAGAAAGTTGTTGTACACGCCGCGCCGCGTCGTGTCCTCCGGCAGGAGGACCCCGCCGACAATCGCTTCTCCGTACACATTGCACCGGCGCGAGACCTGCACCGCCAGGCCGATGTTGGCGCCCACATCGGCCCCATACATGTAGTCCATGTGCAGCACGCGGTCTCCCGTGTCCACGGGAAAACGGTAATCCCAGATCAGCACCAGCCCGCTCAGGGAAAGCCCCGCATACGGTTTCAGAAACACGTGCGCGTCGGTGAAGTAATGGCGATAAAACAGCCCCGTCTCCAGGACGAGCGGGTCATGGACCACATCCTGCGCGAACGTCTTGTCCCTCAGTTCCACCCGGCCGCTCCCGAGCGTCAGCCCGCCCCAGTCCCGCTCGGTTTCGATGAATGAGAAGTTCAGCCCGATCCGGCCGATCGCGAGGTAGTCGCCATTCAGCGCCCAGCCATACGAACCCTGCAACTCAATGGACCCGTCGTAACGATCGTCCGCGTCCCGCCGCGCCCGGTGTCGTTCCACGGATTCACCGGCATCCGACGGAGCGGTTTCAACAGCGCGCGGCGCCGCACCGAACGTATCGTTGGTTTGAGCCGGCAGAACCGGGGTCCAGAACGCCAACAGCACCGCAGAACAAAAGAGCATTTTCATGAGTGGAGAACATCCGCCGCCCGCTGTTCGCCGCCAGAAAACACTCCCGCCCCATTCCGGTCAAGCCCTGTCGATTTACGATTGACGATTTACGATTGACGCCATGGTGAAGCCATCGGCCATTGCACTTGTATTTGTTCCGGTGGGGCGAGCGTCCCCGCGAGCCATTGTCGGATGACCCCTGCCCCCCCGATCCAACTCACGCCCTCGCTCACAACACAGTTTTAGCGTTTCAACCTTTCAGCATATCCCCAGGTGGGCGAGCAGCCTGGCACGCCGAAACTGAGCGAAGGCGGGTCCTCGCGCTTACCAGGCCGAAGCCGTCACACGACAAGCCTGGCACGTCCCTCCGCACATTCCCCCACCAGGACCGGATGTTGGAGGCCCCGCCGTTGGGGCGCGGCATGCAGGAGACTGGCTTGCAGCCCCGAAGCCTGCGGAGCCTCACGCCCCTCAAAGGGCCCCCAATCGCAAATCGTCAGTCGTAAATCGTTAATCCAAAAAGAGAGGCCCGGTTTCCCGGGCCTCGTGTGTGATTGTGCCGAAGCTGTCCCCGTCTTAGTACCGGTCGCGCCGGCCACCGCCGCCGCTGAAGCGGCGTCCGCCTCCGCCTCCGCCCGGGCGTTCTTCACGCGGGCGCGCGATGTTGACGGTCAACGCGCGGCCGTCCAGTTGTGAGCCGTTCATCGCCGAGATGGCCCTCTGGGCCTCTTCCGGCGTGCTCATGGTGACAAAAGCGAACCCGCGCGGGCGCCCGCTCATCTTGTCCATCATCAGGTTGGTTTCGAGGACCGTTCCATGCACGGCGAATGCGTCCTGGAGGTCGTTTTCCGTAGTGTTGAAGGAAAGATTTCCTACAAACAGTTTGTTACTCATACTTTTCTGTCTGGCGCGGCCTGTTCTGCTTTCTGAGACTGTTCCCGACTGCCGGGTCTAAAATCACCACTGAACGAAGTTCACCTGAGGAGATTCACCATGCCTTGAAATCACAAGTCGTTTGCCAGATTGCGACTAGAGTCCTTCATTTCCGGCTGATTGCAACCTTTATTTTTAATTATTTTCACAGCAAGAATCGGGTGGGGCACGGACCCCATCCGTGCCACTCTTTCACCATGAACGATTACGAACGTGTCGCTTCGATTATTCGTTACCTGTCTGCGCATCAACAGGAACAGCCGGGCCTCGAGGATCTCGCCCGGCGTTTCCGCCTGAGCCCGTCTCATCTGCACCGGCTGTTCACCCACTGGGCCGGCGTCACTCCAAAAGACTTCCTCCAATGCCTGACCGTCGAACATGTCAGGAAATCCTTGCAACGTGGACAAAGCGTTCTGTCGGCCGCCTTCGATGCCGGACTCTCGGGGCCGGGACGCCTGCACGACCTCCTCGTCACGCTGGAAGCCGCTTCCCCCGGCGAACTCAAGTCCGGCGGCGCGGGCTGGACCATTCGCGCGGGCTTCGCCGACAGCCCGTTCGGCTTGTGCCTGCTGGCGGAGGCGCCGCGCGGGATCTGTCACCTCGCCTTCGTGGATCCGGGAGACAGGCGATCGGCGTGGCAGGAACTGGTGGATTCATGGCCCGCCGCGCACATCGTTCGCGACGACAAGGCCGCCGCGGAACACATTCGGAGAATCTTCACCCGGCCCGCGAATGGCGCGCCCCCGGTGCTCCGCGCGTTCGTTCGGGGAACGCCGTTCCAGGTGCAGGTCTGGCGCGCGTTGCTTCGCATTCCGCCCGGTCAACTGGTGTCCTACGGCCAGATCGCCTCATCCATCGGCCATCCCACTGCCTGCCGAGCGGTCGGCGCCGCCGTGGGCGCCAACCCCATCGCCTACCTCATCCCGTGTCACCGGGTGATTCGCGAAAGCGGCGCCGTGGGCGATTATCGATGGGGTTCGTTGCGGAAACAGGCCATCGTCGCGTGGGAAACATCGAGGCGTAACGCCTCCCATGGCGAACCCGTCGAGCCGATGAAGGCGTCCCGGCTGGACTGAAAAAGCAGGCGCTTTCCGCCCTGCGGCTGAATGAATCAGGCGCGCTTGCGCCGCGCGACAAAGAGCATGCCGCCCGCGAGCGCGACCAGCGCGAACGCCGACGGCTCGGGAATCAACAGCGCGTTGAGCCGGGCCTGGAGGTCCTGCTCCGAAAGCGCCGCCCCTGTCAGCGCCAGATTGTCAATGCGGCCTTGCAGGAACTCCTGCGTCCCATTGTTGAAGACGCCAATGCCGAGAACGCTGCTCCCGGTCCAGTCGCCCTGGAACGTCGTCGAATCCACAAGGTGGGTCAGGGTCGGGTCTCCGCCGGACAGATTCGCGAAATACCAATCCACCGTCGTCTGGTTCGCCATGCTGTCATATTGGGCGACCACGGCAAGATAGTACCAATCGCCCGCAACGTAATCGAAAACCGCAGGCCGATCACTGAACGTGTCCCCAAATGTGGTCGTCACGCGGTTCGCAGGCGTGTCGGTCTGCATCATGAAATACGCGCGTCCGCTCGCCGGACGGGCGGACAGGATATAACTGACGTCTCCCGCGGCTTGAGGGGCGAATTCGTCCAGTTGAAATACGGCTTCCGCAGTCACCGTTCCGGGAACGGTCGTTGCGCCAGAAGTGATCAATCCCGCGCCAACACGGCGCGCCCCGGGCTGATACGACGGCTGATATGCCTGGCTGATGCCGTCAAACCCAGGCACAAACATGATGTCGTTGACGTCACCGCCGTCGGCGCCGCCCTCACGCACCAGGTTCAGGCCCGCCGGGCCGGAGTCCGCAAGGCGCGTCGTGTCATCGATGCCTTCGAACTTGTAAAGATGGAGCAGATTCGGGTGAGCCGCCTGAAGGAGCTCAAGGTCGGCCAGCGTAGCGCGGGCAGCAGGAGCCACGGACAGCACAGCCACACCGAAAAGGCCGAGAAGGATAGCGCGGGTTTCCATGGTTCTGAATCGTTGGGTTCGGGTTCGACGCGTGTTTACCACGACGAACTTGACCTTAACAACACTTTTCTCGAAGGCCCGGCTCGTAGGGCGTGTCTCCGCCACCGTTTCCTAACTCCTTCTCCCCCAACCGCAGAGAAGGAACGTCGATCCTCTACTCTCTGTTCGCGGCTCGGATTTTCTACGGATGGCCGGATGTGCTTCCAATGCCGTTCCCGCGAGTCATCGGAGAATGCAACTCACGCGCCGGCGTTTGGCGGGCACCTCGGGATAACACCCCCGTTGAACAGCGCCGCTCCCGCTGCGTTATTCCTCCATGCCAGTACGATCGAAAAAGCAACAAATGGCAGCCGGCGCCGCGCTCTCGGCAAAACGCGGACGACGCAGCAAAGCCTCGCTCAAAGGCGCGTCTCGCAGCATGTACGAGTCGATGAACGAACGGCAACTGCGCGACGTGGCAAAGACCCGGCGCAAAGGGTTGCCGCGAAAAGCAAGGCGGCGATAAGTTCGACCCGACAACGCCTGCGCGACGAGTTCAGTTCAAAGCCACCCCGCGCCGGATGTAGGTGGGCACATCCAGGTCTTCGCCCTTGTGAATCGTCGGCTCGCTCTTGTCGAAGCGTCCCTTGGAAACAATCTCAAGCGGCAACTGGCCCTGCCGCAGACGGGGTCCCGTCCGGGTACCGCGCCGGCCCCGGGTTCCTGCACCTCCCGCAGCCTCTTCACGCCGGTCCGCCGCCGAATCCGATGCCTGCGACACCACGCGCGCATGACGCCGCGACTCCGCCGCATGCGGCAATGGACTCACCGGCGTCTCCCGGATCATTCCGGCCGCATGCTCGGACTCGTTCAGGCCTGCGCGCGCCGCCAGCGACTCTGTCTTCTTCGTCGCCACCAGCGTCACCGAGATGCGCCCCTGGAAACTGTCGTCCAGGGCGGCCCCCATCAACACCTGGGCGCGCCGGCACTTGTCGTTGACGTGTTTCATCACCGTGTTCACCTCGGCGATGGTCAGGTCCGAACCGCCGATGATGCTGACCAGGACCGCGTCGGCCTCGCTCAGAATCGCCCCCGAGTCGAGCATGGGATGCGACAGCAGCTTTTCAACCACGCCGGCCGAGCGCGCCGGGCCCGAGGCGTCGGCGGTGGCGAAGAACGTCTCGCCGTGCGCCCCGCCGAGAAACGCGCAGAGATCATCAAAGTGAATCTGGATCAGCGCCCGGCTGGTCATGAGCCGCCAGACTCCCGCCGCGCACTCCGCGAGCAGCTCGTCCGAAAGCCGGAACGCATCCACGACGCTCGTGTTTTCGTCCATCAACCGGAACAGCTTCTGGTTAGGCAGACAGATCACGGCGTCGGCCACCGCCCGGAGCTCCTCCAGGCCCTGTTGCGCCTGGCGGATGCGGCGGTTGCCCTCGCAATCAAACGGCTGGGTCACAAACGCCAGCACCAGCGCGCCCGCGTCCTTCGCCACCCGCGCCAGGTACGGGCTGACGCCGGTGCCCGTGCCGCCCCCCAACCCCGCCAGAATGAAAACGCTGCGCGCGCCCGCGCACGCCGACTTCAGCAGCGGAAGGTTCTGCTCCGCGGCGTCGCGCCCCCGTTCCGGGTCCGCTCCCGTTCCCAGCCCGCGCAACGGACGCGATTCGAGGCAGAGCGTCTCCATCCCCGCGCACGACTCCAGCGAGCCGGCATCCGTGTTGACGGCGGCGAAGACGGCGCCCGTGGAGATCAGTGGCGCGGTCTGCCGCAGGAGATTCAATCCCGCGTTGCCGACGCCAAAGATCTTCAGCGGCACCGCTTGCGGCGGCTGGGGCGTTTCCGGTTGCGACGCGTTTTCCATAACGATTCCTTTCTAGCGGCCGAAGATCCGGCGGAGACCGTCGGTCAGCCCGATCCGGCCCGGGCGCTTGCGTTGCTGGAAGGAGCCGAACTTCACGAGCCCGATCGCGGCGGCGAACTCCGGCTGGTCGAGCGCGGATTTCAAACCGCTGATCGAATTCGTCCGGCCGATGCTGACCGGCATGCCGAGAACGTTTTCAGCCACGCGCGCGATGTTGGGAATGCGCGCGCCCCCGCCGCAGAGGAACACGCCGGCCCGGATGTAATCGAACAGTTCGAACTGTTCCAGATCCTGGGCGATCAGTTGAAAAATCTCCTCGATGCGCAAGGCCATGATGCGCCGCAGATTCTCGAGGTTGACCGTCTTGAGCGGCAGGCCGACCTCGCTGGTCAGGCTGAGATTCTGCCCCTTGCATTCCTCGTCCACCACCGCCGACCCGTGCTCGATCTTCAACTGCTCCGCCCGTCCGAGCGGCACCTTGAGGCCGTAGGCGAGGTCGTTCGACACATGATCACCTCCGACGGCGAGCACGCCAACGTGCTTGATCACGCCGTCCGCGTACACCACGTACTCCGTCGTGCCGCCTCCCATGTCGATCACCAGCGCCCCGAGTTCCTTCTGCTCGTTGGTGAGCAGCGCCAGTGAAGAGGCGAGCCCCGTGAAGACGATCTCGTCCACCTCGATCTGCAGGCCTTTGACCGAGCGGATGGCATTCTGAAGCCGGTTGAGATTCCCATGGACCACATGGACGTCCACCTCGACGCGGGAACCGAGCATGCCGACGGGATTCGTGATGCCGTCCTGCCCGTCAACGAGAAAATGCTGTCGGATGGCGTGAATGACGTGGTTCTGCGCCGGGAGATTGATGGTCTTGGCGTTCTTGATCACGTCCTGCACGTCGTCCTCGGAGATCTCGCGGTCGGCGGAAACGATCGGGTGCACCCCGCGGTTGTTGAAACCGCGGATATGGCCGCCGGTCACGCCGAGGTAAACGCTGCGGATTTCCACGTCGGCCATGTTCTCGGCCTCGACGATGGCGTTGCGGATGTCCTCTTCGGCTTTCGGGGCGTCGCAGATCTCGCCTTTGCGCACGCCGCGCGAGCGCGCTTGGCCGAGTCCGACGATGTTCAGCGCGCCGTCGGCGTTCATCTCGCCGACAACGGCGCAGACCTTGGACGTGCCGACTTCCAGGCCGACGATGATGCTCGAGGAATCAAACATTTCTTCTTCGGGGTCGAGGTGGATCAGGAGTTCTCTGAACGGGAGGCGGAGCGACAACGGCTTCCTGTATCCGAAGGGGAGCGTTGTCGCTCACGGCGAGGTCGAGACTCACGATGGTCTTTCGATACCGCGCGCACTCTTCGTACACCTTCTGCCAGCGCCGCAACTGCCGGTCGAAATCCTTCAATCCAAACGTGATCTGGCTCCCCTCGTCGGTCGTCACGGTCAACACGGACACCGAGGAAACGTCGATTCGCCGCAACTCGGTCAATCCCGCCATCGGGGAATTCTCAAAAGCCCGGATCAGTTGCAGGGCCGACTGCACGGGAGCGGATTCCAGCCGGCGCCCGGGCTGCAGTTCGGCCGTGTTGATGCCGGAGATGGCCGGCAGCCGGTCGCTCGGCGCCAGCAACGGCACCGCCCGCTGCCGCGGATCCAGCGGAATCATCACATAGCCGTCGATGTCGAGCTCGTACACCACCAGCTCCAGCCCCGCCCCGCCCGGACGCTGGCGCGGCACATTGACCTGCGCAACGGGTTCCCGCTCCGCAACCCGAATCCGCAAGGTGTCCGGCAGAATGCGCTCGATGGAGACGGAGCTGATCCTCGGTACCAGCTCGAGATCGCGCTGGACGCGGGCAAGGTCGAGCGCGAACAAATTGTCCCCGGTGCGGACCGAACTCCAGCGCCGCAGTTGTTCGGGTGAAATCACGCCATCCGTGTAAATGTCGATCTTCCGGATCGCAAACGAGCTGTTCTGGTACACGAGGCGGTCGAGCACCCATTCGCCGGCACGCCAGAACAGGAACAGGCTCACAAAGGTGCCAACAATGACCGCAAGCGCAGTCGCCAGCATGCGCGCGCGCGCCTTCGCTGCCACGCTCGATCGCACCTTCACGTCGAGCACCTGGCCGCGGCTCAATCTTCTGTTTCTCGCCTTTCGCTTAAACCACATGACCGTTTGTCACCTTCGCGGCCGATCGGCCGCGCTTCCACGCCATCTCGATCATCCGCTCGCACAGCTCCGCATACCCGATCCCAACCGCCGCCGCCGCCTTCGGCAGCAGACTCGTTTCCGTCATGCCCGGCAGCGTGTTCACTTCCAGCACCACCGGCTCGCCCTCCGGCCGCACCATCACGTCCACCCGGCCGTAGTCGCGCCCGCCAACACTCCGGAACGCACGCAATGCCGCGTCCTGAATCCTCCGCGTCGTCGTCGGGTCGAACTCCGCGGGGCAGAAATATTCCGTGCAACCCGCCGTGTACTTGTTGCGGTAATCGTAAGCACCCACACGCGGACGCACCTCCACAATCGGAAGTGCCGCGTCGTCCAGGATTCCTACCGTGGTTTCACGGCCGAGAATCCGTTCCTCGACCAGCACCTCGGTGTCGTGCCGCAGCGATTCCTCCAGCGCCGAACTCCAGTCCGACTCGCGATCCACGAATTGCAATCCCACGCTCGAACCCTGACGCACCGGCTTGATCACCACCGGCGGCTGCCAGCCCGCCGGCCACGGCGCGTCCTTCGAAGCGATCACCACGTGCTTCGCCGTTGGCACCCCGGCCTGAACGCACCGTTCCTTGGTCAGCAGCTTGTCGAACGCAATCCGGCTCGCTTCCGCATCGCAACCCGTGTACGGAACGCCGAGTTCCTCCAGTTGTCGCTGCACCGTCCCGTCCTCGCCATACGTGCCGTGCAACGCGAGGAAAACGACGTCGATCCCCTCCGGCAGCGTGAATGTGCCGTCGCGCGGATCCACTTCATTCACCCGGTAGCCCAGTGACCGGAGCGCGCGCGCCACGCCGGCGCCGCTGCGCAGCGACACCTCCCGCTCCGCACTCGGGCCGCCCGCCAGAATCGTGATGTTCAGCTTCGCGCCCACTCTAGTCCTCGCCCACGATCTCCACTTCCGTTTCCAGGTCGATCCCGCGCCGGGCCAGCGCCTGCTCACGCAACAGCTCGATCAGCTTCAACACATCGCGCGCCGTCGCGCCGCCCTCGTTCACAATGAAATTGCCGTGCTCCTGCGAAACCACCGCCGCTCCCACGCGAAGGCCCTTGCAGCCGAGTTCGTCGATCAGTCTTCCCGCGGGCACGGTGATGGGATTCTTGAAGATGCACCCGGCGCTCGGGGCCGCCGGCTGCGACGCCCAGCGTTTCCGGCTGAACGCGAGCATCCGTTGCGCGATGGCCTCCTGCGAATCCGGCCTGCCCTCAAACACCGCCGCCAGCGCAATCATTCGCTCCAGCACACCGCAGCGGCGATACGTCACTTCCATTGCGGACGGCGCCATTTCACGGATCTCCGCCGCATAATCCATGACGCGCACCGCGGCCACGATGTCGAACGTGGCGCTGTTCATCGCTCCCGCATTCATCCGAAGCGCGCCGCCCACACTCCCGGGTATGCCCTCCAGAAACTCCAGTCCGGACAGCCCATGGCGCCTGGCCGCAATCGCCACATCCTTCAACCGCGCCCCCGCTCCGCAACGAAGGCGGTTCCCATCCAATTCGATGCCGCTGAAATGCGGATGCGCGAGGCTGATCACCACGCCACGAAAACCGCCGTCGCGAACCAGCAGATTCGAACCGCGGCCCAGCACCAGAAACCGCACCGCCCTCGCCGCGCAAAACCGGATCACCTCCGCAAGGTCGCGCTCGGACGCGGGCTCCACATACACGTCCGCCGGCCCGCCCACGCGCAGCGTCGTGCGCCGCGACATCGGTTCGTCGCGGCGAACCAGCGTTTCGGACGAAACGCGGCGCCTCAGTTCGTCTGCGCAAGGGCCGGCCGAATGCACCGGCGCCATCGTATCAATCCGTGTCATGCCATGGAAAATGTTTGATGTTCGTCCGGCTCCGCGAAACCCGGGCCCCCGCGACGAGCCGCCGGCGTCTCCGCGGTCAACCATGCCATCCGGGCGAGGATCGCGTTCGCGATGTTTCGCGCGGCGTTCGGCCTGTGCCACTCGGCCAGCGCCGCCTGCATCCGGATCCGCGCCGCTGTGTCCAGGGCCAGTTCCAGAACGGCGCGTGTGAGCGATTCCGGCGTGGCCGACCGCTGCTCCAGGACCCGCGCGGCACCGGTCGCCTCGAACGCCCGCGCGTTGTGCAACTGGTGATCATCCATTGCAGTCGGGTAGGGAATGAGCACGCTCGGCACGCGCATAGCCGCCAGTTCCGCAAGCGACGACGCCCCCGCGCGGCTCACCGCCACCGTCGCCGCCCCCAGCGCCAGGTGCATCTCGGGAAGAAACTCGCGCACAACCGCCGCAACACGTTCCCGCGCGCAAACCTCCCGCACGCGCTCAGCGTCGCCGCCGCTCCCCGTCAGATGCAACAACTGCAATTCCGGCAGTGCCGCAACAATTCCCGGCAATGCCCGCATCACCAGCTCGTTGATCGCCCTCGCGCCCTGGCTGCCGCCCATGACCAGCAGCACAGGACGAGCCGGATCCAGCCCCAACGCCGCCCGCGACGCCGCGGCATCGCGCGCCGCAAACTGCGGACGAACCGGCGTGCCGGTCCAGACCGCTCGCTTCGCCCCCAACCGCTCCGCCGCATCCGGGAAACCGACAAAGGCCTCGTCCACAAAGCGGGCCAGCCAACGGTTCGCGCGCCCGGGAATCGTGTTCGACTCATGGAGAAACGTCTTCGCCCCGCGCCGTCTCGCCGCAAGCACCGGCGGCGCGCTCGTGAAACCGCCCATCGCCAGCGCCGCCTCCGGGCGCGCCTCGCGAAACAGGCGGGATGCCATTCGATACGAACGCACAAAGCCGCGGACAAAGGCCAGGTACCGCCCCTGGACAAGGCCGACCGCCGGAAGCGTCACGACATCCATCCCCCGCGCCCCTCGCACCGCCTGCTGATCCACTTCCTTCGGCGAAATCAGCAGGGTCACCGCGCATCCGTTGTCCAGGAGCTGCTGCGCCACCGCGAGTCCGGGGAAGAGGTGCCCCCCCGTGCCGCCGCACGCAATCGCCACTCTGAATCGCGCCGATGTCATGCCGTTCGCGCCTCCCGCGCCTCGCTGCGCGTTATGGCATCATCCGCAATTCGGGCATGGCGGGCGATGCTCACCAGCAGGCCCACGCACGTCAGCATGGCCAGCAGATTGGATCCTCCGTAGCTGATAAAGGGAAGCGGCAATCCCTTGTTCGGAAGCGCGCTCGTCACGACGCCGACGTTGATGAGAGCCTGCAAGCTGATCAGGAGCGTGATCCCCGAGGCGAGCAACATGCCGAACGTGTCGCGTGCGCGACCCGCAATGAAAATCCCGCAACACGCAATCACCACGAAGCCCAGCAGAATCAGCAGCGTGGCAATCAACCCCAGCTCCTCCCCGATGATCGACAGGATGAAATCCGTGTGCTGCTCCGGAACAAACAGCTTCTGCCGCCCGTTGCCCAGGCCCAATCCCCTCCATCCCCCCGCCCCCAGCGCCAGCATCGCCTGGTACGCCTGGAACCCCGCCCCTTCCTTGTGCTGCTCCAGATCCAGCCAACTGAGAATCCGGCGCATCCGCATCGGATCGTGCCACAGCGAAACCGCCAGCCCCACGACACCCATGACCATCGGCGGAACGAAATACTTCCACCGAACACCCGCCACCAGCAACACTCCGCAGGCCACCGCCGCCAGCAGAACCGTCGTGCCGCGGTCCGGCTCGACAAAGATCAATCCGAGAACGACGGCGATGAAAATTCCGGGAATGAAAACGCCCCGCTTGAACGTGTGCATGTGCCGCTGGTAACGCTCGCCGTACCACGCGAGCAGCACGATCAGCGCAATCTTCCCCAGCTCGGACGGCTGGAATCGGACTCCGCCGAAGTTGAACCAGCGCCGCGCGCCATTGGCCTTGTGCCCGATCTCCGGCACCAGCACCAGGACCAGAAGCGCCGCGGCCAGCAAAAACAACGGCAGCGCCAGCGGCTTCAGAATCCGATAATCCACCATGGACACCATCACGAAGAGCACCAGCCCGATCGCGCCCCAGAGCAATTGCATCAGCAGGTAACGCGCGCCGTCCTGCGTCATGCTCGAGCTGTAAAGCATCACCATCCCCAGCGCGAGCAGGGCCGCAACACTACAAATCAACAGCGTGACCGCCAGTTTCATGTCGGAGCAGTGCTGGTCCCGGGCCGAGGACACCCGGGCCCGCGCGGATCACTGCGCCGGCTGAATCAACGGCGGCGGCGCGTTGGGCGGCGGCGGAATCTTCAGCTTCTGCCCCACCAGAATCTTCGTGGTGGACAGATTGTTCTCTTCACGCAACGCCTGCACCGTCACGCCATACTGCTCCGCTATCCGGCTCAGGTTCTCGCCCGACTTCACCACATGAATGCGTTGCCCCGACTCCGCAACGGTCGCCTCCGCCGGGGACGGCGCCGGCGGCGGAATCTTCAGCTTCTGCCCGATCTGCAACCGCGTCGGCTCCACCCCGGGATTCGCCTCCTGAATCATCTTCACCGTCACACCCGGGAACTTCTGCGCAATACGCGTGAAGTTGTCCCCCGCCACAACGGTGTACTCCGTCGACGTCAGCGCCGGCTGCGGCGGCACCGGCATCACCGCCGTCTCCTGCGGCAGCTCCGGAATCACGTTCGTCGGCGGCATCAGCGCCTCCATCGGAGGATCGATCGGTTGAAACGGCTCCACCACCAGGTTCGTGTCCGCTTCCGTCTGAACACCCGCGTCCCCCTCCGGCGGCTTCTGGCAGCCCTGCATCATCAGCAGTGCCATCAGACCGGCAACGTGCACCGACAAGACAACAAACACCGCGAACCGCACGCGCGTGCGGCTCGCATTCCTGCGCTCCAACATGGAGCCCTGCGGGATCAATGGACTGGGATTATTCATTGGGGATTTCTGCGCCGAAGCGCGTCCTTTCTTTGAGGTGTCCTGGGTGGTTCGCCCCATGGTTTTCCCTCAAAAAACCATGAGGCGAAATTCTGCAATTTCCGACGTATTCGGTTTGCGGTTTCAAAAGTCTCAAAAACTGCCGTTTATATTGGGGTTCGCCACTGCCGCACCCCTACTAATTGATTTCACTATCTGACAAAATCGTTCACCGCGTTGCTGATAGCTCTGAAACTGATCCAAGCTAGAACAAGCTGGTGAAAGCAAAACCGCGTCGCCGCTGACCGCGCACTTCGCCGCTTCGGTCACTGCTTCTAACAATGAATCGGCAAGCGTGCAAGGAGTAAAAAGGCTCCAGGCCGAACGAATTTTTTCACGAGCCTCGCCAATGAGGAACGCGCCCTTCACCCGCTGCGACACCAGCGGGCCGATCGAATGAAAATCGCCGCCGCGCTCCCGCCCGCCCGCTATCAGCCAGATGTTCGGCTGTCCCCCTTCCCCGGAACGCACCGTCTGAAGCGCCTGCTGTAATGCGCCCGTGTTGGTCGCCTTCGAGTCGTTGATAAACTGCACTCCGTCGAGTTCCGCCACGATCTCGCAGCGGTGCGGCAACGGCTCTTCCGCTTTCAGGCTCGAAACCATGCTCTCGAGCGACAGCCGCAACGCTCTCCCGACCGCCAGCGCCGCCATCATGTTCTCCGCATTGTGCGGCCCCTGGACACGGCATTGCGCCGTGTCCAGCAAAGGACCTTCCCAATTCGACAATCGGCTCAGGATCAGTCCGCGATCCAGATACAGATCCGCTTTCGGGTCTTTGGCGCTGAAGGTGATCACCTTGGCCGGAGGATCGGGCAGCACCTCCCGCAGCTCCTTCCAGGCTTCGCTTTGCACAATCGCCCAGTCGAATGCCTGCTGGTGCTCGAACAGCCTGGCATGGACGCGAACATACTCGCGATGATCCGAAAAGCGATCGGCGTAATCCGGATACAGATTCAACAGCACGGCAACGGAGGGCGCGACCGCCCGCGCGGGTTCGAGCTGCAGCGCATTCGCCTGGAACACCAGAAAATCCACATCGGCTGTCTGATCGGCTACCAATCCGATCGGACACCCCGTATGCCCGCCGCGAAGGACCTTGCGATCGTCCCCCGCGAGCATGTGCTCGATCATCCGGGCGGCCGTCTCTTTTCCGTTCGTGCCACTCACTCCGATCGTCAGACACTTCGCGTGCTGCAGGCCGAGCTCGAGTTCGCCGAGAATCGCCACCCCGCGGCTCGCCAGCTCTCGAAGCAGCTCCAGGGACGGCGGCACCTCGGGGCTGATCACCGCAAGGTCAATCGCCTCCCCGGCGGCATCCGCTGCGTTCGCCAGCACACGAACATCCTCGGCGCGCAGGGCCTCGGCGCGCGCGCGCGGCGCCGGGCCGGCAGGATCGGCTGCCACAACCTCGGCGCCCGCGCGGCGCAAAAGCCCGCAGGCGGCCGCGCCCCGCTCGCTCAGCCCAAGCACCAGCACGCGTTTGTTGGAGAAATCAGGCATGCCGCGTCATCGAAGCTTCAGCGTGCTCAACGCCAGCACCGCGCACAGCACGCACAAAATGTAAAAGCGCATTACCACCTGGGATTCGTGCCATCCCCGCTTCTCGAAATGATGATGAATGGGCGCCATGAGAAAGATCCGTCGCCCCGTCCCGAACTTGCGCTTCGTATGCCGAAACCACGCGCGTTGCAGGATCACCGAGACGGCTTCCGCCACAAAAACGCCGCCCGCAATCACCAGCAGAAACGGCTGGTGCACCAGCACCGCAATAATTCCCAGCGAACCGCCCAGCGCCAGCGAACCCGTGTCGCCCATGAATACCTGCGCGGGATGGCAGTTGTACCACAGGAAGCCCAGCCCCGCTCCGATCAGGCCCGCGCAGAATACGGTCAGCTCGCCGGCGCCCGGCACGAACGGTATCTGCAGGTACTCCGCCGCAATCACATTGCCGGCCAGATACGTCACCACCAGAAACACAAACCCCACGATCAGCGTGCAGCCGATCGCCAATCCATCCAGCCCGTCCGTCAGATTCACCGCATTCGAACTCCCGACAATCGACAGTGTCGTGATCAGGATCCCGGCGATGGCGCCCACCTCGATCGGAAACTTGTAGAACGGCACCATGAGCACGGAAACCAGATTGCTCTGGATCACTTCCTTGCTCTCGGCAATCCGGAGCTGGCTGGTCGCCGGCAGTTTCCACAGGTAAATCGCCACGAACAGCGCCAGCGCGAACTGCACCCAGAGTTTCACCTGCGGCTTCGTCCCGTGCCCGCTCTGTTGCGTGATCTTCGCGTAATCGTCGTAGAACCCCAGCCCCGCCAGAACCAGCAACGACAGGAGCGCCAATTCCACGAGCGGATTCCACACGGCCCACAACAGCGTCGTCGTGCTCAGCACCGCAACGATCAGGATGCCGCCCATCGTCGGCGTTCCTCTCTTGAGCACGCGCGCCTCGAGCCCGCCGGCCTGATGCGCCAGATCCTCGTAATCCTGACCGAACTTCAGCTGCTGCAGCCACCGGATCACCCGCGGGCCAAGCCACCAGCTCAATACCAGCGCCGTCACTGCCGCCCCCGCCGACCGCACCGTGATATACCGAAACAACCGGAGCGCCGACAGCCGGTCCACCCACTCGGTCCCTTCCGCCCATTCCAGCAGTTTCTGACTCAAAAAATAGAACATGGAATTCTCGCCTCATGCCAGACCCGCACCCTCCCGGCCTTTGCCGGCTTTCAACAGCTCCGCCACGCGCTCCAACCTCGACACTCTCGACGCTTTCAGCAACAGCACATCGCCGGACTTGACAAAACGCCGAACCGCATCCGCGGCCGCTTCCACTTCCAGAAATTCCAGCACGCGGTTCAATCCCGCGCTCCGCGCCCCGCGCGCCATCACGGACGCCATCCTCCCCACCGCAAACAACTGGTCCACGCCCGACTCCGCCGCGCAACGGCCCACGGCTTCGTGCTCCGTTTCACTCGCCGCTCCCAGCTCCGCCATCTCGCCCAGCACTGCAATGCGCCGCCCCGCGGCCGGCATGTCGCGCAACGTCTGCAACGCCGCCGCCATCGAATCCGGATTCGCATTGTAGGCGTCGTCCAGCACGCGAACCCCGTCGAACTCCCAGGTCTGCATGCGCATGGCCGGCGGCGGACACTCGGCCAGGCCGCGCTCGAGGGCCGCGCGGTCCAGGCCGAGTTCCGCACCCACCGCCAAAGCCAGCAAAGCATTCGTCACCTGGTGGCGCCCCAACAGGCGGATCTGGTACTCGCCCCCGAGATCCGGACGGGGCGCCGCCACGCGGAAGCGAACGCCCGCTCCGTCCACGCGCACGTCGGTCGCGCGCCAGTCGTTCCCCCGGTCCAATCCCACGCGCACCACCGCCGCGCTCGATCGCTTCGCAATCGAACCGGCCCACTCGCCGTCGCCGTTGATGAACAGCTTTCCGTCGCCCGGCAGCAGTTCGGCCAGCGTTCCTTCCTCCCGCGCCACGCCGGCCAGCGTTTCGAAAAACTCCAGGTGCTCGCGCCCGATATTCGTGATCACCCCGTACCGCGGGCGAATCATCCGGATCAGCGGCGCCAGTTCGCCCGGATGGTTGGTTCCCGCCTCCAGCACCGCCACCTGGTGCGACCGCTCCAGCCGCAGCAGCGTCAACGGCACACCAACATCGTTGTTGAAACTCGCTTCGCTGGACAGCGTGTTGAATTTCTGCCGCAACACCGACGCCAGCAGTTCCTTGGTCGTCGTCTTTCCGTTGGACCCGCCCACTGCGATGATCGGCAGATGGAACTGCCGCCGATACTGGGCGGCAATGCTCCCGAGCGCAGCGCGCGTGTTGTTCACCGCGATCACCGCGCAGCCGGGAAGCTCCGGAACCGGCCGGCTCCGGTCCACAATCACCGCCGCAGCACCCTTCTTCACCGCGTCCGGGAGAAAGGCGTGGGCGTCGAAGCGCTCGCCCGCTAGCGCGATGAACAGGTCGCCCGGTTGCACGGTCCGTGAATCGGTGCAGATGCGGTTGATGGCGAGCGTGCCCGGTCCTCTGACCAGTTCTCCCGAACAGGCTTTGGCTATGCGTTCCAACATGTCTGGTTCCACTGCTTCAGCGCAAACGTGACGGTGGCAACGGCTGCGGCATCCATCTTCATGGCACCTGGGCGGACGGATCCCCCGCGCGAACCATCGCGTCCTGCAGCATCGGGTTCTCCTCGCTGTCCGGGCGCACGTTCAGATAGCTCGCGACCCGCTCCGCCACCCGGCGGAACACCGGCGCCGCCACCGAACCGCCGTAATACCCTTCCTTCGGCTCATCCAGCACAATCGAAATGCACAACTCCGGACGGTCCGCCGGGAAGAACCCGATGAACGACGAAACGTACTTGCCGCGCGCGTACGTCCCGTTCTCAACCTTCTGCGCCGTGCCGGTCTTGCCCGCCACCGTGTAGTGCTCCAACGCCGCTCGCGGCGCCGTGCCGTTCGTCGTGACAACGGACTTCAGCGCCTGCACCATCTGCTGCGCCGTCTCGCGCGACACCACCTGCCGCACGAATTGCGGCGAATAGCGTCCCACCACGTTCCCGTCCGCGTCCTCGAGCCGCGACACGAGCATCGGCCGCATCAACCGACCCTCGTTCGCAATGGCGCACATCGCCATCGCCATCTGCAGGCGCGTCACCGCAATCCCATGACCCATCGGAATCTGCGCAATCGTCACCTTGCTCCACGCGCTGGACTCCGGCGTGTGCACAATCCCGCGCACTTCCCCATTCAGCGGAATGCCCGTCTTCTCGCCAAACCCGAAGGCCGCGATATAGTCGCACAGCCGACGGGCGCCCAATCGAATGCCGATCTTCGCCGCGCCAATGTTCGACGACCTGGCGATGACGTCCAGCACCGACAACACCCGGTACGCGTGGTGATCATGCAAAACCCGCCCGCCAAAGGCGAAGCGCCCGTTCTCGCAGTCGATCATGTCATCGAGCCGTGTCAGTCCGTCATTCAACGCGCCGGACACAACAACGATCTTGAACGTCGAGCCCGGTTCCTCCACGTCCAGAATGATGCGATTGCGCCGCGCGTCCGCGCTGAACGCGCCGGGATTGTTCGGATCAAACGTCGGCAGCGTCGCCATCGCCAGGATCTCGCCCGTCGCCGGCCGGATCACCAGCCCCGAAACGCTGATCGGCCTGTGATCCTCCATCGCCTGCGCCAGCTCCGTCTCGAGTATGTGCTGAATCACCGAGTCAATCGTCAGCACCACGTTGAGCCCGTCGCGCGGTTCCACGTCCTGCTCCCGCAACGCCACAATCTCGCGCCCGCGCCCGTCCGTCTCCGTCAAACGCCACCCGGGCACTCCCTTCAGCTTCGAATTCATCGTCGCCTCGATTCCCTCCCGCCCCGTGATCTCGTGGAGAACATGCCGGTCGATCTTGCGTTCGCTGGTCGTCGTGAACCCGAGCACGTGCGCGGCGAGCGTCTGGTTCGGATACACGCGAATGGGATAGTCCTCGGCGAAGATCGCCCGCTTTCGCAACCCGTTGTAGAAGGCCCGCTCGGCGTCGGACAGCGACTTCTCATCCACCCCGAACGACATCCGGCTCAGGGCGGCGCGAATCTCTTCCCAGGTTTCCACCGGCACCCGCGTCTTCAATCGCACGTAGGCGTTGGTGACCAGTTCCCCGCGCGAATTCCGAAACACGCGCGGCATCATCTTCTCGGCAAGCTGCTCGGCGTCCATCTGAAGGAAGGGCGCCAGCACGCGCGCCACGTCGCGCTGGCGGTCGCCGATCAGCGTCGGGTCCGCGCAAACAATCTTCACCGACGTGCTCGTGGCCAGCAGATTGCCGCGGGCGTCCAGGATGTCGCCCCGGCGCGGTTCAAACAGAAACTCCCGCTGCGTGTTGGCCTGGGCGCGCACCTTCAGTTCCCCATGGCGCATCACCTGGAGGTCCACCAGCCGGTAGCCCAGTCCGCAGAACGCCGCCAGCAGCAACACCAGCAGCATCAGCAACCTTCGATATTGGACTCGTTTGGCCATTCTTTAAATGCCAACCGCCCGTGGCGATCGGTTCCTCACGATCGCGACACGAGCGGCGGCGAAAGGTTTCATCGTTCAGGCGCCTGCGTTCATCCTGTTTCATCTGCCGCGCGCCCGCCCCCGGGCTCGGTTCCTCTCCAACCCGGGTCGCGGGCGGCGGCAACAGCTTCAGTCCACGGATTGCGCGGCGTACTGCCGGTCGCGGACGGGCTCCGACCACTCTGTCACCGGCTCGGGCAACCGCCAGATCTGTGACGCCTGCGGCGGGACCAGCCCCAGGTTCAGCTCCCGCGCCCGCGCCTCGAGCGCCCGCGGCGACGACAGGATCGCCAGTTGGCGCCGGAGCGCTTCGTTCTCGCGGCGCAACGCGTCCAGTTCGCGCTCGCGTTTCCGGATCTGGTCGCCCAACTGCGAGATCTGGCTCTTCTGCCACACGTAACCGACGCCCGAGCCGCCCACCAGCAGGCACAGCACAAAGGCCTTCACCGCCGGGCCAAACCGGATGGCAGCCGATTGATATCGTCGATTTCGAGCCATGCTTCCCAACAGCGGCGGCCCCGGCCTCGGGCGCCTTCCGCCGCGCCTCACAGTTTTTCCAGCACGCGCAAGTGCGCGCTGCGGCTGCGCGGGTTCTCCGCCAGCTCGGCGGGCCCGGGCATCACCGCCTTCCGATTCACCCACTTCAGTTCGGGCGCCCGCGGTTCACGCAACTCCGGAACGTCCATTCCTCCAGTGAACGTGTAATCCCGCGCCCGCGCGCGCCCGAAATTCTTCACCACCCGGTCCTCCAGCGAGTGAAACGTAATCACCGCCAGTCGCCCCCCGGGCTTCAAAAGCGTCACCGCCCCCTCCAGCCCGCGCTCCAATAATCCAATCTCGTCGTTCACCGCGATCCGCAGCGCCTGAAACACCTTCGTCGCCGGATGCGCCTTTCGCCCGCGCCGCGGCGACAGTCGCTCGATCAAATCCGCCAGTTGCCGCGTCGTCTCAAACCGCGCGCTCTCCCGATCCCGCACAATCGCCCTCGCGAAACGCCGCGACTCCCGCTCGCCGCCGTACTCCCAAAAAATCCGCGCCAGTTCCTTCTCGCTCGCATGGTTCACCAGGTCCGCCGCCGTCAACGGCTGCCGCGTGTCCATCCGCATGTCGAGCGGCCCTTCCTGCTGAAAACTGAAGCCCCGCTCGGCCGTGTCCAGTTGCGCCGAACTCACTCCAAGATCCAGCAACACCCCGTCGCACGACCCCGCCGGAACCCAGTCCGCCAGCTCCGCAAATGTCCCGCGCCGAATCTCAAAACGCCCGGCAAACTCCGCCAGACGCTCCCGCGCCGCCTCAATCGCGGCGCCATCGCGATCGCATCCATACAACCATCCATTCGGCGAACTCGCGGCCAATATGGCTGCCGCGTGTCCACCCCCACCGAGCGTCCCGTCGACGTACCGCCCGCCCGGCTTCGGACTCAACATGGCCAGCACTTCCGCCACCATGACGGGCTTGTGGACGAACGTGGCCACGCATCGGTTCCTCAGGATGGCATCAGACCTTGATCAGCTCCGGCGTCTCAGCCACCGGCTGCGCCGGCGGCGGCTCCTCCACCGCCGGCGTCACCGCGACGCGCACCGGCGCCGCTTCCGCGTCGTTCAGGTCGTTCCTCACAACCTTGATGTTGTCCAAAGACAATTCCGTCTGCACCGGCGCGCGACCCGGACGCGCCGGCGTCCGCCGCGCGCGCCACCGGCGCCACCAGCCAACCGGATTCAAAGAACGAACAAAATCCTTCAACCACCCGTCCCCGGTGGGGCGAGCGTCTCGCCACGCCGAAGCTGGCGAAGGCGGGTCCTCGCGCCTGCCCGCCGAAGCCTCGGCCAAGGCGGGAGCCGCCTCCCCTTGCCCCGTCTCCCGAACCCGCGTCCTCTCCAGCTCCTCAAAGCCCCTGATTGCCTTGACCACCGGCATCCGGCGCGTCTCCTTCAACTGCGCCGCCTGTTGCTCGCTCTCGTTCAGAGTCCGGCGCACCGCCTGGAACTTGCCTCCGTCCGTCTGCGACGCCGGGGACGCGCTGTACGGATTATTGGAGGGTGGTCCGAACTTCGGCAGCAGGGCCTTGCGGCGCATCTCGTAGCGGCCGCGCGGCCCATGCAGCCCGATCAAACTCTTTCCACTCGTCAACAATCGTCCAAGGCTCATATCATTCCATCAGTTTGAAGGCTTCCTGCGCCATGATGGCGTCGGAAGCGCGCACGCGTTCGTAACGCTCAGGATTCCAGATCTCGAACCGATCCAACAAACCAACCAATACCGCTTCGCCTTCAATGCCAGCCCGCTTCGCCATCTCCTCCGGCAGACAAATCCGGCCCGCCTTGTCCAAAGCCACCTGAACCGACTCACTCCCAATGAACCGCTTCAACACAACTTTGTTCGGATCGTCGTTGGGCATGGCGTCGATGTCGCGCATCAACTCGGCCATCTCCTGCGGCGGCAACACGCGAAGGCACGGACCTTCCTGGTGCTTGGGCCAAAGAATAAGTGTGAACTCCACTCCCGGCTCAGCCGGCCGCCACTTCGCCGGGATCTGGACGCGACGCTTCTCATCCACCCCATGTCGATAGAGCGAATTGTAATAAGTCGGTGCGCCTGTCGCATTTGCGTCCATTTATTCACAACCGGGCAAAACTCACTATCTTGCCCCACAACGCCCCACTTTTAACCACTTTCCCCCACACAGTGTCAACAGGAATCCTGAGCTGTTATTCAAAAGTTATTCACAATTCGGGTCGAATCCGGTCTCCTTACCCTGCGTTAACCTTAACGGAAACAATCGCGGATGCGGACCAGTGATTTCCATTTCAACCTCCCGGAAGAACTCATCGCCCAGTCCCCTGCCCCGCAGCGGGACCAGTCCCGCCTCCTTGTCCTCCACCGCGTCTCCGGTCGCCTCGACCACACTTCGTTCCCGGATATCCAGGCTTTCCTCCGCCCCGGCGACGTCCTCGTCCTCAACGACACCCGCGTCATCCCGGCCCGGCTGCGCGGCACCAACCCGCGCACCGGCGGCAAATTCGAAATCCTCCTCGTCGAAGAAAACGACACCAACGACTGGTGGGCCATGATGCGACCCGGCAAACGCGCGCGCGTCGGAACCGGGATCGCCATCACCGGCCGCGACGCCGACACCGGCATCACCGCCACCGTCATCGAAACGAACGACGAGGGACATCGACGGCTGCGCTTTCGCGGAACGCCGGACATCGCGAAAGCGCTTGAGTTGTTAGGCGAAGTGCCGCTGCCGCCCTACATCCATCGCGACACGCCCCCCGGCGACGCGGACCGCGAGCGTTATCAGACCGTGTATGCGCACCGCATGGGATCCGTAGCCGCGCCCACCGCGGGACTGCACTTCACTGAAGCCTTGCTCGATCGGATCCGGTCGCAGGGCGTTCAGGTCTGTTTCACGACGCTGCACGTCGGCCTGGGAACCTTTGCACCGGTCAAGACGGAAGACCTCGCGGCGCACCGGATGCACGAGGAACGATACGAACTCAGCCCGGCCGGCGCGGAAATGATCACCGCGGCGAAACGCGAAGGCCGGCGCGTGATTGCCGTCGGCACGACGTCCGTTCGCGTGCTGGAAACCCTCGCCGCCGATCCGGGCGGGATCCGGCCGGGTTCCGGCCGGACGAGCATCTTCATCTATCCGCCTTACAGGTTCAAAGTTGTGGACGCGCTGCTGACGAATTTTCATCTGCCGTGCTCGACCTTGCTGATGCTGGTGAGCGCGTTTGCGGACCCGGGCGGTCTGCGCGGCCGCGACCTGATCCTGTCCGCCTACGCGGAGGCGATTCGCGCGCGCTACCGTTTCTTCAGCTACGGCGACGCGATGCTGATCCTGTAGCGTCGCCGTCCCTGGCTGTTGGATAATTTCCATTCGGTGGGGCGAGCGTCCCCGCGCTTGCCGCGCCGAAGCTCAGCGAGGTGGGCTTGCCGCGCCGAAGCTCAGCGAGGTGGGCTTGCCACGCCGAACCCCAGTGAAGGCGGGC
>DGDZ01000049.1:32298-34385 GCA_002385705.1 Verrucomicrobia subdivision 3 bacterium UBA3939
TGAAGGCGGGCTTGCCGCGCCGAAGCGCAGCGAAGGCGGGAGCCGTCGCCCGATCACGCCGGTCACACGATTCGCCTCCTCACGTCGTCGTCTACAAGGACGATTTCAGCATTTCAACGTTTCAGCTTTTCCCAGGGTGTTACACCGTCGCCGTTGCCGTTCCTTCGCGCCTTCGCGGCTTCGCGTGAGACAAAGCCTTTCCTCCGTTCCGTGCCCTTTCGCGTCCTTTCGTGGTTACCTTTGCCATCACCGTCCCTTGGACGTTGGATGTTGGATGTTGGACGTTGGATGTTCGATGTTCCCCCTCCACTCCAGGCTTCGCTCCAGCACCTTCTTCCGCTAAAACCTTCTCCCGTTGAAGACGACACGCACAGCCAGCACCCGCCGCGCCTCACGAGAACGGCCTTTCGTTCTCATGAACATGGCGATGACCGCCGACGGCAAGATCGCCACCGCCAACCGCGCGGTGTCGACCTTCAGCAGCCCGCGCGACCACGAGCACCTGCTCGAGCTGCGCGCCACCGCCGACGCTGTAATGGCCGGGGCGCGAACTGTGGATTCCGCGCCGATCAACATGGGTCCCGGCCCGGCGAAGTTTCGGCGCGCCCGGCTCGCCCGCGGCCTTTCCGAATACAACCTCCGCGTGATTGTGAGCCGTACTGGATCTGTGGATCCGAGCGCCGAAATATTCCGCCATCGTTTCTCGCCGATCCTTGTCCTGACCACGCGCGCGGCCGGGAAAGCGCGCCTGGCCCGACTGCGAAAGCTGGCCGACGACGTCTGGATCGGCGGCGCGAAAGAGATCCATTTTCATTCCGCGTTGCGCTGGCTGCGACAGCGATGGGGTGTGCGTCGGTTGTTATGTGAAGGCGGAGGCGAGTTGAACGATGCGTTGTTTCGCGCCGGTCTGGTGGACGAGCTGCATCTGACGATCTGCCCGTTGATATTCGGCGGCCGCACCGCCCCGACCATCGCTGATGGCCAGGGCGTGTCCCGGCTTGCCGATGCCTATCAGCTATCGATCCAATCGATGACCCGCAGCGGCGACGAACTCTACCTCGTCTTCCGCAAAGCGTAATTCCATTGGACCTCTTGTAGCGCACGAGGCAAGAGTGCCCTTGTTCTCTTACCTCTTGAAGCGCACGACGTCGGGAGTGCCCGTCTGCTCGCCTCCATTCACAGCATGGAGGAGAGGGCGGGGAGAGGAGGCGCCTCTACCGAAATCCGCCCGTCCTTGGGCTTTCGGCCCTCCACTTTCGGATTTCATCCCGGCGTCCCCCCCACGCGCCATAACCAGTCCCATCCACCCATCCTTTTTCTCCCGTTAGGAAATTTGGGGCCACTCGCAGATTCAGATTGATTTCACACTCGGTTGTGACATAAATGTGCCGGAACTGTTGGCATTCGAGGCGAGTGCGGGTTGTGAGACCGCCTTGGATTTCCCATTGCCAGGAGGACCGGGAGGACGAGCAGCAAGGAGTGCGCGGCTCGATCCAATCAGAGTCGTTGACCGGTCCGGGAAACGGGTTTCCCGAACACGTGCGGAGCTTTTGTTCTTGCCGCAGCGAACCGGCCCGTTCGGCTTTGTGCCGCTTATGAAACTTTCGAATCAAAAACACAGCCCTTGGACCGTATTTGTCCTACCCAGGGAGGTATCCTCCGCCCCGAACAATGAGATTTGACGACTTCTTTCACGCAGCAACCGGGTATCGGCCTTACGATTACCAGCGCCGTTTGGCAGGCTGCGATGACGGCCGACCCTGCGAATCGCTGTTGATCAACATTCCGACCGGTCTTGGCAAGACGGCCGCCGTCGTGATGGCATGGCTTTGGAATCGTGTCGCGCATCCCGGCGCCACCCATCGCGACACCTGGCCGCGCCGCCTCGTCTACTGCCTGCCAATGCGCACGCTGGTGGAACAAACGCGCGACGAGACTCGTGCTTGGATCAATAAGCTCTTCAAAGCCGACCTTATCCCCGCCGATCGCAAGCCACGCGTTGTCATCCTGATGGGTGGTGAAAACCTCGAAGGCGAAGACAGAGACTGGGACATTTATCCTGAGGCCAACATGATCATCATCGGCAC
>DGDZ01000023.1 GCA_002385705.1 Verrucomicrobia subdivision 3 bacterium UBA3939
GCAAACAATCGCAAAACGGTTTCTGTCAGGCTCCAACCCGGAACTCAACCAGGACAGGCACATCTTCGAATCCGGTTTTCGAAAGCCGCGACCGCGGCGCGCGCTCCCGGCGCTCCGCGCGCCGGAAGGGCTACTCCTCCGACGGCGCCTCCAGCAGGCGCGGCTTGCGCTCGTGCAACGGCAGCCAGATGCGGAACGTCGTGCCTTCCCCGGCCCGGCTCTCCAGTTCAATCCTCCCGTTGTGCGCCCGGACAATCCGCTGCACAATCATCAGGCCAAGCCCCGTTCCCTTCTTCTTCGTCGTGTAGAACGGCTCGAAAATCCGGACCAGCTGCTCCTGCGGAATCCCGCATCCGGTGTCGCTCACCCGCACCCAGACCCCGTCCGTGCCCTCCCCCGTCTGCAGGGTCAGCGTCCCGCCCCGCGTCATCGCGTGCATCGCGTTCTTCACCAGATTCAACAGCACCTGCTGGATCTGGGTCGGATCAATCGGCGCCAGCGGCAGCCGGCTGTCCAGGAGCAGCTTCACCTCGAGACCGCGATTGTCGAGCTCGGGTCTGAGCAGGTCCAGCGTCTTGCGGACCGCGTCGTTCAACGACGCCGGACGCAACTGAGGCGGCACTGGCCGGATCGCCTGCAGAAATTGTGTGACGATGTAGTCGAGCCGGTTGATTTCGCCCTTCGCCACCGCCACATACTGCTCGAGTTTTGCGACCGATTCGGCCGGGTCGGGGCCGCCGATGATACCCGCGGTTCTGGCCTTGTGGCCGCGCGCAGGCCGACCCGGCGCGGCTTTGAGCTTCTTCAACTCCCGCTCCATCAGTTGCAGATGGATGTGGAGGGCGTTGAGCGGATTGCCGATTTCATGGGCAACGCTCGCCGCCAGCAGTGTGAGCGCCTGGATGCGTTCGCTTTCGATCGCTTCAAACGTCTGCTGCCGGGCCTCGGTGGCATCGTGCAGAATGAGCGCGACGCCGGAGCTTCCCACCGCCTCGCCATCCAGGGGCGCCGCATACAGCCGCAGAAAGCGCGAGCGCGGATAGTGCACCTCGAACTCGTGCCGCACCACGCGCTGTCCGCCGGCGGTGTCGGCATGGAGCACCTGCGGCCAGTCCAGTTCGGGCAGGAAGTCGGTGATGGGGCGGCCCTCGGCGCCCGGTTGCATCCCGATCAACCGCGTGACGGCCTGGTTCAGGTAAACCACCCGGCCGTTCTCGTCCACGACCAGCACGCCGTCCTCGATGGTATTGAAGAGCGTTTCAAGAAACGTGCGCTCGCGCGCGAGGCGCTGGACGACGGTCTGCAGCCCCTCGGCGTCCAACCGGCCGATCCGGCCGAGCACCTTGTCGAGAAAGCTGGACTTCGCGGCCATCTGCCCTCAAAACCAGTTCTTCTTCTTGAAATACCACACCGTTCCCAGGGTGCCTAACAGGGAGAGCGCAATGGCAAAGGCGTAACCGTATTTCCAGTCGATCTCGGCCATTGCCTTGAAATTCATCCCATACCACGTCCCCACCAGCATGATGGGCGTGGTGACAATCGTGAACAGGGTCAGCACCTTGATCACTTCCCCGGTCCGGTTGGACGACATGTTGAGATACACCTGCAGAATGCCCGTGAGCGAGTCGGTGTAGCTCTGCGCCAGTTCCGAGATCTGGAACAACGCATCGTAAACGTCGCGGTAATATGGCACCAGGTGCGCCCGGATCAGCTTGAACTCGCCCCGCGCGAACCGCGCCAGCACTTCCCGCTGCGGACCGATGATCTGCCGCAGATGCAACACCTCCTTCTTGATCTGCAGAATCCGGTTCAGCGTTTCCTTCGTCGGCTCCTGCAGCGCTTCCTGCTCGAGCTCGGCGATCTCCAGCGAAAGCTCGTCCAGCGCCGGCTTGTAGTTGTCCACGATCGAATCCAGCAGCGTGTAGGCGACGCGATCCGGCGCGCGCGCGATGTGCACGTTGCTCTTGATCGCGCGTTCCTCCGTCAGCGTCACGCTGCGGATCGGCGTGTCGTGATACGTCACCAGAAAGTTCCTGCCGAGGAAGAAGTTCAGCTCCTGGGTGGCGAAGACGCCGTCCTTCCGGCTGTAGTCCACCGCGTGGATGACCATGAAGAGGTACGGCGTGAACCGGTCCTCCTCCTTCGGCAGATATTCCTCCACCTTGGGCGAGGCGCTCACCATCACGCAGTCCTCGATCGACAGCGGGTGGAAATGGAACACGTCCTCGAGAACGTACTTGGCTTCCTCGGGCGTGGGGTTCTCGAGGTCAACCCAGAGAAACAGATTGGTGTCCGTCAGCAGCATGGGCATGAGAAACATCTCGATGTCCTTGCTGTGCAGGCGGCCCTGAGTAGTAAAAACCAGCGATCGGATCATTCGCGTATTCGGTTTTCAAACAATGGCTCTCGATCAACGCTCGCAAAGCTTAGGCTCCACCGCATCGCGCATCAAGGCAAGTGTGGCGCCTCAAAAAGGCGAGGCGGACCCGCCCGCGCGGCCGCAGACGTCATCCCCCTTTGCTTCCCTTTGTCGGAAACTTCATCGACCTTAACACAAAGCCGAGAACGACCGACAAAGCTTGCGACAACGCTTCCGAAAAAGTTGGCGATGGAAAGCCCCGGGCTGTTGTCTTGCCCCCCCCCAAGCGCCAGGAGACAACCCGCAGTGGCCCCTCAACCAGCCCCGCGTCAATCGTCAATCGTCAATCGTAAATCCAGAAACGGCTCATCCTTTGCACCCGAACAATTTCTGCTTCCGGATCACTTCGACGATCTGCGCGGGAACGTGCTGCTCCCATTCATCATTGCCCGCCTGGATCTTCTCCAGGACATCGCGCGAACGGATCGGCAGAAAGCCGGGATCCGACGGAGTGATGTCCTGGATAAACCCGTTCTCCAGCAAGTACGCCTGCAGGTGCTTCAGGTGCGGCGCCACCGGGAAGTTCTCGGCCGTCAAGGTCCGGCCCGTCGAAAAATCAAGACTCGGATACACATACAATCGCGCCGGGTTTTTGAACAGCTGCCCCAATCCTCCCAGCAGCCCGCCTTCGTTCTCGTTGTAAAAGCTCTCGTCGAAGATCTCCTTCAACTTCGACGCGCCCACCGCGATTCCGAGGGCCTTGTTCGTGTACCGCGACAGATACGCCGCCAGCCGGTGAAAGCGCCGGAAGTTGGAGATCAACACCGTCTTGCCCAGCGCGCGCAAGGTTTCCGCGCGATGAACAAAATCCTCCTCGTTGATGCGATCGCCCGCCGTCAGGTGGCGCAGCGTCATTTCCATCAGCACCACCGGCGTCTGCCCTTTCAACTCGGGTTCCGCAAGGAATTTCTCGTGCGCCCGCTCGAGCACGTCGAGCGTCGCCTTGGTTACAGGATGAAAACTGCCGCGCTGCACGAGCACCGGGCGTTTGTACAGCACCTCGCCCCATTGCACCGCTTCGCCGTCGGCGGTGAACATCGCCGCTTCCGTCAACCCCTGCTTCACCAGTTGCAGCGCCATCAAGCGATTGTCCACCGAGGCAAACACCGGGCCCGTCAGGCCGATCATGTCCACCTCCACCCGTTCCCACGTCAGATTGTCCAGCAACGAACGAATCAGCGCCTGCGGATCGGAATGGAAGTAGAACGTTCCGTAGATCAGGTTCACCCCCATGATCCCGAGCGCCTCCTGCTGGCGAACGCTTTCCTTGTCCAGCATCCGCACGTGGATGACAATCTCCGACGGCTCGCTGTGCGGCTCCGGCTGGAAGCGGATCCCCATCCAGCCATGGCCGTCCTGCCGTTGCGTGTAACCGCTCGTCGCCACCGTGTCCGCGAACACAAAAAACGCCGTCTTGTCGCCGCGCGTCGTGTTCAGACGTTCGAGCAGCAGATTGAATTCGTAGTCGAGCATCGAACGCAGCCGCTGCCGGCTCACGTAGCGGTCCGCATGGCCGTAGATGGCGTCGCTGACCGCCATGTCGTAGGCGGAAATGGTCTTGGCCACGGTGCCGGAGGCGCCGCCCACGCGGAAGAACCAGCGGGCGACCTCCTGTCCCGCGCCGATCTCGGCGAACGTGCCGTAACGCCGGGCATCGAGATTGATTCGGAGCGCCTTCTGATCGGTGCTCAGGACGTCGTTGGCCATAGCGGGCGGAGATTAGGGTGAGACGCTTCAAGTTCCAAGTTCCAAGTGCCGGGTTGTCGTGACTCTTTGAGAATG
>DGDZ01000013.1:0-27095 GCA_002385705.1 Verrucomicrobia subdivision 3 bacterium UBA3939
CTCAGTGCTCTCGCAAACACCTGCCCATCAAGGAAATGCGACCTTTTGTTGCATATACAACAAAAGTTCGCACGGGTCTTGATGGAAAATGGGCGATGCCGTCAAAGGCCGACAAAGTTGGAGGGCGAACGTCTGGCGGTAGGGATGCCGCCCGAACCGCAACCGGGGACGGCTGCGCTACGCGGCGTCAATCGTCAATCGCAAATCCCTCAGCGCGCCAGCCAGCCGCCGTCCACCGCAACCGTGTAGCCGTGCATGTAATCCGACGCTGCCGACGCCAGGAACACCACGACACCTTGCAGGTCTTCGGGTTTGCCCCAACGACCGGCGGGAATGCGCGACAGGATTTCAGCATTCCGTTTGGGATCCGCCCGCAGCGCGGCGGTGTTGTCCGTCTCCATGTATCCGGGCGCGATGGCGTTCACGTTGATCCCGTGCGCTGCCCATTCGTTGGCCATGATCCGCGTCAATCCCATCACCGCGCTCTTGGACGCCGTGTACGACGGTACGCGAATGCCGCCCTGGAACGAGAGCATCGACGCGATGTTGATGATCTTTCCGCCGCCGCCCTGCTTCACCATCTGCTGAGCGACCGCCTGGCTCAGAAAGAACAGGCTCTTCTGGTTGATCTGAATGACGTCATCCCAGTCTTTCTCGGAGAATTCGAGCAACGGCGCCCGGCGAATGATGCCGGCATTGTTGACCAGGATATCGACGCGCCCGAATTCCTTGACCGTGGTCTCCACGATTCGGGGGATCGAGGCGGCCTCAAGCAGATCTGCCTTGACTGCGATGACGCGCCGGCCTGTCGCTCGCACGTCTTCCACCGCCCGCTCCGCGCTGCTGGAGCCGACGAGCACGATGTCCGCCCCCGCCTGGGCCAATCCGATGGCCATGGCTTTGCCAAGGCCTCGGCCGCCTCCGGTGACAATGGCGACTTTGCCGTCCAGTTTGAACTTGTCGAGTATCATAGAAAGAGATCAAAACCGCGTGTCGGTTCTGCCGGATGGAATGCTTCGCGTTGACCTACCGCAGTTCTTCCACCGGCGCCGGGTCCATGTCTTCGAAGGTCTGGTTTTCGCCGCCCATCGCCCAGCAGAACGTGTAGGCGCGGGTCCCGCATCCGCAATGGATGGACCAGCTCGGCGAGATCACCACCTGCCGGTTGGCCACGACCAGGTGCCGGGTCTGTTGCGGCGTGCCCATGAAATGCATCACCCGCTGGTTCGGGTCCATGTCGAAATAGATGTAGATCTCCGAGCGCCGCGTGTGCGTGTGAGGCGGCATGGTGTTCCACACGGACCCTTCCTCCAGCTTCGTAAAGCCCATCACCAACTGGCAGCTCTTGATGCCGCCGGTGTGAATGTATTTGTAAATCGTGCGGCGGTTCGCATCCGCAACCGTGCCCAGCTCGACCGGTGTCGCGTCCTTCACGCGTGCATGGGTCGTCGGGTAAGCCGCGTGCGCCGGATAACTCAACAAGTAGAACGCCGCCGGGTTTGACGCGTCCTTGCTGGAGAACGACACCTCCTGGCTGCCGCGCCCGACGTAGAGGCAATCCAGCTTGCCCATCTCATAGCGCTTGCCGTCGACCTCGATGGCGCCGTCGCCGCCGATGTTGAGCACGCCGAGTTCGCGGCGCTCGCAGAAGTACGCCGCACGCAATTCGGCGTCGGCTGTGAGCTTCAGCGTCGATCCCGTCGGAACGGCGGACCCGACGATGGCGCGGTCGGCGTCGGTATAGACAAGGTCGATCTTGCCTGGGGCGAACAGATTTTCGATGAGGAAAGCGATGCGGAGTTCCTGCGTGTTGAGTTTCGTGTAATCGATCTGGTTCGGTGAGTAGCGAATTTCCATAATCAGGCCTCAGGTGTTTGCTATGCGCATCCGGAAGGCATAGCGGCCCCGAACAGGGCGCAAAGCAACGCGATGTATCATGGCCGATTCGCGTGCGCCGCGTCAATGATACGTTCGCCACTTCACGGTCACACCAGGAAGATCGTCAGCCTCTTCGGACCGTGCGCGCCAAGCACGAGGATGCGTTCGATATCGCCGGTGCGGCTGGGGCCGGTGATGAACGAAATCATGCTCGGGTAGTCGGACCCGTAGTTCCGCTTGAGGAGTTCGAACGCCGCGGGCAGGTCGCGCACCAACTGGTCCTTGCGCGCCAACACCACGTGATGCGGCGGCAAAATCGACAACGCCCGTCCGCCGGCGCTCCGGGTCGTCACCAGCACGCTGCCCGTCTGCGCGACCAGCGCATCGCAACCGGTGATCCCGACGTCGCACGTTTCCAGCGCGTGAACGTCGTAGCCGGCGTCCGTCTTCAACACCGGCAGCCTCAGCGCGGCACAGGCCGCATCGGTGAGTGAACTCGCGTGAGAAGCCACGCGTTTCCAGGATTCCGCATCGCGCAGTTCCGTCAGGCGGCGGAGCAGTTCGTCCTGACCATTGCAAACGTGGAAACCGGCCCTGAGAGCCGTGGCATTGGCGCTGAACTGAGCGACCTGTTCGTCAAAGGATTCTGCGGCCGGCGGCAGATACTCGCGAGCCTTGTGTGAGGGCGGCGTGTCGGCATGCGCCGTCGCGCCGTCGCCGTGGTCCCCGGGTCGCGGCGCCGGAACGCGTAAAGCCTCGCGAACGCGCGCCAGGATGTCGTCCTTTGCGCTCATGAGTCTGGCAGGTTCAACCTGCGCACGCGATACTTCGCACCTCGCGTGCCCCCTTTGGAATCTGGAATCTGGAACCTGGAACTTTTCATCCTCTTCCTCTCCACCATTCCCGAAAAGTCTGCCGGGCAATCCTCGGTGTTTCGCGGCTGCGCGTCCAGGCATACGCCGGATCCAGCCGTGTGCCTTTGACGATCGGATGCAACGCCTGGCCGATGCGGCCCAGCTTTGGAACGAACCAATACAGCGCCGGGCGTTTGAACACGAAGTTCATCAGCTTGAACCCGATCTTCCATGGCCAGGACGGCTTCTGCTGCGTCGCATTCCGGCGGTTCTGCAGGAGATGATGGGCCAGATCGATCTTGACCGGGCAGGTTTCCGTGCATGCGCCGCAGAGGGAGCTGGAATAGGAAAGATGCTTCCACTCCTGCAATCCGCGCAGGTGCGGCGTGATCACCGAGCCGATCGGGCCGGAATACGTCGTTCCGTACGTGTGCCCGCCCACGTTCCGGAAGATGGGACACACGTTCAGGCAGGCGCCGCACCGAATGCAATGCAATGCGTCCCGCTGCTCTGGGTCCGCGAGGATCTGCGTGCGGCGATTGTCGAGGAGCACGACGTGATATTCCTCGGGCCCGTCGGGTTCGGCGGGCCGGCGGGGTCCGCCGTAGAGCGTGTTGTAACACGTGAGCGGCTGGCCGGTGCCGGAGGTGGCCAGCAACGGCAGGAACAACGCCAGATCCTCGAGCCGCGGCAGTACTTTCTCGATACCCAGCAGGGTCACCATCGTCTTCGGCAGGGCCGCCGTGAGACGCGCGTTCCCCTCGTTCTCTGTAATCGAAATCATCCCCGTTTCGGCGATGGCGAAGTTTGCGCCGGTGAATCCGATGTCCGCCTGAATGTATTTCTGCCGGAGCACCCGCCGCGCGACCATCGTCAGTTCCTCGGGGTCCTCCGTGGATCCGCTGTTGAGCTCGCGATTGAACAGGTCGCGGATCTCGCCCCGCCGCAGGTGCATCGCAGGGAACACGATGTGATACGGCGTCTCCTTCCTGAGCTGGACGATGAATTCGCCGAGGTCCGATTCGACCACTTCGAAGCCTTCGCGTTCGAGCGCTTCGTTCAGGTGAATCTCCTCGGACGTCATCGCCTTGGACTTGATGATCGAGCGCGCATTTTTCCGGCGGATGATATCGAGGATGATATCGCGCGCCTGCTCGCCGGTGCTCGCCCAATGCACGTGTGTGCCGCGAGCTTCGAGCCGCGTCGCCAGTTGTTCGAGGTGACGATCCAGGTGGTGGATCGCTTCCCACTTCGTTTCGGCGGCGGCCTGCCGCGCGGCGGGGTAGTTCCGAAACGCGTTCCGGTTCTTGTCGCGAACAACGGCGTAATTGTTGAGGGCTGTCTGAATGAACTCGCGGTGGCGCAGGTCGCGCGAGACGACGTCCGCCTGTGACTTGAACTGTTGGACCGGAGCGCTCATGCGAAGTTTCGAACTCCTTTATCGGTGGGGCGAGCGTCCCCGCGAGCCGTCGCGCGATCACCAGAACCGGCAGAGCAGAGAGGCAACGCCGGTGCCAGCAAGGTTGGGATTTGGAATCTGGAACCTGGAGTTCTCATCAGCTCGCCAGCACCTCGGCCAGGTGAATCGTCTTCAGCTTCAGTCCTTGCCGATCGATCAATCCCTGCACGTGCATGAGGCAGCTCGAATCGCTGGACACGATGTATTCGGCGCCGGTGGCGAGGGCCTGCGAGCATTTCACCTCGCCCATCGCCGTCGAGATCATCGGGAACTTCACGGCAAACGTTCCGCCGAACCCGCAGCAGACTTCCTCCTGCATTTCGACCAGTTCGAGGCCGCGCACCCTGGACAGCAGTGCGCGCGGCGCGTCTTTGATGTGCAGCTCACGAAGGCCGTGGCAACCGTCATGATAGGTGACCTTTGCCGGAAAGCTGGCGCCGACGTCGGTGACGCCGAGCTTTGTCACGAGGAAATCGGAGAACTCGTAGCACTTCGCCGAGAGCGCCTTCGCCGCGGATTCGTGGTGCGTGCCGGCGAACAGTTGCGGATAGAACACCTTGAGCATCGCGCCGCAGGAACCGGACGCGATCACGACGACGTCGGCGTTCCGCAGTCGCGTCAACACGGGTTCGGCGAGACCGCGGGCCTCGTCCCAGCAGCCGGAGTTGAACGCCGGCTGACCGCAGCAGGTGAGTTGTTCGGGGAAATCGACCTTGTGTCCAAGCTTCTCCAGGATGCGCACCATGCTGATGCCCACCTGCGGGTAGAGCAGATCGACGAAGCATGGGATGAACAGCGTGACCGTCATGCGCGAGCCTGCATCAGCGCGGCGATGATAGGAGAAGGGGAGTCAAAATCCAAATTCCAATTCCGGGGCGGCAGGTACGGAGTCCAGGCTTCAGCCAGCCCTGGCTTCCTCTGTCATTTGTGACTCGGACGGCCCAGGGATTTGCGATTGACGATTTACGATTGACGCGGGGGTTGGCGCGAGCGCACGGACTGTGACAGTGGTGAGCGCAGCGATGTCCGGGGCGCGACCGGGTCCCGCACAGCGGGACCCGTCGCAGCACGTGAACGAAGGGTGTGAACGAGTTCTGAGCCGTCGTCAGATGTCGAGGGTTATCGGAATGCAAAATGGACTGAGCGCGAACGACACCCGCCGAATGATCGATAGTCAACGAACGCTGGGTGAAGAGCCCGGCGGCGGGCGATCAGCAACGTCGCACAACGGCTCCAGCCTTCGCCAAGGCTCCGGCCTGACAAGCGCGAGGACCCGCCTTCGCTGGAAGCTTCGGCGTTGGGGGCCGCTCGCCCCACCGTTCGGCATGAAATCTCGTGCCGCGCGCGCTACTCCACCGGCGTCATGTCTTCCATCAACGCCAGCGCGGTCGCCTCGGCCACTTCATTCACGGTGAAGTTCGCCTGCGTCGCCGGCGGCACGCGGCCCAGCACATCCGCTGACGACGCCTGACCCAGGATTTTCGCATCCTTCAGCCGGATGGCCGTCGCCTGGATGTCCGGTACCGCCACCTGACGGTCGCCCGAGAGCATCGGAATGGTCACCGTTCTGGACGAGATCAGAATTTCGATGACTGCGTCGGCCGCTTTCGCCAGCGCTTCACGGTCGCGGCGGGCCTGCGGCGTATCGGTCGTGCCGATGAATTCATCCAGCGGCCGATCGGCGATCAACTGGCTGGCGACGCGTTGGTCGGCCAGGGACGCGCCCGCGGCGCGGAGGGGACGCCCGAAGAGCCGCTCGATGTCGCGCACGGTCTGGCGGTCGGCCAGGGTCGGCTGCGGTTTGCTATCGGCGCGATAGGTATTGTCGGTGGTGCTGCGCACGCTGGTGCCGCCGTCCGGACCACCGGTTCTCGAGCTTTCGATGCGTTCCTGGCGGCGGACCAGTTTCATGCCGGATTGCTCGTCCACCAGCTCGCGGTTGACGTAGATGAGAAAGCGCGGATTGCCGAGCGCGGGTAACGCAGCTTTGAACCGGTCAACGATTATCTGCGCCTCGTCGGTGGTGACCAGGGACGGAATGCCGGTGATGGGTTTCTGGTCGTACACATAGACCTGCGAGGACGTAACCGGCGGCGTGTTGGTGGCGAAGGGGTTGTAGTAGTAGGGGTCCACCCAGACGCGCGGCGGTTTGGGCCGCGGCGGCGGCGCCGGGCGCGGTTCACCAAACCGAAGGGTCCCCTTTTGCGCATGGGCGGCGGGCACCATCACGGCGACCACGATCAGAGCGGCTAGCGTTCTCCTGTTCATAGTCTTCGCAAACACGTATGCGGGCTACCTGGCTTCGCGGACGCGGATGGTGTAGCGCAAGGCGCCCGGGTTGATAGCCACAAATCTGACGTCCTGTTGGGCGTTCTCGTCCAGAAATACTGTCTGAAACGGCGTGGAGTCCAGCACGAAACCCTGGGCGTCCTTGAACTCGCAATTGGCCTGCACCTCGATGCGGCGGTTCTCGCGATTGCGCAGGTGCGCGACCACCTGGAGGCGGCCGTCCGGCAATCGCGTCTCCTGGATGCCCGGGCAGGTGACGGAGTTCTGCACGCGGCGGCTCAGCAGCACGATACCCGCGCGGTTCTCCAGGTCGTTCACCTCGACATTGATAGGCAGGTAGGCGCCATGGTCCACAACGGGCGTCTCGCAGCCCGTGAAAGCCAGGCTCATTCCGGCCAATGCCAGCGTCATCAGCAGTTTCCTTTTCATAAAGTCTGTGGGGTTGTCGATCGATCGCTTACAAAAACAATCTTGTCCCGCCCGACCGGCACGTTGACCGTGATGTTCTTCGTCAGACTGGGAATCAGACGCCCGCCGGCGTCCATGAATTCAACGGTGACGGCATGCTCGCCCGGTGGCAACGACAGGAACGCGAAGGTCAGGTAACGCGGCAGATTGTCCCAGGTGCGCGTGTCCGCGGCAGGCGTCGTGGCCGACGAAAACAGCTTGCTGATCAGGCCCGCGGCGAGCAGGCCCACGCCCACTTCATCGGCCGCGCTGTTGCGGCCGCGATGCCCCGCCAGGACCGCGCCGCTGATGATTCCCACATCGCCGAGCGTTGAGGTGGTGGACTTGAACACGGCCTTGTTCCCGAGCACATGGTCCATTACCCGGCCGCCGCGCGTGGTGGCCTGGAAATACAGGTCGTCGCACGCTCCGGCGGTGAGCTTCTGATCACCGACGGTCACAGCCGCGGTGCGCGGCGCGGACGGGTTCTCGCGAAAGCGCAACTGCTCCCCATACTGGCCTGTGGCGTACTTCGTCGGCCCGATGCCGAACTCGATCAGAAACAGCACATTCGCTTTGGGATCGTACGGCGGCAGTTGCGACAGGCGCGACGCTTTCACAGCGCGTTCGAACGCATCGCTGCCGTCCTCGCCCAGCTTCACCGACGTCAGCCCTTCGAGATACTCGAACAGCGCGTAGTCGGCCGCATACCGTTCTTCCTCTGTGCCGGCATCCTCGAACAGCGCGCTCCGAAAACACGCGCGGGCGTTGTCCGGCTCACCGTCCATCCAGTACAGAATGCCGCGATAAAAATACGCCATGGCGCGCTCGTACGGCTCGCCGACAAAGGTCTTCGTTGATTCGGGGCGGAAGAGACTGCGGGCTTTGCGCGCGGACTCGTTCGGGCCGTAGATGCCGCCGAGCGTGAGCAGCGCGTCATCGAGATACCGTTTCGCCAGCTCGAACTCGCCCCGCCGCATGGCCGCGGCAGCGGTGCGGTATTGCCACAGAACCCTGTCGCGTTCGGGACCGTTCTCGATCGCGTTGGGGCCATCGATCATGATGTCCCCGGTCAACGGCACCGCCGGCTTCCGATCAACTGTCGCGCAACCGGCAAGCATGAAGGACAGACCACATAGGAGCAGGAGCCTGTTCATTGCGACTTCATGCCGGGTGCGACGCGCGCTCAGCGATACGCGGCGTCCTCCAGCCCCTGCTTCTTGATCTCGTCGAAGCCCTCCCAGATGATGTCGCTCGTGCGCGCATCGATCAGTTGGAAGGTGTACAGCACGTAATCGCTGATCCCCGCGCCCGTCCTGGTTGGCAAACCCTGCAGTGTGCCGGTCAGGAAGAAATCCGCACCGCGAAACTCAACCACGTTCGGATCCGAGCTCGACGTGACCTGGCCCGACCGCTTTAACTGCTGCTCACGTTCGAGCGTCCCCATCCGGTCGCGCGCCAGAAACAGCACCTTGCCCTGCGCCTTGCTGTTCAATTGCGCCCGGATACGGGTGAGGAAAATGTCCTTGTTGATCGGAAAGCGCGTATCGTTCTTGATCGGATCCAGGACGATGCGCGGCGTTCCCTGCGCATTCGCGATCTGCGGGATCGACAGGATCTCGCGCGCCATCTTGTCGGTGACGCGGACGATGTCCTGCGATTCGATGCCGGTGCCCGCGACGAACCCGCGCTCGTCGGCGCGCATTTCGGTGACGGGCACGCCGGACGGGTTGCGAACACCGCTGGAGGCGCAACCGGCGACCAGCGCGGCAAGAACGACAGATGTCAAAGGAAGTCGGGAATTGATCATGGTCCAGGATTTCAGGGTTTTGTGAGACGTCATCGTCCGAACAGTGCATTGGCCGCGCTCATTGCCGAGGGCGGATTGTTGGCGGCCCGCTCCGCGGGAGCGGCCGTTGCGCTCGAAACATTCACTGAGTTCTGAGCCTGCGATGCGCCCGGAGCCGTGGCAGCACTGGACTGCTGGTAGACTGCGGGCGCCTGATACACGGCTTGTTCCTGGGCGCGCGCGTTGTGTTCCGCAATGCTGCCCAACACCAGGCCGGCTGCCGCGCCGATACCGGCGCCTTCCCAGCCCTGGCGGTCGATGCTGTGGCCGATCAGTCCGCCCGCCAGCGCTCCAAACAACGTGCCGCTTATCGCGTAGTTCGGACGGCTGTAAGCGTAGCTGCTGCCATAGACCGGGGTGTACGTGTAAGCCGGGTAATAGTACGAGTGAGACGGGTACGCTCCGACGTGGAACGAGAAGGACGGATGCGCGTGCCACCCATGCCATCCGTGGTGGTGATGATGACGATAAAAGCGCGCACCGCCGGCGTGAGCTGCGGTCACTCCGGCTGCCAGCAATGCGGCCAAAATCAACTTTTTCATATCAAGAGTCTGCCAATACTCCGACGCCCCGGAGCCCCGGTTTATTCGCCCTAGAGACTAGCACCGGTTGCCCCGCGCGTAAACCGCCCCGGGGATTTACGATTGACGATTTACGATTGACGCGGGGCGCCGCTTTGAGGGCGTTTGCGGTTTGCCGGGCTGCTACGGTTATCCGGAACCCCGCGCAGTCCCGCGTCTGCATGCTGCCGCACCCTGCTGCGGGTCGCAGAGTCGCAGACCCGCGGTCCGGAGGGCGACGTCCCGAGTCACCGGCAGCCCCTAAGTTATTGATTCAACCGGGGCGAACCGGTTCAATCCTCGCGTGATCGCAAAACGCGTCATTCCGTGCCTCGACGTTCACAACGGGAAGGTCACCCGCGGCGTGCAGTTCGGGAAAGCCGAAGCCGGCGAATTGCGCAACGTGGGAGACCCGGTAGAACTCGCCCTGCGCTACAACGAGCAGGGCGCCGACGAGATGGTCTTCTTCGACATCACCGCCACCGCTCACGGCCGGGCCAGCATGGTGGACGTTATCGAGCGCGCCGCCAATGAGTGTTTCATGCCGCTCACCGTGGGCGGCGGCATTCGATCCGTGGACGACATGTACACGATGCTCCGCGCCGGCGCCGACAAGATCAGCATCAATTCCTCGGCGCTGGCGAACCCCGACCTCATTCGCGCCGGCGCCGAGAAGTTCGGCAGCCAGTGCATTGTCGTGTCGATCGACGCCCGCCGGGTCGCGCCCGACAAGTGGGAGGTGTTCTCGCACGGGGGGCGCAAGGCCACCGGCCTGGACGCGGTGGAATGGGCGAAACGCGCCGTGGCCCTCGGCGCGGGCGAGATTGTGCTGAACAGCATCGACGCCGACGGCACGCGCGCGGGCTACGACCTTGAAATCACGCGCCGCGTCAGCGAATCGGTCGGCGTGCCGGTGGTCGCCAGTGGCGGCGCCGGAAAACTCGAGCACATGGCCGAGGTGCTCATCGAGGGAAAAGCGGACGCCGTGCTCGCGGCGAGCATCTTTCACTTCGGCACCTACACCGTCGGGGACGTGAAACGCTATCTCGCGGAACGCAAGGTTCCTGTGAGGCTATGAACCGCGACCCGGCCAGCGTGAACGGGCCCGGTGCGACGCCCGGCTCGAAGTCGCATGCTTCAGTGAACGACTGCGATTGAACGCCATCGAAAAAGAGATCGTCGCTGTCGCCATCTTCCTCGTCACCTACGCCCTGATCAGCGGGCGACGGCTGAAGGTGCTGCCGCTGAACCGGCCCGCGGCGGCGCTGCTCGGTGCCGTCGCGCTCGTCGCTTTCGGCGTGATGACGCCCGAGGAGGTCTATCGATCGGTGGATTACGACACGCTCGTCTTGTTGCTCGGGATGATGCTGATTTCGGCCTACCTCTACCTTGCGGGTTTTTTCGAGTGGGCAGCAGACTGGATTCTGCGCAAGGCCAGGTCACCCGAGTCTCTGTTGTTGCACCTGATTTGCGCGTCGGGCGTTCTGTCCGCGCTGCTGGTCAACGACACCGTTTGCCTGATGCTGACCCCGCTGGTGGTGACGGTGATTGTGCGGGGTCGTTTGCCGCTGCCGCCGTACCTGCTGGCGCTCGCGATGAGCGCGAACATCGGGAGCGTAGCGACGCTCGTCGGTAATCCGCAAAACATGATCATCGGCCAGCTCTCGGGGATTTCCTTTCTGAACTTTTCGGCCAGCCTGCTGCCGGTGGCGGTGCTGGGGCTGGCGGTCGAGTACGTCATCCTCCGATTCGGGTTCCGCCACATTTTGAAAGAGGCGACCATCCATCGGCCCGAATCGAAGCCGCTCCAACTGGATCGGCGGCTGTTGTTTCTCACGCTCGCTGTGCTGGTGCTGGTGTTCGCGGGCTTTATCGCGGGCTTGAATCTCCCGTGGACGGCCATGGCAGGGGCCGCGCTCGTGATGGTCCTGGCGCGCCGGGACACGCATCAGGTACTGAAGCTTGTGGACTGGCATCTGCTCGTGTTCTTTGCGGCCTTGTTTGTTGTCGTGGAAGGTCTGAACGACACCGGGTTGCCGGATCAGATCCACGACCGCGTGCACGGCCTGTTTGGCGCCGCCACGACCGCGCAGGCGTGGAACTTCACCTGGTTCTCCGCTATCGGTTCAAACGTTTTTTCGAACGTGCCATTCGTCCTGGTGGCGGGGAAGTGGATCGGCGGCTTTTTCGAGCCCGAGTTGATGTGGAAGGTGCTGGCGCTGGCCACCACGTTCGCCGGCAACCTCACCATCCTCGGCTCCGTGGCCAATATCATCGTCGTCGAATCCGCTCGCGAGCATGTTGAGGTCGGATTCTGGGACTACGCCCGGTTTGGGATACCGGTGACACTCCTCACTCTGGTGCTGGGGGTAGCGGTGTTGCTGCTGCTGACCTGATTGGCCGCTGGGGCGCAGGATTTCACTTGCGGCCCCGGTGGGACGCCCGCAACGAGCCGTTTGAAACCGAGACGCTGCCGAGAACCGCAGCCGGGCATGCGCTTTTCCGGCCTGAAACTTTTTCATGGTTGCCCGGCTCTATTCTGGTAATTTGCCCGGCGCACATATGAGTTGTCTGGACAAATTGAAATTCGACGCCAACGGCCTGATCCCGGCCATTATCCAGGAACAAGGCACGGGTCGGGTGCTGATGATGGCGTGGATGAATCGCGCTTCCCTTGAAAAAACCATTGAAACGGGCAAGACCCATTTCTGGAGCCGGTCGCGCCAGAAGTTCTGGATGAAAGGCGAATCCAGCGGGCACACCCAGCAGGTGCGGGATATTGCCACCGATTGCGACGGCGACACGCTCCTGATCCAGGTGGAACAGATCGGTGCTGCCTGTCACGAGGGATATCGCTCCTGTTTCTTCCGATCGTTCGATAAAGACGGCGCGGATTTCAAAATCACTGAAGAACGCCTGGCCACGCCCGAGGAGATTTACGGAAAGAAGTAGCCCGTATGGATGAGATCGTGCCATTCGGGAGCCGGCTTTATTTCGCACTTCTGGCGCTGCTGGTGTTCTCCCGGGGCATGGATTTCCTCAGCACATACGTCGCGACGCCGCGCCTGGTGCTGGAAGGCAATCCCATCGCGCGCTGGCTCGGCTGGCGCTGGGGCATTCCGTTCAATCTCGCCATCTCCGTCGCGCTGGCGGCGTCCCCGCTCGCGACCATCGTGGTCAGCACAACCAGCCTGCTGGTCGCCGCCCGTAATTTCCAGTCCGCATGGCTGATGCGGTCCGTGGGTGAAGAGGTGTATCGCGACTGGCACCTCGCGCGCATCCGCGAGACCCGCATCACGCTATACCTCGCGTGCCTTGCAGGAAACACGCTGCTTGTCGCCCTCGTGGGCGGAGCATTGATGCTGTTCAGCGGCGGGCGGCTGGTGCCGTTCGGGATCGGCATGGGTGTTGTCGCCTATGCCTTTGCGGTGGCGCTCTACACGATTCTCGCGCTCTGGCGGATTCGCCGCGCCGAGGATCGCCGCCTTCAGCGGCCGGAACGGCCGGAGGTCAGCCCGCCCATGCTGGCCGAATAGCAGTCGCAGCGGCTGAACGAAGCCTGCAACTCCAGCAAACCCGCGTGGACACGATTGCCGGGATCCCTGACTGCTTTGAGCCATCGGCCGTTGCTGCGACTCGCAGAGCCGCGGTCCGGACGGCGTGTCTGCAACCCACAGCAGCATAGGCCAGCATGCAAGGCCCTCCTAAACAGTTGCCGCAGCACACGGCCTGCGGCATTGTTAGCATCGCATGAATCCAGACCAGGTCCGGCAACCGACCCTGCGCGCAAGTCGCGTCGAGTTGACGCGCCTGGCCTGGGCTCTGGGCGTTTCCCTGGCGGTTCACGCGTTCTGCTATGGCGGATACAAGCTCGGGGAACAATTCGATCTCTGGAGCAGGCTCCGCGCACCAGCCTGGCTGCAGAAGACCCGCATGCTCGCAGCTCTGATCGAAGAACAGCAACGACAGCAGGAACCCATGCCACTGGTCTTCGTTGACGTGAACCCCGCCGTTGCCACTCCGGAACCACCAAAGGACGCGAAGTTCTATTCCAACAGAGATTCCCAGGCATCCAACCCGGACGCCGAACAGGAAGTGTCCGTTCCAAAGATCGACGGCACGCAAACCGAGGTGGCCAAGGCGGAGGACGTGCCGCGATCGCCCTTCGACCGCCTCCAGCCTGCCGTGCCGCAACAAACGGAGGAACAGCCGCCGGAGCAGCCGAAACCGCGAACGCCCGAGCCGATCGGCGACCTTGCGCTCGCGAAACCCGACGTCACCCTGCGCAACGACGCCGGCACGGCGGAGGAAGCGCGCCCCCGCACCATCAAGGAAGCGTTGCTGCGCCAGAACCGGACGCAACTGGCGGGGGAGAAGATGAAGCAGGAGGGAGGCGTCGCAAGAAAACTGGAGTTCACAGCGCTGGATGCAAAAGCGACAGCATTTGGCGATTATGACGCGGCGTTGATCGAAGCCGTTCAGGCGCGGTGGTACGACCGGCTGGATCAGCTCAGTTACGACGGCTACCAGCGGGGCAAAGTGGTCATACGCTTCAAGCTCAACTATGACGGCACGGTTTCCGACCTGGAAGTTGTGGACACGACGGTCGGGCTGACGCTGACGTTGATTTGCGAGCAGGCGATCCGCGATCCGGCTCCGTATGGGAAGTGGCCTCGCGAACTGCGGTTGCTTGTGGAAAAGGATTATCGCGAGATTCAATTCGGCTTTCATTACAATTGATCCGCCCGAACGGGCGCACGGAACAACATGGAAGTGACTGTTTATATCCTGTTGCTGATCACATCGGTGATCGGCCTCGCCTTCATTGTCGAACGCGCCCTGGCACTGCGCTGGAACAAAGTCGTCCCTCCCGCCGTCGCGTCGGCCGTCGAGTCCTGCCACACACCCGAAGACGTGCCCATGTTGAAGCGGGTCTGCCAGCAGCATCCGTCGCCGCTGAGCCGCCTGCTGCTCGCCGGCGCCGAGCGCCTGTCCCTGCCGAAAGCGGACAACGTGGACGCGCTCCAGACGCGGGCCCGGCACGAAATCGTTCGGCTCGAACGCGGCCTCGTCGTTCTCGAAGTCATTGTCGGCATTGCGCCGCTGCTTGGGCTCGTAGGCACGATCATCGGCATGATGGACGTCTTCCATGACGTCGGCGATACGGGCCTGACGGACGCGGCGCGGCTGGCTCACGGCATTGCCCTGATCCTGCGCGCCACGCTCGCCGGGCTGCTGATCGCCATCCCTTCCCTCATTTTCTGGAGCTATTACACGAAGAAGGTGGAGATGCTGGCCGTCGAGATGGAAACCCTGTGCGACGAGTTTGTGCGCCGCCAGTACACCGAGCAGGCGGAACCTGCCCGGACTTCCGTTTCCCGTTAGGTTATGCGTTTCTTCGTTCGAAAACGCCGCCCGACGCCCGCGGTCATCATCGTGGCACTGATCGACGTGTTGATCGTGCTGCTGATTTTCCTGGTCGTCACAACGACGTTCAAGCACCAGCCTGCCATCCGGCTGACCCTGCCCGAATCGACGCAGGCGCAAAGATCGGGCGCGACCGAGACGCCGCCGCTGCTGGTGAGCATCGATGCCAAGGGCGTTTTGCTATGGGGCACGGAAGCGCTGCCCGTGACCGAGGAACGATTGCGGCGGGAGCTGCTGGAAGGCGTCGCCCGAACGCCGGACGCGAAGCTGGCGATCAGCGCGGACCAGAACGCGCCGTTCGGGCAGATCGTGAAGGTGCTGGACATCGCCCGGGAAGCGAAGATCAAGGCGGTCAACGCCTTCGCGCGCGAAGCACAGCCGTGAGGCACGGGCACCTCGCTGTCGCGCGTCCTCAGACGCCCGGACGGTTCGCGAACTCCAGTCGCTGCTGATCGAGTCCATCGCGTTGATGGTCGCGCTGCTCGACGAACCAAACGGCAGAATTCTCCGGCTGATCGCGCTGCACGATCTGCTCCGCGCCGAAGTGTCTTTGGCAAAAGGATAACCCCGCGCCGGTGTCAGTAAGATGGAGTATCAATTGACGCTCTCTTTCAGAGCGAACCGCGCTCGTTGCCCACCGTGTTCCTCCCGGACTGCTCATTGTACCATTGTGCCGTAGCGCCGGGCGTCCTCGCCTGCGGGTTCTGGCGATGTCTTCCATCCTGAACCCGAGCTATACTTTCGCCAATGAGCCGGATTGGCAAAGCGTATGAAGCGCGATTCAGGGCGCTGCTGCTGCGGTTACACGCGCGCCAGCTCGAAGCCGGCGTTCAATGGCTCCTGGCCAAAGCGCAGCACAATGCCGAAGAGACGAAAGCTCCCCCGACACGATCGTTGAGCGACGCGTATGAGCACCTCAGAAACCAGGTACGCGCATGGGAACAACGCACTCGACGGGATGAGGTCCGAAAAGTCTCACCGGAACGATTCGTCTGTGATACCGGTCTGGGCGGGCTGGCGCGATGGCTTCGCGCCGCCGGCTACGAGGCGTTCTGGTTCCCGAACATTGACGATGCCGAACTGATTCGCAGGGCGCGAGTTCTCAACGCCTTCGTTCTCACCACCGACAGCCTGATGATGGAACGGGGTGTCTTGCGTGACGGCGTGGTTCCGTCGCTCTGGCTTCCCCCCGCGTTGACGAAACAGGAACAGCTTGCGCTCGTGCTGCGCGAGCTCGACCTGAAACCTCGCGACCCGCGCTGCATGACCTGTGGCGGCGAACTGCGGCCCACACCCAAAGAAACGCTTCGCGATCGCATCCCGCCGAAGACCTGGCGCTGGATTGACGAATACTTCCTCTGCGACCGATGCGGCCAGCTCTTCTGGCGCGGAACACACTGGCAACGCATCCAGGCGGCGATTGAAAAGATTTAGTTGTTACACATCATCCCGATCCGGAACAGCAGCGCCTGCTTTCGGCCCACGCAGACTGTGGAACGACTTGCTGCTGAAGTGGGCGTGGCGGATCGACTGCATCTCTGGCCGGACAAATCGCTCGGCAGCGCCAGCGTTGTGAATCGGATGCCGAAACCGCGTGAGCACATGCGGTGGCTGCGAAAATGGTGGTCGCGCGTCAGCGATTGGCCGCGGTGATCTTCAGCCTTTCCCAAACGTCTCCGCCAGCGCCACCGCTTTGATCATCGCCTTGCTCTTGTTCACCGTCTCCTGGAACTCGGCTTCCGGGTCGGAATCGTTCACCCAGCCGCCGCCGGCCTGGACGTAGGCCTTGCCATCTTTCAGTAACGCGGTGCGAATCGTGATGCAGGTGTCCAGGTTGCCGTTGAAGCTAAAGTAACCCACGCAACCCGCATACGGCCCGCGCGTCGTGCTTTCCAGCTCCGAAATGATCTGCATCGCGCGGATCTTCGGCGCGCCGCTCACCGTGCCCGCCGGAAATGTCGCGCGCATCAGATCGTAGTTCGTCCTGTCCGCCGACAGTTTGCCTTCAACGCTTGACACGATGTGCATCACGTGGCTGTAACGCTCGATCACCATCAGGTCCTTCACCTGCACGCTGCCAAAATCGCACACGCGGCCGATGTCGTTGCGCGCCAGGTCCACCAGCATGACGTGCTCGGCGCGTTCTTTCGGATCCGCGAGCAGTTCCCTCTCCAGCGCGGCGTCCTCTTCGGGTGTCTTGCCTCGGCGCCGCGTGCCGGCAATCGGCCGGATCTCCACCTTGCGATCCTCGCAACGGACATGAATCTCCGGCGACGCGCCCACGAGCGAGAAACCGTCCAGTTCCAGCAGGAACATGTACGGCGACGGATTGACCGAACGCACCGCGCGATACACATCGAGCGCGTGCGCGTTCGTCCGCACGCTGAACCGTTGCGAACCGACCACCTGGATGATGTCGCCGGCGGTGATGTACTTCTTCGATTCGCTCACGTTCGAAAGGAACTTTTCCTTGTCAACGTTTGATTCAAACGGCAGCGACGGCACCTCCGCGGGAACACTGACGGGCCGATGCTCGGTCGGTTGCTCGAGCAGAGACACGATCCGTTCGATCTCGGCGACGGCGTCCTCGTAGGCTTCGACCGGGCTCGATGCGTCCTCGAGCACGGCGTTGACCAGGACGGTGATCGTCTGGGCGACGCGATCGAAAATGAGCAACTGGTCGGCGATGAGGAAATACAGGACCGGCGTGCCGAGTTCATCGTGCGGCGGGCGCGGCACGACGGGCTCGATATCGTGAATGAACTCGTAACCGATGAAGCCGATGGCGCCGCCGGTGAAGCGCGGCAACCCGGGAACGATGACCGGTTTGTAACGGTTCATCACGCGCTCGACGACTTCGAGCCCGTCCCGGACCGCGGAAGGGCTGTCGGGCTGACCGGCACGGCCGGTGACCTCGAACGTTTCGCGAACTTTCCCGCCCTCGATAACGCGCACCTGGCGGCCGTCCTGGCGGATGATGGCGCGAGGATTGCAGCCGACGAACGAATAACGTCCGAGGTGCTCTCCACCTTCGACCGATTCGAACAGGAACGATTCGCCCGCGCCGCGGATTTTACGGTAAGCGGACAGAGGCGTTTCGATGTCGGCAAGCAGGCGTCGTGTGACGGGCACGAGGTTGCCGCGCGCCGTCAGTTTCAGGAACTCGTCAAGACCGGGTGAATACATGGGAACGACTCCGGAACTGCGTATCGCAGCAAAGTATTACGGGGGAGGGACAGGCGAGTAAACTGGAAAGAGGACCCGAGGGGGAAACCGAAATCCGAACCTGATCTTTGAACGGCCAGGACGCTTCGCAGCTTCTCCGAATGAAGTGGATCTCTCGAACAACTCGGCGCACTTCCACGCCTCTCGTTGAACCATCTCAACCTGTCCTGGTGACACGCCAGGTCCTGGTCAGTCCAGGCACCATCGAGATTGAGCAGGAGAGTGCAACCAGTAGCGGAGTCGGAGATGAATTCAAAAATCCCCACCGGATTCCATGTTCACCCAATGTTGAAGTACACAGCTTTCTCATGCTGGTCGCCTAACATGTGATCGAATAACTGTTTTTCGCACGAAAGATCATGCGCCAGCTCATCCATTCCATTCATTTCGACCGTTCCAGCGCATCCACCTTTTCGCGGATTCTCTTGATCTCGACCGGATCAATGATTTTCAGGATCCACTCGTCACGCTTGATAATGTCCCCGTTGTTCAGCACCAGGAGCCCCACTTCAGATTCCTGCCCGTCATTCCTTTCATACTGGCAAACGAGTCCTCCGTTGCTGGCGAGTGCTTCGAGTTCATTGAATGCCCTGAAACGCCCGGCACTGGCCTCCTGATGCTCACGTTCCTTTTGCTCAACGAACTCCCTGACGCCCGGCACGTTGGCGAACTCCCGTTTGAAGTCATCTGCCAGATCCTGCACCGAAAGGGCTTCGTGCCCCAGCATTTCGCGCAACAGGTCGAGATCGACCGGATACAGGCGCACGAACAGCTTTGCCTCTTCCGGGTGCTTTCTTTGAAACTCGCTGATGGCCTGGGGCTCAGACGTGCGGGAGCACCCCGACGCGAGTATGACGAAAAAGAGAAATGAAAGGTATTCCATTGCCGTATTGATGCGTTGCGGGATCACGACTGGAATCCCAACCCAAGGCTCCATTCCTTTCGAGAGCATGGCAGACAAACTCATCACATTCCCTCCAGACTCCGAACCGGCATCACCAGATGTTCCTTGAGTATTACGCGCCAGGTCGAAGGGCTTTTCAAGCCTCCCGGGGCAGAGTTTCAGACGGACGCATCGCGCCATATCGCGCAACGTTTGTTGCCACGGCCGTCCTGAAGGCGGCCGGCCATGGCCGGCGCGACCGCGCGTTGCGAACCGGTTTTGCTGTTGACGGCCATACGAGGGCTTCTAATGTTCGGCTCATGAAAACGATTTTCATTGTCGCCCTGGCTTTCGCACTGGCCGGGTTGTTCTCGGTGCGCGCCCAGGACGCGGCGACGCAGGAGCGGCTTGCCAAAATTGAAGGACGATTGCAGGATCTCGCCGATGCGCAGGACGCGCACAAGCGGCAGTTGGACGAGCTCATCAAAGCGGTTGAAGCGCTGCAGCAACAGCTCAACAAACCGAACGCCAACTACGTGACCCAGGAAGACCTGAAAGCGGTGGTCAACAAGCTCGACGAGGCCAGGAAGCGGGACGACGAGAAAATTCTGAAGGTCGTCGAACAGGAGTTCGATCGCGTTGCCAAACTGCTGGCATCGAAGCCCGCGCCGGCGCCTGCCGCTTCAAGCGCGAGTTCCGGGCCGACGGAGTATTTCGAACACATGGTGCGCGAGGGCGAAACCCTGTCGGCCATCGCCGCCGCCTACAGCGAGCAGCACAAGATCAAGGTGACCTGGCAGCAGATTGTTGCCGCCAACCCCGGCCTCGATCCGAACCGGCTCATTCCGGGGCGAACGATACGGATTCCGGCGAAGTAGGCGCCGTTGGGCTACCATTCCACGATCACCATGGGGCTGACGGGGAAACGCCCGCACTCGGCGCCGTAGATGGTGAGTCCGCCCACAACGAGCGCTTCTTTCGGAACCGAACAATTCAGGCGCAGCACGCCGTTTTCTCCGGCCTCACGAATCTGCCGCAGCAGATCGCCCTCGGCGAAGGCGTGCACGAGATAGCCGTACGCGCCGAGGCCGCCGCGCAGGTAACTCAGAACCCCGCGGGCGTCATGCGGATGATTGCGCAATGTGCCTTCGTACACCCGCACCCCGTTCAAAGTCATGCGAAGGGTCGTCGAGTGCACGTCCAGGTCGGTCTGCGGCGTATCGACGCGATGCGACGAGGCTTCGCACAGCACCTTGATCCGCCGCGCGCGCGCCAGGTCGGCGCCGTCGAGCGGCAGCATCCACTCGAACCATCCTCGACCGAACCCCGCGCAACAGTCTTCAGCCCTTGCCTGGTCGCGGTCCTGCGCGCCCTGGTCCCACTCGGCGGCCGCCCATTCGGCGGGATGCCCGCGCAGGATGAGTGTGCGCGGTGTTTCCTCCCGAACCGGCGGGTACCCGTCGGCAACGAAGAAGTTGACGAAGTTGCGGGCCACCACCTCGCCGTCGGCGGTGCGCGCCGACAGCAGGAGCGTGCAGAGCATGGGTGCGTCCGGCATTGTCAGGCGAAGCACGTGGGCCAGGGTCACCTTGCGGTGCGGGAACGCAATGGCCACGCGGCCCTTCTGCAGATCCTGGTGCACGCGTCCGGAAGTGTCCATTCCGCCCATCTCCCAATTCAGCCAGACATTGTGATGCGGACGCGTCGAATAGTGGGAGGAACAGACTTCCAGCGTGACGGTTTCTCCCGGACGCACCTTCCGGACCGGAGGCGCGTCGATCGGCAGCGTGTTGCTCTCATTGATAATCCGCGGATCGTAACCAAAATCCTTCGCCGTCCGATCGTAGTTCAGAAAGCCGTTGTACTCCCACTCAACGTCGTGCAGCTCGGTGTAGATGTACGCGGCAATCTGCTGATAGCGGCGCAGCTCATTTGTCAGGAACTTGAAGCTCCAACTGACGTCGCGATCGCCGTCGAGCGCGCCGACGCCGCCGTATTCGCTGTTGATCAGCGGCTGGCCCTTGTGCTGGAAACCCGGAACGTAGTTGAACGTCGAGCCGATGAACGTCGAGGTCACCACCTTCCGGATGTGTTCCTTCGCCTTCTCGTAATCGCTGATGTAGAAGTGCCACGAATTGATGTCGGTGTCGCAGTGGAGATAGTAATCCAGGTGTTCCCAGTGGCAGACGCTCATGTCTTCGACCAGCCGCGTGGGATCGAGGTGTTTCGCCAGTTCCCACATCTGCTGAACCCATTCCTGCGGGCGCGGCAGTTCGGCGGATTTCTTCGCTTCTGTCGCAACGACCGCATTGTCCGATCCGGCCGGCGCCGGCGGCGGCGCCAGCAGCTTCTCGAGAAAACTCGTCTGGCCGCCGAACCCCCAGGTCTCGTTGAACAGGCACCACGCGAAGATGGACGGATGATTGAAATCCCGTTCAATGGCCTCGCGCATCATGGTTTCGAACCGTCGCCGGCCTGACGCGGTGTCGCCCCCTTCACCGAAGTTCGGCATGTCGGCCATCAGCAGCATGCCCAGTTTGTCCGCCCAGTAATACAGGAGCGGATCGTCCACCTTGATATGAATGCGCAGGAAGTTAAACCCGACCTTCTTCGCGTAGGCGATGTCGTCCTTGATGACATCGACCGAGGAAGCCGTGTAAACGCCGTCGGGATAGAACGACTGGTACAGCGCGCCGCGGAGGTATCGGGGAACGCCGTTGACCCGCAACGCCGTGGGCGCGCCCGACTCCTGCGCGATCTCGAAATCGATTTTGCGCATGCCGAAATAGGTCCGGACGGTGTCGAGCACCGTGTCGTCGTGGCGCAGGCGCAGGATGGTGTTGTAGAGGAACGGCGAGTTCGGGTCCCACAATTGCATGTTCTCGAGGCTGATGATGCGCTCGGCAAGACCGTCGCGAACAGGAACCTGCTCCGTCCTGATACCGTCAGGCTCAGCGATCTCGACCTCGAGAATCGCGCCTTCCTCGGCGTTGTCGCATTGAGCTGTCAGGCGCACGCTGCGGGCATCGATGTCGCCGGCGAAGCGAAAGCACCGGATGTGCGCGTTGCCGCGCGGCTCGATGAACACGGTCTGCCAGATTCCGCTGGTGGTTGTGTACCACCGCCATTGTTTGCCCACGGGCTGTTCGGAGTTGTCCATGGGATCCTCGACGCGCAGGACGATCAGCGCGTGGCGTTTTCCATCCGCCTCCACCAGCGCGTCCGTCAGATCGAACTCGAATGGCGTGTAACCGCCCTCGTGATGGCCGAGATGCCGCCCGTTGCACCAGCAATCGGTGAAGAAATCGGCGGCGCCGATCGTCAGGATGACGCGCTTGTTCCGCCACGCCTCGTTGTCGGGAATTTCGACGCGGCGACGGTACCAGCCGACTTCATAACGTAAGGCCGACCGATGGTTCTCGCGCGTCACCTCGATGGGGTTCCTGAACACGCGCGTCGAGTAGTAATGATCGTTGCCGGCGGCGTCGCCTTCGCCCCATGCCGCGAGCGATTCCCAGCAGAACGGCACGATGATCTGCTCCCGCCAGTCGATGGCGTCCGGCTCGTACCACTTTTCGTCGAACCCGCGCCGGTCCGGATCGAAGCGGAATTGCCACGGCCCGTTCAGGTTCAACCAGTCATGACCTTCGACGGTGCCGCGCTGGCGGTCCGGGCGCGGGTATTCGAGGCGCGGATAGAGGAACTGCGTCGGCATAGGCCTCCGATCATGCAGTCACCGATTCCTGTTCTTCGTCGGTCTCCAGGCCGCGCGCCTGGGCGGCGGCAAAATGTTTCTGCCATCGCCGCAGCTCGGCGGCGAGCGGAGCGTAGATCTCGCGACGGCCCTGATCGTCGGGATAGTCCCAAAGCGCATTGTGACAGTGTCGCCCGTCCACCCAGCCAGGATGATTCAGGATCGGATAGAGACAGATGCCGTGAACGGGAATACCCGAGGCGATGGCAGCGCTGGTTTCCCGGCAGACATAGCGAAGCCACCGAACCCGCCGCTCCTCTTCGGCGCCCGTCTCAGCAATCAGGATTGGGCGATGATAACGTCGGTACATTTCCGACAGCATGTCGCGGAACGGACGGTAGAGAGGATGGCGCTGCGAGATCGGCGTGAACTTTCGAATTCGGCGAAAGCCCTTGAGGTTGTAGAACCATTGGTTGTGCGGGTAGAAGTTCACGCCCACGATGTCGAGGTATTTCTCGTGCCCGCCCAGTTCGGGCCAGAGACGCCCGCTCAACATGTCCCACGCCTGAAACTGCAACAGCCGGTACGCTTCCGCGGCCTCGCGTTCTTCCGGCCGGCGCGGCGCCGCAACCACATGAATGATCGGGTCCACGTGAACAAACCGCGCGCCGGGCGCGACCTCCCAAATGGCGTCCATGACAGCAAGCGCGGCGCGCACCAGTTGCGTTTTCAACTCGAACCCGCGGCCGGTTGCAAACGGATACATCGACCCTTCATCGCCCGCGGCCCATGAGAAGAAGGAGATCTCGTTGACGGGAACAAAGAAACCCTGTTCGCCGGTTTGCCGATGGAGCCATTGGGCGAAGGCGCGGCCGTACGCCGCCAGCGCCGTGACAAAGTCCGGTTTGAAAATGTCCAGGTGATCCGGCCAGCCGAAGTGGCACAGGTCCCAGATGACCTGCACACCGTTCTCGCGCGCGGCTTCGACGACCGGCGCCGCGCTGGAGAAGTCATATCTGCCGGGCGTCTGCTCGACGATGTGCCAGCGCAGGCCCTCGCGCGCGGTGAGCAGGCCCAGTTTGCGCATGCGTTGGTAATCCTGCATCGCAAACTCCTCGTGGCGCGTTGCCGCGATGAGATCCAGCCGCCTGCCGGACCGGAGACGGTGCGTGGAACACTCGAAGCCGCCCATGAAGAAGCTTTTGAAGACAGGACGTTCGGAGAGTGCTTCTGCGGCAAAAGTGGAATCCTCCCGTTTCATAAGAGCCAGTCTCTGCCTCAGGTGACCACCGCGGCCGTGCGACGGCGCGGCAGCGGGCGGCGCGCTTTTTCCAGGGGCGGAAATGTAACTGTTTTGAGTGGCACCTCGGTGTGAAGACCGGCGGCTTCGCTTCGCGTGACATTGAGCAGGCGGGCATAGACCGTCAGCGCCTGCGCGACCACCTGGTCCATGTTGTAATACTTGTAAGTCGCAAGCCGTCCGGCGAAGTGGACGCCCGTTTGCTCGGCCAGGGCCTGGTACTGCTGGTAGATCTCCGCGTTCTCCCGGCGCGGGATCGGGTAGTAGGGATCGCCTTCCGCGCTCGGGTACTCGTACACGATGCTCGTCCTGGGATGTTCCTGCCCCGTCAGGTGCTTGAACTCGGTGATGCGCGTGAACGCGTAGTCATTCGGGTAATTCACCACGGCCACCGGCTGGAACTGCGGCCGGTTCAGCGTCTCGTGTTTGAAGTCGAGGCAGCGATACGGAAGTTTCCCGTACCGATAATCGAAGAATTCATCCACCGGCCCGGTATAGATCAGCTCGCGGTACGGAATCACGTTCCTGATATCGCGGTAATCCGTGTTGAGCAGGATGTGAATGTTAGGATGGTCCAGCAGATTCTCGAACAGCCGCGTGAATCCGTGCTTCGGCATCGCCTGATACGCGTCCGTGAAGTAGCGGTCGTCGCGGTTGGTCCGCGTCGGCACGCGCGCCGTGACCTGCGCGTCCAGCTCGGAAGGATCCAGCCCCCATTGTTTGCGCGTGTAACCGCGGAAGAGTTTCTCGTACAACTCGCGCCCCACCTTGCTGACCACGACGTCCTCGGAGGTGCGGATGTTCGCGACCGGTTCCGCCCGCGCGGCCAGGAACGTCTCCATCTCGAACGAGTTCAGGTTCAATCCGTACAGCCTGTTGATGGTATCGAGGTTGATGGGAACGGGAACGAGCTGGCCGTCTACATGGGCGAGCACCTTGTGCTGATACTGCCGCCATGCGGTGAACCGGGAGAGGTAATCGAAGACGTCCTTCGAGTTCGTGTGAAAGATGTGCGGCCCGTAGCGGTGAATCAGAATCCCGGCGTCGTCATAGCAATCATACGCGTTGCCTCCGATGTGTCCGCGGCGGTCCACCAGCAACACCTGCTTGCCCGATCCGCGCGCGAGCCGTTCCGCCAGAACACTCCCCGCGTAGCCGGCTCCCACGATGAGATAGTCGAATGCGGCGCGCCGGCCCGCGCCCCTCGACAGTGCAATGCCGTTCCCGCTCATGCAGTCACCCCGACCTCGCGCTTGCGGCGCAGCGCTTCGTTCACGTGTGTTTCGAGGCGGGCGACGATGGAGTCCCACGTGTTTTCGGATGCCAGTTGCAGTCCGCGCGCAATGGCTTCCTGGTCGGGATTCAAAACCGCTTCGCAGCAGTGCCGGATGAACTCCCCGTGATCCCTGCCTATCTTGATCGGGGCGAAGTTCCGGACGACGTCCGGGACGGCCGAACTGACCACGGGCCGGCCGGAAGCCATGTATTCGAGCGCCTTGGTGGGATTGATGAACTCCGTGGATTCATTCAGCGCAAACGGCATCAGGCATACGTCGAACGCCTTGCAGTATGCCGGCAGGTCCGCATAAGAACGCTGTCCGATCCAATGCAGATTCGCCCGGCGCGGCAGGCTCTCCTGCTCCACCTTCAACACCGGACCTACCATCACAATCGACCACGCCGGATTCGCATCGGCCAGCCGGGCCACCAGCTCGTAGTCCATCCGCTCATCCACCACGCCGAAGTAGCCCAGCACCGGTCGCCCCAGCCCGGCCACGTCGTCCGGCACATGCGTGGACGCGAGGCGCGCCTTGCCGAAGTGTTCCACGTCCACGCCGCACCCGTAGAAGTGGCAGTTCGGATTCAGCCGCGATTTGGCCTCGTAGAGCTTGCGTCCGCCCGTGAATACCACATCCGCATGCGCGAGGAGTTCCACTTCACGACTCTTGATCCCCGGAGGCGCGCAGCGAAATTGCGACAGCTCGTCCATGCAATCGTAAACCACCAGCGCTTCCCCCATCTTTCCAAGAAACGCCGGCACCGCCATCGGGTCGTAGAACCATTGAACGGCATTGTCGAAGCGACCGGCGCCCGGACCGGACAGGAACTCCCGGACCAGCCGGCGGCGCTCGCGATCCACATACGCGCCGTTGTTCCAGCGCCAGAGTGGAAACTGGAGGCGCAGCACGGTGACGTTCGGATGCCCTTCGGGAGACCAGAAACGGGCGACGGCCGAACCGAGCTGTGGATCCGGCCCGATCGATTCGACGAACAGCACGGGATGACGCCGGCTCAGCCGGGAAATGAACTGTTGTGGCCGCTGCCAGACCCAATCCCAGCACAGGTGGCAATGGACAATAATCGGGTACGGGTCGGCACTTCCCCGCGCAGCGGACCGCCGCGCCTTCGCCGGCCGCTTTCGGCTGCGCGCGGGAGACATTCCTGGGGGGAACGGCCTGGAGCTGGGATGGGTGAAATCTCCGTTTTTGATCGTCAACTCAATTCCGTTCGCCACGTAGGACATAAGCCTGGATTCGTCTGCATGCTTTCCAGGAGACCCGTCAGCTCTCCCTCGCGCGTTATGCCCTTTGTGGGATAACACTTTTCATCTAAAGGACTTCAACACGGACACGCCAACAATGGGGTGTTAACCGCAAAGCTCCTTGTCAGTGCGCAAATTCGATAGCAGAATGCGGGGGATCATGGCCGGACTATTCCTGTTGTCGCCGCCGCTGCACTGTTAGGCGCGCGGTGTCACGGCCCCCGAGATGTATGAAACTGGACGAGACGCAAAAGCAGCAAATCGAAGCATGGATTCGCGAGGGTCTGAAGCTCTCGGAAATTCAGAGCCGCATGGCTTCCGAATGGAACCTGCGGATGACGTACATGGAAGTGCGGTTGCTGGTGGACGATCTCAAGCTCACGCCGAAGGATGAGGAACGCGCGAAACCGCCCGGCATCGCGGACGGAAATCACGCCGGCGCAGGTCCGGCGGGCGACTCGGCCGCGCAACCCGGTGGCGACGCGGCGGCAGGCGCAGGTGTCTCGGTAACGGTCGATCAACTGGCCAGGCCCGGAGCCGTGGTCAGCGGCAAGGTCACCTTCAGCGGCGCCAACCGCGCCGATTGGTACATCGACCAAAGCGGTCGGCTCGGGCTCGTCCCGGAGAAGCAGGGATACCGGCCGCCGCCCGCCGAATTGCAGGAGTTCCAGATGGCTCTCGAACGGGA
>DGDZ01000013.1:27245-53647 GCA_002385705.1 Verrucomicrobia subdivision 3 bacterium UBA3939
CTCGAACGGGAGCTGATGAAGATGGGCCTGTAGGGCATGGTGCCCGGCTCTTCAGCCGGGCCGAAGCCGGTTCTTGAAGAGCCGCTGAGGCGAGCGCTTCTTTCGGTGGGGCGAGCGGCCCCCACCGAGAACGGCATGCATGAGTGTCGCCTTCAGCCGCAATTCTCCTGCGGCGTTACCTTGGCGACACCCGGATTCCGTATGGCTCAGGCGCGTCGGCGAACGAGAGCACGCCTTTGTCGGCCGTTACTCCGACGAACGGATCATTGGTGATCAACAGATTCCCGTCGAGGTCCAGGTAATCGCAGAGCTCGGCGAGGTGCGCTGCTGCCGAAATCGCCACGCTCGTCTCGATCATGCAACCGAGCATGGTCTTGAGCCCGAGCCGCTTCGCCGCCCGCAGCGCAGCCAGCGCCTCAGCAACACCGCCGGTTTTTGCCAGCTTCACATTCACTCCGTCGAAACATTCCGCGGCCCGCTCGGCGTCCGCTGCGGTGTGGTAGGATTCGTCACCGAAAATCGGCAAGGGAGACCGCTGCTTCAACCACACCCAGTCCTGTATCGGCGCAGTGGCGGGCAACGGTTGTTCAACGAATTGGATGTTATCCATGCCGGCGAAATACTCGATCATCGCCAGCGCGTGTTCCTTGTCCGACCACCCTTCGTTTGCATCCAACCGGACGGGCTTATTGGGCGCGACGCTGCGGAGCGCCTGGAAATGCTGTTTGTCGGCTGCGGTCCCGACCTTCATTTTCAATACGGGAAACGGCTCGGCGGCCCGTGTTTTGGCCCTGATTTTGGTTTCGTTATCGATACCGAGTGTAAAAGATGTGCGATATCGGCCGTTCTCGAAGGGTAAATCAAGGAGTGTGTAAAGTGGCTTTCCACGGACCTTCCCAACTGCATCCAGCAGGGCTGTCGAGATGGCGCACTTCGCGGCCGGACTCCCTTTCAAGCTGGCGATTCGTTCCAGGCTTGCGTCCGGATCCTTGAGCGTCAGGCCGCTCAGGTCCAACCGATTCAGGAAGCTTTCAACCGATTCACAGGACTCGTTGTATCGAGCGACCGGTGCGGCTTCGCCCAATCCTGTAATCCCGTCTTCAAACTGGAGGCGAACAATGATGACCGTGCACACCTGGGCCTTTCGGGTTCGGGCGAGCTGCCATGGATCGCGCAACTGCAGCTCGACACGCTGGAAGGTTAGAGTGGGCAGGGACATGGTTGGGCTATTCGCCCTCGCTCGAGACAAGCTCACCGGTGGGCGCGCGCGTGCCACGCTTGAGCCACACCAACAGGATGCTGATGTCGGAAGGTGAAACACCGGAGATCCTCGACGCCTGGCCAATGCTCGTTGGGCGGATCTGCGACAATTTCAACCGTGCCTCCGTTCGAAGTCCCGGAACCAGGGAATAATCGAAATGAGCCGGGATCTGCTTGTCCTCCAATCCGCGCAACTTCTCGATATCGGCCTTCTGCCGCTCGATGTACCCGGCATACTTCAGCTCGATTTCGACCTGCTGGATCTCTTCTTCTGTAAGGGACGGATTGCGTTGGGGCAGGTCCGTGTAGCGGACTTCCGGGCGCTTGAGGATCTGAGCGAGCGTTTCCATGCCGATTCGAGTGGATGCGAGCCTGGAGAGTTCAGCCGTGATTCGCGCTTTCTTTTCCACGAAGCGCCGGTAGTTGCGCTCCGGCAGCAACCCGACGTCATAGCCGATCTGGCAAAGCCGCATGTCTGCGTTATCCTGTCGGAGCAAAAGCCGATACTCTGCCCGTGAAGTGAACATCCGATAGGGCTCTGTCGTGCCCCTTGTAACGAGGTCGTCGATGAGGACGCCGATGTAAGCCTGGTCGCGCCGGAGGACAATGGGTTCTTTGCCTTGAACGCGCCGGGCGGCATTGATTCCGGCCATCAACCCCTGAGCGGCGGCTTCTTCGTAGCCGGATGTTCCATTGATTTGGCCGGCGAGATAGAGATTCCGGCAGACCTTGGTTTCCAGCGAAGGGTAGAGCTGGGTAGGGAAGACAAAGTCATATTCGACCGCATAGGCGGGCCGAACGATCTCGGCGCTCTCGCATCCTATTATCGTCTTAACCAGCTCAATCTGAACATCATACGGAAGAGACGTGGAGCAGCCGTTGACGTAGATCTCGTCCGTGGCGATGCCCTCCGGTTCGAGGAAGATCTGTTGTCGTTCCTTCTCGGGGAACCTGACGATCTTGTCTTCGATCGACGGGCAATACCGTGGTCCGATCCCTTCAATGACACCGGAGTACATCGGGGATTTGTGAAGGTTCTCCCGGATGATCTCGGCTGTACGTGGGGTGGTGTAGGTGATGTAGCAGGGCAATTGACCGTTTGTGCGATTTAGAATGGAGCCAGGTGGATAACGGCTGGAGGATGGTCGGTCGGAACTGACCGGGTGCGGTAGCATCCCGGAATGTTCCACGTGGAACAAATCCTCTTTCCAGAATGTGAACCACGGAACGGGTTCATCACCGGGCTGCACCTCGGTTCGGCTGAAATCGATGGATCGCCTTAACAGTCGAGGCGGAGTTCCCGTCTTCAATCGCCCCAATTCCAGCCCCACCTCCCTCAAGCTCGCCGACAACCCTTGTGCAGCGCCCTCCCCGGCCCTCCCGCCGGATTGTTGATTCAATCCTATGTGCATCAGACCGCGCAGGAACGTCCCGGTCGTAACGACCACCGTCGTCCCTAAGTACTGCACCTCCAGCGTGGTTTCTACTCCCACGACCCGGCCGTCCCGACACAGCAGCCTGGCGGTTTGGCCTTGCTTGATGTCGAGATTCGGCTGGCGCTCACAAATCCACTTCATCCGGAACTGGTAAGCCTTCTTGTCGCACTGCGCGCGCGGCGCCCGGACGGCCGGTCCCTTTCTGGTATTCAACATCCGGAACTGCAGGCCCGTCATGTCCGTCGCCTTCCCCATTTCCCCGCCCATTGCGTCGATTTCGCGAGCCAAATGCCCCTTGGCCAGGCCACCTATCGCCGGGTTGCACGACATCTGGCCGATCGTGTCGGCGTTGATGGTCAGCAACAACGTCTGACAGCCCATGCGCGCCGCCGCCAACGCCGCCTCGATGCCGGCATGGCCGCCACCCACAACGATCACATCGTATCTCTTTGGATAAACAAACATCTCAGACTTTGCGGTACACGGAAGTGAAGGGGTCCTTGCCGCGGACCTTGACTATACCGCAAAACGGGTTTGCCGCCAGACACTCGCAAATCTTGAATATCATTTCCAATTCATCGGGCGACCCGATGCGCTCGGCGATCTGATCTATGGTCATCCCCGTTCGTCCACCGGATGCCAGAGCTTCGACGACTCGCTGCTTGAGAGTGACAATACCCGCTGCCGCCTTCTTGCCGGCCTCAACACCGGGTTGATGATAGGCATTGATGTTGATCATGGACGCGTAGAGTCCTACCGCACGCTCGAAGAGCGCGATCAACACACCGACTGTGAACGGTGAAACATCGTCAATCGTCAGGGTGATCGATGTACGATCACTTTCGTACAATGCCTCTCGAGTCCCCAGGAGGAAGCCCGTCAGGAAGTCGCCTGACGTCACGCCGGGCTCGACTTCGATCCCGGGATCTTTTCGATGCCGCAAGACCTCGATAAATACGACGAAGAAATCCGCTCTTCCATCTCTAAGTTGTTGAATATAAGCATGTTGATCGGTTGAACCCTTGTTTCCAAAGACGGTCAGGCCTTGGTGGACCGTATTGCCGTCCAGATCCTTTTCTTTTCCGAGCGATTCCATGACCAACTGCTGGAGATACCTGGAGAACAGCTCGAGACGGTCTTTATAGGGCAAAACGACCATGCTTTTGTCGCCTTTACCGTTACCGACAAGGAACCACATAGCCGCAAGCTGGGCGGCCGGGTTCGACTTGAAATCCCTGCTTCGAGTTATTTCGTCGCATGCCCTGGCCCCGGCGAGCATGGCAGTGATATCAAAACCTTGCAGCGCCGCCGGGAGCAGGCCGACCGCCGACAGTTCGCTCGTCCGTCCGCCAACCCAATCCCACATCGGAAACCGCTGGATCCACCGCTGTTCGGCCGCATACCGATCCAGTTCACTGCCGGCCTGCGTAATGGCGACGGCGTGGTCGGCAAACTCCAAACCCTGCCGGCTGTAGAACGCCTGCGTTTCGAGCATGCCATTGCGGGTTTCTTTGGTCCCACCCGACTTCGAAACGACGACGCACAGGGTCTGTCCTGCTTCGGCGCCGATGCCGGCAAAGACCCGGTCCATGCCATCCGGATCCGTGTTATCGAGGGCCCAGAACCGAAGTTTATCGCCCGGGCCGCCGAGCGCGTGTGAAACGAATTGCGGTCCCAGAGCCGACCCGCCAATGCCGATCAACAGGAGATTCCTGAACGGTCCCCTGGCACCCCGGATCGCGCCCGAGTGCACCTTGTGGGCGAAGTCGCGGATGGAATCGATGGTGGTTTCGATCTCTCGGGCGATTTCAGGCTTCGGAGCAAGGGCCGGGTTTCGCAGCCAGTAGTGGCCAACCATGCGCTTTTCGTCGGGGTTCGCAATGGCGCCTCGCTCCAGTTCCGCCATGCCGTCCAGCGCCCGGCGCACCTTTGAGTCGATCGCAGAAAGAGCGGCGTCGTCGAAGCGCATGCGGCTGAGGTCCACCGCAAGCCCAAGAGTCGGGAACTCTGAATAATACTTTTGGAAGCGCGCCCACAATTCCTGCCTCGATTGTTTCATAAACGGATATCAGGTTAGCACCAAACGAACGAAACGGGCGGATGGAATCACGATTGCAGCGAAATGAAAAGTGTTTGTTCGAAACCAACGCCGTCCTGGCGACGAGAGGGGCGGGGGCGACGAATGAACCTGCCGGCAGTGCGTCAGTGTGGCCGGGGTGAATGGGCCGGTGAAGAACCGGCTCGCATCACAGGCGGCTGGAAGTGGGTGCTTCAGCGCGCCCGAGGCCGACCTGGATCGTGGTGGAACGCGAGAAGGGATGCCGTCCCAAGGCAGAACGCCTATCTGGCGTATTGCTCCAGAACCGGCAGGACTTCAGAATTGAACTGGCTGATATCGGCCGGGTAACCGCCCTGCGCGATCCGGTTGAAAACATCGACGGGCGGTTTGCTGAACCGGACGGAGCCGTCCGTGAAGGCCACCTGCCAGCCCTTGAACCGTCTGTGAGCAAAGTAATCGGGATTACCCATCTGGCTGTCGATGTAATCCATGATAAAAAGGCGATCCCTTTTCACGTCGGACGTCTTCTGGAGGGCCCGCAGTGTTGGCGACGGCGCCGTTAATCGGACTATGGGATTATAGGTGTAACTGGACCGCACACCCACGTTGTTGTTGATAAGGCCGTAACTGAGAAAGCCCTGTGAATCATATTGATCCCAGCCCAGCGGCGAGGTGTGGGGGTAGCTGGGGTCAAAGATGAGCCGGCCGTCGCCGATGAGTTTGGCGCCGTACAGCAGGCCGAGATTCTCCAGCGATCCACCCTGAGCATTCACAGCCGCCGGATCCTGCGGGACTTTCCCGAGGGTAGTCGGACCGCCGAGAACGGCCCAGCGGATGTAATTGCTCAGGTCGATGACATTTTTCGCTCTGGGATTCAGGCCGGTGCCGCCCCAGGACGGGAATTCGTCCCGTCGGTCCGTCGCGTAGAGCACGCAGGCCAGTTGCATTTGCTTCAGGTTGTTGACGCAATGAACGCGCTTGGCGCGATCCTTTGCCGTGTTCAGGGCGGGCAACAACAGCGATGCGAGAATAGCGATGATTGCCACCACGACGAGAAGTTCGATCAACGTGAATCCCGCCCGGGCAGATCTTCGGCATTCGCCAGTCAACTTTGCAGATCCGATCATAATCAACAGCTGCGCGGCATTCGCCCCATCAAAGGTGATGATCAGCGCGGTGAGCGTTGCATATTCCCACTCTTCAGGCCATCCCCAGTTCAGTGGAGGAGGGAGCCGACCCGTTGCGGTTGAGGGGTCGATCAGGCCGACGCCGTTTCGGGGCGCGACTGAGGGCCCTGGGAGGGCAGTTCCACGATGATGCGGGTGCCCTTGCCGGGGCGGGAGCGCAGTTTCACAGTGCCGTGATGGGCCTCGATAATACGCCGCACAATCGCCAGGCCAAGGCCGGTGCCGCTCGGCTTGGAAGTGCTCAGCAGGGAGGTGAACGCCTTCCGCTGTTGTTCCTTCGTCATGCCCGCGCCGGTGTCCCGGAACTCGACCACCACAGGGTCAGATGGTTTCCTGCCGGGGCGCGATATCATCGTCAGGGTTCCGCCCGAGGGCATCGCCTCGGCGGCGTTCAACATGATGTTCAGGAACGCCTGTTCGAGCTGGGTGGCATCGCCGGGAATCAGCGGAATCGCCGGATCCAGTTGCGTGCGCCATTCGACCGACTGGTTCTTCAGCTTGTGCCGCACGAGCAGGCCAAGCTCCTCGATGAGCGTGTTCAGATTGACGGGCGCGAATCGCGGCTCACTCGTGCGCGCGAAGTCCAGGATCTGTTCCACGATCCGGTTCAAATGATCCATTTTTTCGCCGATGATGCGCGCGTCCTTGGCCCGCGGGTCGTCCGGCGGAAACCGCAAGTCGAGCGAGTGATACAACATCTTCATCACCGTGAGGGGATTGCGGATCTCGTGGGCGACCTCGGCGGCGAGCAGGCCGATGGCGGACAGCTTCTCGTTCTGGCGCAACTGTTCCTCGACATCGACGACCCGCTCGTAAAGGCGGGCTTTCTCGATGGCGATGGCGGAGAGTTCCGCCAGCGCGGAGACGATGCGGATTTCCTCGTTCGAAAACTGGTAGGGTTCGCCGGTGTAAACGTTGAGCGCGCCGATGGCATTGCCGGCGAAGAGCAGGGGAACGCTGAGCAGCGCCACGAGGCCTTCGCGCCGGGCCACGTCCACGTTCTGGTAGCGGCTGGACACGCGGACGTCCTCGACCTGCAGCGGTTTGCGCCGGCGAACGACCACGCCCACGAGGCTTTCGTGAACGCTCAGACGCGGTTTGCTGAGATAGGCGGGGCCGGCGCCGTGGCTGGCGCGAAGATCAAGCCATTCGCCGGTTTCATCCAGCAGCATGAGCGAGCAGACCCTGGCCCGCATGAGAACTGAGGTTTCCCGGGCGATCACCTGCAAGGCGTCGTCGAGGTTCAACGCGGAATTGATCGCGCGGCTGACATTGGCGAGGGACTCGAACAGCAGCGCCTTGAGCCGAATCTGCTCGTACAGCCAGGTGTTGTGGATCACGCGGGCCGCCTGCTGCGCCAGAGCGCCTAACATCTCCTGGTCTTCGGGCGTGAAAGCGTCCTTGCGATCCGAGTCTACATTGAGAACGCCGCGGACCTCGCCGTTGACCTCGAGCGGCACGGCCAGCTCCGATCTCACATCGCGCCGGACGGAGATGTAGCGGGGATCCTTCGAAACGTCGTTGACCAGCGCGGGCTTGCCCGTGCGCGCGACCCAGCCGGTGATGCCTTCTCCGACGCGCAGGCGCAGGGCGCCGGCGTTCCGCGGCAATCCCTGAGACGCCTGGATTTCGAGAAAGCCCGTCGTGGGATTCACCAGAACGACGGAACCGCTCGAAGCGTTCATCAAAGCCACGGCCTCCCGCGCGATCAATTCCAGCGCCTCCTGCGGGTCGAGCGTTGAATGAATGACATTGCCGACGCGGTACAACCGACTGAGGCGATCGTATCGCGCCTGAAGCTCTGCCAATGCCGCGCTGGTGTCCGTCATGGTCTCATCGAACTCGAACCATCATCCAAAGCCCGACGGCGGTGAAGAGAATGTTAGGCAGCCACGCGCCGACCCAGGGCGGGATGCCGCCGGCTTCGCCGTAGGCAAAACCCAGTTGCTGCAGCAGGTAATAGGCGAAGAAGATCACGATGCTGGCGGCCACGCCGACGAAGACATTGCGCCGGCCGGACCGGGCCGCAAACGGCACGGCGATCACCACCACCACCACGCACGCCAGCGGTCCGGCGATGCGCCCGTGAAGTTTCGTGCGCAACCACGCGCTCACGTCGCGCCTGGGATTCGGGTGGAGACGCAGGTAATCCAGAATCAGCCCGATCGGCAGGTCCGCCCGCCGCGTCTTGAACGAAGCTCTGGCGCGGAAGCGCTCGCTGATATCGATCTCGCTTCGGATCTCTTCGGGCGTTTCGGTGAACTCGGGCAGCCGCAGGACCGGGTGCGCGACAGGCGTGAGAGTGGGATCCTGCGCGTGATCCCGACGCAACTCGCGAACGCCATGAAAGACCCAGACGCCGTTCGTATAGACCGCGCGCTCGGCGGTAATGTCGCGCTGCGCGCCGCCCGCCAGCGTCCACAACACGTGGACCCGATGCATTTCGGCGGTGCGCGGATTGTAGATGCCCGCATGCCAGTGGCGGTCTTCTCCCGGGCGCGAGTTGTGAAACTTCAGATCTTTGACCAGGTGCCGCTGTCCGCCGGTCGTCTTCTGAACGCGGCGCGTCAGGATCTCCTCGGCGCGCACGCCGCTTTTCGGAGACACGTATTCGTTCACAAAGAAGAGCGCGAGGGCCGCGAGCGTCGCCAACGCCAGGTAGGGAAGCGTCACGCGCCACAGGCTGACGCCCGCCGCGCGCATCGCGGTGATTTCGTTGTGCCGCGCGTGATTCGTCAGCGCATAAAGCAGCGCCAGGAGCAGCGCCACCGGGACGGCCACCGGCAGGAACTCCGGTATCCGGAAGAAGTAGTGCTCGACGATGTCGATCCCTCGAAGCCTGCTCTCCTGCAGGTCGCGCAGCTCGGAGAACAGATCGAAAGCGATCCACAACATGAGAAATGCGCCGAAGCAGTACACCAGCGCGGTCAGGCATTCGCGCAATTGGTAACGGGTCAGAAGGCGCATCGGCGCGCAGCGTACGCGGGCCTTTTTCAAGTTCCAAGTGCCAAGTTCCGGCTGATCTCCCGGTGCCCGCAGCAACTGCCGGCAAGCGAGACGCTGCGGAATCCGCGGCCCGACGGCCGCGCGCGCCGCCATCGAGCCGGGCTTTGCCGAACCGGCGCGTTTGTGCTTTCATCGTCGCATGGCTGAAGCATCGCTCTCCGCAATCGTCCGCTGCTGTGACCAGTGGCTGCGCACTTCTGAATTTCGCGATTACGACGGCGCCGTGAACGGGCTTCAGGTCGAGAACGACGGCCGGGTGCGCCGGATCGCGGCGGCGGTGGACGGCAGCGTCGAGACGGTCCGCCTCGCTGTGCGCGCGAAAGCGGACCTGCTGATCGTTCATCACGGATTGTTCTGGGGGAAGACGCATCCCTGGACCGGGCGGCGGTACGAGCTTCTGCGGTTGCTCCTGGATCACAACGTGGCGGTGTACAGTTCCCATCTGCCGCTGGACGCGCATCCGGAGCTGGGCAACAACGCGCGCCTGTGCCGGCTGCTCGGGCTGCGCAAGGGGCGCCCGTTCTTCGAGAGCCACGGCCGGCCGATCGGTCTTCTGGCGCGGGCCCGAATCTCCCGCAGCGAACTCGCGGAACGCCTGGCCCGCGCGACGGGACGCAAGCCGCTGGCAATTCCGGGCGGACCCGATCGGTGCAGCCGGATCGGCATCGTCACCGGCGGCGCCGGAGGTGATTTGAAACAGGCGGCGGATGCCGGCGTGGATACGTTCATCACGGGCGAAGGCCCGCATTGGACCTATGCGCTGGCAGAGGACCTGGGATTGAACGTGTTCTATGGCGGCCACTACGCCACCGAAACCTTCGGCGTCAAGGCCCTCGCCGAACGCCTGTCGAAGCGATTCCGCGTGCCCTGGGTTTTCCTGGATCACCCGACGGGACTGTGACCTTGACGCGCCAACGGTCTGACGAATGGCGCCTACTTCAGTTGATCGAGCACGCGTGCCGAGATGCGTGATCCGATGGCGAGCGCGGCGGTGGCGGCGGGCGAAGGCGCGTTGACGACGTGCAGCATGCCGCTTTCCTCCTCGAAGTGAAAATCCTCGACCAGCCGGCCGTCGCGGCTCATGGCCTGAGCGCGCACGCCGGCGCCTCCCGGCTCGAGGTCATCCTCGCGGATCTCCGGCACCAGTTTCTGCAGCGAGCGGGTGAACTCCGCTTTCGAGAGCGACCTGCGGATCTCGTACCCGCACATGCCGGGATACGCGGCGAGGAACCGCCACAGGCCGGGATAGAGGATTGTCTCGGCGAGGTCCCGGAGGTTGATGCGGGACCAGCGATAACCCTCCCGGGCGAACGCAAGCACCGCGTTGGGACCCGCTTCGATGCCGCCATGGATCAGCCGGGTGAAATGCACGCCGAGAAAGGGGAACTTCGGATCGGGGACGGGGTAGATCAGGTGCCGCACGAGATACTGTCGATCCTTCCGGATTTTGTAGTACTCGCCCCGGAACGGCACGATGCGGGCCGACGGTTTCCCGCCGGCGGCGCGGACCATTCGATCGGAGTGCAACCCGGCGCAGGTGACGACGTAACGGCCGTGAAATTCGCCGGAGGTGGTTTCCACAATCCATGAACCTGCCGACGGACGGAGTTTGAGAACGCGCGCACCGAGGCGAATCTCGCCCTCCGCCTTTTGAATCAGCTCGCCCAGTTTTTCGCTGACGCCGCGATAGTCCACGATGCCTTCCTGAGGAACGTGAATGGCGGCGATGCCGGCGGCGTGCGGCTCGATTTCGCGGATCTGTTCGGGCGCGAGCCTGCGCAGACCCTGGAGCCCGTTTGCGAGTCCGCGTTGCCAGAGGTTTTCCAGGCGCGGCAGTTCGTCATCGGAAGTGGCCACGACGATTTTGCCGCATTGCTCATAAGGAATGCCGTGATCCCGGCAGAAGGCCACCATCTGCCGAAGGCCTTCGACACTGAGGCGCGCCTTCTCCGAGCCGGGCCGGTAATAGAGACCCGAGTGCAGGACGCCGCTGTTGTTGCCGGTCTGGTGGCGGGCGAGGCCGGGTTCCTTCTCGAGCAGAAGGAGTTTGAGCGCCGGTCTGGCTTCCAGCAGGCGCATGCCGGTGGCAAGTCCCACTATGCCGCCGCCGATGATGATGATGTCGTATGTCACAGGCGAAAGGTCGCGACGCGACGCGTTGACCGCAGGCGGGCGATCGCTACGGGCTTCATGCCGGGCCGGGGCCGGCCGTTTGCTTCCGGCTGCGCGCCGCGAGAACGCGCCGCGCTTCGTTCGCGATCATGCCGAGGAACCGGAAGAACCTCCGGGCAGCCGACATTTCGGGCCATGCCAGCCGATTCTCCTTCGCGAGTTGCCGGGCTTCGGCGGTTCGCCCCAGCGCTTCGAGGCATTGGACTTTCATGTCCAGCGCCTGGCGCAAACGCAGGTCCGCCATTTGCGTTGCTTCGATGTACTTCAACGCTTCGACGTAGTCCTGTCGCTGCATCAGTCTCTGAGCGTGCGTCAACAGCCGTGTGACCGCCGCCACCTCCTGCCGGATGTAGAGCGGATTGAACACGTTTCGTTGCTCGGGCGGGAGAGCCGTGTGCCGCTCCTCCTGGAAAACGCAGTAGAGGTCGGAAAAGGCTTTCTCCTCGGTCTGGACCAGCCTTGCCCACACCTCTTCCAGCTTTTTGAGCGCGGCGGCGCGTCCCTGCGGGTCGTTCGCATACATGGCCGCGACGAGTTTTTCGGCGCTCTCGCGGCGTTCAGGCAGGAGCAGTTGGAAGAACCGCATCCAGAACGGCACGCAGCGCATCCGTTGCGTCTTGCCCTTGCTGCCACCGATGGGATTGATCGTCATCGGGATCAGAATCGAGCGCCCGGCCATTTCAGCGATCTGCTCCACCCAACGGTCGTCAAACCAGAAGGCGAAGATGCCCGGGAACACCTTCTCATACCCCAGAACCTGCAGCATGCCCCATCCGATGAACGGATACGTCGCCTGCTCCGCGTTCGGATCATGTGCAAAAGCCAGCAGGATCCCGTCGGCGTACCGGCCGAACTCCCGCCGGACCACATTGTCCCATCCCGGAGTGTCGAAACGCGCGTCGTCGCACGAAATCATGTACACCTCGGAAGCGCGCCCGGAAAGATTCCAAAGCGCCTGGTGCGCCTGTCCCAGCGCGGGCGGCCGCGGCCCGAAGTGCCACTGCAGCCGGAAATCCACATCTTTGAACCGGCCGCTTTCGATCGCCTTGCGCGTCACCTCATCGTCGTCGTCCACGTAAATCCAGACGGCCAGCTTGTCCTTCTGCCGCGTGTTCGTTCGGAGCGTCTCCAGTTCCTCGGCAAGCATCTCCGGACGGGCCCGCGTCGCCATCAAAATGGAGATTTCGCCGCGGCGAATGCCCGCGGCAGCGGCATCCGGAGTGGTCGGTTCACTCGTCATGCGGAGAAGGGTAACGACCTGAAGGGCCGAATCAACTCTCCGCCTCCGCCCGATTGGCCGAAGCCATCGACGCGAAAAACTGTTCGAGGGCCTTCCGCGTTTCCATGACCGGAAGAACGCGCGCGAGCTTTTCAATGCTGGCCTCGACGACCCGGGGGTTCCAATCGGGCGCCTGAAGAGACAGGTTCAGCTCGCGGCCGGCGAGCTTCGCGATCTCGCGCATGGTGACCACGCCCGATCCGCACACGTTGAAGATCTCGCACCGGAAGCCACGCTCGAACAGCGTCCACGTGATGCGCGCCACCTCGTCGGTCAGCAAATATTGATAGCGGGAATCGGGATGAATCCTCAGCGGATTGCCATTGAGAATGTCAAACACCGGGTTCTTTCGCAGTCCCGGTCCCACCATGCCCGCCAGCCGGACAATCAACCATGCCGGCGCGTAATGCTGGACCAGCAGCTCCGCCAGGTGCTTGTGAAAGCCATACCGCGACGGACCTCGCGGCGGTACCGGCGTGTCTTCATGCGTCGTTTCGGGCGACGACAGATCCGCATACACGTCCACGCTCGAGATGTGGATGTGAACGTCCGCGGTGAATCTCCGAAGGCTCTCCAGCCGGTGCTGAACCGAGAGAGCGAAGTCGGCAGCCGGATCTTCCTCCGCGAGGTACTTCTTCGAGTTGCACGCCGCCTCAATCACGACGTCGCTGTGAATCGAAGGAAGCTGCGCGAAATTCTCTCTCGTGACCCGGACCAGGGTCACGTCCGGACGGCGCTCGAGCAACCGGGCAAAGGCGGAGCCGACGAAACCGTTTGCGCCAATGAGGGTGACCCGCATGACTAGAGGCGCAGCCCGGCGGGCTTGCTCAAGTACCAATCAATGGTCTTTTTCAGGCCCTCGCGGAGCGGCGTCGGGCATTCGGCGCCCAGCAGTTGTTTCATTCGTGAAACATCGAATCCCTTGAACATCTGGCCGTCCGGCTTCGAATGATCCCAGGTCACCCGGCCGCGGTAACCCACCAGCTCCGCGATCAGCTCCGTCAGTTCCCGGATGCTGATCGGGCGGCCGGATGAAACGTTGATGATGTCGCTCCCGCTGTATTCCTCGGCGGCCTTGAGAATCACGCGGCACGCGTCGCCGACGTAAACGAAGTCGCGGGTGGGTTTCCCCGTTCCCCATGCCACCACCTCGGGCTGGTTGTTGGTTTTGGCATCGACGAACTTGCGGATGAGGGCGGGAATGACGTGGGAATTGGCGAGATCAAAATTATCGTGCGGGCCGTACAGGTTGCCCGGCACCAGCACAATGGCGTCGAACCCGTGTTGCCGCCGGTACGCTTCGGCCTGGACGGCGCTCATGGCTTTCGCCAGAGAGTAGGGCGCGCTTTCCGGCTGAGGCATTCCGTTGAAGAGTTCCGTTTCCTTGATAGGACTGGGCGCCTGCGCCGGATAGCTGCAACCACCCATCAGCGTGATGTATTTTCGAACGCCGGCCCGCCAGCATTCGTGCAGCATCATCGTTCCCATCAGGAGGTTCTCGTAACAGTACTCCGCGGGCCGCGCCTTGTTGGCGCCGATCCCGCCGACGAGCCCCGCGAGGTGAAACACCACCTCCGGCCGATGAGTGTCCAGCATGGCTCGAACCGCGGACTGCTCCAGCAGGTTGAACTCGGAACGCGCCGGCGTCACGGGATTCAGCCCGCGCTCCCGCATGAGCTCGACCAGGTTGCGGCCGACAAAGCCCGTCGCGCCGGTCACCAGGATTTTCACTTTGCTCAGGTCCATAGAAGTCGCGACACCCCAGTATGCCTTCAGCCGGGCTCGATTTCCATTTCGCGAAAGCCCTCCAACTGCTGCGAAGCGCGAGCCTTCTCCAGCCGGGCGTAATCCTCCTCGGGATCGAAGAAGATGATCTGGCTTCCGGAGAACTCGAACTTGAAAGGCACGTTCAGCAGGTTCTCGAGCCGGGCGCGCACGGCCGCCTGCCGATCCGGCGGAACAAACAACAGCAGAAAACCGCCAGCCCCGGCCCCGAGCAGTTTGCCGCCCACCGCGCCCGCGCTCCGCGCCCGCTCGTAGAGCGCGTCCACCTCCGGATTGGACACTTTGTCGCTCAGCTCACGCTTCAGCATCCAGTTCTCGTGCAGCAGCTCGCCGAAGGCGCTGATGCTCTGCCGCGAATTGAGCAGGTCCACCGCGCGGTCCACATACTCGCGCATGCGCACGAGAACATCGGCGCACCGCTCGATATTCGTCGCCGTTCCGTAGCTCGCCGCCACTTTGGACGCCGTCCTGCGGATGCCGGTGTAGAAGAGCATCAGATGCGCGTTCAGCTCCCGGACTCGCGACCGGGGCAAGGTCAGCGGCTGAACGGTAAAATCGCCGTTCTGCAGAAAATGAATCTGGTTGAGCCCGCCGTAGGCCGCGCAGACCTGATCCTGGGAGCCAACGGTTTCCTGGAGGCGTTCCTGTTCGAGCGCGATTCCGTCGCGCGCAAGCTGCCGTTTGCCGGAGATCTTCCCTTTCAGAGCCGACAACGCGTGCAGCAACCCCACGGTGAAGGAGGAACTGGATCCCATGCCGCTGCGGCCGGGCAGGTCCGCGGCATGATGAATCTCGATGCCGCGGTCCACCTTCAGAAAACGCAGCGCCTCGCGCACCACCGGATGCGCAATCTCGTCCACCGTCTGGCACTGCTCGATCCGGGAATACACAATGCGAATGCGGTGCTCGAGAAACGGGGGCAGATACCGGCACGTGAGATAACAGTACTTGTCGATGCTCGCCGCCAGGACCGCTCCTCCATGCCGGCGGTACCACGCCGGGTAATCGGTGCCGCCTCCAAAGAACGAAATTCGAAATGGTGTTCGGCTGATGATCATTCGTCGATGCCGGCCTTTCCAGGTTCAACCCTGAAACCAGCCGGCGTGCTCCCGCACGAATCCTTCCGCCATGGGCAGGGATTCCGGCGTACCAATATCCAGAAAGTCCGCCTGAGTCACGCAGACTTTGATCCGCCGCCCTTCCCGGACAAGAAACGGAAACACGTCCCGCTCAAAACTCAGCGGCTTGCCGCCCGGGAATGCCTCCACCAGGGCGGCGCGAAACAGGTACACTCCGGCATTGATGAGCCCGCTCCCGGGGCGCTTCTCGTGAAACGCGATCAGTTCCCCCCGGGCATTCGCTTCCACGGTGCCGTAGCGGGACGCGTCCGGCACAGCAATCGCCAGCAGGCTTCCGTTCACTTCAGGGTCTTCCAGCCCAGCGAAGAGGGATTGCAGAGGAGCGAGGGTCAGCGAATCCCCGTTCACCACCAGCCACGCTGCGGGCGGTTCCGCCGTCGCGCGGACGGAATAGAGAAACCCGCCCGCCGTGCCCAGCGATTCGGGTTCGGCCACGCAACGCACGGAAACGCCGCGCACCGGCTCGCGTTCAAAATGCGAGGCGATCACATCGGCGCGGTAACCGGTGGAGATGACAACCCGTTGAATGCCCTGCGCGGCGAGGTAGCGAACCACCCACTCGACGAAGGGCCGTCCGTTCACCGGCGCCATCGGCTTGGGCAGGTCGGGAAGCACGGACCGGAGCCGCGTGCCCAGGCCGCCCGCCAGCACGACGGCGGTGATCTGCTCGACCGGAAGATGCACGCGCGGGCTCAGACGTTCGAATAAATCGAGTTCCTGAGAATGGTGTATCCCTTGATCAATTCCTGGATGCCGCGATCCAGGCTCCATTCCGGCTTGAAACCGGTGGCAAGAATCCGCGCATTGGAAACGATGTAGTCGCGCTTGTCGGGATCCTCGCCGATCGGCGCCTCCAGATACACCAGCTTCGGCAAATGCCGCTTGATGACTTCGCACAGCTCCAACTTCGACAGGTTCGCGTCGTCGAGCCCGACGTTGTACGGCCGGCCCTTCATGCGGTCGAAATTCGCGATGCCGTGCTGGAACGCGCGCACCACGTCGCGCACGTGGATGTAGTTGCGCTTGAAATGGCCTTCGAACACAACGATGGCGCGGTCGTTCACCGCCCGATAAACGAAATCATTCACGAGCAGGTCGATCCGCATGCGCGGCGACATGCCGAACACGGTGGCAAGGCGGAAGCTGATGCTGTTTTCGCGCTTCAACACAGCTTCCTCGGCTTTCACCTTCGTGACGCCGTAGGTGGAGATGGGGCGCAACGGCGTGTCTTCGGTGCAGAACTTGCCTTTCTCTCCGACTCCATAGCCGCTGTTGGTCACCGGCATGATGATCCACTGCTCTTTTCCCGCGATCCGGCAGAGCATCTCCACGGCTTCCTGGTTGGTGGTGCGGGTTGCAATCTCGTCGGTGTTGCACAGCGGCGCCCCAACCAGAGCAGCCAGCGGAATGATCAGATCCGCCCTGGCGACCAACGGCTTCATCACCGCTTCGTCGCGGCAGTCCCCGCGCACCACCCGGAACCCCTCGTAGTGGCAGCAGTCCAGCAGAGAATTCTGGTTGAAATAGAAGTTGTCCAGGACGGTGACCTCGTGTCCATCTGCCAGAAGCGCAGGGGTCAGCACCGACCCGATGTATCCGGCCCCGCCGGTGATCAGAATTTTCATTCGCATCACATCTAACGAGTCCGCCGCGGCGTTCGCAACGAAATAAACGGTCGCGACAGGGCCTCAGCATGAAGGCGCAGCAATCCGGCGGACGTCGAAGCCGCGGCAAGACGTCAGCCGTCCATCGGGCCGCGGAAGTCAGACCGGGGCGGGCGGTTTCGGCTTCTCCTGGTCGCCCTCCCGGCGGCCGGACACGATGAGGAAACCCACGAGGCCGACGCCGAGGAGGATGGCGGCGAGACTGACGTAAAGGAAGTGCACGGGCGGCTCGAAGGAAAACTCGACGGTATGCGTGCCGGGCTCAAGGAAGACGCCGCGCATGATGAAGTTGCATCGGAGCAATTCCGCGGGCCGGCCGTTGACGCGCACTCTCCAGTTCGGATCGTACCGGTCGTTGAGCAGGAGCACTGAAGGCTGATTGACCTCCGCCTTGAGGACAATTCGCTTCGGCGCGTAACTCTCGTACTCCACCGTACCCGGAGTTTGATTCGTGGTCGAAGCGGCTGAAGCCTCGGGCAGCGGCTCCGCAAGGAGGACCGTTTCATGCGGGTTGAACGAACCGTCAATCAGTTCCTTGAGCGTGGCCTGATCGCGCGGACTCTGCGCCGCCAGAGCCTGCGCCAGTTCCGCCGGCGCCTGCGATCGTATCCCGGCCACCCAGTTGCTGAGCACCACGGGGTCGTTCGTGCTGACCTTCCAATGCGAATACAGCTTCGCGCGCGGCAGCACGCCGGTAAACTCGAACAGCGCATACAACCCGTTTGTGTCCGGCACCGCGGTATACTTGTCTCCCGGGAAGATCCCCCGGCGGAAACTCCGCTGCAGCTCGTCGCGGGTCACGCCCGGTTTCGGAACGATATCGAACTGGAGCGCAATTCGAAACCGGCGCTGCGTCGGATCCAGTTGCTCGTTGAGCGCCTGCAGGTAAACGGCGGGACCGAACAGATAGCGTGTATTGGACAATTCCCATCGCCGGAGAAGCCCTCCCGAATACGTTGCGACGTCCCACGCGGCGAGATCCTGCGGCCGACGCGGCATCTGCACCACGTCCAGCGACTGGATGTTGTACATCAGGAAATGATGCTGGGCCCATTCGATGCGATAGAGGCGTTCCAGCGCCATGAACTCGTCCGGAAAGTCGAACGGCAGTATGGCCACCCGCTGTTCGTAGGGGCGCTCCCGCAGGAAATCGATGAGAAAATTGGTGGCATACTTTTCCTTGTAATCCCAATAAACAATGAAGGGCAGGTTCGCCCTGGCCATGTCCAGAACCATGAGAGCGCCCAGCACGGTGATGCCCGCCGTCGATCGTTTCCCCGCGAGCGTGCCGCGCACCACCAGGGTGACGCCGGCGATGCAGGCAGCCAGCGTCAGAATGAACCAGCCCACCTGTTTGATGCTGAACGCCGCCATCATCCGCGCCGACGCGGAGCTGAAAAACACCGACTCCATGTACTCCTGAATCGCCTGGCGCGAGGACGCGTAGAAGATCCAGCCAATGACGCACAGGAACAACACGGCAAAGCAGCCGAAGAGGAATCGGCGGTCGAACGGCTCCGCCCGCTGCCACCACGAGCCGGCAGCGCCGGTGCCCGTGCCGGCTTTGGATTCCCGCCGCAGGTAGGTCCGACAGAAACCTTCCACGCCCAGAGCAAAGGTCAGGACCAGGCCCAGATTGAACACTTGCAGCAGCTTGCCCGGATTGCGGATCGTGGAGAAGTACGGCAGCTCATAAACGAGCCGGTAGAACGGAGCGAAGCGGCCGTAGGCCAGCAACAGGCCGATCAGCATCGCCGCGGACCAGAACCAGATGAAGGTGCGCTCCTCCCGCGAAAACACCGGGTGCCCCTTGCGCCTCGATTGCAGAAACGCCCAGAAGACGATGAGAAGCACCATAACGCCCGCGTAACACCCGCCGCCGGAATGACGGAGCATCCCCATGGGAGCAGGCCCTTGCCTGCCGCTGGCGAAATAACGGTCCCACGCCGGATCGCGTCCCGATGCGCCCCAATACGCTCCGCCCTCGTAGGCGTCCTGAAACATCGCCATCTGGTGCGGCGTATCCATCCGGTAACCGAAAAGACCCGGAATGAAAATCGCCAGCGTTTCCCGCTTCGGAAAACTCCACGTCGTCGCCCAGTCCCAGCGTTCCTGCCGGGTTTTCTCGTCCTGTCCCATTCCCGCAACGCCCTTGACCTGCGTCCCCCATAACGCGCTGATGGCCTGAATCGACAGAAACAAAGCACTGAGAGCGACGATCAGAACCTTCGCGAGCCCAAGGAGGAAGCCTTTCGCCTTCTCCCTGGAGGTCAGGAACGTCCAGAAGAACAGGAACGTCCCGGTCACCATGCTGTAAATGGCCCCCACGTCGAACCCTTCCATGATGCCCATGCCCACGCACATGCCGGCGAGGATGAGCCGAAGCCAGCGATGCCGGGGGTCCGGGTTGGTGGCCAGGCCCACGGCGAGAAGATTGAGCGAGGCAGCAATGGCATGGGGAGCGACACCCCAGGCCACGACGGTGAAGTAAACGCCGTTCAACACCATTGCCAGGGCGCCCAGGGCACAGGCCGCCGGGCCCAGCTTGAGCTGCCGCAGCCCCAGCCAGGCAAACCATCCGATTATCATCAGCGCGAGCGGCGGATAAAACTTCGCGAAGTTAACCGGCCCCAGAATCCACAGCAGCGTTGCCGTGAACGTCAGACAGTTGCTGCCGGCGCGGTACCCGATGCTGTTGAGGTCCACCCACAACCCCCGAAAACCGCCGGGCTGATCCATCATCTCGGCGGCGGCTGCGCCCAGCGGGCCGTCGTTGGAAAAGACCACCTCATCCGGAAACAGGCTGCGGTGAAACAGCACCAGGAGAATTCCTGTCAGGACGACCCCGAACATGATGGTTGAACGATTCTTCACAGCGTTTCAGTCTTTCCCGGCGCGCAGACGCGCAAGTTACCGGGAGTCGATGGAAAGGCAAGCCCTACATCCCGCCGTTCCACGATGGCTCGTCCTGCTCATGCGCTCTATTTCGTTGAGGATCTTTCGAGGAATTTCTACGTTGCTGGAATGGCGCGCGAGTCCGTTGATGGCCAGGAATCCGATCGGCGTTCGGCCGGCGATCCGCCGCGTGTGTCGGTAATCATCGTCAATTTCAACGGCGCCAGGCTGCTTCCCGCCTGCCTCGACTCGCTCGCGGCATCGACCTGCCCGAATCGCGAGGTGATTGTTGTGGACAACGCTTCGTCGGACGACTCGCTGCAGGTCCTCGAACGGTATCCCTGGGTAAAGGTGGTGCGCTGCGAGCGCAATCTGGGCTTCGCCGGAGGCAACAACGCCGGCCTGAAACACTGCACCGGCGATTACGTGCTCCTGCTCAACAACGACACCATCGTGGATCCCGGCTTCATCGAGCCGCTTCGCGATTACCTGACCCGGCAGCCGCATGTCGCCGTCGTTCAGGGCAAGATGCGGTTGCCCCGCTTTGGCGATACGCTCGATGCGTGTGGCTCGTTTCTCACGTTTCTGGGCGTGCCTTACCACTACGGGCTTTATAAACCCGACGGCCCGAAATACCGGCGCCCTTACCCCGTCTTCAGCGCGAAAGGGGCGTGCCTGATGTTCCGCCGTGACATCATCAACAGGGTTGGCGGGTTTCTGTTCGACGAGGATTTTTTCTGCTACTACGAGGAAACCGACTTTTGTCACCGCGTGTGGCTGGCCGGCTACGAAGTGCATTTCGTGCCGGGTCCGCCCATCCAGCATCTCATGGGCGCCACGGCGGGAGATCCGCGTGGCCCGAAGGTGCTCCGGCGCTATCTGAGCAACATGGCCTTCAGCCTCATGGCCAACCTCAGCTTCCCTTCCCGTGTTCGGATCCTGCCTTTCTTCTTCGCGCTCGTGAGCGCCAGTCTGCTTCTGTCGCTGCTCTCGCTTCGCATGGAATCCGCCGCCGCGTACTGGGCCGTTCTGACCGGGTGGATCCCGCGTTACGGCCGCATCCGCTCCCGGCGCCGGATGATCAGGCTCCTGCGAACGCGTTCCGATCGCCGGGTCTTCGAGCGAGTGCTGCGCAACCCCAGGCTTTCCTACTTCATCAAAACATTCCGGGGCGATCTGAGAAGCTATGAGGACGAGGAGTTCGACAGCAGGGCAGCGTCCGCTTCGGAATACGGGCGGATCACTTCGACTTGATGCACAGAATGGCGGCCGCGCGTTCCGCTCGCCTCCGCGGCCAGAGATAATGGCCGAGAAAAGACACGAGCACCCAAACCCGCGGGGCCGTCCTTTTATGCGACGATATTCTCCTCGCAACGATTTCGGGCCGTACACGCCGAACACCTGGTAACCGCCGGGTCGCAGCTCGTCCGCCGTCCACCCGGAAAGATGCTCCTGTAGATCGCCGTCGTGGCTTTGAGGAAGGAACCCGTTCGGTGTGAAAGTCACAACGCGCCGGGTGGCCAGCGTTTCCATCACCTCAACCATCAAGCGCCACGCACGCGTCAAAGCGCCGATCCGGAAACAGCGCTCCCAGGTGCGTGACGTCGCCGCCGAGCAGATACTCGTCGTGCGTCCGGTTCTTCCGCGCTTCCTCCAACGCGGGCGCGTAGCCGTCCACACCGGTCAGGAGCAGACTCGGCAGGAAACGAAGCGGCGAGGTATTGCCGCAGCCCACGTCCAGCACGGTGCGACACCCGCGAAGCGTGGAGCGCAGTTCACGCAGCAGCATGAGCAGCGACGGGTTTGTTCGCAGTTCAGGCCAAAGCGGGAAGTGAGTGCGACCTTTCGCTCCGTCTCCGCCGCTTCTTGCGCCGGATTGCATGCCGACATGGTTTGGATGCCGGCAAAGCAAGTCAACTGCTTGCTCTGGAGGCAGCGGACAAAGCATGGTCACTCATTGGTGGGCCGTTTTCAGCCGCGGCAGTTCGCGGCGCGTCCAACCCCGTTTGTTCTTGAGGCACGAGACTGCGATCCATATGTTACACAGCGCGTTTATGGCCTCTCGGCAAATCATCGCGACAACTGTCTTTGGACCCAGGGCGGAGGATTTGGGAGCCACATTCGGCAGTTTCCGCATGGTTCCGGACGCCGAGCTGCACGTATTTGTGTATAACCCGCAGTTGCCGCAGAACAGGATCGAGGGCGCGCACTACCATCTTGTGGAACCCGACGCAGCCTTTGTGTCGGTGCGCCGGGATGCGTTGTTCAGGCGCTGGACTCTCCCCGACCGGCTGCAAGCCGAGTACGCGCTCGTGGTGGATGGGGCAGACGCGATTTGCCTTCAGGCCCTGCCGCGATTCGAACAGCTGCTTCGCGGAGCCAGCTTTGCGGGCGCTGTGGAATGGACGCCTCCTGTCAGGATCATGGGGCAGGGCTCCACCAGCGCCTATATCAATGCCGGCGTCACCTTTTGGCATCTGCCGTCGAGCCGGACCATGCGGGAGGAAATTGTGGCCCGCGGCCGGGCGCACTACCGGGGGCCTTTCGACGACCAGACTACGCTCAACGAGGTGCTCCATACGAAGTATTTTGACCAGATAGTGATCCTGCCGTCGCAATTCAACTGGAGGGCGCTTTATCGGAAAAACTTCCGAAGCTGGCGTCACAACTTCCGAAGTTGGCCGAGGGTGGATTGCCTGGACGGTGTTTACATTTACCACAACCAGCATTGTGTTCGTGAAGTGAACGAAGCGATCCGAAGGTCCGCCCCTCTCGTGCGAGCTGAACTCCCGGGTCTGCCCCAGGATCGCGAGCCGCTCTCACCCGCCATGCTCCTGTGGCGTCGCATACTGAACCGCTTGCGCTATTCGTGAGTTTGCCCTCAACCCCACATTCCCGCACTCTGCCGGACATGGCCGCCCCATCACCCAGAGCCAACGAAGCGGCATGGTATGACGCCCACTACCGCACGGTGCAGAAGGATCTTGCGCCCTGGTATCGCGCCATGCTCCCCGACCTGTGCCGACGGCTGCAACCGGCATCGCGCCTCATCGAGCTGGGCTGCGGCCAGGGACCCGCGCTTCGCTATCTCGTGAACAACCGCCTGATCGCGCAGGAGAACGTCTTCGGCATCGATCAGAGCCAGACGGCGATCGATTACGTGAAACAGTTCCTGCCCAGGGCGAATCTCTCGGCCGGCGACATCTACCGGATGACGTTTGAGAAGGAGACGTTCGACTTCTGCCTTCTGATGGAGACGATCGAGCATCTGGAGCATCCTGAACCGGCTTTGAAGGCCATCGCGGACATCATGGCTCCGGGCGGCGTGCTCTACGTTTCATTTCCCAACTTTCTCCATCTGCCCTGGCTTGGCGTGCGCCTGCTCTCCGACCTCCTCAACAAGCCGAATTGGATCGTGCGCCAGCCCATCGACAAGATCTATACGGTCGTCGGAGTGAGGAAACGGGTGCGGGAGGCCGGGTTCCGGTTTGAAAAGGCCATCGGCAGCACCTATGGCCCGCCGATCCTCTACCGTTGGGAAACCGAATGGATGACTCGAGGCCTGAATGCGCTCGGCCTGTGGTGGTTGTCCTTCCATCCGGTTCTCGTGTTTCGCCGGAACGACGGCGGCGGCTCCGTCTCCCGGTGAACCCGACCCTCCGGCATTTTCTGAAGTTCACCGCCGCAGGACGGTGGGTGGTGCTCCCTTATCGGTTCTTCGGCATTGCATTGCCTCGCGTCCTCCGTCAACTGCGCCTGGCGACACGCTGGACCTTCACGTCGAAAGAACATTACAACTTCACCTACGACCTCACCGACCTGAACGAGCGCTATCTCGCCAGCTTCATCGCGGTGGTCTCGGGCCACCCCCTCCGGGAGATCGAAGGCTACATCGCCGAACTCAAGGCGGACGAACGTCTCCGTTCCGTTCTAATGAATCGCGCGCGCGCCAGCCGCGATCGTCATAATTCCGACATCGTGCCGCGCTACGGGCGGCGAATGGGCTGGTATGCTCTCGTGCGCGCGACCAGGCCACGGGTCGTCCTGGAAACCGGGGTGGACCGCGGTCTGGGGACAGCCGTCCTGGCCGCAGCCCTCCTGCGCAACGCCGCTGAAGGTTTCCCCGGTATTGTGTACGCGACCGACATCGTCCCGGATTGCGGCTACCTTCTGGACGAGCCATTCAAAGCCTGTTGCCGGATTCTACTGGGTGATTCCGTCACGACGCTGCAATCCTTCGAGGAATCCGTGGACCTATTCCTGCACGACAGCGACCACCGGCCTGAATACGAGTGGGCGGAGTTCATAGCCATTGAACCGCGGCTGCACGACGCCTCGCTCGTGTTGAGCGACAATTCGGCGGAAACATCGAAGCTGCTCGAGTTCGCCATCCGGCGAGGCAGAAGTTTCCTGTATTTCCAGGACCAGCCAAAGGATCACTGGTGGCCGGGAGACGGTATCGGAGCGGCATTCATACCCGGCGCCAGGACCTTCTTCCCTGACGTTCATCGGGCCACCACGCTCGAGAAGTGAATCCAGGCGTGTCTGCGCACCTCAGGCCCAGGCGGCTCCGGCCCGCCGGGCGTCCGTCACGTACGCATCGATCTGCTCCCGCGAAACAGGGAGCATGTCCCTGTTCTCCTGGTGCCGCTGCCGGTACCATCGGATCGTCTCCTGAACGGCCCGATCCAGACTCCAGACCGGGCGCCATCCGAGCAGCGCGGCAGCCTTGTCAATCGCCAGCATCAGCAAGGTGGCTTCATGCGCCGCACCGGGCGCTGCCGCGTCGACCCATTCGCCCGGCCAGTGCCGAAGCACCTCCTCCACTACCCGCCGCACCGGCTGGCGTGAAGAGGGATCCGGCCCGAAATTGAACGCTCCAACAAGGCGCGAATTTTCGGGCTTGGCGGCCACCCGCGCCGCGAGCCACAGATAGCCGCTCAGACATTCCAGCACGTGCTGCCACGGCCTCACGGCATTCGGATTGCGCACCTGAATCGGCTTCCCGGCCATCAACGCCCGAATGCAATCCGGCACGATCCGGTCCGGCGCGTAATCGCCGCCGCCAATGACGTTGCCCGAACGCGCGGTCACCACCGAACCCAATCGGGGGTTCGGCGCGAAAAACGACCGGTGCCATGATTGCGCCACCAGTTCGGTCGCGGCCTTGCTCATGGAGTAAACGTCATGGCCGCCCAACGGATCGTTCTCGCGATAGGCAAATTCCCATTCCTTGTTCTCGTAGCACTTGTCGCTCGTCACCGCGAGCACCGTGCACGGCAGCTCGGCCATGCGAACGGCTTCGAGAATGTGCGCGGTGCCGATGACATTGACGTTCAGCGTTTCCAGCGGCTCGGCATAGCTGCGTCGCACAATGGGCTGCGCAGCGAGATGAAAGACGACGTCCGGCCGGACCCGTTTTACCGCTGCGGCCACCTTGTCCGCGGCGCGAATGTCGCAATCCACTTCCTCCGCGAACACACCGCGAATGATTTCATAAAAGCTCGGCTGCGTCGGCGCGGGCAGCCCCAGCCCGACAACTTCAGCACCGAGATGGTGAAGCCACAGCGACAGCCATCCGCCCTTGAAGCCGGTGTGGCCGGTGACCAGGACGCGCTTGTTCCTGTAGAAATCGTTGAACATCACCAGACCTTCCACGGCGCCTTGCCGCTTTTCCAGAGCCGGGTCAGCAATTGCTGCTCGCGATACGTGTCCATGCACTGCCAGAAGCCGTGATGCGTGTACGCCACCATCTGCCGGTCGCGAACGAGCCGGTTCATCGGCTCCTGCTCCAGCGCGCACTCGTCCCCGGTGAGGTACTCGCCAATCCGCCTGTTCATGACGAAAAAACCGCCGTTGATATAGCCCTTTTGCTTCTCGGACTTCTCGCTGAAGGCCGTCACGAGACTCCCGCTGAGTTCGAGATCGCCGAAACGCCCCACCGGATGCACTGCCGTGAGCGTCATGATCTTCTTGTGCTTCCTGTGAAACGCAATCGACGCGTTGATGTCGATGTCCGCCAGCCCGTCGCCGTAGGTCACCAGAAACGTGTCGTCCTTGATGTAAGGCAGCACGCGCTTGAGACGCCCGCCGGTGAGCGTCGCTTCTCCCGTGTCCACGAGCGTCACCGACCAGTCCTCCTCGTCGTGCTTGTTGTGGTAACGGATGCGCGGCCGGGACCCCAGCCGCAGCGTGACGTCGCTGGTGTTCCAGTGATAATTGCGGAAGAAATCCTTGATGATCTCGCCCTTGTAGCCCAGGCAGAGGATGAAATCCTTGTGCCCGTAGTAGGCGTAAATCTTCATGATGTGCCACACGATGGGCCGTTCGCCAATCGGCACCATGGGCTTGGGGCGGAATTCGGTTTCCTCGCGCAGCCGCGTGCCCAGTCCGCCGCAAAAGATCACTACTTTCATTTTGTTGGACGCAGACGTTCGTGTTGCCGGCTCACCGCGGCTAATTAACGGTTTCCGCTCCACGACACAATTCATTTAACCGCTGTCAAAACTCTTTAGAAATG
>DGDZ01000072.1 GCA_002385705.1 Verrucomicrobia subdivision 3 bacterium UBA3939
CCTGTTAGACCCGGCAACGCTGTTTTCGAATGTCTCGCAAAATAAAAAAAAACAGTTGCCAGCACACCGAACTTTCTTCTACAAACAGCAAGAATCTTTTGGCTTTGCGCTTTGCATGAAGCACACCGCGAACAATTAAACACCGGATCGGAGGTGAAAAAGATGGCCGCTAAGAAGAAAGCGAAGAAGAAAGCCGCAAAGAAAAAGAAGTAGCCTCTGTCTGATTATACCGGGATGGTAACCTGGTCCGCTCGACAGGTTCCATCCTGGTTTCATTTTCATCCCTTCTCCATGGCCAGACTGGTTTTCGACATCGAGACGTCCGCGCTGCCGCTGGAATACTTCGACGAGGCGCAACAGGAATACCTCTTCCGCGAATGCGAACGGATCTCCGATGAAGCTGCCCGTTCGGCGCGCCGCGCCGAACTCCTCCAGCAGTGCAACCTCTGGCCCTTCACCGCCCGCGTCGTCTGCATCGCCATGCTCAACGCCGAAACCCGGCGCGGCCAGGTCCTCTTCACCGCCGACGACTACGAGGAACGCGCCGATGAAGCCGGGCCGGTCGAGTTCGTCGCCTGCGTCGATGAATCCGAACTGCTCACCGCCTTCTGGGATGTCGCCAAACACTACGAATCCATCGTCACCTTCAACGGCCGCAGCTTCGACGTGCCCTTCCTCTACCTGCGTTCCGCGGTCCTCAACGTTCCCATCTCCCGCCGCGACTGGCTCGGATACCGCTACCAGACCGAGCCCCACTGCGACCTGGCCGAACAATTGACGTTCTACGGCGTCAGCGGCCGGGATGGCGCCGCCCGCAGGTTCAACCTGGACTTCTACTGCAAGGCGTTCGGCATCGAATCCCCCAAGAGCCACGGCGTGAGCGGCATGGATGTCAACTCGCTCGTCGAGCAGGGCCGCTACCGCGAAATCGCCGAGTATTGCCTGCGCGATGTGAAAGCGACGGCGCTTCTCTATCAGATCTGGAAAGAGCGCCTCGCGGGTGTCAAGTGAAGCCCAATCCCACGACCTCCAGACTCATCCTTGTCTGTTTCGCCGTGCCGGAGGAAGCGGCTCCCCTCGCCAAAGCGCCGCTCGCGCCCGATATCGAATGCCTCGTAACCGGAATCGGCAAAATCAACGCCGGCCGCCGCGTGCGCGCCGCCATCGCCGCGCGGACGCCCGCACTCGTCCTCACCTGCGGTTTCGCCGGAGCGCTCGACCCGGAATTGCGGATCGGCGATGTCCTTTTCGACGAGGACCCCGAGTGCGACCTGGCCCCCGTGCTGCGCAGGCTCGGCGCCATCCCGGGAACATTCCACTCCGCCGACCGCGTCGCGGTCTCCGCAAACGACAAAGCGCGCCTGAGGCAACTCACCGGCGCACACGCGGTCGAGATGGAGTCCGGCGCCATCCGGCGGATCTGCCGCGAACATGGCGTGCCCTCCGCGACCGTGCGCGCCATCTCGGATGTTACCGGTGAGGACCTGCCGCTGGATTTCAACAGGCTCGTGACACCCGACGGAAAAATCCCGACAGGCGCAGTCATCGCAGCCGTGCTGCGCTCGCCCGGCTCGATTCCGGGACTTCTGCGGCTACGGCGGAACACATTGACGGCGGGAAGGCGGCTCGCCGAAATCCTGCGCGGCTTACTGGAGTCGGTTCGAACCAGCGGTGCTTGAACTCAGCGGCGCGGCCTGTTCCTTGTCCTTCTGATGCTGGCTGTAGCTGATCAGCGCCACTCCAACCATGATCAGCACCACGCCCGCCCAGCGCAGCAGTGACACGCGCTCCTGGAGGAACAGAATCGCCGCCACCGTCGCGAACACAAAACTCAGTCCCGTCAACGGCCACAGAAAGCTGATATCCGCCTTCGCCATCAGAATCAGCAACGAGGCGAAGAACAATCCCTCGAACAGCACGCCCAACAGAATCTGCGAATTCGTCACTCCCGCGCGCAGAACGCGCAGCCCCTCCGCGACGCTGATCTTCTCGACAGTCCCCACCTGGTTCATCCCCTTTTTCAACAGCACCACCCCCGCGGATTCGAAAACAAGGCCGACGATCAGAATGAGCAGCAGTTTGGTCATACTAAAGGTCCTGATAACGGATCAATTGAATCCCGAGCCGATCAACCTCGTCCTTCACGCGCGGGCTGACCAGGGCGTCGAATTCGTGCCTAAACTTGTCGAGGGACGGATGCGAGTAAAGCTCCGAATCTCCCAACGGCAGGCGGGGAAGCAGCTTCAGCACGAACGCCTCATCCACATGCGAGTCCTGCAACAACCCGAACACGTGTTGCGTGTGCCGGATCCCGCGCCTTCGAAAGGCCCGCCGCGCCTTCACCGACAACAGCGTGTAGATCAACGCGTGCCCGATCCGGTAACTCCATCGCCCCCGCGCCAGCCGCGCGTTCAGCCGAAACCGGTCCCGCGTCAGACGGACCCGGCGGATCCCCAGCGACTCAGCCGATTCCATGAGGATGGCGAACACGACGGGATGCATGTGCATGTGGAGATGGCCGTTCACGTGATCCAGCGGCAGGCCGGTTTCCTGAAACCGCCTGAACTGCTCCCGGATTTCGTCACGCAACTGCTCGCGGAGGTCTCGCCGGAAGAAATAGCGCAGACCGGTGGCCGCAGGACGATCGCTGAACTCGCGCCCCTCGTTCACCAGACCCGGTATGCGAACCGGCGCCAGCGCGGAATGCCCGCACAGCAGCGTCAGATGCAACCCCACGCCCAATCGCGGATTCCGCCGCGCCAGCTCCACCGCCTCCTCGCACGCCGCTTCGTTCATCATCAGGCTGGCCGACGTCAGAATGCCTTCCTGATGCGCCCGCACGACCGCCTCGTTGATCGAACGCGACCGGCCGAAATCGTCCGCGTTGACGATAAGACGGCGCTGCGAAGTCATGAGTCCAGGAGAGGCGCGCCGGCTAGGGCGCGCCGTAGTTGGGCGAGACCGCGCCCGAGAGGAAGCGGTACCACGAACGCGCCACCAACAGCAGCTTCTGACCGCGCGTGAGCCGCGTGGGTTCGGGCCCGAAAACATCAAAACCCTGCCGCTCCAGTTTCGCCAGCAAACGCCAATACACCGAGCCCATCAGTTCCGCCGCCGCCATCGCCCGGCGTTCCTCGGGCGGCAACGTGACCCGAGCCTGCCTGTAGAAGTGCCGCGCCCGTTCCGCGACAGCCTCCGCCACGCGCCGAAAGCGCTCCGAGTATTCGAGCCGCAACACCTCCTCCTCCGTCACCTGAAACCGCCTCAGTTCCTGCAACGGCAGATAAATCCGCCCGCGCTCCGCATCCGTCCGCACATCCCGCAGAATGTTCGTCAGTTGGAGCGCCTTTCCCAGAAACACCGCGTAATCCCGGCAGCGCGGATCGCGGTAGCCGAAAATCTCGATGCTCAACAACCCCACCACCGAGGCCACGCGATAACAGTACACCTCCAGGTCCTCATACGTCTCATACCGCCGGATCTCCAGATCCATCTCGCAACCCCGGATCAATTCATCAAACAACTCGAACGGCAACGGAAACCGCCCGGCGATCTGCTGCAGCTCGCGATTCACCGCAAACTCCGGCCGCCCGCCCTCGCACGCGCGCCGCACGTCGGCCCGCCACGCCGCCAGCCGCACGCGCCGCTCCTCCACCGGCAACGACTCGTCGTCCGCCACGTCGTCCACCTCCCGGCAGAACGCGTAAAGCACCGACATGGCATCGCGCTTCTCGCGGGGCAGAAGCACAAAGGCCAGCGCCAGGTTGGAAGCGCTCTTCCGTGTGATGACTCGGCTCTCGCGCATGGTCAGGTCTCCGGAGTCCCCGAAGCATCCGTTCTCGGCGGCGGCAATCCGCCCGTCTCGGCCAGCGTCGGATTGCGCGGCCGCTCCTTCCGGCGGCGGCGACGACGGCGGTGCGAACCGAACAGGCGAACCCCGCGGTGCCGGTGATGATGATGATGGCGATGGCCGTACCGGCTGTAGCGCCGCGAGCGCTCCCTGCGCCGGCTCCGAACCAGGTACGCCCAGGCCACCAGCGACACGACCACCAGCAACAGCGCCCACGTAAACGGGCTCAGCCCAAGAACCTTGAATCCATCCGCGCGCCACCGGAGAAAAAACCCCTCGCTCTCCACGGCCGCGAACAGCGAAACAGCGTTGCTGATCATGCCCCCTCCTCCCGGCCGCCCTTGTCGCCGTCGTCCTCACCGGCGCTGATGTTCAGCCGCTGCATCCGGTACCGCAGCGCATGCCGGCTCAGCTTCAATTGTTCGGCCGTGCGCGTGAGGCTGAAGTTGTTGCGCTCCAGGCGGGAGCTGATCAGCTCGCGCTCGAAGTTCGCCAGCAGCTCGTCCAGCGATTCGTCCCCCCGCGGCTGAGGCTCCCGGGTCTTGTGCAACTGCGCCTCCAGCTTGAAATCCGGCAGGCTCACCGCCTGAATCTCGTCGTCCAGTTCCAGAATCAACGCCCGCTCGATCACATTCCGCAACTCGCGTACGTTCCCCGGCCAGTGATGCGCCATCAGCTTCTGGCGCGCGCCTTTGGAAATCCCTTTCACGTGCTTGTTGAGCGTGGCGTTGAAATGTTTCAGGAAATGCTCCGCCAGCAGCAACACGTCGTCTCCCCGCTCCCGCAGCGGCGGCAGACGCATCTGCACCACGTTCAACCGGTGAAACAGGTCCTCGCGAAACTGCCCGTCCCGAATCGCCTGCACAATGTCCCGGTTCGTCGCCGCGATCAATCGCACATTCACCCGCAGCTCCTGCGTCCCGCCGATGCGCGTGAAACTGCCGTCCTCCAGAAACCGCAGCAGCTTCGCCTGAAGCGGCCGGCTCATGTCGGCAATTTCGTCCAGGAAAATCGTTCCGCCGTTCGCTTCCTCAACGCGCCCGGGCTTCTGCCGCAGCGCGCCCGTGAACGCCCCCTTCTCGTGCCCGAACAACTCGCTTTCCAGAAGGGTCTCAGGGATCGCGGCGCAATTGATCCGGACATAAGGCGCCTGCCGTCGGTGGCTCAAACTGTGCAACGCGCCCGCCACCAGCTCCTTCCCCGTCCCGCTCTCACCCAGGATCAACACCCGCGCGTCCGTCGGCGCAACCGTCTGAATCAACTGCCGCAACTGCCGCATCTGCGGAGATTCACCCACAATGTCCTCCAGCCGGCTCGCCTCGCCGGCCCGTGCCCGCAACTGCGCATTCTCCTGCAACAGCCGGTGCCGCTCCGCGCACCGGTTCACCGCGTGCAGCAATTCCTCCGGCGCAAACGGCTTCGACAGGTAATCGATCGCTCCCGCCTTGATCGCCTCGACCGCCAGCTTCGGCGTCGCATACGCCGTGATCATCAGCACCGGCAGATCCGGCCATTGCTGGCGCACCCGCGCGAGAAACTCGTATCCACTCATCCCCCCAAGGCGCGCATCCGTGATCACCATGAAAAACGACTCCCGCTCCAGCATCGCCAGCCCCTGCTCGGCCGACTCCACCAGTTCCACCGAATACCCCTCGTCTCCCAGAACCGTCGCCAGCGACGAGCGCATGTTCTTCTCGTCGTCCACAACCAGGATTGGCAAATCGATGTTCACGGACATGTCCTCTGAACCTGCATGTGGTGATCACGCTGGAGCGGCGGGAACATCATTTGTCCAGCCCCGCCACGGTTTTCGCGGGGAAAGTTAGGGTAAAGCGCGTCCCCTTTCCAAGCTCGGATTCCACCCGCACCGTGCCCGAATACAGTTCCACATTGTGCCTCACGATGGACAATCCAAGGCCGGTCCCCTTCTCCTTCGTCGTGTAGTACGGCTCGAATATCCGCTCGTGCAGTTCGTGCGGAATCCCGGCGCCCGTGTCGCGCACGGAGATCTCAATCGAGTTGTCCGGACGGCACACGGCGGTCACCCCGACGGTGCCGCTGCCGTCGATGGCCTCGCGCGCGTTCTGGAGCAGATTCACCAGCGTGTCCACAAGGTGCCGCTTCTGCATCAACAACGGCGGAAACACGCGAACATAATTCCGCTCCACCCGGATCGGCGATTCCACCCCGGACGGAAACACCTGCTCAATCGCCGCATCCAGTTCCTGAGCCACGTCCAGCTTCTCAACCCGGCCCTCGGTCAATTGCGCATACCCCATGATCTGCGTCACAATCCGGTCCGAACGCTCCACCTCCTCCTGAATGATTTCTATCTGCCGCTCGATGTCCGTCTTTCCGGCCTGCAGCGAACGGCGGATGGAATACACGGCGTTGTTGATGATCGCCAGCGGGTTCTTGATCTGATGCGTGAATTCCGCGGCGAGCCGCCCGGCAGACCGCAGTTGCGCCTCCCGCACCGCAAACTCCCGCTGCTCCTCAAACACCTTCCGCTGTCGCTCGGCCAGCACCTGCACCCCGTAACAGCACGCCGTCAACAGCAACAACACCGATGTCCTCAACAGATGCGGCTCCCGCAATCCCGCGTCCCGCCGCTCCAGATCAAAATCAATATCCTCCGACCGCCACCACGGAGGACGATCGCGCTGCGTGCGCACTCCCACCGGCTCCTCGTCAGGTGACAGCACCGGATGCATGTCGGCGGGCGGAAGTTCCTCCACCGACGTCCGGGGAGCGCTGCGGCCCGGTATGTCCAGCAGCACCAGCTCATCCGGAATGCTCGCCGCAAGGAAACCGGCGCCGACGTAGAACACGCACAGCATCAGATTCAACACGATCTGCGGAACAGCCAGGGGAATGGACAGCGCGTTCAACACAATCAACCCGGGAAACATCCAGTAAACGAGGCTGTCAAAACCTTCCGTCACCGCCGTCAATCCCGCCACGAAAAGCCCGTCCAGCAGTCCCAATGCAAAGGCCAGCCACTGAAAAATCCCCGCTGGAAAATGCCGCCACAGGCACAGCACCACCATCGCCAGAAGATTACACGTCGCATACACCAGGAAGTACCCCTTGATCGCATTGTGGAAAACCAGGCGCGTCGTCTCCACGTCCGAAAACCAGTCCAGGAAGAACAGGAAATACAGCACCACCACGATGACCCCCGCCTTGGCCGGCATCACAATGTGCAACTGCATCCGCACGATGCGCTCGGCCTGATGAACAGGCTCCGGACGCTGCGTGCGCAACAGGTCCTTCAGCCGCCTCAGCCATTTCAAGGGCATCGTCTTCATGGCGGCCGGGCGCGCCTCAACCGAGCATCGCCAGCGCCCGCGCCGCCACCTGGTCCACCGGCCACAACCGGCCAATCCCCTCATACCCGCATGAAAGAAGGCCCTCCTCCGGACCGATGAATTCCACCCCCCGCCCCTTCAGCGTCGCCACATGCTGCTGAGTCGCCGGGTGCAGCCACATCTTCCCGTTCATCGCCGGCGCAATCAGCACCCGGGCCGACGGGTTCAATGCCAGCGCGATGCACGTCAGCGCGTCGTCCGCGAGGCCCAACGCCATCCGCGCAATCGTGTTCGCCGTGGCCGGCGCCACCAGCAGCAGGTCCGCCTCGTCCGCCAGCCGGATGTGCGCCGGTTTCCATCCCTCCTCCTCGTCATACAAATCCGTCACCACCGGGTTGCGGCTCAGGATCCTGAACGGAAGAGCCGTGATGAACTTCTGCGCGTCCGCAGTCAGCACCACGCGCACCTGGCAACCCTGCTTCGTCAGATGACTCGCCAGGTCCGCCGCCTTGTGCGCCGCAATCGACCCCGTCACTCCCAGCACCACGTTCTTCGTTTTCATGCTTTATCCGAACAACAGCCGGCGCTCCGCTCCGCGCGACGGCCTCACCACTCCGGAGCCGCGGCGCGGATCGATCGCATCTGCTCGGCCTCGAGAATCGCCAGCATCCGCCGCAGGTCCTGTTGGATGCTGTCGCTCACCAGCAGGTAATCAAAGCTCTTCCACTGCGCCACCTCCTGCCGGGCGACGCTCAACCGCGTCTCGATCACGTCCGGCGCATCCGTGCCGCGATTGCGCAGCCGCTGCTCCAGGATCGCCATGGAGGGCGGCACCAGGAACACCGAAACCAGCGCGCGCCCAAGCTCCGGGTCCGCCTCCGCGCACGCCCGAATCGACGCGGCGCCCTGCACGTCCACGTTCAACAACACATGACGGCCCTCGCGCAACCGCCCCAACACCTCCGACTTCAGCGTGCCATACCGGTGCCCGTACACCGTGGCGTGTTCGAGAAAACTCCCGGCCTCCACCCGGCGCGCAAAATCCGCCGGATCCAGGAAGTGATAGTCCACCCCGTCCCGCTCGCCGGGCCGCGGGGCGCGCGTCGTGCACGTGATCGCGCGCGTCAGGTCCGGGCGCGCCGACAGCAATTGCCGGCACAACGTCGTCTTTCCGCCGCCCGACGGCGCCGAGATCAACACCAGCATCGGGGCGGCGTCAGCCATGCAACGGCTCCTCTGATCCGCCGCGGCGCATTGATCTTCGACCTGCATTACTCCACATTCTGTGCCTGCTCCCGGAATTTTTCCAGTTCCGCCTTCAGGCGCACCACCTGGCGCGAGATGCGGCTGTCGTTTGCTTTCGATCCGATCGTGTTGATCTCCCGGTTCATCTCCTGGGCGAGGAAATCCAGCATCCGCCCCACCGGTTCCTTCGACGCCAGGCACTCGTCGAACTGCTGAAAATGGCTCTGCAACCGGATCAGTTCCTCCGTAATGTCGGACCGGTCGGCAAAATACACCACTTCCTTCAGCAATCGCTCGTCGTCCGCCGCCGGCGCCTCCAGTCCCGCGCTCCGGATCCGCTCGATCAATTGCTCCCGATACCGCTCCGCCACGCCCGGCGCGTTCCGCTCAATCTCCGCCGCGGCCTTGCGCATCAGGCCGATGCGCTTGACCAGGTCCCGCTTGAGGTGCGCGCCCTCCCGCGCGCGCATTCTCAGCATCGCCGACAGCGCCTGCTTCAACGCCTTCTCAACAGCCGGCCAGAAATTCTCAGCCTCGGCGATCTGTTCGTCGGTCTGAAACACGCCCGGCGCGCGCACCAGATGGTCCAGCGTGACGCCGCCGGGAAGCCCGAGCTGGCGCGCCAGCCGGTTCAGCTCGCGCGCATACGCCTTCGCCAGGTCGGTGTTCAGGTGCATCCGCGCCGACAGATTGCCCGCGCCGGCGTGGAACGTGACGCGCACCGTCACTCTGCCGCGCGCCACATGCCGGTTGATCACGTCGCGAATCGGAGCCTCGAGCAGTTCCATTTCCCTCGGCAGGTTCACCGAGATCTCCATCTGCCTCCGATTCACGGAACTGAGCTCGACCGTCACTTTGAACCCGTCCCGCGAACAATCCCCGCGCCCATAGCCCGTCATCGAATTCATCGGGCCGGAATATGAGGAAAAGCACGTTGTGAGGCGATATTATTCTCGCGGAAATTCGCGGCTCGACACGGCTGTGCCGGGTGCATACAGTCCACCTCCAGGAACGGAAATCTTGTATCGCGGCTGAATATGAAGGGATTATCCAGGCTTCTCGTGGCGCTCGTATTTCTCGTCTCTCTCGTCGCCGCGCGTCCCGGCGCCCGCGCACAGATCTTCCTCGAGGGCTTCGCCACCTCCCACGACTCCATCGCCGTGAACGAAACCCTCACCTACACGATCTTCGTCACAAACGCCACCGTGAACCTGATGGAGATCCGCGTGACCAACACATTCCTCGCGCCGGTCACCATCCTCAGCTTGTCCAACAACTATTTCGGCGGTTTTGAAACGAACACGGCCAATCAGGCCATCTTCGTCTTCACCCTGCAGCCGAATCCGCCGGCCATTCTCACCGTCCGGGTCCGCCCCACAGCCGCCGGCACACTCACCAACCTCATCTCCATCAGGGAATCGCTCACCGCCAGCATCGCATCGGAGGAAATCACGACCCCGGTCACCAATGCCGTCCCGCCGGAGACCGACCTCGGCGTCTCCGTCGCCGGCCCGCCGTTCCCCGTGCTCATCCACGACCGGTTCCCCTTTACGGTAACCGTCAGCAATCCCGGCCCGAACCCGGCCACCAATGTCGTCCTGAGCAATTCCTTCCCCCCGGGCATCCGGATCATCGCTGCCCCAACCAATTTCACCGGCAACCTGGGCACCCTCAGCAACGGCGCGGTCCGCAGCTTCTCCTATCTCCTCGAAGCCACCAACGCCGGCTCGCACACGATCGTCTCCTCCATCACCGCCATCGGCGACAGCAACACGAACAACAACACCGCCGCCACCAATATCAGTGTCCAGGCGCTCGTCACCGGCGATCTCATCGCCACCAACCTCACTCCCATGACGTTCAACCCGCAACACTCGCTGATGGAACAAACCGTCCGCGTCGTGAACGTCGGCGAAGCCACCGCCGGGTCCGTGCGCCTCATCGTCGGCGGGTTGCCCTTCGACCAGACCAACTGGCTCTACAACGCCATCGGAACCAATACCCTCGGCACCAACGGCATCAATCCGTTCGTCATACACGCCGCCCCGCTCGATCCCGGCGAAAGCGTCGATCTCCGGCTCGAATACGTGGTTCGCTCGCGTGAAGCCATCGATGTCTCCAATTACATCGCCGTCGCCATGGCCGAGGCCGGCCTGCTCACAACCACCAACTTCAATATCGTCATTACCACCAACCGAATGCTCGATTCCGGAGCTTTCCTCATCGAGTTCGCCGCCACTCGGGGAAGAAGCTACACCATCCTCTACAGCGACGATGCCTCTTTCTCCCAGCCCCGCATCGCTCTGCCGCCGGTGGTCGCGCAGGCCGACCGGGTGCAATGGATCGACGATGGCCCGCCGAAGACCATCAGCCATCCAATGACCGCAACGAATCGCTTCTACCGTGTGCGCCTCAATCCCTGAAAGATCCCGGAGCATGGAACTGCATCCTCATTCTCAATCCCGCATCCGAATGCGGCACCACGCTCTGCGCTGGTTTTGTCTCTGCGCCGCCCTCGTTTTTCTCCACGGCAACGCCGCCGCCCAATACGAACCGGATTGGACGCGAAACTTTCGACTCGGCGTGCTCGTCGGCTTCAACATCAAGGCGGACTTTCGCACCACCGGCAGCTTCCTGACCGGCGGCGATCCGGGACCCACCGGCGTTCCCGGGGCGAACCACATTTACGACGACGGATATGTCCGTGTGGACGATTTCAACAATGCCGGCGGGTTCACCACGTTCTGGGGCTACGAGGATCCGGCCCAGTACGATCCGGCCACGCAAACGCTCTTCATGCACAGTGCCTCCTCCTACTCGCTGAGCGGCGGGGGCAGTGCGAACGAGACGGCGCACTTCGGCATGGATCTCGCCTACGGCGGCTACCTGTGGCATCGCCACCCCTTTCGCATCGGAGTCGAATTCGGCTTCGGCTGGCTTCCCATCTATATCAGCCAGGACTTCAACGCGATGGCGCAGGTCAGTCAGGTGACGCACGCCTTTTCCGTCCCGGACGGAGTCGTTCTTCCCCAGGCGCCTTACAATGGCAGTTCCAGCGGGTTCGGCCAGCCCGCCATTTCCGACACCGCCACGCTGGTGGGAACGGACACCATCAACGGATCCGTCACGGGCACACGGACTCTGGATGTCACGCTCTACACGTTCCGGCTTGGACCCACGCTCTTCTGGGACGTGCACCCCCGGGTCGGATTGACCTTGAGCGCCGGACCCGCACTGGGATTCATCGATGGAGAATATCGGTTTCGCGAAAACATCGTCACATCCGGCGCCTCGCAGAGCCGCGGCGGATTCGACGTGTCGGACACCGTGTTCGGCGGATACGTGAACGCCATGATCACCTACCACGCCGTGTCCAACGGGGATTTGTATCTTGCCGCGCAGTACATGCCTCTGGGGACGCCTCGTTTCAGCCGCGGCGGACGCCAGGCCGAGCTCGAACTCAACGGGGCCGTTTACGTGTCGGCCGGAATCAATTGGCCCTTCTGACCGGCACCCGCAGCCCCGTCGAAATGTCTGCCCGCCTCGACTTCCCCCGGCGCGATGCTAGCTTCTGCCCGTGAGCACGCTTCTGTCAGCCATCCTGGGAACTCTTGTCGCGACCAACACGCCCGCGGCGATCAGCAATTTCGTCGAGAAGACCACCGGCTTCAGCGTTCCCGTCCGGAATCTCAATGATCCCGCAGCCCGTGAACTCGCTATGCTGGAGCAGCAGGACGATGCTGCCATGGAGGAGATTGACCGGTGGATCACAGACAACCGGAGGTTTGCGGCAGAAGGCGCAGGCCTCTCGGACGAGGAACTGAACCGGAAAATCCTTGCACGCCTCGACGTCGTCCGCCGCGCCTACGAAGACTTTCTCACGCGCCATCCGGACCATGCCGAGGCGCATGTCGCGTATGCGAGCTTCCTCGCCGACATCGGGGACGAGGAGGGCGAGGTGCAGCACCTGGAGAAAGCCGCGAGAATCAACCCCGACATTCCCGCGGTCTGGAACAACCTCGCCAATCATTTCGGGCACCGGGGACCGGTAAAACGCGCCTTCGCCTGCTACGAGAAAGCCATCGCCCTGAATCCAAACGAGCCGATCTACTACCACAACTTCGGCACCACCGTTTACCTGTTCCGGAAGGACGCCCGCGAATACTTCAGCATCAACGAACAACAGGTGTTCGACAAAGCCTTCGAACTCTACAGCAACGCCATGCGGCTGGATCCGTCCAATTTCCTCCTCGCCTCCGACATCGCTCAGACCTACTACGGCATCAAACCGCTGCGAACCAACGACGCCCTCCTGGCCTGGACCAACGCCATGGCGCTCGCGAGCGACGACATCGAACGCGAAGGCGTGCACATCCACTTCGCCCGGATCAAGCTTGGCATCGGACGCTTCGACGAGGCGCGCGCCCACCTCGACGCCGTGTCCAATCCGATATACGCCGATCTGAAAAGGCGCCTTCTCCGCAACCTCAACGAGAAGGAATACGGAACCAACCCGCCGCCCGTGGAGCCGGCAAAGACGGCGGTCGAACCTCCGCCCGCAAGAGGCGTGGATTGAATCCAACTTCGTTGCGCCCCGTCGGCTCTGGCCCGCGGAACATCGAGCGTTGAATGTTCCGCGACGTGACCAGACGCTCTTCCGCAAACGAACAGAATTCTTTGTTGTGTCCGCTGAGGCGGATCGGTAATTGTAGCCCATGCGCCGGCCCATTGTGTTCTGGACACTCGGATTCTTTCTGCTCGCGGCGTCCGCCTCCGCCGCCACCGGCCGCGTCATCAAGGTGCTGCCCCACTTCCTCGACCTGCAAGGAAGGCACGCGCTGTCGCCGAGTCTCTTCGACAGAGATGCGTACCAGGCATTCCTCCGCGACCATCCGGAACAACGCTCCGGAATCCGATTCGACGTCCAATGGAAAGTTCAAGGACCGAAATCGGCGCCACTCAAGCTCCGGATCGAACTGCGCGGTTCCGCCGACAACGCGCTCCCCAGCCGCGCCGTCCTCGAAACGGCTGTCCGCCCGGGCCTTTTCAGCCACTGGACTTCTCTCCCCCTCACAGGCGACAACTATGCCCGCTTCGGCGAGGTCACCGCATGGCGGGCCACCCTGTGGGAAGGAGACACGCTCCTCGACGAACAAAAATCTTTCCTATGGTAAGACGCTTCTTCGCCATCCTCCCCGTCCTCGTCGCTTCCACCGTCCTCGCCGCCGCGCCAAAGGAATACAACATTGGCGACCGCGTCGAGGAGGACATCATCACGCCCGTCCCCCTCGTGGTGGTGGATATCCCGGGCACCGAGGCTCTGAAAGAACGCGAGGCCCGGCGCGTTCACGTCATCTATCGCTTTCACCCCAACGCCATTAACGAGGTCGAAAGCGCCTTTCGCTCCACCTTCGCCACCACGCGAAGCAACTTCCTCGACCACGTGCAAACCCGGTTCGGTGAACGAACCCTCTCGGCGGAACAGATCGCGTCCACCAACTTCCATGAATTGGTTTCCGCGTTCCAGCGGCAGAACGTCCTGTTCCCCGTCAGCCCCGCTCTCGCCGCAACCTGGGCCGCCGGCGACCCGTCGAGCGACTACGAAAACACACTGGCCGGCCTCCTCCGCGAAACAATGAAACAATTCATCCGCTCGGAGGAATCGCCGGACGATATCTGGGTCGGCTCCACATTGAGACTGGTCTCCCTCGCGCCGAACGAGGTGATCTCCGAGGAAATCGTTCTCCAGCGCGGCACGGACGTGCCCAAAAACCGGTTCCTTTCCCATCCCCGTGCCCGCACGGAACTCCAGGAAAGCCTCGCCGCGGAGGACCGCGCCGCCGCCCGTTACGTCGCTTCCTTCGTCAAACCTAATTGCACCATGGAAGCCGACCTCACCCGGGAACTGCGCCGGCGCCGCATGGAAGGACTGGTCGTCGCCGATCGCTACGAACCGGGTCAGGTCATTGCTCGCCGCGGACAGGTCGTGGATGCCAAAATCAAGGCTGCGCTGGATCAGTTGCGCGAGAAGACGGCCGTCCAGCGCCTCGAACCCATTATCATGACCCAGCCCGACCGGGCGCCCGCCACCCACGAGGGCGCAACGCTCTGGATCGTCGCCGGAACTGCCGGAGCCCTCGTCCTGTTGCTGGCAGTCGGATGGACGATCGCCAGACACCGCCTGCAACGGCGTTATCTTCCCATGGCGCTGGACAACCTTTCCGCCTATCCGCCGATCGAAGCTTCGGGCGACTGGCGGCAGCGCGCGATTGCGGCGGAAGAGCGGGCGCAAAAGGCACAGGCCATGGTGCGCGCCGGCCTGCTCGCTCACCTCGCCCAATGGCTCTCGGACCGGATGACACGAAAGCTCCTGACGCAGCGCGCCGAGCTCGTCGATGCCCACCAAAAGGCCGCCCTCGAAATGGCGGAACTCGAAGCGCGTCTTGAAAAAGTTCAGGCCCCTCTCCAGGACCGCCTCCTGGCCTACGAACGTCGCATTGCCGAACTGGAAAAGGAATTGTCCATCAAGGGAGAGGAAAACCGCGAGCTGATCAAAGCCAAGATCCGCGTCGTGCGCAAGCAACTGGAGATCGAGCGCGGAAAAAGCCGCGTGGAGTTCAACTGACCGGACGCTTCTCCTGCGTGCGCAGCGCCTGCTCGTAGCACTCCACCGCTTCCGTGAAGCGTTCCATGCGGTTGAACAAACCGCCCTTGTGCAGGTAGGCGATCGTCATGTTGCTGTCCGCCGCAATCGCGCGATCGTAACATTCAATTGCCTCGGAAAGCTTCCGCAGCTTCTCCAGAGCCGTGCCCTTCTTCACCAGCGTCTCCGCATGCTTCGGATCGATGGCCAGCACCTGGTCGAAGCACCGGATCGCTCCCTCCGCGTCGTCGCGATTCAGCAATTCCTGCCCTTCGTTCACCAGCCGGCGGATCCGGTCCTGTTCATCCGCTGAAATCAACGCAGCCGCCGGGCCCTCTTTCGAAGCATGCCCGTTGCCCTCGCCATTGCCTTCGGCCGAACGCTCGCCCAAAACAGGGCGCGCCACCTGTTCCAGATCCAGGATCCGCCGCTCCAGCCGCTCAATCGCCCCCAGCAACCGCTGGCTCGATTGCTCCACACTGCTCGTGTCCGCAGGCACCAGCGCGTTCTCGCCCGAACCCAGTGCCGGCACCGACGACACCCCGCCCACACCGCGCGCCATCGGCATCACGTTGCTCATTTCCGCAAGCCGGTTCACCGTCTTCCACTGGAAGAACGACGTCATCGCCACCGCCAGAAAGCAAATCCCGGCAAACACGCTCATGATCGTCACCGTGAACCGCGTGTCGCGCGTCCGCTGCGCGCTGAAGGATTCCTCCACCTTTCGCAACTGCTCCGCCATCAACCGGCCCGTCGCCTCCTCCGACGCTTTCAACTGGGACGCCAGCCGCTCCGCCGCGGTCGTCGCCGCCTCCTCGCTCTGGGCGCGCGTCTCTTCAAGCGTCACCCGGGTCTGATGCAGTTGCCCCTGAAGCTGCAGCAGGGCGCGCATCACTTCGTTCGAAAAAGCCATCTCGGATTGCGGCGGCGCCGTCACCGTGTCCGCAACATTCGTCTCCGCCGCCAGGCGCGCCGGCAGCAACACCAGCAACAGGCCAACGCAGAACAAATTCCTTGTCACAATCCAGTGTCGCGCGGTGCTCATTTGAGTGATTTCGAGAGTGAGTGCTCACCCCATTGTTGTCAAGCGACGGCTGTTCACACTATTCACAACAACGCCTCGCACACCGCTGGACTCTCCCCTCTCCGCCCCGAGCAGGAAGAAGCGTTTGTTTCTCTCTCCTGCGGCGTCGCACCACACAACGCATTGACCCCCGGCAACTGCCCGTTTAGCCTCCCGCCCATGTCTCGGCTGCCGTTCGAACTGCTCCTCGCCATGCGGTACCTGCGGCCCCGGCGCACCTTCGTCTCGGTGATCACCCTGATTTCCGTGCTCGGCGTCGCCCTGGGCGTCGCCGTCCTCATTATCGTCATCGCCGTCATGAGCGGCTTCGACAAGGAAATGAGCGACACCATCCTCGGCTTCAACGCGCACCTCCGCATCTCCCGCCCCGGCGCCACGATCACCAACTACACGCAAATCCAGGAGATCGTCGCCGCCGACCCCGACGTCCGCGGCGTCGCCCCGTTCGTCACGGGCCCCGTCCTCGTCCGGCGCCAGACCGACTCCGGACAATCCTCCGTCTGGGCCCCGGCCATCCGCGGCATCGATCCGTTCTCCGAAACGAACGTCAGCACGCTCGCCAGCAGCGTTCGCATCGGCGACTTCGATCTCAGCGGACGCGACGGCATCCTGGTCGGCACCATTTTCGCCGATCGCCTGAACCTCACCCTCGGCGACCGCATCGACATCTACTCGCTGCGCCATCTCAAGCAGCTCGAGGAAAGCCGCAACACGGATGAACCCGAACTCGATCTGCCCGATGAATTCGAGATCCGCGGCATCTTCGACGTCGGCTACTACGAGTTCAATTCCAGCATCCTTATCGTTTCTCTCGAGAACGCCCAGCGCATGTACGACATCGGCGACAGTGTGCATGGTCTGACCGTCATGCTTCGCGATCCCGACCTGGCATCCACCGTCCGGGACCGGCTCGAACAGGCCCTCGGGCTGCGTTACATGATCACAACCTGGCTCGAGGACAGTCCGCTGCTGGCGGCGGTGCTGGTCGAAAAGAACGTGATGCTCTACATCCTGTTCTTTATCGTCATCGTCGCCGCCTTCGGCATCACCTGCACCACCATCACGTTCATCGTCATGAAAACCCGCGAGATCGGCGTCATGAAGGCGCTCGGCGCCTCCGACCGGCAGGTCATGTGGGTGTTCATGGGCCAAAGCCTCGTGGTCAGTTTCTTCGGAATTCTTTCCGGCGTCGCCCTCGGACTGCTCGCCATTCACTATCGCAACCAGTTTCTCGAGCTGATGCGGCGTTCAACCGGCATGGAACTCTTCCCCGCATCCATCTACGGCTTCACCCAACTGCCCGCTCTGGTCATCCCGAGCGACGTCATGATCATCTGCGGCGGATCACTGTTGATCTGCCTTGCCGCCGCGGCGTTCCCCGCCCGTTACGCCAGCCGGCTCAACCCCGTGGAGGCCCTGCGCTATGAGTGATCCTGCAGGCCCCGACCCCAACAACGCCCTCGTCGCCGCGCGGCGCGTCGCCAAAAGCTATCGCATGGGCGAACGCACCGTGTCCGTCCTCCGCGACCTCGATTTCCAGATCGCTCCCGGCGAGTTCGTCGCCCTTCAGGGCGCTTCCGGCGCCGGGAAAAGCACCCTGCTCCACCTGCTCGGCGGACTGGATTCCACCGATGCCGGCGAAATCTGGTTCAACGGACAGAACCTCGCGCGGTTCACCCCGGCTGAACTGGCCCACTTTCGCAATGTGCGCGTCGGATTCGTCTTTCAGGCGTTTCACCTGATCCCGGAACTGAGCGCCCTCGAGAACGTTTGCCTCCCCGCCCGGATCGCCCGCATGTCGGCACACAAAGCCATGGCGCGCGGACGCGAGTTGCTCGACCGCGTCGGCCTGCGGGAACGCGCCGAGCACCGCCCCTACGAACTCTCCGGCGGCGAACGCCAGCGCGTCGCCCTCGCCCGCGCGCTCGTGAACCGGCCCGACCTCGTCCTCGCGGACGAACCTACCGGGAACCTGGACTCGCACACCGGCGCGGAGATCATGGACCTGCTGTGCTCGTTGGTTGCCGAGCGCAAAACCACGCTCATCATCGCCACTCACGACGCCAACGTCGCTGCGCGCGCCCCCAAAGTCGTCCGCCTCGCGGACGGCCGGATCCAGCCGTCCTGACACCGTGAATCGCGAGTATTGGGAGGCACGCTACCAATCGGGCGACATGCCCTGGGAAAAAGGAGCCCCGTCGCCAGGGCTGGTCGATTTCCTGGCTGCGCACCCCGATCTGCCTCGCGGTTCGGTCTGCGTGCCCGGATGTGGCACCGGCCACGACGTGCGCGCCTGGGCGCAGGCCGGCTTCGACGCCTGGGGCTTCGACATCGCCCCCAGTGCCGTCCGCTTGACCCGGGAAAGGAGCACCGCAGCGGGGCTGGTTGTTCATTGTCAGCTCGCTGATTTTCTCAGCGACCCGCCTCCGCAGCCGTTCGACTGGATCTTTGAACACACCCTCTTCTGCGCGATAAATCCCTCGGATCGTGACAAGTATGTTCAGGCCGTGCTGCGATGGCTCAAGCCGGACGGCCAATACCTCGCAGTGAACTATCTGATCCCCGAAAAGGAGGGCCCTCCGTTCGGAACGACGAAGGAAGAACAATGGGAACGGTTCTCGCCGCATTTCGATCTGCTTGAACAATGGGTTCCCCGCTCCTATCCCAACCGCACCGGCCTTGAGCTGATGTCCTGGTGGCGCCGGAAATAACCCGCGCGACGATTCTGCGCGCGGATGCGCCGGGGATTGTCGCGACACACACGGCCTTTCGAAGAAATCCGCAGAGAAACCAACTCATCGGAACCGAAGCAATGTTCCGCCCGGCCATGGGGCAAGAAAGTCCGTTGAAAAAGCGTTCATTCACGGCTATTCTTCACGGCACGATGGGACTGGCAGATCGTCATTACATGCGCGAAGGCTCCTACCGTTCGCCGATGTCCGCGACCGTGATTTTGATGATCACGCTCACGGTGGTCTTCGCGATCCAGTGCATCGTTGACGTTTACGCGCCAGGCTCGAGGCAGATCGTTTGGAACGGCGTGCCGATGACAGTCCGGGAACCGTGGCTGGAGAAGTGGTTCGCCATGACGCCCGATTGGCTGCTGCGGGGCCACGTGTGGCAACTGATCACCTTCCAGTTCCTGCACGCCGGAATCTGGCATCTGCTCGGGAACCTGTTGACGCTGTGGTTCCTGGGACGGTTCGTCGAAAACGTTCTCGGTCGACGCCGGTTTATCGTCGCTTACCTCGTCTGCGGTGTGGCCGGCGGCCTCCTTCAGGGGATCCTGATGGTTCTTCTTCCCAGCCATTTCCAGCCCATGTACGGCGCCTCGGCAGGCGTGCTCGGAATACTGGCCATCTTTGTCCGCCTCCTTCCCACGAGCGAGATCCGGCTCTACTTCGTTCTGCCCGTGCGGGCGGACGTGGTACTCTGGGTCATTGGCGGGATTTCGCTCTTCTTCACCATCGTCCCGTCCGCGCGCGGCGGTGGCGTCGCCCACGCCGCGCATCTCGGCGGCATTCTGGCCGGCATCGCCTGGGTCGCGCTGGGCTGGCATCGCGACTACGTGAGACTGCCGTGGGAGGGGTTCTTCGACAATCTTCGCCAGTGGAATCCCTTCCGGACCCGGAAACGCAAGAGCGACCTGATGAAAGCTGCTTCCGTAAAGACCCAGCGATGGCCGACCCACAAATCCATCACCGTCGAGGAACTGCCGGAAGAGGAATTCATCAGCCAGGAAGTGGATCCGATCCTGGACAAGATCTCCGCGCACGGCATCCAGAGCCTGACAGAACGGGAACGCAAGATCCTCGAAGCCGCCCGGAACAAAATGGCCCGGCGCTGAGGTTGATCCCCCAGGCACGCGACGGCCTGAACATTCAACGCTCAACATTCAACTCCCAACATCCAGGCCGGCGCCGTTCATTGGATGCTTTCGGGATTCTCTCCGCGGAAATGCCAGTGCGTATTGAGTGTCGAATGTTCCATTCCTGATCGTTCCTCGACATCTTCCCCCGCCTTTCCTACAGTGAGCGCGCAATGATCCAACGCTATTCCCGCCCGGAAATGCGGGCGATCTGGTCCGACGAAAACAAGCTGAATCTCTGGTTGAACATCGAACTGTTCGCCCTGGAGGCGCTCGTCAAGGAACGCGTGGTTCCCGCCCGAGACGCCGCCAAAATCCGCGCGGCCTGCCAGGCGTGGCAACGCAACCTGCCCGGCCTGGTCGCCCGGCAAAAGGAACTCGAAAAAACGCTGAACCACGACGTCATCGCCTTCACCACCGCTGTTGCCGAAAAGGTGAACGACCGCGCCAGCCGCTGGTTCCACTTCGGCCTGACCAGCAGCGACGTCGGCGACACGGCCTGCGCGGTGCAAATGGTGCAGAGCGCGGACATTCTGATTCGCGACGTGAAGGAAGCGCGCCGCGTCATTGCCCGCCGCGTGCGCGAGCACCGGTTCACGCCGTGCATCGGGCGCAGCCACGGCATCCACGCCGAACCCACCACCTTCGGCCTCAAGCTGGCACTGATGTATGACGAGTTCGGGCGCGCACTGGAGCGGCTGGAACGGGCGCGCCATGTGGCCGCTGTCGGCAAGATTTCCGGCGCAGTAGGGACGAGCGCCCACCTGTCGCCACGCGTGGAGGCGCATGTGTGCCGGCGGCTCGGACTGCGGCCCGCCACCATCGCGACGCAGGTGGTGCAGCGCGACATCCACGCCGAATACCAGACCGCCCTGGCGCTCGTCGGCGCAAGCATTGAACGCTGGGCCGTCGAATTCCGCCACCTCCAGCGGACCGAAGTTCTCGAAGCGGAGGAACCCTTCACACGCGGACAGAAAGGCAGCAGCGCCATGCCGCACAAGCGCAATCCCATCACCTGGGAACGCCTCACGGGACTGGCCCGCGTTCTCCGCGGAAACGCCATCGCTGCCATGGAGAACGTCGCCCTCTGGCACGAACGCGATATCAGTCACAGTTCGGTCGAGCGCATCATCTTTCCCGACTCCTGCACCCTGCTGGATTACATGCTGCACCTGATCATCCGGCTGATGGACAAGCTCAACGTGTATCCCGAGAACATGAAGAAAAACCTGGGCCTGAGCCTCGGCATGTGGAACAGCCAGACGGTGTTGCTCGCTCTCATCCGCAAGGGCCTCACACGCGAGGAGGCCTACCAACTGGTCCAGGACGCCGCCATGAAGACCTGGGCGGTCAAACACGCAGGACGCGATGACGCCGATTTCCTCGAACAACTCAAGGCCGACCCGCAGATTTCAAAACACTTCAAAAAGGGCGAACTCGAGAAGCTCTGTTCGCTGGACTTCCACTTCAAGGAAGTGAACACGCGCTTCAGGAAGCTGGGCCTGGGCTAAGCATCGCCACTGGCCGAAACTCGCGAAGCGTCCTGCAGTGCGCCGGCCTCTCCGGCGCTCTGAAATACCGCAGCGGAACGAAGGCCCGGGCCTTCGGCATCCCCGTACACAGGAAAAGCGGCGCTCCACGCGCCGCTTTTCAGACACCACACAACGTTCTGCGATCTTCAGTGCCGGCTTACCGCCGCGAAAGGAAGATCCTCAGCACGTACCAGAACATCAACGCCACCGATGCGAACAACGACAACGCCGCCGCCACGTAGCGGTCCTCCGGATAGTGATGGAGAATGTTCGACGTGTCATACAGGATGCAGGCGCCGGCAAACGCGACCATGCCCACCGAGAACCACAATCCGAGAGTGAACCCGCCAAAGATCAGGCTCGCAACGATCAAAACCAGGGCGATGATCCCGCCCCACATCAGAATGCCCCGAAGGAAGGAAAAATCCTTGCGCGTGATGAACACCACCGCAGTCAGTGCGGCGAAGGCAACCAGCGTGATGCCCGCCGCGCTGGCGATCACCCCGGGCGCAAACTCGTTGGCCAGGTAGAGCAGCGGCACAAAAATCAACGCTTCCGCCACAACGAACCCGGCCAGAGCCGCGTACTGCGCCGGCTTCGACACCGCCCGCAGCGCCACGTGACTGGCAAGCCAGGAAACCAGAACGAACCCGCCCAGCACCAGCAGCCACGAACCCGCCATGACGCGGGTGATACCCTCCGCAACGCCGCTCTTGAACAGGGCAACCTCGATCAATGTAAACGCGGCGATGGCTCCAAACAGATGGGCATACGTCCTCGAGACAAATGCCCCCCGGGCCTGACTCCCCAGTTCGGCAACGGAAAGGCCACGGCTATAGCTATCGGTGTAGTTCATAGATTTCTCCTGCTTTCAGCCTCCACCAGCAGAAGGGATGCCGGATAACATCCTCCTCTCCGTTCAGGCTGATTACGGCCTGAAAGTAAGAGCCGTTTCCCGCCCCGTCAATGCGAATCAACCCGGTGCAACGCACAGGATCACCCGGATGCGTCCGCCAGTTCGATCCCCACGGGACAATGGTCTGAGCCCAGGACCTCGGAACGGATGAACGCGCTCTTTAGCCTTGGCCGGAGGCTCGCGCTGATCAGGAAATAATCAATGCGCCATCCCTTGTTGCGCGCGCGGGCATTCGTGAGCGGACTCCACCACGTGTAATGGCCCCCGCCCTTCTCAAATTCCCGGAACGTGTCAATGAAGCCGTTGTCCAGAAACGCCTGAAATCCTGCGCGCTCCTGAGGAGTGAACCCGTGATGCAATGTCTTCCCTTTCGGGTTCGCCAGATCCAGTTCAGTATGCGCCACGTTGAAGTCCCCGCACACAATCACCGGCTTTCGCCGTTCCAATCCCTTCAGATACGCAAGAAAATCCGCATCCCATCGCTGCCGATACGGCAGCCGCGTCAAACCCGACCTGGAATTCGGCACGTACACGTTCACAACAAAAAACTCCGGAAACTCCGCCGACAGAAGCCGCCCTTCATTGTCATGCTCGGGAATGCCCATGCGCGTGGACACATCCAGCGGCCGTTGCCGCGTGAACATCGCCGTGCCGGAATAGCCCTTCTTCTCCGCACAGTTCCAATACGTGGTGTAACGCACCGGCCAGAGCTGTTCGACTTCATCCGGACTGCACTTGATCTCCTGAAGGCACAACACGTCGGGTTCTTCACTCTCGAGGAACTCGAGGAAGTTCTTGCGCAACACGGACCGAAGCCCGTTGACGTTCCAGGACACCAGCTTCACGCGGCGAAAGGCTAGCGTTCCGAAGCTCGTGACGAAAGCACAGTTCTTCCTTCCTACGAAGCGGACTGGCGCCGGCGCGCAGGGCTGGCACCCAGGCCCCGGTAAGCAACCAGAAAGTAGATCATCACCCCAAGGGTCAGCAACGACAACCCTCCCCAGAACGCGTTCCATTGCACGCCTGCAGAAGTCGAACACGCATGGAACCACCAGCCGGTTCCAAGATAGCCGGCCAGGTTGCCGAACCCGCCGGCCATCAGCGAAATGAGCGCCTGCGCGCGAGCGCGCCAACCCGGGTCCACGCGCTGGTCGATGTAAATCTGCGCCGTGACATAAACCCACGTGTAGGAGCAGCCGTGGAGAAGAATACCGGCCAGAAGCCAGCCCTTCCCGTCCACCGCACTCAACGCGAAACGCAAAACCCCCAATCCCAGGCCGCAACCAAAAATCCATTTCAACCGCCAGTTCGTCAGCAAGGCGCCCAGGCTGAACATGGCAAAGATCTCCGTCACCTGGCCAACGCTGACCCACGCGCTGGTCCGGCGAAACCCCAGCTCCAGCAAGTGAGGCGGCGTGAAAGGATAAAACGCAGCCAGCGGAATCGAAAACAACGCAACCGTAATGAAGACCACCCGGTGATCCGGATTCCGAAGCAATGCCAGCGCGTCCAGACCCAATCGTTGTTTCAACGTCCATTTCTCCATGCTCGGCGGCGCCTTCAGTTCCGGAAGAAAGAATGTGAACACCACCACCAGCAGCCACACCACCGCCCCGCTGTACCCCGCCATCGGCGAGGCGTCGGCTCCCAGCGCGCTCACCAGCCAGCAACCCGACATCCAGCCCAGTGTCGCCATCCCGCGAATGGACCCGAATTCCATTTGGGCATCGGCCAATCGCGCAAACACGATGGCGGAAGCAATGCTCCACGTCGGCGACGAACACAGCGCGTGAAGCTGAATGGTGGCCAGAACCACCCATGGACTCCAACCCAGGCCAATAGCCGTGCTCGCCAGCGTCATCGTCGCCGCCGTCGCCAGTCCCAGTCCGCGCAGAACCTTCACCGGCGACGCGTGGCGATCGGCCATGGCACCGAAAATCAGCGGCGACACAAACGCGGCCACCGCGTTGGTGGCAAACGCGTACGGTCGGATGGACTGGAGCCCGTGCTGCTGGAGCACCGCGCTCAAAGGCACAAGCCACATGCCCAGCGCCGCTCCCTGAACGAAGAACAGCACAACCCACTCCGCGTATTCAGCGCGCCTGATTGTCTTCAGCACGGCGGAGAAAACGCACGCAGCCGCTCAAATAGCAAGGGGAAAAACCATGCTGCCGTCCCCCCCGGTGGAGTGAGCATCCTGTTGGTGGGGCGAGCGTCCTCGCGAGCCGTCGTTCGACCAACCAGCACCGCCTGAAGTCGATCCCTCTGACGGACCGAGCGTCCCCTTCATTGGTGGGGCGAGCGTCCTCGCGAGCCGTCGCGCGATGTCGCACGTTCTCCGAATGCAGAAATGCAACCACCACCACCCCGAAAGCAGAACTCCATCCTCACCTCCACCGGCCAATCACACCACGCCCGCGTCCATCGTAAATCGTAAATCGCAAATCCCCGGATGTTCCATTCGCGATTGCTCTCCGCCCCCGGCACCGGCATTGTTCCGTCCGATGAACGACGTCGCTTCATCGCCGCGCATCGAACCGGCCAGGGCCGACCACCTGCCGGCAGTGGCCCGACTGGCCGATGTTATCTGGCGGAGGTGCTATCGCGAAATCCTGTCGAAAGAACAGATGGATTACATGCTCAACTGGATGTACGCGCCCGAGGTCCTCCAACGGGAGCTGAAGGAAGGGATCCGGTTCGACCGGCTGTTGATCGAGGACCAGTTCATCGGATTCGTCTCCTACGGGCCGCATCCGCCACCGGGCACGTTCAAGCTGCACAAGCTGTATCTGCATCCGGATTGGCATGGGCGCGGCCTCGGAAGTCTGCTCCTGCGGCACAGCGAGAATAGCGCGCGCCAACTGGGCGCCAATCGAATGATCCTTAACGTCAACAAGCAGAACCGGCACGCCCTCCGCACCTACGAACGGAACGGCTACGCGATCGTCGAATCCGTGACGGTGGACATCGGCAAGGGCTTCGTCATGGACGACTTCATCATGGCCAAGGCGCTCAATGGTTGAAACGGCGTCACACCGGCATCACACTCGCAGCGCGAATCACCGCTCTGCACCTCCGGGGCGCGCCCGTCCCAGACGCAACGGGTGAATGAAACCGGCCACTTTGACTTTCACACGAGCCCCATTTGCGTTGAATGCCGCAGGTTCGATTCATTCGTGCGGATCCGCTCGGTTGACGCGCCCGCAGAGCACGATTAGCCTCTAATCGCCATGATTGCACCAACCGGGAACACCAACAAGGCCGCCGCGCCCGCGGGCTATCGGACCAGCGATGAACGGCTCATCAAGGTCACGCCCGCAGCCGCCCAGCGCGTCACAATGCTGCTCCAAAAGCAGGGCCGACCCAACGGCGTGCTGCGCGTCTCCGTCGTCGGCGGCGGTTGCTCCGGTTTGCAGTACAAAATGGACCTCCAGGACGGCCCGGCGAACCGCGATTTCCTCGTTGAAACCGGCGGCATCCGCGTCGTCGTCGATCCCAAAAGCGCGCTCTACGTCACCGGCAGCGAACTGGATTACATCGACTCGCTTCAGGGCGGTTTCAAGGTAAAGAACCCGAACGCCGCAACGAGTTGTTCCTGCGGCGAAAGCTTCAGCGCCTGAACCGGACCGGAATCCAACCCTTGCCCTCGCCTCCGGACTACTTCGCAGTTTTCGAAGAGACGCCCCGGCCGTGGCTGGATCCGGAGAGACTGCGGCAGAAGTTCCTCGACCTGTCGGCCGCAGTGCATCCCGACCGGGTCCACCAGCTCGACTCCCCGGAACGCGCGAAAGCCCACGAACGCTACGTCCTTCTGAACGTGGCATATCAATGTCTCAGCCGTCATCGCGACCGCGTGAGGCACCTGTTGGAACTGGAATCGGGCGAACGGCCGGAGGAAATCAGCCGCGTTCCCGCCGAACTGGTCAACCTGTTCATGGAAATCGGCCGGGAACTCCGCGAAGCGGAGAAACTTCACCTCGAGAAGACAAAAACCACCTCGCCGCTCCTCCAGGTTCAACTCTTCGAACGGGCTCAGAAGCAGGTCGAAAGATTGCAGCAACTGCGCGACACCCTCCGGACTCTGAACGAAAAAGCGGAGGCGGACCTGCGACTGGCAGACCGCGAATGGACCGAGGCAACCGCCGGGGCTGACCGCAAAGCGCTCTTGCCCCCCCTCCGCGAGCTGCAGCATCGCCTCGGCTACCTCGACAAGTGGGAGGCACAATTGCATCAGCGGATCCTGGAGCTGTCGATCTAGACTTTCGTCAGGACACCTCAAATGAGACAGTCCCGATTTCTTACGGGACAGGGCAGGACAGAGTGGACCGCAGGAAATCCGGATTATTGCAGGGGCACTGATGGGGTTCCCGGTGGCACATCGGCTGCTTTTCGCAAAGCATGCAAACAGTAGATACAGAAGCCTCTCCAAAGGTTCTGTATGGCTCTCCGCTTTCAACGTCTGTGTTGAAGGCAACACTGCCCTCTCATTACTCCGCTGGAATGCGGTCGGCACTTTGCTGACGCTCTTCTGAATTGGGTTTGGTTCCCGGCGGCCTGCGCAAGCAGGCCGCCGGTTTTTTACCCCACGCATTTCGAGGGCAGAATCCACTGGAAACCTCGCCCGGTTCGGCTACCAATGGTCCAAACCATGAACTCTCTGACAACGTCGGATGTCGTCCTCCGCGTCATGGCCGCCACAGTCGCGGGCGCCATTGTCGGCCTCGAACGCGAAAGCCACGGCCGTCCCGCCGGCTTGCGCACCACCACACTCGCCTGCGTGGCGTCGTGCCTCGCCATGATCATCTCGGAACACCTGTTCCTTACCACCCCGCCCGGCACCACGTGGCGACCCGACCCCGCCCGGCTCGGCGCCGGCATTCTGACCGGCATCGGCTTTCTCGGCGCCGGCACCATCATCCGCCAGAGCAACCTCGTCATCGGCGTCACTACCGCGGCCAGCCTCTGGTTCGTCACCGTCATCGGCCTCGCTCTCGGTGCGGGCATGTACATCCTGGGCACCCTCGCCGTGGGCGTTGCCGTGGTCATTCTCCTCTTCCTCCCGACCCTGGAAAAAGTGTTGCCGAACGATTGGTACGCCACCTTGACGGTCACGCTGGGAATCGATGCGCTCAGCGAAGAACAACTCGCAGAACGCCTGCAAGCGCTCGGGTTGCAGGTGAAGCGTACCGAACTCGCCTACGACCTCGTCGCGCAGCAAAAGACCATTGTGTGCGACGTCAAGCTGGACAAGAAAACCGAACCGCAAAAACGCCGGCGCACCGTCGAGGAACTGCGACTGATTCCCGGCATCCAGCAAATCCGCTGGAACTGACCACTCCCCCGCCTATCTCCTTGTCACTCAACGCCGTGCAACCTTTTGTTGCATATGCAACAAAAGGTTGCAGCCCTTCCGGACCACTCCAAGCGCCTGGTTGGCAACGAATTGCGAACTTTTGTTGCATATGCAACAAAAGTTCGCACAGCGCGAATGGGCAGAAAGTGCGGCGAGTGGGGACGGCGGGGACGGCGGGGACGGTGGTGTCACAGCGGCTGGAGCACGCACTCGACGTCCACGACTACAATTCCGGTGCGAAGGCCACCACAGCCAGGGGCGGGAGGGTCATCTCGGCGGAATACGCCTGGTTGTGCCATCGATACTCTGCCGCAACCACACCGCCGAGGTTGCCGACATTGCTTCCGCCGTAGATCGCCGCATCGCTGTTGATCACCTCGCGCCATCGTCCGGGACGCGGCAGTCCGATACGGTACTGATGGCGCGGGACCGGCGTGAGGTTGAGCACCACGGCCACCTGGCTGGAGCCATCCTCATTCTGCCGGACAAAGGAAAACACGCTGTTGTCGTGATCCGAGCAGTCGATCCAATAGAAGCCGTTCGGGTCATAGTCGTTCTGCCACAAGCCGGGCTCGCGCGCGTAGATTCGGTTCAGGTCCTCGATGAATTGCTGCAGCCCGCGATGGTACGGCCCGGCGCCGAGCAGCCACCAATCGATTTCGCCATTGGCGTTCCACTCGCCGCTCTGGCCGATCTCGCCGCCCATGAACAGCAGCTTTTTACCCGGGAAAAACCATTGATACGCCAGCAGGGCGCGGAGATTGGCGAAGCGCTGCCAGTCGTCGCCGGGCATTCGCCCCAGCAAGGACCGTTTCCCGTGCACGACTTCATCGTGCGACAGCGGCAGGATGAAGTTTTCGTTGTAATGATAGAGCATGGCGAACGTCAGGTCGTTCTGGTGGTAACGCCGGTAAACAGGATCCCGCGCGAAATAATTCAGCGTGTCGTGCATCCAACCCATGTTCCACTTGAACGAGAAGCCGAGCCCGCCGAGGTACGGCGGGCGAGTGACCTGCGGCCATGCGGTGGATTCCTCCGCGATCGTGATCACGCCCGGAAACTCCACATGCGTGATGTGATTGAACTTCCGGAGGAACTCGACCGCCTCGAGGTTTTCCCGTCCGCCGTACTGGTTGGGAATCCACTCGCCGGGCCGGCGGGAATAATCCAGGTACAGCATGGAGGCCACCGCGTCGACCCGCAGGCCGTCCACATGAAACTGATCGCACCAGAAGAGCGCGTTCGCCGTGAGGAAGTTGCTGACCTCGTGGCGTCCGAAATTAAAGATCAACGTGCCCCAGTCCTGATGCGCTCCCTTTCGCGGATCCTCGTGCTCGTAAAGGGCGGTGCCGTCGAAGCGCGCCAGCGCCCAGTCGTCGCGCGGAAAGTGCGCGGGCACCCAGTCCATGATCACTCCGATGCCTGCCTCGTGAAGCGCGTTGATGAGAAACATCAGGTCCTCGGGCGAGCCGTAGCGGCTCGTGGGCGCGTAGAAACCGGTCACCTGGTAGCCCCACGAGGGATAATACGCGTGCTCGGCAAGCGGCAGGAACTCGACATGCGTGAAACCCATTTTGCGGACATAATCCACCAGGGGACCGGCAAGTTCGCGGTATCCCAAAGATTCGCTCGCGGACTTCTTGCGCCAGGACCCGAGGTGGACCTCGTAGATGCTCATCGGCGAGCGCAACGGGTCGCGTTCTCGCCGCCGCTGCATCCACTCGTCATCGGTCCACCGGAACTTTCGGATATCCCACACTATGGCCGCGTTTTTGGGCGCGCGCTCGAAGAAGAATCCGTACGGATCGGTTTTCAGAACGATATGGCCGTGGCAATTGCGGATCTCGAACTTGTAATGCGCGCCCTCGCCCACTCCCGGAATGAAGATCTCCCACACGCCGGAAGGCCCCAGCGAGCGCATCGCATGATGCCTCCCGTCCCAGCCGTTGAAGTCGCCGACGACGCTGACGCGCTCGGCATTCGGAGCCCAGACGGCAAAGCTGGCTCCTGGCACGCCGTCGATGGTACGCAACCGGGCGCCAAGTTTCTCGTAAATCCGCCGCTCGTCGCCCTTCCCGAACAGGTACAGGTCGCTCTCGCCCAGCGTGGGAAGGAACGAATACGCGTCGCGCGTCCGCCGGGCGCGCCGGTCCGGACCGGTGATCACGAGGTCGTAGGCGTACACGCGATTTGCGGCGGTACTGACGCCTTCAAAGAGCCCGGCGTCGTGAATGCGTCGCAGTTTGATCGCCGGCTGGTTCTTTTCGTGCGTGGGTTCAATGCTCACCTCCGAAGCGCCCGGCACGAACGCGCGCACGACCACGCCCGAGCCGTCGCCCAACGGATGCATCCCGAGCACCTGATGTGGTGAACGATGACGCACTTCCACGATGCTTCTCACTTCCTCTTTGCTCAGGACCATGGTGCCGCAATGTAGCAGAGGAGGAAGGAAACGACACGAAGGAAAACCGCGAGCCGAAGCCCTTCAGAACCGGTTCAGCACGCGTTCCAACTGGGCCTCCAGCACCTCCAGAGTTCCCTCATTCCACAACACGTAATCCGCCCGCGCGATCTTCTCCTGGATGGGCCATTGGGCGGCGATGCGCTGGCGAATGTGGTCAGGGCTCCAGCCCCGTCCGGCCAGGCGCACCTGCTGGGTGCGAGCGGTGCAGGCCACGCAGATGGTGGCATTCATTTCCTTCTCGGCGCCGGTTTCGAAAAGCAGCGGAATGACGACGACCGCAACGGGGCGCTGCTCCAATCGCCAGACGTCCGCCTGAGCCAGCCATGAACGACGGATGCGCGGGTGCAGAATTCGCTCGAGCCGGCGCCTGGCGTCCGCGTCAGCGAATACCCTTGCCGCCAGCTTTCTTCGCTGCAACCGTCCGTCGGGAGACAGAACCTCCGCGCCAAACGCATCAACGATCTCCCGAAGAGCCGGTTGGCCGGGCTCCACCAGTTGCCGGGCAAGCTGGTCGGTATCGATGACCGGCAGGCCGCGTTTCCGGAGCAGCTCTTCAGCGGCGGATTTTCCCATTCCGACGCCGCCGGTCAGGCCGATGAGCTTCATGACCGCGCTCCCGCCGGCCGCCGTTATTGCGGCGAAGCGACGGCGCGGTAGAAGCGCCCGGTATCCGAGCTGTTCACCGAGAACGGGATGTGCAGCACTCCGCCGACAGCGATATGGGTGCTGACGTCTTCCCAATCCACCAGGTTGGTGGAGCTCTGAAGGATGTACTGCTGATTCACCTGGCCGGTCAGGTCGATGAACCAGGTGCCGTCGGGGTTCCGGCGCAGGGTCAGGTTCGGAGGCGAACTGGGATCCAGCGGCACCAGCAACGGCAGATTCACATTGTCGATGAAGGCCGCATCCAACCCGGCCGTGCCGCTCGCATCCTTGGTGTAACGCCATTCGATGGTATGGGTGCCGGCGGGGACTTCGAATTCATAACTCGCCCACCCCACTTCACCCGACCACTGGTGGATCAGGACATTGTCGAGGAACAGCCGGAGTATATCGAATCCGGGCTCCGAACTGACGCGATAATCGAACGTGGCCGTGCCGGACCGGAAATCGCCGGTGAACAGAAGTGAACTGGTCTGGTTATGGAGAATGCTCCCGGATCGGGCTGCGAACTGTCCGCCGGCAACAACGTTCCCTTGCACCGTCCACGGCTTGCTGCCGCCGGTCACCCAGGGCACATGGGCCAGGCCGCCGGACTCGAAATCGTCGGTGATCGGTACCGGAACGAAATGCGCCGTCAGGCTCAGATTCTGCGTCACGGTCAGCGTCAACGGGTTGTTGAACGACAGCACGCTGCCCTCCCACCGATCGAACCGGAAGCCGGAAGACGGCGTCGCTGTCAGCGTCACGACACCGTTGCTGGCCACGCCGATCGATGCCGGCGAAACGCTCCCGCCAGCGGTGCCGGTTGCGGTCACGGTGAACAGACCGCCCGGAACGAACGAGTGGGACAGGAACACCACTCCACTCAGCCCGTCGTAACCGTCAACGACGATGTGATAGGTCTGATTGGATTTCACGGCCTGGACGATGCGGCTGTAACCGCCGGGCACGCCGAACTCCGCGTCGTCATTGCTGGCAATCTCCGTGAGGGTGTTCACGCTGTTGCCGGTGTAGATGGCCAGGACCGTGTCGAACGTCGAGTTGGACGTCGTCAGGGTAAGAACGCCATCGACCGACGGCGTGAATCGCCACCAGGCCGTCTTTCCGCCGATGATTCCGGCGTGATGCGGTTCCCCGGCTTCGCGGGTTGCCTGAAGCGTGCTGACGCTGCTGACGTCCGTATCGTTCGTCAGAACAATGGCGTTCACGAAGAAATCGTTGGGCGGATCCAGGGGACGATACGTGATCTCCAGAGCGGCCACGGCGGAACGGTTCCCGGCGAAGTCGATCGCGGAAGCCTGAATTCGATTCTGCCCCTCGGCCAGGCCCACGATGCTGAACCAGTTGGTGTTATTCGGCCCGAGAGCCGACGGCGGCAACTCGACGGTCGTGGCCTTGTCGGGGTTCGAGGCGGGCGCGACTGTGATAAAGACGTTCCTGATGCCCGAGGCGTTGGGCGAGGGATCCACGGCCGTGCCGGTAACCCGGACGCTGTTGGTGGCAACGATCGTGCCGTTCAGCGGCGAGGTGAAAGCGACCTGCGGCGGACTGACGTCCGGCTGACCGCCGGGGACAAAGGCGAGATTCAACACCCCTACGCTTTGCTCATCATATCCTGTGGCGGCGATCCGGTAGGTCACGCCGGCCCGCACGGGGACATTGACGAACGGCCCCAGCCGGCTGGCTGTGCCGACCGCCGACGCGACGGGCTGCAGCGAAGCGAGGTTGTTGTTCGTGTAAACGGCAATCACCGTCCGGAAGAGGCTTCCGCCCGCATCGATGAGAAGATTCGTGTCGGTAGTCGCGGTATAGTTCCACCACAAGGAGGGGATGCTCGTAGTGATCGCGGCATGGTCCGGCTCATCCGGCTCCCGGGTCGCGCGTTTGTTGCTCGTCACGACGTTGGTGCCGAAAGCGGGCACTTTGATTGCATCCGCGAAATTGTCGTTCGGGGGCGGAGGCATGACGATATACGAAACCACGTTGGTGCTGTTGGTCTTCTCCGGCGCCGTCACGATCAGGGTGACCGTGATGGTCGTCGGATTCAGCGGCGACAACAGCGTGGCGGAATAGACCGGGTCATCCGCCTTTTCGTCCGGCCCGGTGCCGTCATTCACGAAGACCAGGCTCTCGCCGGTGCTGACGGTGGCTTCAATCGTGGCGTTGGTAACGCCGAATGTGTCGCTCACGCGGACCAGAATCACATTGGTTTCACCCGTGAACAGCACGTCGCCGGACGGAGGATTGATGCGCACCTCCAGAATTCCATCGGGGTTCACGTCCGACGGAAGGTCGAATGCCTCGATCACCCCGATCGTGGTCTCGCTTGGGGGGCAGTCGGCGCTGAAGCCCAGGCCGCGCTTGGCAAACGCCAGCCAGATATGCGCGTAATGCTCGCCCAGAAAATGGATCTGATCCGCCTGGAGGATCGCCTCACGCGCTTCAATGTAGGTTGGATTCGGGGGTGAAAGCCTCATGCCCTCGGTCACCAGTTTCAGCGCCCGTTCGTTGCCCAGTGCCCAGCCAAGATCCCGAATGATATTGGCGCGCATCTCCCACAGCACCATGCACCAGAACTCGCCCTGATTGTGCACTTCATCCGCCGGCCCGCCGCCGACCGGACTGGTCGGCACGTCCGCATGAGGACTCGCCTGGAAGGGATCAATGTCCTTGAACGTCAGCGGATTTTTCGTCAAGTCCGTGCTGTAGGGATACCGTCGCATACCGAAGTAGTAATTCTGGTCAAAACTGAAGCCGGCAATATTGTAAGCCGCATAGGCTCCGGCCGCGTAAACGGCATCGGGATCGTCCGTGGGTTCGCTTAACAGAGAAAGCGCATAGAAGTCGGACCATCCCTCTCCCATGCCGCCGCTCTGAAGGGCCGAAATGCCCACACCGCCGCCCACCAGCCGGTCGCTCAAACCGTGCGTCAGCTCGTGGAAAACAATCTCCTGATCGAGTGAACCGTCCCGCGCCGGCATCGGGCCCGACCAGATGAACATCGCCACGTACGCCTGGAACCCATCCGGCGCCGGCAGATAAAACGCGTTGTCCGCCTCGCCAACGTCCGCACCGGCCTGAACCAGGCAGATGATGGCGTCGCCATCCAGACCGCCGCGGCCGAAATTATCGTTCTGGAAATTCCCGGACTGCTCATCAAATCCAAGGTCATACAACCGGTCATGATACCAGTTCGCATTGTAGAACAGTTGCACGGCGGAGGCGCTGGAATAGGTGACCGGATCGTTCGCCAGGCTCAGCTGGAAATCGAAAACGCGATCCGTCGCCATCGGGCGCGCGGTGTCCGGAAGAAAATCCAAATTGCGGTCCAGGTAAACGTCAGCGTTGTTTCCTGTAGTCCGCGGATTGCTCACTTCGCTCACCCAGCCGTCCGGCGACGCATCGGCGCTGAGCTCGCCGATGCTGACGAGTTGCCGCTCAACCAGCGGCGGCTGCGCACTCTGCGGCGTCGGATGCCCCGGGCTCATCGGACTCGGACTGTCACTGGTGAACACGTTGTACGTCGCGGGTGTCGCATGCACCGTCATGTTGCGGCGCACGATGATCTCTCCCGATTGCGCGTCGATCAGGAAGAGGTATCGCGCCGGGGGCATTCCGGCGGTGAGAATCACGCGCCAGCAGAGCCGCAGAGCGTCCTCGCCCAGCGGCACCCAGACCAGGTTCGCCCAATTGTCTCCCAGCAACTGGCTGTGGCGCAGGGTATGAAGCAATTCGGACCCCTGAACCGGACCTGCAACGGAAACAGCATCCTCCTCCAATTCGATGTCAATCGACGCGGCCGCACGGACCACCGCGCCCCTGGCCGACACGCGCGGGCTGGATACCAGTTGCGCCCGTCCCGGCGTGCCCCGGTTTGCCGCCTCCGCCGGCGACGGGACAAACTGGCTGACCACGCTGACCAGCTCGCCGTTGCCCGTAATGTGGCTGATCACCACGCCTTCGAAGACGGGAATGCCGTCCAACACCTGCTCCCAGACCGTCGTGCGCAACCCGTTGCGCGTGGAACTGTCCCTTGTGATGCGGGCCGAATCCAGCGCCCGCGCGTCATGCCCGAACAGGTTCGGATGCTGATTCAGAAATGCCTTCAGCGGGCGATGGGCATCGTCGGCGGGCAATGCGTTCAACTGTTCCGGAGAGATGCCCTTGCCTTCACCGCCCGGGCCGGAGAGAAAGCGCGGCGCCGTCACGTAGATCGGCCTCTGGAGGATCCGATCCTCCCGAATCCGCACTTCGGGAACGAGCGACTTCACGCGCTCCTGCGCCTGCACGGCCGCTGCCCGGCGATTTACCGCGGCGGCGGGCGCGGGGATTTGCTGGCGCAATTCGATCCGACGATCCACGTCAGGCCTGGTTTCGTATTTCGGCGGCAGGGCGCCCCGGACCTGGGAAGCCGATGTTCCAACGAGCGCGACCACTGCAATAGCAACGTGAATTTTCATGGCTCTCTACTCTTGAATAAGTCAAATGTGCCGATGCCGAGGCAGCCAACAGCCTCTCTTGCGCTCCCGCTCGTCAAGCGGCAAACACCGAATTCAACGCGCGCGTGAACTCACCGTCAGGGCTCAATAGCCACCCTGCCGCTCTGATCCGTTCCGAGGAAGAACCCGGAACCGGACATGCGATTCTGGAGAACCGCGCCGTTGATCTTGATCTTGCCACCGCTCGCCGGATCCACCAGCGAACCCTTGAACAGACCCTGGTTGCGCACCAGCTTCACGCTGGCCTTGTCCGCGCCGACAACAGTCACGGAATTGTTCGTGCCGATCACGACCGAGTAAGCCAGGTCCGAAGTCAGATTCCCTCCTCTCAGCCCGAGCGTTCCGTGCGTCAGCCCGGTCACCGGCGCCACCGACGGGTCATACTTCGACCCGATCACCTGCGTGTTCAGTGTGAATCCATCCGGATAGAGCGTGTCACTCACACCAGGCTCTCTGACCCAGTTCAAAGTGCCCGCAATATCCCCCTGCGGACCGCTGACCGACAGCCATCCGAACAGGTGGCCGAGGTTCCGGTACAGTCCAGCGTAGAACGGCCACAGTCCGTCGCCTGCGAGCATGCCGCTTTGGGTGATCTTCGTTCCGTCCGCGAGGGTTCCTTTGAAAACCACTTTGCCGCTGGTGCTTACCGTGACCGCGCCGAGGCCGTCGCCCATGGGAACCGTCGTGCTGTTGGTGGGCGATCCCGGGATGACCATCGTGTAGCGCCCGGCCGGGGCCGGATTCGTTTTCGCGTGGTAAACAACCCTCTCGGCAATCAGATCGGCCACCCAGTCGCCGTCCGTCACGGTACCCGTGATACGGTCCGCCTCGGCCTGGAGCTCGACGAACAGTGCCGTGCCCCGAACCTGCCGCGCGTCAAAGCCGGTCTCGTCCAGTCGTCCCGTGAACGAGAACTTGCGTGTGCCGAACCGCACTTGCGCGCTGTACTTGCCGCTCTTCGTGACTTTGGCCGTGAAACCGCCCGAAGCGAGGAGATTAGCCCCGCCCGGCTCGGCGAACAATCCGCTGTAGGTGCCGACCACCGGGGCAAAGACGAAGTTGGCCGTGAACGACTGGCCGGATTGCGCCACGAACGTCAACGCCCGCGCGCTCTCCTCAACCGAACCCGTCCACCCTGCAAACGCAGAGCCGGAAGCGGGTACGGCGAACAGAGTATACTCCTCGCCGACCAGGAACGGCGGAGAACCGGCGATCGTGCCGTTGCCGACCACGTCCAGCGTGACATTGGCAATTTCAAACGCATCCGGATCCGGATCGTTCAGATTCGGCGCAGTATCGAAGAAGTTCGGCACCCCGTCGTTGTCCGAATCGATGATGCGGCTGTTCAGAAGCGCCCGATTGACCGGCACACTCTGACCGTTGATGACCGTGACCTGGGAGCTGTTCGGGCCGGCGAACGTGCGCACCCAGCGCAGGCGCCCGTTGAACAGGCCGTCCAGATACTCCTCGGGTTGCTGCACAATTCCGTCGGCGTTGTTCGGCGGCACGAAACCCAGCGTTGCCGCCGCGAAGTAAATCACGAGATTGGGATTGATCTGGATCCGGTTCGTCAGATCTGCCGGCGAGGTGAAGGCGCCCAGGTCCAGCACGTCCACATAAAGTCCGTTCCGCGCGCCCGTGCCGCTGAAGGCGAACAACGGACGCGTCGCCTGAGGCAGCAGCACCAGGCGTCCGATGGCGACGTTGTTGGTGAAGCCGGCCGGACTCGGCCCGCGGTCTTCACCGGCCCAGAAGTGATCCACCCGGATGGTCGGCGACAAGGGTGCCGCACTACGGATCGTGGTGCCCAGCAGGTCGCCCGTCGCCGGCTTGATCTCCATGAGGAATCCATTCTGCAACTCGAAGCTGTTGCCCGACCCGGGGCCGGCATCGGACAGCGAGTCGCGGATCCGGAAGATCAGTTTGTCCGCGGCGGTCAACACGTAGTTGTTGAATTTGAGGTTGCGTCCGGAGAACTGCGACACCGAAGCGGAGAGACTGGTGCCTCCTTCGAGTTTTCCGTTGTTTCCTTGTATGAACAGCCCGCCGAAAGCGGCGGTCAGGTCTCCCGTATTTTCATAATAGTCGCTGCTGATGGAGATGCCGCTGGCGGTGATCACCCCGTGGTTGACGAAGTTGGCGTACGGAGCCCGGTCCGGTCCAAAGTTGGCAAGGTTGACCACCTGCACCATGCCGTTGTTTGTAAAATGTCTCAGATTGGGGGCGTTGGCCGCCGTCCAGTTGAAGAGCGCCAGCCCCGAAGGACTGGCACTCCCGGTAACAGGATTGGTCGGGTAGACTCCCGGGATGGTGAGGTTGCCGTTGATCGTCAGGCTCTCGCCCAGCAGACGGAGCCTCTCGATGACGGTCATGTTGTCGTTGATCACCACGTTCCGTGTCTGCGACGTGAAATCATAAACGTTCACCGGGATGAGCGTCTGAAGGCCGTTCGCGTCCACCATGGTCACCGCAAACTGAACGGCGATGGTGTTCGTGATCGGCGAGAAAACGGCGATCATGTTTGTGGTCACCACCTCGTTGGTGGCCGGAGGCACCGGCGGATTGGTCGTGACGATGTCGCCGTTTGTGATGATGTAATTGTTCAACCGCACCTCGATGGTGTCCTCCCATACGGCCGTCCATGCGCGGACGGCACCGCGCAGGCGGGCGATGTTGTCCTTGCTCAGGTTCTGCACGAGCAGACTGCCGTCCGAGGCGTCCAGGTTGAAACGCAGATTCTCGGCGTCAATCACGGTGTTCGTGGACGAGATGAGATTCGAGCTCTTGATGAAAATCTCTCCTTCCCCGCGGATCCGGGTTTCCGTCAGGTCCAGAGTGTGGGCGAAAATGCGCACGCGGCCGGGCAGGTTGGTGGCCGAACCCGCCGGAATGTCCGGCAGACGAGATACCACGTTGTCGAAGAAGGGTGAATACGCCGTGTAATCGCCGGCATCGATGACCGGGTTCTGCGTGAACTCGGCGAGCACGTTCGTGTCGTCGATCAACTGGCTTGAAGTCGTGAAGAAGTCCGGATCGGGAACGCCGTTATTACCCGGACTGCCGGCGACTGTCGTCTGCCGGTCCACGGTGTAGGCCAACGGCCGGGATCCGGTCGGCGGGCAACCAATGACGTTTGCGAGGAGACCGCGTGTCCCCGTTGGAAAGCTGTCCTGGATGTAGATGGTCGCTGTTTCAAGCTGCTCTGTGACCGGATTGGGAATGAGCGTCTGAAGCACGACGCTCGCGCTCAGATTTCCGCTCGCGCCCGAGAAGCCGCCCGACACGCTGAACTCCGGCGGCGCGCCGACAAACAGAGCACCCTTGGCAATGTTTGTGGAGAAGCTGATGGGAATCAGTTCAATGTTCGTGGACTGGACATCGTTGAGATCCCCCGTGACGTTTGTCAGGACGAGATTGGCAAAGGAATTCGGGGCGGTATTGATGTATGAATCGGCAAGGACCGGAATGAACGCCTGGGCGTCCGCAGGCGACGGGTTCTGGGGCGTTGCGACCGAACCATCCCACAGTCCCGCCGGAGACAACGAATTTTGCGGGCTGAACGATCCTTCGAGAGCATAGCGGTCGTACACGGCCACATCGGGCCGGAACTCGGTGGGGGGATCGCCGATGGTTGACGTGCCCTGTGCCTGGGACCAGACGGGAGCGACCTGAAGGCCGCTCCAGGACAGGTTCACGTTCGTTCCCACCAGGCGTATTTCGCCGTTGGCGCCCACCGTAAGAGCCGATCCCAACGTAGGCACGCCGGCGCCGGTTATGATATTCGTGGCCAGAATCCAGAGGTAACTTGGATCTACCGTCGCCACCACGCAGGGAATGCTGGTGGCCGGAGGCGTGATGCTCGTCGGATCAAAAACATCGATGTAGCCGGGGTTTTCGTTGACGAAAATGGATGCCAGTCTTCGCTCGGGGCTGTCGGGCGAGACATTCTGAAATACGAAACCAACGCTCCCCAGCATGGTGCCCGCATTCGTAAAAACTTCCGTGCTGTACGTTTCGTAGGGTTGCACAGTGCTGGCCTGCAAAATCCCCAGGTTGATCACCGTTTTCGCATTGATGTGGGGATTGAAGGTCTGTCCATTGTTCGTATAAACCAGATCCGCGGCAAGTACCGGTCCGGACAACAACCCGGCCATCGGCAGGAGCGAAATCAGCAGTCGTTTCATATGCAAAGTCGTCCGGTGCTAGAACTGGTTCCGGAAAAGCAATAGCTCCCGGTCCTGGATGGTGGTCCCTACCGGGTAGATGATGATATTGGTTCCGCCTCCAAACGAACCCCAGGCCACGTTCGGGGAGGCGTTGGCCTGGTCCAAAAAGGCAGAATCCTGGTTGACAAGACTGGGCCCCAGTTTGCTGAACGTGATCACCACACTCGGATTGATCTGCCCGGGCCCGTCTGTGGACCCCGTTCCCAGCGGCGAATTGAGAGACGCATTATTCACAAAGTTGGACCCCGAAGCTGCCGTGGTGCGCGCGTACAGAATCGGAAGGCCTCCATCACTCAACCCCAGGTCGGCCGCGGAAAAGAGAATGTCCGGCACCTCCAGTACCCGCTCCACCCGTTGCTTCACCTGCCGGAAGTTATTCGTGTAGTACATATCCACGAACGAGTTGGTTCGCGGCGTGAACACTCCGAAAGTCGATTTCATAAACTGAAATTGAATCTTGTCCACGCCCGTCCGCAGGGCCACGTCCACCACCGCGTTGGACCCGCTGATCGGGCCCCAGGGCGAACCACTCCCCCCGCCAATCGAATTGGTCACGCCCGGAACCAACGACTCCATCCGGGAATTGAGCTTGCCCTTCTCGTACAGATAGCGAAGCCCCCCAACGTCATCCCGCGTCAGCCCGGTCCAGTAGTTGCCTACTCCGAAAACCGGATTCTCCCCCCGCATCAAATCGTCGAACGACGCCACAGAACTGAACGGCCGCAACGCGTCCGGATCCACCGGGATCTCCACCGCGTCAGCAAAAGAGCCGCCCTGGAACGGAATAGGATCAATAATGGCGTACGTGTAGAGGACATCGTTCACGTAAGGCGTCGGCACGCGCCTTACGGGATCGAAGTTGCGCATGATCACGAGATACTGGACGGTGCCATCGACATCCTGGCGGCTGCGGAGAGCCCAGACATAGCGCTCCGGCGCCGTCAACCCCAACTGTCCCATCATGAGGCCGAGCGTGGCGGATTTCAGGTCCATGAGGCCCAGCGCCGCCGCAACGTGGTTGATTCGCATCGTGTCGGTCGGAAACTCCGAAAGCGTGGCGCTCATCTTCGAGAACGGCCGAAGACCATTCAGAATCTCCATCGCTTCGTACAGCGCATTGGAACCCGGATTTCCAAAGTAAAGCAGGAAATCATCATCGAAGCCCCACGTGATGGTCTTGATGTTCCATCGATAACCCTCCCCGAGGTTCATCGGACCGCCAAAATCGTCATCCACGTCGTAGCCGATTTCCGTGGTCTGATATTCAGTGAAGGGTCCGACCAGCGAGAAGGCGAATGCCGACGACACGGTAAACGTGATCACCAGCGTTGCGCAAATGGACTTGATTGCTCGTGACATAGGAAAGCTTCTCATTCCACCAACTGATAAGGCTGTGCATACAGATCCAGGTTCCCCCCGCCGACAACGTAGGAAGTCCAGATCGCCAGGCACCGTGAAATCCCGTCCGACACGATCGTCGGATAAAGCTGCCGGCTGATGGTGGTTGTGTTAACGGACAGCTCGGAGCCCTCGAACGCGCCGCTCTTTGAGACCAACTGACCGAATACACCCTCCCAGGAACCGTCCTGACCCAGACTCGTCCACACGGCCGCGTAAGTATTGCCCACCGCGCAGACTCGCGGCACGTACTGGTCGCCATACGACCGCGTGTTCCAGCGGAATATGTTCGGAGCGGGATTGTTGTTCGAATCGTAGATCCGCCCAAAAACATCCCAACTGTTCGTGGACCGGGCGGAGGAACCGAGTACGGCCACACCACTACCGCTTCCGGCGGTGGAGACGAGAAGTTCATTCTGACTCCACGCCACCACAAAACCGCCGGTGGGCGATGCGGCCACGGCAGGACTGGCGCACGGATTCGCAGAGCTCGGATTCACGAAAAACTCTCCCGTGGCCGGCGAGCCGTCGGCATTGAATATCCGGGCGCAGACGTCCACGCTCGCGGCGGCACGCTGAAGCTCAGTAATCCATGCCACCACAAACCTCCCGTCAGCCAGGGCCGCAATCGCCGGGTCACGCTGGTTGTTCAAGGTGAACTGATTCACCTGGAACTCGCGCCCGATGGCCCTGCCTGACGACGTGTATTGCCTGGCGAATACACCCTTGCGATCGCCGTCCTGGTCGGACGCCGTCCAGACCACCACCACCGTGCCGTCTGTCAGAACCGCCACTGCAGGATCGGTGTGATGCAGTTTTCGGTTGGCATTCACCCGGATGTCCTTCTTGACCAACGACCCGTCGGGGCCAATGAACCGGGCGAAGATCTGGCGAACCTGAAGCCGTTTGCTCAACGTGGTGCCTTGCCACACAACAACGGCCCCTCCGTCGGGCAGCAGGGCGACCTCGGGCTTCTCCTGATCGCCGGTTGCCTTGGATTTCCATGCCGAGCTGACGGTAATGGGCGCCCCGATCGGCGTCAGGGCCGCATCCAACTGCTGCGCCATAATCCGGCTGCCCTTGTCTGAAACGGCATTGTCCGTCCAGACCAGGAAACCGCCGGTCGTGCTGATGGCCGCCTGCGGAAAGATCTGATCGCCGGGAACGGCGCCGAGGATCGCACGTTCTCCCCCCGGAATCAGACTCGCGGCGGACACCTGCGCGGTCCAGGCAGCCAGCGCCAGACAGGAACAAATCCATAGATACTGTTTCAAAGGCGACATGCGCATAACTCGTTTGCGGACGTTCTCCAACCCCTGGATTCCCTGTCCATTTCTCACTACGTTCATAACCGAACTCGACAATGCCTTTCTGCCGGGACGCGACGACACACCAGGTTTACGCGCCGGCTATCCGGCAGGATCATGGGTTGCCGGAAAGCGCAGGCTGCGGCGGAATGGAATTCTTCGCGAACGGCAGATCCTCTTCCGAATGGAAGCGATTGCCGGCCGGATCGATGATCGTCGGCGTCACAAAAATCACCAGGTTCTTCTTCTGCGTCTGGTTCGACTCGCTCCGGAACAGGCGTCCGAGCACGGGCAGATCACCGAGAACGGGAATCTTGTCCTTGATCCGGATGATGTTGTCGGACAGCAGGCCGCCGAGCACGATGGTCTGGCCGTCCCAGACGTTGACGGTGCTGGTGACCTGGCGGACGCGGAAGCGCGGGAGCGGCAATTGCGCGGTCAGCGGAATGCTGGCGTTGCCGCCGCCGCCGATACCCTGCGCCTGGATCAGGAACGGACCGGGATCATCGTAACCGAGAAACTCGGTGATCGTGGGAATGATGACCATCTGAATCGAAAAGCCGTCCGCAGACACCGTCGGCAGAACGTCCAGCGTCGGGCCCAGCGGAATCGGCGTCGCCTGAGGCACGATGCCCTGTGTTGCCGGCTGGTTGACGGCCGTGCCGATGGTCCCGCCGGTTGCGGCAAAACCGCCGCCGCCCTGCTGCAGGGCGCTGGTCGTGACGACGAACCGCAGGTCGATGACCTGGATCTGCGCCTGGCGCCCGCTCAACGTGGTAACCTGGCCTTCGCTCAGGATGTCCGCGCCGTCGCGCTGTTCCAATGCGCGGAGCACGACACGGAACTGCGGGTCCGTGAGAATTCCCGTGAAGGTCGCCAGAGCCGGCGCATTCACCTGGTTCCGCAGCGCGCTCGTAATCAGCGAGTCGGACGAGGCCGGAGCAATCGTCGTATTGTTGATCGTTCCATCCGGCAGGGTGGTGATGTTCCCGGGGAACGTTCCCAAAGGATTCGCCGCCGACGGCGCTCCGCTGTAACTCGGCGCGGTGCCGCCCTGAAGGCCCATGGCGCCGTTGCCCATCAACATGTTCCCAAGAAACAGGTCAAACCCGAGCGCCTTGGTGTCGTTCTGCGCCACTTCAACGAACTTCGCCTTCACCGTCACTTGAGGCGGAGCGATGTTCAGTACCTGAATGGCCTGTTCAATGATATCCAGCTCCTCCAGCGTCGCGCGCACCAGCAACGAACCCTGCCGGTCATTGAAGAACACGCTCTTCCCGCTCTGCGGGCTGAGATCGACGCCGACCGTGGCGAAGAAGTTCTGGACAGCGACCTGAATGGCCGCCTGCGAGTTCGTGCGCGTGACGTTGGCCAGACCGCCGCCGCCGCCCACGCCGCCGCCCCCAAAACCGCCTTGTCCCCCGAAACCGCCGCCGAAGCCGCCGCCGCCGAAGCCCCCTCCCGCCACTGAAACGCGCGGAATTGTCATCACGCCGCCACCACCGCCGCCAAAGCCCTGATTGCCGAACCCGCCAAAACCGCCGCCGCCGAACCCACCGCCGAAGCCGCCACCGAAGCCGCCGAACCCACCGCCACCGAACCCACCGCCGGCAGGAACCAGCGAGCTGAAGTCAAGCCCGCCGACGCTCTCAAGGCCCTGGATAAACGTGTTGGGATCCACCTTGAACGTCCGCATGTACAACCGCGGGCTTTCGGGCCCTTTCAGTGAAAAGACCACGGCGTAATCCGTCAGCGAGTAGCGAATCGGCCGCTCCGCAACCGTCACAATCGCTTCCAGAACATCCGCCAGACGCACGTCCGTGAGCGGCGGCTCAATCCGAATCTGGATCGAGTTAATGTCGATAGGCTCCTCCTCGATGACGGGAGCCTGCACCGGCAGACCCGTAATCGGGTCAAACTGCTGCTGCCCCGGCGCCCCGGGTATGCCCTGCTGGGCAAATCCCGGAGTCGGAGGCACCGCCGCTCCCGGGAAGGTCGCTCCCCCCGCCCCGCCGGGACCACCCGCCCCGGGGACAACCGTCACCTGCGTGGTGGGAGGCGTGTTTTCCTGGTTCGGATTGATCAGGAAGTTGATGCCCTTCTGCTCCGGGTCGCGTTTCCGGACTTCCTCGCTCAAGGTCCGGAGAACCTCGCTCAACGGCAGGCTCGGATAGGAGACATTGTCCAGCCGGATGCGATCCAGCTTGCTCAGGATCGCCTGCCGACCGGGGCCCGTGTAAATGAGGTTCGTGTGTGCCGACGGGTTGGGCACCGGCAAGCCCTCGCGGCTGACAGGGTCGTTCCAGGCATCTTCCACGGCCACCAGCTTCCTGCGGGAATCGACCGCGCGACGTTCCACCGAGCGGCGCCTGCGCTCTTCGAGAATCAGACGATAGTAGTAACCGGCATCGGTATTGCCCGGCTCCTGCGCCAGCGCCTCTTTCAGCTTCGCCTCGGCTTCGTCCAGACGGCCCAGCTCGTACAACAGCCTCGCGTCCTGGATGGTAATCGCCACCTCGGTCCGGTTGCTGAGAACAATCGGAATTCTTTCCTCGATCTCCGGGCGCGGCCGGCGCGCAACGTTGGCCTGCAACAAGGCTTCGTTCTCGTCGGCGAGCCGGACGACCTCCTGATCGGTCGGAGCCACCCGCCGAATATCATCCAGATGCACCTTGGCCTCACGGTAATCGCCACGGCGCTGCGCGATGCGCGCCAGTTCCAACCGCACCCGTTTCAGGCCGGCCACCGTCAGGGCTGATTCCTTCTCCGCGCCGGGTCCCACGCTGACCGCCAGGTTCCACGCTTCGTCGTACAGGGTGGCGGCCCTGCGAAGGTCTCCGCGCTTTTCAGCCGCGTCGGCCTCCACGAGCGTTTCCCGCAGCGCGATATGATTGGCCTGGCGCATCACCGCTTCCTGCACGGCGTCGGACGGCGTGGATTGTGCCGGAGCGAGCAGAACTGTTCCCAGGAACAGAGTGCTGCAACAAAGGGTTCTGAAGGCTGCTTTGATCATGGTTCAGGGTTTCGTTCTGTAATGCCGCTCACTCACGAGGGGCGGTCATATTTAATGGTCCATCTCTTCTGGTTCGATTTTGCCGAAAGTCCAACCTCATTTTCCGTGATGGAAACGATGCTGTACTCTTCGTTGGCAATGACAACTCGATCTCCCACACGCCGGTTCCGGATGAGCGTGTTCTGCGGCGGGTATCGCAGATCGGCCATGTATCCGTCAATGCGTTCGTAAGGCCTGTCTCGCGCAATCGAAATCGGCTTCTCCAGGTCGCTCAGCTCAATCACCAGTTCCGTCGGATCGCTCGGTGTCCCCTTCACCTCGCGCACAATGAACGAGTCCTTGTCCTCGCCGTACTCTCTCTTCTCGCCCACGCTGACATAGTAGGACCGCGGGCCGCGGTTGCGCCGCGCCGCCTGTTGCTCGATCACAATGGCGTAGCGCGTGCTCGATTCCGATCCGCTGATCGACCCCAGCGAGATCCTCAGGTAAAGCGGTTCAATGCGCGTGATCTGCAGCCGCTCGATGTCCGCGCCCACCGGATTCTTGATGTTGCGGCCGTCCACCGTGCGCTGCCACCGGACCGGGTTGAACAGACGGTGCGTATTGTCCGAGAAATTCACCACCACCGGGAGCTCGCCCCGCCGGAGAACGGTCGACGCGAAAGAAAGCTCCGGCGGCTCCAGCGGGCGAAACGGGCGGCTGATGATCCGGTTTCGAAGCTCCTCCTGAGCCTGGCGCTCCTGGCCGACCACCAGCAGCATGAACACCGCGGCGCCAACCAGGCCGAGCAGCACAATGCCCAGCAGAATCTTCTCGTAGTTTTTCTTCAGGAACTGCATCAGTTGCGCGGCAGTAATCTCACCACATTCACAATCAGAGTTATCCTCAACTGCTCCTCATCCAGAACCGTTTGCAGCCCGCCGCGGGCCGGCTGCGGCTGCGGTACCGGCTGAGGATAATAGCCCGGCACAGGAGTGTAGCGCTCATAACGCTCCGGCCCGCCCAGCCCGCCCGGCCCGGCCATCATCCCGTCCATTCCCATCGCCGGAGCCTGAGACGCGGGCATCACGTTGACGGACTTCACAATGAACCCGTGCGGCGACGATTGAAACCCGGCCAGCACTTCCGCCAGCTCGCCGCTGAACGATTGGAACGTCACTTCGTAGGGCACCAGCACGGCCAGGTCGTTCGTCTGCGCCGTGACCGTCGCCTCCAGATAATCCTGCACCGGCCCCCGGTAGTCGTCGGTGGACACCCGCTCCCGGCGGATGTTGTCCAGGCTGTTCACTTTCGCGCGGAACAGAATCGTGCAGATCGCGCGAATATCCCCCAGTTGCTGGGACAACGGCCCCAGGCTGCCGGGCGCCGGGTTGAACAGATCCTTCTGCGCCTCAAATGAAAAACTGTACCTCGCCGGAACCGTCACGCCCAGGTTCTCGGCTTCCTTGTGAAGCTGGTTGATCGTGCGGCGCAACGCCGACAGAAACTCGTCCCGCGTCACCGGCCCTTCCTCCGGATTGGGAATCGGCGGCACCGGCACGAAGTAGCGCTTCATCACGTCGATCGTTTTCCGCACGCTGGCCTCGTGATTCCGGGCGTTGCCGATGTTGTTGGTCTTGTTGTTGCCCGGCGTGGGGGTCCGCGTCATGATGCGCCCCCAGTCTGCATACGCCGCTTCAAGCTCCTCGCGGTTTCGGTTGTTGAGCTTCCACTTCGAGAAGAGATACGTGCCCGCCAGCGCCAGCAGCACAACGGCAACCGCCGCTCCGATGACCGAGTAAAGATTGCGCTTGATCCAGGACATACTAGAGGGTGAGCGGATTCTTCAGCACCAGCAGCAGCGTCACCGTGAACGTCGGCACGCGCGTCGTCGAGTCGGACAGAATGCTCTGGCTCACCACCTGGGTTGCGTTGGAATCGAAATACGGGCTGGCCTTCAGCTCGCTCTCCAGCATGGATGTGATCGTCAGGTTGGCTTCCGGGATCTGGGCCGACAGGTCCACCCCGCGACATACAATCTTGACCGTCGAAATCTGGTTGGTGCCCGCCGGCGCCAGTTCCGGCAGCGGCGGCTGCATGCTGCCATCCGCCATGGGCTGAGTCCCGTCCACTTCCATTCCAACTGCGCCCATTGCCATATAGCGCTGCATGGCCGGATCCTCCGCCATCATATTCACCCCCGCGGGCGCGCCCGGTTGATAGCGCGGCGCCATCGGATCCATGCCCCCATACGCATCCGCGCCGAACGCGGAAACCTCCACGCGCGGAGCGGTGGTCAGGAACTGCTCGAGCCAGACGCCCGTTTCGGCGCCCAGCCGCTTCTGGCTCTCCTGTTCGGTGCGAATCAACACCCGCCGGATTTCCGTGAGCACATCGGCCCAGTAGTACCGCCCGTTCATCCAGCTCGCGAGCTGGTGCAGTTCGTTGGTTCTCTCCTGAAGAGCCCGATACGCGTTGTTGAACTGCGCCTCCAGTTGCCGCAACGGATCCAGTTGCGGCAGCACATTGTTCTTCAGCTCCTCCGCCTTCACGTTGGCCAGTTGCTGGAACAACAACCCGATCAATCCCACGACGGCGACCAGAGCGAAGACGGTCGCGAAGAGGTACGGCTTCTTCTCGTTGAACGACTGCATCCGGCGCGTGCTCTCCGGAATCAGGTTCAACTCCACCGGGCAGTGCGCGAGGTTCCGCAGGCCGAGCCCGACCACTTCGCCCATCGAGTGAGCCACGCGCGCGAGATCCTCGAGGTTCACCGCGGGATCGATCTGCACGTTGCGGAACGGATTGAAGTACTCGACGGGGACATTGAGTTTCTCGGCGAAGAACTGCGCGGTGTAGGGCATCACCGACGCGCCACCGCACAGGAACAGACGCTGCGGCGCCGACCCGCCCTGCTGCCCCCGGTAAAACTGCATCGTCTGGTTCACCTGGATGTGCAGCCGCGTCATGAACTGCCGCGCAATCTTCGAGATCGCCGCCTGATGCGGATTCTCCGGCTCCTCGTACGCGCCGCCCAGGCTCACGAAACCTTCATCGATCTTGATCTTCTCCGCGGTTTCGAACTTCAGCTTCGATTCGTTGGCGAAATCCTGCGTGATCGAGTTCGCCCCGAGATTGATGCTGCGTGAAAAAACCTTCCCCTTCTCGAAGAACAGCAGGTTGCTGGTCTTGGCGCCGATATCCAGGAGCATCGTGCACTCCTCGATGTCGCCGTAGTTGTATCGAAACGCGTTGCACAGCGCCGCCGACGACACGTCCGTCACCTGCAATTTGAGGCGCGCGGCGTCCGTGACGCGGAACAGGCCTTCCACGATGTCGGCCTTGATGGCGACCAGAAGCACCTCGAGCTCGCCGCCCGGTGTGGTGCCCAGAATCTGGTAATCCCACACCACTTCCTGCAGCGGGAAAGGCACGTTCTGTTGCGCCTCGTACTGGATGATCTGGGTGACCTTCCCCGCGTCCACCGGAGGCAGCTTGACGAACTTGGAGAAGACATGGAACCCCGGGGCGCAGACGTTGACGTCGCGGGCGCGGGTCGGGCGCTCGGCCAGAAGCCCCTGAAGGGCCTTCAAAATCGTGGCTTCACGCGTGGATTCCTGCGCACCTTCAATGCCGAGAGATCGAATGGCGTAATCCTTCAGACGCAGTCCGCCCGCTTCATTGACCTCGAACTCCGCCAATTTGAGGCTTCCCGCTCCGAAGTCGATCGCAAGGAATGATTTCGATTTCAGCATTGCTGTAAAAAGCTGGCCTCGACTCGGTGCCGGTTCAAGCTGGCCGGGTGGAGGCAGCCCGTGCTGGTTATCGAAAATCATCCGGACGGTCAAACAGAAAAGGCTTTTTCAGTTGATTGTTCTCCCGGCTGGCGCAGCTTGTGGGCGAATCGGATGAAAACTATGAACCGCTGGAAACCATTCGCCTGGCTCCTCCTCATCGTGAGCTTTGCCCGCTGGACCCCGGCCGCCCCGCGCGCCGCCGGCGAAATCGACATTCCCTACACGCGTTTCGTCCTTCCAAACGGCCTCACCCTCATCGTCCATGAAGACCACAAGGCCCCCATCGTCGCCGTGAACGTCTGGTACCACGTCGGCTCCAGGAACGAACCCCCCGGCCGCACCGGCTTCGCTCACCTGTTCGAGCACCTCATGTTCAATGGCAGCAAACATTTCAACGACGACTACTTCAAAGCCATGGAACAGGTCGGCGCCACCGAACTCAACGGCACCACCAACGAGGATCGCACCAATTACTTCCAGAACGCGCCCAAAGAGGCACTCGATTTTCTCCTCTGGATGGAATCGGACCGGATGGGACACCTGCTCGACGCCGTGGACGAGGCCAAGCTCGACGAGCAGCGCGGCGTCGTTCAAAACGAAAAGCGCCAGTCCGAGAACCAGCCCTACGGACTGGCCCGGGAACTGATCGTCAAGGGCACCTTCCCTCCCGGACATCCGTACGCGCACACGGTCATCGGTTCCATGGAGGACCTCAACGCCGCTTCACTCGACGACGTGCGGGAATGGTTCCGCACCTACTACGGCGCCGCCAACGCCACCCTCGTCGTCGCCGGCGACGTGGACACCCAAACCGTCCGCCAGAAAGTCGAGAAGTACTTCGGCTGGATCCCGTCCGGACCGCCGCTGGCCAAACACCGGAAATGGATCGCCAAACGCTCCGGAAGCCACCGCCAGATCGCCGAAGACCGCGTCCCTCAGGCGCGCATCTACAAGTACTGGAACATCCCGCCCTACGGCGACCCGGAAACAGACTACCTGAACCTCGTCAGCGACGTGCTCGGTTCAGGCAAAACCTCCCGGCTGTACAAGCGCCTTGTTTACGACGACCAGATCGCAACGGACGTCGTGGCCTACATCAACCCCGGCGAAATCGCAGGCCGCTTCGCCATCGTTGCCACCGCCCGCCCCGGCGTCCCGCTCGAGCGCGTCGAACGCGCGCTGGACGAAGAACTGGCGCGTTTCCTGGACAAGGGACCGACTTCGTCCGAGCTGGAACGGGTCAAAACCGAGTACCGAGCGGCTTTTCTCCGCGGCATCGAGCGCATCGGCGGTTTTGGAGGAAAGTCCGACCTGCTCGCGCGCAACCAGGTGTTCATGGGCGACCCCGGCCATTACAAAGTGATGCTACGCAACACCCGCGAAGCGTCCGCCCGGGATCTCCGGGACGCGGCGCGCAAATGGCTGAGCGACGGCGTGTACATCCTCGAAGTGCACCCGCTCCCGCAGCGCGCAACTCTCGCAGAAGACGTCGATCGGTCCACACTCCCCATTCCCGAGATCACGCCCGAGGTGAAATTCCCCGAACTCGAAAAGGCCACGCTGCCCAACGGCCTCAACATCGTCCTTGCTCAGCGCCGCGCGCTGCCGCTCGTTCACTTCGCGCTTCAGATCGACGCCGGCTACGCCGCCGACCAGAGCAGCGTTCCCGGAACCGCAAAGCTCACCCTCGACATGCTGGACGAAGGAACCCGCTCCCGCACCGCGCTCGAAATCAGTGACGCGCTCGCGCGCCTCGGCGCGGTCCTGAATACCTCCTCCGATCTCGACACGTCCACGGTGGCCCTCTCCGCGCTCAAGGAGAACCTCGACGCCTCCCTCGAGATCTTCGCCGATGTCATCCTCCATCCCTCCTTTCCTGAAGCCGACTTCAACCGGCTGAAGAACCAGCAACTCGACGCGATCCAGCGCGAGAAAAGCGAGCCGGCCTCCATGGCGCTGCGCGTCCTGCCCCGGTTGATCTACGGCGAGACGCACGCCTACGGGATTCCCTTCACCGGCTCGGGCACCACCGAATCCGTGTCGTCGCTCACGCGCGCGAGCGTGCAGCAGTTCTACAACACCTGGTTCAAACCGAACCGCGCAACGCTCATCGTCGTCGGAGATACCACCCTGGCCGAGATCCGCCCGAAGATCGAAAAACTGTTCGGCTCCTGGCGCCCCGGCGACGTGCCCGTGAAAAACCTTCCCGAAGTCACCATGCCCACCAATTCGGTCCTCTACGTCATGGATCGCCCGGGATCGATTCAGTCCATCATCTTCTGTGGCGAACTCGCGCCTCCGAAGAACAACCCCGATGAAGTGGCCATCGAAACCATGAACCACATCCTCGGCGGCACGTTCACGTCGCGCATCAACATGAACCTGCGCGAGGACAAGCACTGGTCCTATGGCGCGCGCACCACGCTCGCGGCCGCCCGCGGCCAGCGCCCCTTCTTCGTCATGGCGCCTGTCCAGACCGACAAGACCAGCGAGTCAATCCTCGAAATCCAAAAGGAACTCCGCGGCATCGTCGGCGAACGGCCGATCACACCGGAAGAACTGGCCAAGGCCCGGAAAGACCGCATCCTGCGATTGCTCGGCGCCTGGGAAACCAGCGCGCAGGTGGTCAATGCCATCAGCGACATCGTCCGGTTCCAGTTGCCGGACGACTACTTCGCCACCTACCCGAAGCGGGCCGAAGCCCTGCAACTGGCCGACGTCACCCGCGCCGCCGAGCGCGTCATCGATCTTCCCCAACAGGTCTGGGTCGTCGTTGGGGATCGCAGCAGAATCGAGCCCGGCCTGCGCGAACTCGGTTTCACCGAGATCCGCCCGATCGACGCCGACGGCAATGTGCTTCAGTAGGAGCGCGACTGTGTGCCGCAGAGCGGACCAGTCGCAGCACGCTGACAAAGCGCGACATTCCGAGTTCCGCCTGCAGACGGCGTGAACAGTGAATTCAAGGTTGCCAGCGACGCCGCGAGGAGTCGCTTCGGGAAACGTGCGTCGTCGGACGATAGCTCGCGGAGACCCCCTTCGCCCAGCTTCGGCGTGGCAGGCTGCTCGCCCCACCGTTGCATTGAATGTTGAGCGTTGAATGTTCCTCCCCCTTCTCCTGGGCGTTGGATGTTCGATGTTGGATGTTGGTTGTCGGCTGTTTTCTAGCGCGCGACTTTCGGATCCGCCCACACGGCGGTCAGGCGTCCACGCCGCCCGCCGCCGCCGCGACGTCCTCCGCCCGAGCCCGTCACGCGGAGCTTCAGCCGGTCCACTCCCTCCACCTTCACGTCCACCGGCCTCGGCGAATCCGAACGGGCCACCGGACCGCTGCGCCACAACTCCTTTCCGTCGCCTGACACGATGAACTCGACCTGCGCGTTCGTGGCAGCGCCGCTCCCGGGTTCAAAGCCCACCACCGACGTGAACCGGCTGAACAATCCGTTCAGGCCGAATTCAATCTCGCCGCCGAGCCCCGAACGAAGAGCGCGATCGTGAAATGTGTCGCCCAGCTCGACACCCATTCCGGCCGAGGCGTCCGGTTGAATTCCGCTCCATCGCCCGCTGGACGCCGCGGGTTCCAACTGCGTCAGAGACACTGTGCGGGGAAGCATCGAAGCGAGCGTAAACCGCACTTCGCCCGCGCGCGGACTTTCGGTTCCGTCCTGCCAGATACATTTGACCGAGGCGACATAGTTGGACCGAGGATCCAGGCCGCGCAGCGGGAAGTTCGCCACGGGCGTGTATCCCTGCAGTTCGCCATTCAGGTAAACCTGGTAACCGTTGTTCAACCAATACTGCTCCTGCCAGGCAAGGTTCACGCCATCGATCCCGACGCGTTCCACCGCGACGCCTTCGGGCGCCGCCTGAGGATAGTGATAGTACGTGTCCGCCGGCCCGAACTCGATTTCCCAATCCACTTCCGTGGTCCTGCCCGGCGTAAACTGCACGGCCGCCCAGCCCTGGTGATGCGTCACCCGGACAGGCAGGCGCCGCAGGAAACCGGCCCGCACCGACGCGGACTTCACGATGTAGTTCGTTCCGGGCGGAAACGCGAAGCTGAGCTGATACGGGTCGTTGCGAATCACCTTGCTCCGGCCGCGATAGACCAGGCCGTCGCGTTCGCTTTCCAGCGAAACCAGATCCACCCAGCCCTGCGTCATGTGCCGGCTCGTCGAGACGAGCTGAACCTGCCCCTTCGCCGGCACCAGCGCCAGCACGCGGCAACTCGTCGGCGCCGTCTCCACCAGAATCCCGCGTTTCCACGCGCCAAGGTATTCCTTGTTCCAGAAGTCGAACACATGCACAAGGGCGTCGGCGTCCAACCCGAGATCAGCCCACTTCAAATGCGTCTGCTGCTTTCGTTCCTCGCCGAAATTGAACACGCCCACCACGTCGTACTGGCGCCCGAGATGATTCACCTTGAGATCCCAGATTCGCTTGTAGCGTTCAGTCGGGAACAGGTCCAGCGGACGGATGTCCACCGCCGGATACACCCGCCGCAACAGTTCCACGCGCTCCTCAGACAGGTCGGTCAACCGGTCGCTGGTCAGCAGCGCCTGCCCCGTCAACCCCTGCAGCGCCGCCCACGCCCGCGCCTGATCCAGTGTCAGCGGCGCGCGCACGGTCAGGACGTCCGGGTCCGTGTACCAGACAATGTTGTGCAGATACATGTATTGGAGCGTCGGACGCAGCGCGGTCTGGAACCCGCCCCAGCCCAGCACAATGTCGCCTCCCGTCCGGGAACCGTTCATGATCCCCACGCCCTCCATCGGAATGCCCCAGCAACCGAGCAGATACCGGTCAGGACCGATGGCCGTCCGAATGGTCTCAAGTGTCTTCCGATAGATCTCCGCTCCGTCCTGGCCGGGCACGTGCATGAATTCGCCCTTCGACTTGTATTCGTCCACGACGATGGTTTGACCGTCGATCTTGAAGTACTCGTAACCCCATCCGGACAGTCTCGCGAAAAGGTTGCTCAGGTAGGTGTGCGAACCGGGATGCGTCGGGTCCACGAGAAAACGGCCTTCCCAGGTCTCCGACGCGCTCGTGCCGTCCGGGCGCAACAGGAACACGCCGGGATTCGCCTTCACCACGTCATCGTTGTTCTGCCCGTGAGGCGCGATCCAGATGCCCGGCGTCAGTCCGAGCGACTTGATGTATCGGGCCAGTTCCTCCATGCCGCCCGGGAACCGCTCGCGATGGATCGCTTCCCAGTTCCGTGCGCTGCCTCTGGCCCCGGTTCCCTGCCAGCCATCGTCAATCTGAACGTATTGAGCGCCGTAATCCTTGAGATTCTCCGCGATCCACCGGGCATTGCGCTTGACCTCCGCTTCGTTGATACGCGTGTAGTAGAAATACCAGGTGCAAAAACCCGAGGGCGGCAACGGGAACCGGTTCTTGTCCATCGGCCGATAGTATTTGACCCCAAGCACGTCCCGGTAGTAATGCTCCCGCACCGTGCCGTCGTTCAGGGTTACCTGGTCCTTCACCGGATCAAAGGTCCCCTGTGCCAGGGGCGTTTCCACGTCACCCAAAGTCATAATGAACAGATCCGGATTGCCCTCGTCCTGGATCCGGCAGGGGATCGGGTGGGGCCAGGCCTGGCCGGCCCTGAGGGAAGGCGCCGAAGTAACAAGGGCGAAAACCGCGCAGACAAGAGGAAAACTAATGATTTTCATCGGCTTGAGTGTGTTCACCGCCGGTCGTCAATGGCCGACGGGCGCCATCCTACAAGCCGGGACAACGCCCGCGCAACCGGTGGCGGTGATATCCGATAGGTGCCTGTGCATTTGCTCAATGGGGCAATAACGCGGACGACCTTACACTGCGGCAACACTGCAGACGGGGGTTGTCGATGAACCCACTCGCAATTCAACGTGATGAACCGTAAGCTGCCGGTCTCTCCGGAAGAGGCCGTTCTCGGCGGCCGCCCGGAGTAGTGCTGAACTTTGAACGATTTCAATATCATGCGTTACGAACCGATTGACCCGCAGCTGTTCATCACGAACCGAGCGCGACTGAGATCTTTGCTGCCTCCGAACTCACTCGTGGTGTTGAATGCCAACGACGTCATCCCCACGAACGCCGACGGCACCCTTGTCCCCATCTGCGCCTCCGATCTGTTCTACCTCACCGGAGTGGAACAGGAACAGACCATCCTGGTGATGTATCCCGATGCCGACGAGGCGAAGCATCGCGAAATCCTCTTCGTGCGGGAGCCCACGGCCGAGAACCAGCTCTGGGAAGGACACAAGCTCACCAAACAGGAAGCCCGCAAGATCAGCGGCATCGCCAACATCCAGTGGCTGCCGGAATTCCCGCGCCTGTTCCACCGCCTGATGTGCGAATGCGAGCACGTTTACCTCAACACCAACGAACACAAACGCGCCGTCATCGAGGTGGAAACCCGCGAAGCGCGCTTCGTCGCCGACACCCTCCGGCGCTACCCGCTCCATGATTACCGGAGACTGGCGCCGCTCATGCACCGGCTCCGCTCGATCAAGTCCGATATCGAAATTGCCCTGCTCCAGAAGGCATGCGACGTCACCGGCGCCGGTTTCCGGCGCGTGCTCGGCTTCGTCCAACCGGGCGTTCTCGAGTGCGAAGTGGAGGCGGAACTGGCCCACGAGTTCATTCGACACGGCTGCCGGTTCGCCTACCCGCCCATCATCGGCTCCGGCGCCAACGCCTGCTGCCTCCACTACGTCTCCAATTCGAACGTCTGCCGCGATCGCGAAGTGCTGCTGCTCGACGTCGCCGCCGCCTACGCCAACTACAACGCCGACCTCACGCGCACCATCCCCGTCAACGGCCGTTTCACCCGCCGTCAACGCCGCGTTTACGACGCCGTCCTGCGGGTGCTCCGGCAATGCATCGCCGGACTGACGCCCGGCAAGCGCATCCGCGACTGGCAAAAGGACGCCGAGCAACTGATCGAGAAGGAGCTCGTCGATCTCGGCCTGCTGACCATGAACGAAATCCGGCGGCAGGATCCGGAGCAGCCCGCGTTCAGGAAATACTTCATGCACGGCGTCGGACATCCGCTCGGGCTGGACGTCCATGACGTCGGCATCACCACCGAACCACTGCAGGCAGGATGGGTGATGACCGTCGAGCCCGGCATCTATATCGCCGAGGAAGGACTCGGCGTGCGGCTGGAGAACGATGTCCTGATCACCGCCGACGGTCCCGTGGACCTGATGGCCGATATTCCGATCGAAGCGGAAGAAATCGAAGAGCTGATGAACACCAGGAAGCGCGCGAAACCGCTGATGTCGGCCGCTCAGTCGCGCAACGGCATCGACGGCCACCGCCGCAAGGCCGGGCGCAAGCCGGCCAATCGCCTCGTCAAGAGCTGACTGCGTGCCCGAATCCGGGAGTGTCCGGGAGAGCGTTCTCGACCCTCTGCACGCTGTCTGCAGATGACGGAAGTGACACAAAGCGGAGACCCCCGTGGCGTATCCTGATGAAGCACAGTTCCGTCTGAACAAGCGCATGAGAATACAAACCATCCTGGTGCTCGCATTGGCCGCCTTCAGCGCATCGTTCCTGAACGCCGGCCAACCGCCTCCGGGACGGCCCGCGATCATGATCCTCGACCCGCCGGAGAAGGATTTCTTCTCCAAGGTGCTCGATTTCCACGGCATCCCCATCAAAGCGCATCAGGTGGTTTCAGACGAAGCGATGTACGCCGCTTACGACCGGCTCTCGATGCTTTTCTCAAATCTCCTGCCGCGGCAACCCATGGTCGTTTCAAACCTCGTCGCCGTCGGCGCCGCCCTTCATATCATCGGCAAGGACCAGGTCACCACCGACCTGCCGGAGTGGCGTCACGACAAGGGCAGGCCAATCCCCGAATACAACGGTCTCACCCGCGATCAACGCACCCGCGGCATGGGCGGCCGACTCACCTCGTGCGGCGAGGAGAACCTGCTCAAGCTCGAGAACGACCGCTATCGCGGCCGCGACATCTGCGTTCACGAATTCGCGCACAACATCCGCAACAACGGCGTGCAGCAAGACGTCCGCGAGCTCTTCAACGCGCAATACCGGCGTTCGCTCGACAAAGGCCTGTGGCGAGGATCCTATGCCGGAAGCAATCCCGACGAATTCTTCGCCGAACTCACCATGTGGTACTTCGGCACGCGCGGCGATCTCAGCATGTCGGGCCCGAAGCCGGAGGACGGACCGGAAGGCCTCCGGAAATACGACCCGGAGGCATACGCCTTGCTCGACGATTTCTACAGCGGCCGGATCGAGATCACGAAAGCCGAACCCCGCCGCCGCCGGGGCGGCACAGGAGCCTCGGCCGGAGCCGGCACGGGAACCGGCGCCAGCTCCACCACCGCCGCCAACCCATAAGCGAGAACCAGTATTCTGATGAGAGTGACCCGACTCCTTTCGCGCACGTCCACTGTTCTTTTCACCTCGTTAGTGCTGGTTCTTCCCGGCTCGTCCGCCGCGGATAATGCCGTCATCAACGTGGACATTTCCCGGAAAGGTCCGGCGGTGAATCCGCGGCTCTACGGAATTTTTCTCGAAGAAATCAATCACGGCGTGGATGGCGGATTGTACGCCGAGCTGGTTCGCAATCGCGCGTTCGAGGATGCCCGCCCGCCCGAGGGCTACCGCTTCGTCGATGGGCACTGGCGCGACGCGCACGGGTTCGACTCGGGCTACTCGCGCTACGGCTATACAACCAACGGCGCGCCCTTCTGGTCGCTCGTCCAGAGCGGAGACGCCCGCGGTTCCATGCACCTCGAAACCTCCGGCGGCATTACCGAGGAATCCGCCTACTGCCTGCGACTGGACGTGGAGAACGCAGCCGGAGGCCGGATCGGGATCGCAAACGAGGGCTTCTTCAGCATCGGCATCAAAGAAGGCGAATCCTATTCGCTCTCTCTCCACGCAAAAGCAGCCGAGGGCTTTAACGGACCGCTCGCGGTGCGCCTTGAAGACGCTTCCGGCACTCCCTGCTCCACCGAAGTGCAACTGCGAAATATCCGCGCCGATTGGCGCAAGTTCGAGGCAAGGCTGAAGGGCACCCGCACCGAGGGGAAAGCCCGGCTGGTCATCCTCGCGCAAGACAACGGAAAGGTCTGGTTCGATTTCGTGTCGCTCTTCCCCGCCCAAACGTGGAAGGGTCGGGCGAACGGCTTGCGCCCGGACCTGGCTCAAATGATCGCGGACCTCAAACCTGGCTTTGTCCGCTTTCCCGGCGGTTGTGTTGTGGAAGGCGGCACCGTCGAAACCGCCTACAACTGGAAACTCACGATCGGCCCCGTGGAACACAGGCAGGAACGCTGGGGCCCGTGGAATTACCGCCGCACCCACGGCATGGGCATCTTCGAATACTTCCAGTTCTGCGAAGACATCGGAGCCGAACCGCTCTGGGTCGGTTTCGCCGGACAAACCTGCATCTTCCGCGAGCGGGAACACGTGCCCATGAGCGAAATGGGATGGGTGCGCGACAACTTCCTGGACCTCGTCGAATACGCCAACGGCAGCCCGCGCTCCGCGTGGGGCCGGCTCCGGGCGCAGGCGGGACACCGCGCGCCGTTCAACCTGAAGTACGTCGAAATCGGCAACGAAAACCAGGGCCGCGAATATGGCGAGCGCTACCGCTTCATTCACGAAGCCATGAAGGCAAAGTATCCCGACATCAAATATCTCGCCGATCTCTCATGGACCAGCCGCGAATCCCTGGGCGACGCCGTTTACAACATCGAAGACCGCCACTACTACAACTCGCCGGGATGGTTTGTGTCCCGTCACAGGGAATATGACGGCCGGGACCGTTCGCTTCCCCCGCTCTACCTCGGCGAAGTCGCCGTCACCTCGCAGGAGGGAGGACCCACCCGCGGCAACCTCCGCGCGGCGTTGGCCGAAGGCATCTTCCTCATGGGCTGCGAACGCAACGCCGACACCGTCAGCATGGTTTCCTACGCGCCGCTGCTCGGACACGTGGAAGGCCGCACGGAACTGACCGGCGCCCCGCCGCCCTGGCACGCGATGATCTATTTCGACAGCCTTCGGTCCTTTGGAACCGTTTCCTACCATCTCTGGAAACTCTTCGGCGAGAACCGGCCCACCCGCATCGTGAACACCGAGGTCGTCATCCCGGCCCACGCCGGATTCAAGGTCGCCGGCCAGATCGGCGTCGGCACCTGGAACACCAGCGCCGAATTCAAGGATATCCGCGTCGAAAAAAACGGGCAGACCCTGTATCAATCCGACTTCAGCTCCGGCGCCGAAGGCTGGCAGGGCGCGCAACGTCGCGGCGGCGGACAATGGAGCGTGGTCAACGGCGCCTTCCGACAGGGCCGGAATGGCCGCGCCTCCCGCTTCATCGGAGATGAATCGTGGACCGATTACACCCTGACGCTGAAAGCGCGCAAACTGTCAGGCAACGAAGGTTTCCTCATCATCTTCGGTCACAGAAACGGCGACCAGTACTGGTGGAACCTCGGCGGCTGGGGCAACAGCCAGCACGCCGTCGAACACAGCGTCCAGGGCTCGCAAACCGCCGTCGGCTCCCCCGTCCGCGGCACCATCGAAACCGAACGCTGGTACGACATCAAAGTCGAGCTGGCCGGCAATCGCATCCGCTGCTACCTCGACGGCAAACTGGTTCACGACGTGGTCGCGGAGCCCGTCTCCAGCATCTTCGCCGTGGCCGGAACGGACGACGACCGCCGCGAACTGGTTCTCAAGGTCATCAACAACTCGGCGGAAACCTCCTCCTCGACCGTGCGTATCGAAGGCGCACGGCTGCGCACGGAAGGCACAATGATTCGATTGACCTCGGCTGAGCCGACCGACAACAACTCGCTCGACAATCCCACCAACGTGATGCCGTCGGTTGCCCCGTTGAAAGTCCATGGACCGGTCCTCCAGCAGGAATTCCCGCCGCATTCACTGACCATTCTGCGCATCAGCATGCGTTGAGACGGTTGGAAGCCCGGACTCGCGTTGTCCGCCCGTGCGGAAGCCCCGGCGCGCCGTGTCATCGTTGAAAACGCGACGGCAATGAGCTCACCGGAGCGCGGCGCTCGGAGGCACCTTCTTTCGCCGGTACTCGGAAGGCCTCCACCCGATCCACTTCGTGAAGGCGTTCGAGAAAACGAACGGATTGTGGTAACCGATCTCGTGGGAAATGGACTCGATCGTCTTATCCGTGGTGACCAGCAATTCCGCGGCGCGGCGCATGCGCAGATACGTCACCTGGTGCATCGGGCTCCTGCCCAGTTGGCGGCGGCACAGGCGGCGCAGATGCTCGTTGCTGTACCCGGCTTCGCGCGCCAGACGGGCCAGCGTCCACTCGTCGGACAAATGCGACAACACGCGCTCCCATAGCAGCCGCAACTGATCCGGCTGATCCGTCGGCTGCGCAAAGCGCATGACATACGACTGAATCAGATCCGTCCACTGCTGGAGCAGCGAGGGCTGGCTGGGACCGCTGCATTCGTAGATCAATCCTTCAATCGCCGCGCGAAGAGGCAGCGCTTCGAAACGCGCCATCACGGGCGAGACACCGGCAACAGGACGCTGTTCGGCCGGCCGCTGGTAACACACCCAGCAATAATCCCACCGGCTCCCAGAGATCGCCTCGAACGCGTTGAGCGTGTGAGCCGGCAGCAGGCACGCGAAGCCTTCCCGGCAAACGCGCCAACGCCCGTCGATCAGCACCCGTCCTTTGCCGCCGAAACACGCGAGGAAATACGTGGTCGTCTGCCTGGTGCGCACGATCTTCATCGGCGCCACCGTCTCCTGAACACCCAGATGAATAATGTGATACTGGGTCAGCGTTTGACAGACGGGGAAAGGATCAATCCACGGACGCGGTTCCACCTTCGGCGCACGTACACCGCGTAGCCGGGTCTTGGGGCCATGGATCGTTACGTCGGCCAGTTCCTGCAGTGCTTTCACCATAAGCGACCGGAGCCTCAAATTCTTACTTAGTTAAGTTAAGAAATTTGGACAGTCCCGATCAAAAGAAAACAAAACAGGATCCACTTGCGCGACGACGCGGATCGGTAACGAACCAGGTCCCGAGATCGAAGCGCGAAGTCTATTGAGGCGGCAGCTTCGCTCTAATTGCGTCCACTCTCTGCCGTTGAGCAGGCGTCAACTTCATGTTCTGCAGTTGCAGGAGAGACTCCCGCACTGCGCTGTAGTTCTGGCGCGCAAGCTGGCCTTCAGCAAAGGCAATGGCGCGATCCGCCACCACTGTGTCAAATTCCACTTCAGGTTGCGCCGGCTGCTGCGGCATGCCTGCCGCCGGAGGCTGACCGGGTGCCGTCGGCGTATCTGCAGGAACAGGCACTTCCGGTTCCGTCGCCTCCTCTCTCCCGCAACCCGTCCACAGTCCTGCCGCACAAAGCGACACAATCAACAAAAGGCACGTTCTCATATCGTCTTAACAAAGGTGCGCCGAATCACCACCAGAACGTCGGGCTGCCGGTGCCCTCGGTCCTGACAATAAAGTCGTCGCTCTCAAACCGGCGCCATTGCACATGGCCGTCAAGCATTCCCAGATTGCCGCCACGCGGAGTACGCCCTTTCATGTGAGCGGTCGTGTGGGGTTTCCAGTATCCGCCCTGAACAGAAGTCCAGTTGTAGCTGTTCGCCTGCGTCTTGGTCTTCTGACTGCCCTCGGAAATTGTGACGTCCGCTATCAACACCCGCTCAACCGGCGTCTCAAGTCGATACTGATTGAACCCGGTCTGGACGCGGGAAACCTGCGTCAGGGTCGCATTCTCGTAGGCATTGATGAGGGATGCAGTGTTTGTGAACGTGCAGGCATAACCCACCACACGATACGATCCGGTGAAATTCCAGAGATTATAAAAGTCGGTGTCCCCGAAGGGCGGCGACATCCCGGGGCAGTACCAGATCTTGACTTTGGTTCCCGAGTTCTCCATCGCCGTTCCAACTGCCGTGGGCATGTCCCAGCACCAGGCTCCCGCATTCTGATTACTCGGAAGCCGGTCCCGATTGTCGCTCGCGTACATATGGATCGCGAGCGTCAATTGCTTCTCGTTTGCGATGCAGTTCGTCCGCTTGGCTTTGTCCTTGGCGGCGGCCAGCGCCGGAAGCAGCATGGCGGCGAGGATCGCTATGATCGCTATCACCACCAGCAGCTCGATCAAAGTAAAGCCGCGACGATCAACACGGGCCATTGCAAATGGGGAATTAGAGAACGCTTTCATTTTCGGATTTGTTCAACTGACCGTTCACGCAGGGAACACCTGCCAACTTACTCTAATCGCCGCCTCCTGACATACTCCGGAAGCACCAGCGACTATGCAAAATCCACGCTGTCACCCCTGACGCATCTGCCTGCGCCTACCGCCGGAAAATTACCCCCCCGGACGGCCCGGGGTCAAGCGTCAACTCGCCTGTCCATGGGAAAGGCTGGGGACATCGTGACCTCCTGGTGAAAGATTGCGCAACCAAACCGGCTTTGGTGCCCAGCGTCTCAAACGCGAGTCCCTTCTGCCTTGCAGTCATAACGCCATTGCCCGTGTGCTCCGTCAGAAAGGATTGATTCAGCCACGCAAAAAGAAACCCGCCACCAAAAAACAGCTCGGTCAAACGACAGTGGCGCCTTTTCCAACTGCTCTCCATTGATACCAGGCATCTCCAGGATATTCCCTATTACTGGCCCCAGATGACTCGTCTCAATCTACCCCGCTTCGCCGACGAACTCTCCAAAACTACGCCACCTTCCTGGCGGAACAGCTCTCCGTTCACCTGGCCGCTCACGGCGTCGATCTCTCCGCCCTGACCTGGCAAACCGATACGGCTGCGAGTTCCTCGAAAATCAGGACGAACAAGGCCTGCCTTCCACCGTCCGCGCCCTGGGCTCATCTCGTCGCTACATCCCGCCCAAGCGTTACACCTGGCAGAGCGATGTCGAAACCGTTCACCGACTGGTCGAAGACGAGTTCTTCGATCGCGAAACCTTCCGTGCCTCTGTGGTGAAACAGCCTTGTAGCGCCCTTGGCGTTGCCCTGGGCTGTCGTGTGGGTGGGCCTTCAGCCCGTCAGCAACACCGAAAGGGAATCAGGATTCGCGAAATGCGCGTCAGGGCGTTGCCATAAGCCGTGATCTCTGTGCGCTTTGCGTTCTATGCGGTTAACCACGCCGTTGCCGTCACCTGCCCCGCAGACTTCTGGGCCAAGCTCACCACCTGTTGGTTCTACTTCAATCTGGTCCGCCCCAATCGCGGCAAAGAATGGCAAAGCCCCCTGCAGCTCCTTCAGGCTCGTGCTCCGTCACTGACCGGAACCCTCCTCAACTGGCGCCCCCTCAACCTCGCCAAACGCCACCACTTCTACTTGCCCAAACCCTATCACAGGGGTCACGATGTCCCCAGCTTCCCTCAACTCGCCTGTTCATCTACTCGCCTGTCACTCGCAGCCGGACCAACGTCCAACAAGCAAACGGCCGGAGGCGTTGCCGCCTCCGGCCTGCTGATTCGTTCGGCCTGATCAGGCCGCACACACGCTACTGCTTCAATCGATAGAACCTGGTCCCTGTACCGATCGGCACGGTCAGGCTGTATCCATCGGCGCCCAGGGTTGGAGTCCCGGGCACATCCTCCCATTCCGCAGGACTGAGGCTTTCCGTGGACTGCAACACCGCGCCGGGAACCGCCGGCCACGACAGGATGAGGTTCCCGTCAGCCGTGGCAACGCGCAGTGCCGACCCGCTGCCAATATCCAACATGAACCGGTCGAAGCTGACGGTTCGCTGCTCGTTGAACCATGGCCCGGCCATCACGCCCACCTGCATCGGAGCATTCGCAAACTGGGCGATGTTGTACATGGTGTTGTTGGGAACCGGCCGCCACGGGTCGGTCTCGAGCAGCCGCTTGTAGAACGTGAAGTTCGTTCCATGCGACCGCACAATCAGCAACCAGTAGTTCCCATCGCCCAGGTCAGGCTGGGTGCTCTGGGTGACAGGGCCGCTGTTGAGATTGCGCCTGGTGTATGTTCCGATGCCAAACTCATCGAATCGCGTCAGCGACACCCAATACTCGCCCTGGTTGCCCGAAACCACCGTGCCGAAAGGCGCTCCCGGAACGCCGTTGCCGCCGATCCCATAAGCGCGCGCCAGGATGCCGGGCTGGTTGTACATCGCCACCTCCAGGAAATCGATCTTCACAGCCGCCTGGAAGTCTCCCGGCACGTACTTGAACAGGAACCATCCACCGGCATTGGCGTTCTCCCAGCCGTCACCTTGCGAAGTGACAACCAGCAATCCATTGCTCGTGATGTTCGCATTGGCTACGGTCGCACCCGAACCCACCAGCGGAACGTACGGCGAATCCGGAATCGGATTGCCTTTGGCTTCACCCGGATCGTACAGGCCGTCCCAACCGGTCCCGGCCACGCTCCCACTCAGGTAATCGTGGCTGACATCGAAGTCGTCCACGAACGACGGATCCCGCACCGTGACGCTTGCGGCATTGGTAAGCCCTTCATAAACCGCCAGCACGTCGGCGGTGCCCTTGGCGATACCGGTCAACACCCGCCCGAACACCTTGACAACGTTCGTGTCGGTGGAAAAGACCTCCGCCTCGTTGCTCACATCAATCGCAGTCCCGCCTGTATAGTGCGCCTGCACCAACAGCCGGCCAATGCCGCCATGGGGAATGCCGTTGCCCTCGAGCGTCGCCGAAATGCTTTCCAGCATACCCGCGGCGAGTTGCCCGCCCACTCCACCGCTATAAACTGCGGTCGCCCCGTCTCCCCTGAAGGTAAAGACTGCAGCATAATAGACGACTCCCGGCGTCAGGCCGCTGACCGTCACCGAGTGATTCGTTTGCGAACCGCCCGACGGCACCACGTGAACGACGTAGTTCCCGCCGGCAAGGCTCGTGCCCTGGCCAAACACCGGGTTCCCGGTCAAAGACTGGCCGTCATAAGGCTTCGCTGTCACAGGAGCGCCGGCGCGCATGACGACGACACTTCCCAGAGCGGTGCCGTCGAGGTTCGTGCCGACCGTGTATTCGATCTTCATCGACAGGCCCTCCAGCTTGATGCTGAGATCGTTGACGTCGGAGGGTCCGACGGCATTGCCGTCAACACCCGCGGCCGTCAACGCGAAGTGGTCGAACACTGCGATGCCGTTCACACCCGTCGTGGACTGCTGCGCGATACCGACTTCCATCGGCGCATTGTTTGCCGCTCCCTCGAGCACCACCTCTGCCACGAAGATCCACGGATCCTCTTCGTTCTCCTTTTCGAAGAAGAAGAAGTTCGTCGAGTTCTCACGGGTCATGAGCAACCAGTTCGCAGCCGTGCCGTTGGCGATCGTGGTGGTGTTGTTGCCCGGCTGGTCCTGCGTGCGGCGCACCGAGGTCGTCCCATTCTGGACCTTCCAGAACTCGACATGGTGCTCCACTCCGCCGGGAGCAGGCCCGTGATCTGCAGGATTGTAAACCCGCGCCATCAGGCCGGCGACCACGCCGTTGAGCGTGTTCATGCTGTCGATGTGCAGCACCGCCTGGAAATCACCCGACAGTCCCGCCGTGCTTCCCGGCACCACCTTGAACAGGAACGGACCATCGTTCGCCAGGTTGTTCCAGGTCGAGAGCACCGACGACAAATAAAGGCCGTTTGTATCCGTGATCTGCGCATCCATCACAACGGTTTCTCCTTCACCGTCTCCGCCGGCCGTCGCGCCGGGCACATCTCCAAAGTTCAGGAACACACCGTCCCAGCCCGTGCCCAGAACACCGTTCTGACGATAGTCATGGCTGACGTCGAAGGTGTCCGTGAAGCTGATCGCCCCGTGTACGTTGATCGTCACCGACGGAGTGTGCGGGCCGAACGTTGCCATGATCTGGGCGGAACCCACCGAACGCGCGTTCACCGTTCCAAAGATGTCCACATCGGCAACGCCCGGATTCATCGACAGCCACGTGGTGGCATCCGTCTGATCGCTCGTCTCGCCCGTGCTGAACGTGGCGATCAACTTGAGCTTCAGAGCGCCGTTGACCGGAATCGTGTCCGTCCCGGCAACAATCGTCGCGCCGGTGATGACGCCCGGCCCCGGAACCACCAGCACCGCCGGACTCTCGGTGTTATAGACCGAGGCGGGCCCGGTTCCGCTGTAGTCGAAAACCGCGACGTAGTAGGTCAGATTGTTGGCGCCAAGATTGTTCACCGTGACGGAGTTGCCCGGTCCGTTATACACCACATAGTGGCCGGCACCGCCAATCAGCGAATCGGCGCTTCCGTAGTTGGCATTGGCCGTGTAGGTGCGGCCATGCACGGGATTGTGCTGTATCGGCCTCTGGGACATCACAACAAGGCTGTTGTTCTCCGGACTGCCCTTGGTCCATGAAAACGTCAGCGACCCGCTCACATTCGTCGCCGTCGTGATCAAATTGCTCGGCGCCGTCGGCATCACCGGCACGTTCACATTCGGGCCGCTCAGCTCGAAATCATCAAAGAAAGCGTCCCGCGACTCTGCTTGAAACGGCGCATGCACAATACCCACTTGAAGTGGAATTCCATCCCAATCCTCGCGCGTGATCGAGTCGGCCTCCGCCACCGTCATCTGCGCCCAGGGATCCGCCAGATTCGTCTTCACGTAAAACGTGAACACGTTCCCGACACGCGTGATCCGGTAGAACCGGCTCGTGTTGGTGGCGTCGTTGCTCCCGAGCCGGTTGTACTCGAAGTTCGCGCCGTTGGTCGAAACGCGCACCTGCGAGTCGATGCCGAACTCGTTGAAACGCCAGGCCGTCATGAAGTTCTCCGCTACGTTCGTGGTGGTCGTGCTGAACGGAGCCCCGGAGTTGTTGGTGTGATAGGCCCGAACCATCAAACCGGCAAAATTGAACGCGCGGTTGTCGAAGAGTGGAGCGAAACCCGCATACTGCGCCGGCAGGTTCTGAACCGAAACATCGAAGTCTCCCTCCACCACTTTGTACAGGAAGAAGCCATCATTGGCGTTTCCGGACCAATCGCCGCCTACAGTCTGAAGCGCCAGCGCATCCGGAAAATCCAGTGTGTTCGCTATGAGCGTCTGGCCGTTGCCGAAGTCTCCGGGAGAGCCGTTCGGTATGTCCCCGAAGCGCATGTACACGCCGTCCCAGTTCGGATCCCCCAGTATGCCGTTTGCAACGTAATCGAAGTCCGCATCGAACGTGTTGATGAGTGTGCCGGCATTCACCGCCGAGATGGCGGCGAGCGTTGCCAACCCCGCTAATACTGATTTCATAGAGTGCTTTCGCGGTTGGGTTTTCATAGTGGTTCACTTTCCAGAAGACGCATCAGGGCAATTCCAGGATTCCTCGCCAGTTCCGACCACGAAACCTGAGGCTCTTCTCTGGGAATAGACATACGGACATCTAAGGTCATCCGGCAAACGATAGACATAGCCTAAACACACCCCTGCATGCTGATATTGCACCAGAATTCACAGCCAACCGGACTTCCGCCTCCGCCCGTCCGAACCCGGGCAGCGTCGCCCCTCCGGCACCAGTCAGAAATGCACCGCCGGCTATCCGTTTTCCTCACCGCGCCCCTATTTCGTTGAAACACATCCGATCCCCGCTAACCTGATCGCCGTTCGCCGCGTCCATCCAGGCCGGTCGAACACTGATCATTTCAGCTCAAGCACATGAACCTGATCATGGACACAAAAAAGGCATCCGCCGCCCTCCTCCTGGCTCTCGCCCTCCCCACTGTCCCCGCCGGCGCCCAGGACGGAGGCGATCAGTTCCTCGACGGCATCGGTGAAACCGCGCTGATCTCCCGCTACCTGTTCAATGGCACCGCCGACGACCGCTCTCGAAACAGCCACCACGCCACACTCCACGGCACCGCCGCCTACGCCGAGGACGCCCGCTTCGGCAAGGTGCTTTCCCTTTCAGGCGCACCCGCAAATTATGTCGAATTGCCGGGCCAAAGCCTCAACGACGTCGATTCCATCAGCGTCACCGGCTGGCTGTTCCTCCAATCCACCGAGCCCTGGCAGCGCTTCTTCGACTTCGGCCCGGACACCACCGCCAATTTCTTCTGCTGCGTCACCAGCGACGAAGCCGACGAAGGATATCGCGCCCGAATCACCACCGGCGGCTGGACCGAAGAACAGGGCCCGGTCGCACCCGCCGTCCCGACGAACCGCTGGGTTCACCTGGCGGTCGTCCTCGACTCGTCCCGCAACACGCTCAGCACCTATCTCGACGGCGTCCGCGTCGGCCACGCAACCAACGTCACTCTCGATCTCGATCAGGTGTTCGCCGGAAACAGCCCCCGGCGCCTCTACCTCGGCAGGTCGAAATACGAGGCGGATCCCGGTTTGAAGGCGAAGCTGTACGACGTCCGCCTCTACAGCATCGCGCTCACGGATCAACAGGTGAAAACCATCCACGACAACGCGCTCTCCAGAGGCGGACAGGTGGTTTCGGCGGAAACCACAGGCGCGCCCCCCGCCGCGGCACAGCCCGGCTCGTCGTCCAAAGGCCCCAGGCTGCTCAGCGTCCCCGACGTCAACGTCGAAACCGTCGTCGGCTATCTCCCCGACATTCCACACCTGCTGGAAGGCGTCTATGAGGGCGGTGCCAAAGGACCGCCGGTGCGCGTGATCTGGCCTTCGCCCACCAATAACGAATCGGTCCTGAAGCCGGGCACCTATACGGTGACCGGAACGGTGGCAGGAACCACTCTCGAACCCAAAGCACTCGTGACCGTGAAAGAGGGCAACCCGCCCCCGACGCCCCGGCGCACCGTCGAACCGTTCGCCCTCGGCCAGGTCACCCTGGACAAGGACGAACAGGGCCGCGACACGCAGTTCATCAAGAACCGCGACAAGTTCATTCGCGTGCTCGCCGATTCGAATCCGGATCGCTTCCTCTACATGTTCCGCGACGCATTCGGCCAGAAACAGCCGGAAGGCGCCGAACCGTTGCGCGGCTGGGACAGCCAGACCACGCGCCTTCGCGGGCATGCCAGCGGGCACTACCTCACCGCGCTCGCCCAGTGTTATGCGAGCACGGGCTACGATCCCGAGCTGCAGGCGAAGTTCCTGCAAAAGATGAACTACATGATCGACACGCTCTACGATCTTTCACGCAAGTCCGGCAACCCCGCCGAGCCCGGCGGCCCCTCCGTTGCGGATCCGACAGCGGTCCCGCCCGGACCGGGAAAAACAGACTACGATTCCGACCTGAGCGCCGAAGGCATTCGCACCGATTACTGGAACTGGGGCAAAGGGTTCATCAGCGCGTATCCGCCCGACCAGTTCATCATGCTCGAGAAAGGCGCCACCTACGGCACGAGGAACAACCAGATCTGGGCGCCGTACTACACGCTGCATAAAATCCTCGCCGGACTCCTCGATTGCTACGAAGTCGGCGGCAACAAAAAGGCGCTCGAGATCGCCAGGGACATGGGCCTGTGGGTCCACGCCCGGCTCAGTGTTCTTCCCGAATCCACCCGCATCAGCATGTGGAATCGCTACATCGCCGGCGAATACGGCGGCATGAACGAGGTCATGGCGCGCCTGTTCCGGCTCACGTCCGACAAGCGGTTCCTCGAAACCGCGCGCCTGTTCGACAACATCAATTTCTTCTTCGGCAACCCCGGTCAGGAACACGGGCTCGCGAAGAACGTGGACACCCTTCGCGGGCGTCACGCCAACCAGCACATCCCGCAGATCACCGGTGCGCTCGAAACCTACCGCGTCACCGCCGAACCGCGTTACTACCACGTCGCCCACAACTTCTTCGACATCTGCACCGAGTGCTACATGTACAGCATCGGGGGCGTCGCGGGCGCCAGAAACCCCAACAACGCCGAGTGTTTCACCGCCCAGCCGAACACGCTCTTCAGCAACGGATTCGCCCGCGGAGGACAGAACGAAACCTGCGCCACCTACAACCTGCTCAAACTGGCGCGCCAGCTCTTCACCTTCGACCAGGACGCCCGCTACATGGACTACTACGAGCAGGCCATGTACAACCACATCCTGGCTTCCGTGGCGGAAAACAACGCCGGCAACACCTATCACGTGCCGTTGAACCCCGGCGCCCGAAAGGGCTTCGGCAACGCCGACCTCAGCGGGTTCACCTGCTGCAACGGCACCGCCATCGAAAGCAGCACCAAGCTCCAGGATTCCATCTACTTCAGAAGCGCCGACAACCAGACGCTCTACGTCAACCTCTACGCGCCCTCAACCCTCAACTGGACGGAACGCAAGGTGACCCTCCGCCAGCGCACCAGCTTCCCTTATGAGGACACCACTCGCCTGACCCTCACCGGCAACGGCAATTTCGCCATCAAAGTGCGCGTCCCGGGCTGGGCGACGAAAGGCTTCTTCGTGAAGATCAACGGCCAGGACCAGTCCGTGAACGCCACTCCAGGCTCATACCTCACGCTGCAACGCGCGTGGAAAAACAACGACACCATCGAACTGAAAATGCCCCTGCCGTTCCATTTCATCCGCCTGATGGACCAGCCGAACATCGCAAGCATCTTCTACGGCCCCATCGTGCTGGCCGCGCAGGAACCGGAAGCCCGCACCGAGTGGCGCCCGGTCACGCTCGACGCCGAGGATCCGGGCAGATCGTTGAAGGGCAACCCCGCGACCCTGGAGTTCACACACGGCAACGTGGTGTTCAAGCCGTTCTACGAAAGCTACAGCCGCTACTCGGTGTATTTCGACGTCACGCTGCAGTAGTCTTCCAACACGGCGCGGCGTTCGGCATTTCCGGAGCGGAAGTTCGCTTCGCACCGCGCGCATCGTCCGCGCTGTTCCTCCTGCAACGCAAACTCTCCCGGAAGAGTGAACCAACGCTTGCCCGCGCGAGCGGCATTTCACGCGTCATTGCGCTTTGACCGGAAGCCGTGCGGATGTCCCCGAGCTCGAAGCGGCAACGCTTCCCTCGAATTGCGAAACGATCATTGCAAGCCGGATACCCCTCGTGCTATGGATACAGCACCCAACACATCCGGAATGCGTCACGGCTGAAGCCATAATTATGTTCATGCGTCCATTTGCCGCGCTCGGCAGCGCGCTCCTCCCGGCAATCGTTCTCTGCCTCACCGGTTGCGGCCACAACTCCGAAAGCCCCGAAAACAGCGCCCCGAACAAAATCCGCGTCGGCTACATCGGCCTGACCTGCGAAGCCCCCATCTTCACCGCCGTCGAAAAAGGCTACTTCAAAGAGGAAGGCCTCGAAGTATCGCTCGTGAAGTGCGACTGGAAAAATTACAAGGACGTCCTCGCGCTCGGCGGCTACGACATCACCCACCATCTCGTGATGTACTTCCTCAAACCCATCGAACAGGGTCTCGACGTCAAATTCACCGGCGGCATCCACCGCGGTTGCCTGCGCGTTCAGGCCGGAATCAGGAGCGACATCCGCACCATCCAGGACCTCCGCGGAAAACGCATCGGCGTTCCCGGGATGGGAACCCCGCCGTTCATCTTCGCTCATCGCGTCCTCGGCGCCAACGGCATCGACGCCAGCCGCGAAATCACCTGGCTCGTCTTTCCCGCCGGAGAACTCGGGCTCGCCCTCGACAAAGGCGAAGTGGACGCCGTCGCCAACTCCGAGCCCATCGGCAGCATGCTCCTCGCCCAGGGCAAAGTCCGCAACATCGCCGACCAGGCGGTGGACATGCCCTATGCCAACGAATACTGCTGCGCCGTCCTCGTGAACGGAAAATTCCTCGCGCGCAATCCAAAAGCCGCCGCCGCCGGCACCCGCGCGCTGCTCAAAGCCGCGAAATGGGTCGAAGCCAACCCGAAAGCCGCCGCCGAACTCTCCGTGAGCAAGGGATATCTCGCTTCCACCGTTGACATGAACACGGTCGCCATCTCCCACCTGCGTTACGTGCCGAGCGTTTCCGGCGCCGAAATCGCCGTCCGCCTGGCATCCGGGGAAATGAAGACCGCCGGCATGCTCAATCCGGGAACAGACGTTTCCGAACTTGCGAAACGCGCCTTCGTCCAGCTCGAAGGCGTCACCGACGAATGGCTCGATTCGCTCCCGGTGGAAACCGTCGCCGGCGGCCAGGTCACGCCCGAATGGGTGCGCCGACAGTACGCCCGAATGGATCCGCTGGACGTCTTTTGCGGAGCCTGCATCACTCCGGTCACCCAATGAACGCAACGTTGGAGCAGGCAAAGCAACCTGCCAGATCGATCACACCGTCAGCGATGCCCGAATCGTCTCCAGAACGCTCGGCGCCAGGCCAAGAGTCGGTCAAACCGCGCTTGCGGACGCTGCTCGCAGTGCCGATCGCCACCGCCGTCGCACTGGCGGTTCACCTTGCTGTCGCCAGAAACGAGCCTCCCACCGATACGCGCACCTTCACCATCTTTCTCGCTCTCATCGGCGGCCTCTCCATCGCCGCCGCAGGGCTCCAATTCGCATCGACGGCGCTGCAACGCTGGATGGCTCACATGTGCCCCATCCTCGCCGCCGCCGTCCTCAGCCTCTGCGCATGGGAGATCATCACCACCGGACTCCGCTGGCTGCCCCTGCCCTACTTCCCCAGCCCCGCCACCGTGCTGCAAACGCTCATCAGCGATCGCGCCATGCTCTGGGACAGCACCTGGCATTCGCTCGTCCTGCTGCTCTCGGGTTACGCGCTCGGCGTCGCGATCGCGCTCGTCACCGGCATCGCCATCGGCTGGTCCGCAAAGGCGCGCTACTGGGGCATGCCGCTGCTCAAAATCGTCGGCCCCATCCCCGCCACCGCATGGATCCCGCTCGCCATGGTGTTGTCGCCGTCCGCGCGCTTCTCCGCCGTCGCCCTCATCGCGCTGGCGGTCTGGTTTCCCGTGACGATGCTGACCGCGTCCGGCATTTCCAATACACGCGCGTCCTACCTCGACGTCGCCCGCACGCTCGGCGCCGGACGCATGTATCTCATCTTTCGTGTCGCCATCCCCGCCGCCATGCCCAGCATCTTCATCGGTCTCTTCATGGGAATGGGCGCCTCGTTCCTCACGCTCATCGTCGCCGAAACCGTCGGCGTGAAGTCCGGCCTCGGCTGGTACATCGGCTGGGCCCAGGGCTGGGCCGAGTACGGCAAGGTCTTCGCCGCGCTCGTCATCATGGCCGTCTTCTTCTCCACGATCATGACCGCCCTGTTCAAAGTGCGTGACCGCGTCCTCGGCTGGCAGAAAGGAGTGATCAAATGGTGAGCGGCCCGGAAACCGCCATTTCAACCGAAGGCGCCGCGCTGCGGGTCAAGAACGTGTGCAAGGAATTCGCCTCGCATCACGATCCCAAAAGCACGGTCATGGCGCTCCGCGATATGTCGATGTTGGTTTCGCCGGGCGAACTGATCTCTCTCGTCGGCCCCAGCGGCTGCGGCAAGTCCACCCTCCTCCGCCTCGTCGCCGGCCTCGACACGCCCTCCAGCGGCGAGCTCTGGGCCGGCAGCGAACGCATCACCGGCCCCGGCGCCGAACGCGGACTGGTCTTCCAGGACCCGAATCTGTTCCCCTGGCTCACCGTCCGCGGCAACATCCAGGCCGGCCTCGTCGCCCGCGGCGTCTTGCGCCAACGACGGCACGAAGTGGACGAATACCTCCGCCTCGTCGGGCTCGAACCCTTCGCCAACGCCTACCCGCATCATCTCTCCGGCGGCATGGCCCAGCGCGTCGCCCTCGCTCGCGCCCTGATCAATCACCCCAGGATCCTGCTGCTCGACGAGCCGCTGGGGGCGCTCGACGCCTTCACGCGCATGCGCATGCAGGATGAAGTCCTGCGCCTCTGGCAGGCCCGCCGCACGACCATGCTCCTGGTCACTCACGACATCGACGAGGCGATCTACATGAGCGATCGCATCGCCATCATCACCCCCCGGCCCGGCAGGGTGGACCGCATGATCCCCGTATCCCTGCCCCGCCCGCGCCAGCGCAACAGCCCCGAGTTCCTCCAGTTGCGCGCCGAGATTCTCGAACTGCTCCATTTCGCCGGCGCACAGCCGCCCGCCGGCTCCTCCGGACCAGACCGCGCGGGCGACAACCCCTCGCCCGACCCTGTCGCTATCTCAAGTCGCAGCTTCAGTTCCATTGAACCGGGTCAGGACAACCTCGACTTCCCCGTCGCCATCATCGGCGGCGGTCCCGCGGGGTCCACCCTGGGCGCCTATCTCTCGCGCGCCGGCATCCCGCACATCATTCTCGAACAGGCCATTCACCCTCGCCGGCATGTCGGCGAATCGCTCGTCTGCTCGACAACGCCCATCTTCCAGGAAATCGATTTTCTGCCAGTCATGGAACGCGAAGCGTTCCCGCGCAAATACGGGGCCGTCTGGACACACTGGGCCGGCGAACGCCAGCACATCGTCCGATTCCGCGAAATTCCCGAACTCGGACTCACTCAGGATTACACCTATCACGTGGACCGCAGCCGCTTCGACCAGCTCCTCCTCCAGCACGCCGCGCGGCAGGGGTCCACTGTTCTCGAAGGCGCCCGCGTGGAACAGGTCGAGTTCGATTCGCATGGCGCCGTCTCCGCCGTGCGTTTCCGCCACAACGGCGCCGAACGCAGAGTCCGCTGCCGCATCGCCGTGGATGCTTCCGGACGCGGCACCGTCATCGGATCGCAACTCCGCCTCAAACGCCACGACGCCCTCTTCGACCAGTTCGCCGTCCACAACTGGTTCGAAGGCGTGGACCGCGGCGCGGTCGAAACCGCCGACTACATCCACCTGCACCTGCTGTCCCTGCCGCGCGCATGGGTGTGGATCATTCCCATCAGCCGGACCGTTACCTCGGTCGGCATCGTCACCCGAAGCGGCGATTTCCCGAAAGGCGGCGAATCCGTCGAGGACTTCTTCGCCCGTCACATCGCGAGCCATCCGCTGCTCGCCCGGAGAATGGCCAACGCGCGGCCGCTTCACGCCTTCACGAAGGAAGCCAATTACAGCTACGTCATGGATCGTTTCGCGGGCGACGGCTGGCTGCTCGTGGGCGACGCGGCGCGGTTCCTCGACCCGGTGTTTTCCTCCGGCGTGAGCGTCGCGATGGAATCCGCGCGCCTGGCTGCAGCGGGCATCGTGGACGCCCTGAAGCGCAATGACGTGCGCGCCGCCTCTTTCGCGGAATACGAGCGGCGACTGCGAACAGGCGCCGACATCTGGCGCGAGTTCATCCTCCTGTTCTATCAACTCCCCCCGATGTTTCTTGAACTCCTGTCGCAGCCGGACGCGCGCGCTCAAATCACTCAGCTCCTGCAAGGCAACGTGTACGACCGCGCCTCCGTGCCGATTCTCGAGGAAATGCGCACCACCGTGGATCGCGTCGCCGCCGACCCCGCGCATCCGTGGCGCGCGCAGCTCAGCGAAGACCTGCTGAGCCGCAGCGCGTAACGCGCGGAAACGCGGTCAACCACTCATTCTCCTTCCAACTGCTCCCGCTGTTCCTCTGCCGTGAACAAAGGCGGCTCGGCCGCCGCCTGTTCCAATCGCTCCAAAAGCGGCCTCGCCGCGGCCCGCAGCCGCGGAATGCGCAAATGAAAAATTACCACGACGATCCCGCAGATCACGCCCGCCACCGCCAGCGTGATCACCACTCCCAGCCTTTCCGCCATCGTTCCCATCAGCAGGTTCCCGAACGGCATGGTGCCCGTGAACGCCATCGCAAACAGGCTCATCACCCGCCCTCGCTTGTCGTCCTCAACCAGTGTCTGAATCAGCGTGTTGCTCGATGCCATCACCAGCACACCGCCCATCCCTGTCAGCCCCATGCACACCAGCGCAACGCCCAACCCGCGCGCCAGCCCCAGGCCGATCAACCCCGCGCTCAAAAGAACGCCGCCCACCCGGATCACCAGCCCCAGCCCTTTCACACTCGTCCGCGTGCTCAGGTAGATCGCCGCGCACAGCGCCCCGGCGCCCGACGCCGACAGCAGCCATCCCAGCGTGCGCGAATCTCCATGGAACACGTCGCGCGCAAAAATCGGCATCAGCACCGAGCTGGAAAACCCAACCGCGCTGACCGCCGCCACCAGCAGGATCAGCGCGCGAATCGGCGCGTGACGGCGCGTGTAGTCAAACCCTTCGCGCAGATCCTGCCACGGATGCTGGTTCCTTTCACGCCGCGGCCGCGGACGCAATCGCATGGCCAGCAACGCTCCAATCACCGCGAGAAAGCTGAACCCATCCAGCAGATAACAGATGCCGGCGCTCGTCGCCGCAATCACCATCCCTCCCAACGCCGGCCCCACCAGCCGCGCCATGTTGAACAACGCCGAGTTCAACGCAATGGCGCTGCCCAGATGCTCCTTGCGTTCAATGAAATCCACCACCAGTGCCTGCCGCACCGGCATGTCCACGGCGTTGATGACTCCCTGCACCAGGCTCAAAACCAGCAAATGCGAAACGGTGATCACGCCGGTCAACGCCAACGCCGCCAGCGTGAAGGCCTGGATCATCGCGGCCACCTGCGTCACCAGCAGCAGACGATGCCGGTTCACCCGATCCACCAGCACCCCCGCAAACGGCGCGAAGATGAAGATCGGCGCCAGCGTCGCGAACCCGATCACCCCCAGCCAGGCCGCCGACGAACTCAAGTGGTACACCAGCCACAAGGACGCCGTTTGCGTCATCCACGCCCCGGCCAGAGACACGGCTTGCCCCGCAAAGAATAATCGGTAGTTCCGCGAAGAGAACGCGCCCGCAATACCCTTCAGCATGCCGCATTATCCAATCAATTCCCCAAACCGCAAAGGAGAACGATGACACCCGATGCAGTGTGGTGGGGCGAGCAGCCTGCCCCGCCGAAGCAAAGGCGGGTCCTCGCGGGCCGTCGTCCGATAACTCAACCCGCCCGATTCGATTCATGTTATCACCCACAAGAAGATCTCAGCATACCAATCGGACGATGGAACTACCCCAACCGCCGTGAAACCAGGCACGCTCAAGCGACCCAAAGGTCGCGCCCCGAAATTCGCGTCCATTCGCGGTTCAATCCGTCAGGGTGTTGCCGTCGTACGCGGGTGTTGCGCGAACGCACGAGCTGCGACGGTGGCGAGTTGCACCCGCATCCGGGCGCTACCTTCAGCTTCGCGCACGACTGCAAGGGGATAGCGGAATTGCAGTTCGAGCGTCCGTATGCATGCGTACCCGAAGCGGCATCAATGCCGCGCCCCGCAGTGCGCACAGCCGAGTACTCAGCGGCCCGCAATCGGAGCTTCACCAACTGGCAGTTGTCCCTGCCACCCCGGGCAAGGACAAACGCTCACGAAACCGCCTTGTGAATTCCCCCGCCGTGCTCTAAAGAAAGCGTGCACCCATGTGCCATGAACGCATGCGACCGCTGCGTATAATCGTCCTGCTCGGCGCCTTCTTCGCGCTCACAATCGCCGTTTGCCTCGCGCAATTCCGCCGCGGCGACGGCCGCTGGTGGGGCGGCAACAACTCCGGCCCATGGATCCAGACCGAAGGCCGCGAATGGATCAACGAAGACACCGTCCGCACCGCCCGCGAAACCGCCCGGCACAGCGTCGGATTCGACAACTGGACCAACGCCCCCGGCTTCGAAAAGGACGTGTTCACCTTCACCCGCGCCATCTTCAAGTCCGCTCCCGGCCGTCCTCCATGGTTCGGATGGGTCAACGATTACCCGGACAGCGATCTGAACCTTTCCTATCGCCTCCAGCAGTTGACCTCGATGAAAGTCGATCCCGACGGCCGCGTGCTCAAACTCACCAGCCCCGACCTGTTCTCGTATCCCATGATTCACATGGCCAAACCGGGCTGGATGGAACTGACGGAAGACGAAGTGCTCGCGCTGCGCAAATATTTGAAGGCCGGCGGCGCCATCATGGCCGACGACTTCTGGGGCTCCGACGAATGGGCAAACTTCGAATATCAGATCAGCCGGATCCTGCCCGGCCATGCATGGATCGAGCTGCCCATGGAACATCCGATCTTCCACTGCGTCTTCGACCTGAAAGGACCGAAGAACAAACTCCAGGTGCCGTACTTCCGCGCGGGACTGAGCAGCCTCAACCCCGACAGCCCCAACTACGGCAACAGCGCCCAATACGCTGGCGAGGACTACCAGGAGATGCACGTGCGCGCCTGGCTCGACGACCACGACCGCATCATGATCATCGCCACGCACAACACGAACAACGGCGACGGCTGGGAACGCGAAGGCGAGAACATCGAATACTTCCGCGAATACTCCGAGAACCGCGCCTACCCCCTCGCCATCAACATCATCTTCTACCTGATGACGCACTGAATAGCGCCGCTTGTCCGTTCCCCTCGCCCCGCGCCATTGCGGAGAGAGGGTCGATTCAAATCCGAAATCCGAGTTCCGAAATCCGAATGCTCATGTGCGGTGGGGCGAGCAGCTTGCCTCACCGAAGCTCTGCGAAGGCGGGTCCCCGCGAGCCGTCGGCCGAT
>DGDZ01000025.1:0-23235 GCA_002385705.1 Verrucomicrobia subdivision 3 bacterium UBA3939
AGATGTGTATAAGAGACAGGTCTTGTCGAGACGATCGCTTACTTTCGAAAGAAACTTCGGAATTAAGGGCCGGCATCCGCGCTCCTGCGATGCGCGGCAAACCGAAATCAGGAGATTGTGCCAGGATTATTCCGCCCGCATGGGCCCTTCCGGAATCCATCAAGAACCGCCTCGGCCAGACAACAGACAACTTACGGACGGCAACGCGCGATTTTCCAGAAAGGTCATCTCTTGCCGGTGTTGCACAAACCGCCCAAACCAGATGATCCGTAGAAGGAAGGCGTCTTGTTCTGGCGCAATCCCCGGAACTCGCGGACTCACGCTTCGTCCACGTGCTGCGGCTGGTCCCGCTCAGCGGGACACAGCCGCGCTCCGGACGGCCGTGATGCGCTGCTTTCGGAGATGTGCGCTATCGCACGATGGCTCGCGAGGACCCGCCTTCGCTGAGCTTCGGCGTGCAAGCTGCTCGCCCCAGCGGAGAGGGAGAACATCCAGCATCAAACATCTACGGGACACCGCTGCCGACTTGCCGAGTCGGGGATTGCGCGGTTGCGTGACGCCCGCGTCAATCGTCAATCGTAAGTTCCCCAGGGGCTACGCCGCCGCCAGCGCGGATCCGCGGGCCGGCAGCTTCTTCGCCACGCGCGCCTTCTCGAAGCTGGCGTACTTCGGCAGGCCGCCTTCCACGGGCACCGCCACCTGGCCCTCAATCAACGGCCGCGCGTACTCCACAAACTTCTCGTTCGGCATGAAACCGTCTTCGCTGATCCATTCGCGCGGCAGGAAATGCTCCACATTCGCAATGTCCTCCAGCGGCTGCAAACCGGTGGTCCAGCGGATCGATCCGTCCGCGTTGTGCTCGCGAACGATCTTGACCATGAACCCGCTCTGGCCGGCGACAGCGGCTTTCACCGCGGCCACTCCGCACGCGTAGGCGTTGTTCGCGTCGGTGGCGCTGGCAAAGTGAGCCGCCGCCCGTTGGGCGTAGCCCAGCTTCACCGTGCGCGTCTTGAGCTCCAGCTTCGTCTGGACCACCTTCGCCAGCGCTTCCGCGGCGCCCGACAACAGCGGATGCCCGAACGCATCCACCGAACTTTTGTCCGCGCCGATTTCTTCGCCCCGCTCGTCCTTCAATCCTTCGCCTACGACCACGACGCAGTAGCGAAACGCCTCCACCGTTTCCTGAACCTTGGCCAGGAACTTCGCTTCGTTGAACGGCAGCTCGGGAAGCAGAATGATGTGCGGTGCATCGGCGGGAGAGCGCTTGGCCAGCACGGTTCCCGCGGCGATCCAGCCCGCCGCCCGGCCCATGACCTCGACGATGCAGCAGGAACCGTCGTCCGTCGCCATGCTGCCCACGTCGCACCCGATCTCCATCACCGTCGCGGCGTTGTACTTGATGACCGATCCGTAGCCCGGGCAACTGTCGGTGTGAGGCAGGTCGTTGTCGATCGTCTTGGGAACGCCAATGACACGCATCTCCCAGCCGCGTTTCAGGGCCTCCAGATGGATCTTGTGCGAGGTGTCCTGGGAATCGTTGCCGCCCACGTAAAAGAAATACCGGATGTTGTGAGCCTGAAACACATCGAACAGGCGGTCCATGTCCCGGGCCGCCTGCTCGGGCTTCTTCTTGAAGTCGATCTTGTAACGGCAGGTGCCGAGGGCGGCGGCGGGCGTGTGCCTGAGGTCCTCGATCGTTTTCGCCTTCTCCTCGTTCACGTCGATCAGTTCCTCGTTGAGGATGCCGAGGATGCCGTTGAGGCCGCCGTAGATTTCCTGAATACACCCGTGCTTGCCGGCTTCCTGCAGCACGCCGACAACGCTGGCATTGATGACCGCAGTGGGACCGCCGGATTGCGCGACCAGGAGGTTTCCAACCAGTTCAGACATATGTTTCGATTTCGAATAGAGTCGGTTTCAACTTCAGCCCCTTCTTCCCTTCAAAATTGGAGCGAACGTTGCCAACCCTTGGCCCAACTGTCAAAGGTGAATTCGGCCCGGCAGAGCGGCCACAAGGCGACTGACCGGATATGGCTGGAGAAGGCGCAATTTCGGGGTGCTCGAATCTTGATAAAACGGCCGCTTTTCAGCCATCTCATCATCCCGTTCTCCCGTCTCCGGGAGCCTGCAACCCGCATGCACGGCAACGTCAATTTCATGGATTTGCCGCGGCGTGCCCAACCGCCGACGCAACCGAACCGGCGTCAACCCGCAAGCGGCCATACTCTCGGAACCAGACAAAGGGCCACCAGGAAAACCAGCACCGTCAGGACCGCGCCTACTTTCAGAAAGTCCATAAACCGGTACCGGCCGGGGCCATAGACCATCAGGCACGCCGGCTCCAGCGGCGTCAAATACGAGCAACTCGCCGCCACGGCTACCATCATCGCAAACGTTCGCGGGTTCAAGTCCAGTTGTAAGGCCGTCTGGATGGCAATGGGCACAATGATCACCGCGGCCGCCTGGTTGGACATGGGTTGCGTCAGCAGCACGGTCAGCACAAAGAAACCCGTCAACAGCCACAGAGGCCCGAGCTGTCCGCAGTAGTCGACGATCAGAGAGGCCAGGTAGCGGGCCGTGCCCGTTCGTTCCATGGCCACCCCCAGGCCGAGCATGCAGCCGATCAGAATGATCACCTTCCATTCCACCTCCCGATACGCGTCCTCCGGCTGGATGCAACGCGTCAGAAACGCCAGCGTCGCCCCCGCAATCACCGAGACGTGCAGCGGCAGAATCTTGAACGTGGCCAGCGCCAGCGCGCCCACGAAAATCCCGATCGCCAGCGGCGCCCGGCGTCGAAGCGGCCGCTTCTCAATCAGCGTCGTGATGATCCGGATGTTGTCCTCCTCCAGCGCGGCGAGTTTCTCGCGCGGACCCTGGACCAGCAGGGTGTCCCCCATCCGCAGCGGGATCGCGCTCATCTTCTCCCGCAAGGTCGTCCCGTGCCGGTTGATGCCTAACACCTGTAAACCGTAACGCTCGCGGAAACGAATTCCCTTCAGCGTCCGCCCGATCAGCGGAGAACGCGGCAGCAGGATCACCTCGACCAGCCCCAGGTCCTGGCTCTTCAGGTTCGGATCCGACAGCTTGACGTCCGCCTTGATCTCGATGCCGCTGGTGTCCTTGATCTTGAGAATGTCCTCGCTCTTGCCTTCCACGACCAGCACGTCGTGCGCCTGAAGGCGCGTATCGGGGAAGGGCGTCCGATAATCCGTCTTGTTCCGGATGATCCGCAGCACTGTCAGGTCGAGATCCTGGCCCAGCCCCGCCTGGGCCAGAGTTTTCCCGACCAGCGGCGACTCCGGCAGAATCACGATTTCGCTCAGGTAGGGACGGATCCCAAACTCTTCGATCTGGTTCTCGAACGAGCGCCGGGGCAGCCATTTGCGGGCGACCACCAGCATGTAGGTCAGGCCCACCAGCACAATCGGAATCCCCACGGGCGACATTTCGAACAGCCCGATCGGCTCCAGTCCCGAGCGGATCATCAGGCCGCTGACAACAATGTTCGTCGAGGTGCTGATCAGGGTGACCGAACTGCTGAGGATGGAGGAGAATGCCAGCGGGAGCAGCAGCTCGCCCGGGTGGCGGCGGGCCTTGCGGGCCAGACCGAGAACCACCGGGATGAAGAACGCCGTCGAAGCCGTGTTGCTGATGAAGGCGCTCAGCGTGGCCGCCGCCAGCATAATCACGATCAACATGCGCGTCGTGGACGTGCCGGTGAACTTCAGAATCACGCTGCCCACCCAGTCCACGACTCCCGTCCGCCACAACGCCGCCGTCAGCAACAGCAACCCGAGAATCATGATCACGGTTTCGCTCCCGAATCCCGCAAAAGCCTCCTCCAGCGGCAGCAACCCGCCGAAAATCAGCGCCAGCAGGACGCACAAGCCCACCACGTCCGGCGGAACCCAGTCGGTCGAGAACAGCACGATCGCCGCGACCACAACCCCGATCAGCAAACCCATTTCCCAGGTGAATGCCATGATGCTGGTCAGGAGATCGGGCGCGCGTGCCTCCGGCCGTGTGAGCGGGTCCTGTCGCTCAGGCCGGTTGCCAGCGCTGTTATACGCGGTGTGTCACTTGCGGGCATGGGGCATATCCCTGACGGTCGTTTGCGAAAGAACGCGGCTGGACGCAGCACGCCACCGGACGAGCACAGGCGCCACAATGGCATCGAGCCTTCGGCTGAAAACGCCGACGACGGTTTCACCCCGTCCCGCGCCGATCCAGAGCACTGCGGCGAGAAGGCAGACGCCGATGACGCGATTCTGCCAGCCATCCAATTGCCATTGCCCTGTCCACAGCCACACGGGCTCGCGAGAGAACGGCCCCAGGTAGTGAATCGGCCAGAGATCGACCGGGCTCGGCCCCCGCGACCCGGCCAGATCGCAGAGCAGATGGAGATGGAAGACGATCAGCGCCAGCAAAGCGACACGCCATCGCTCGCGCGCGAACAACGCAAGAAATCCTGCCACGGCAACAGCGCCGAAAACCCAGTGCAGAAGATAATGGTGATAATCGTGGTAGAAAAAGGTTTCACGGCCGGCCAGGGCGTTGAGCCCGTCCGCCACGATGCCCAGCCCGTCCAGGTCCGGCGCAATGCCGGCCAGCGTGACGAGACGGAGGTCTCGCTGGTTGCGAGTCGTCCCGGCCGCGATCAGCCAGCTTGCAAACAGGTGTGCTTCCGGTGACATCCGGAACCACTATCGCGAGAAAGGTCCGCTTCCGGCAAAGCTTTTCTCCTGCAGTGCACGACGCGAGAAGTGTATTGACTCTTGTAGGGCACGACGTGAGGAGTGCCCATTGATTCATCATCCAATCGACTCGTCACCTCGTCGGCTACAAGAGGAAAAGTGCCAGGAGCGCACGCTGTCAGAAGCACCCCTTATAATCCCCCGCCTATCGGTTCGGGCCGCGACGGCAATGAAGCCGTTCCCGCCCAGCCGCCCCACGCGGCAACCGCGCCACCCAGAACCAGAGCGACAAACGCCCAGAAGGCTCCCGCCGCCACCCCGCGCGCCGCTGCATCGCCGGCCTCTCGCATCTCCTGTCCGGCCTGCGCCTGTATCTGTTGCGATTGCCGGCTCCATTGGCTGACCAGGCTGGCCGCCTGCTGCTGCTCCATTCCGTGTTGAGAAACAAGAATGTTCACGACCTCATCGCGTTCGGCGGGGGCGGCTTCGGCTCCGCCCTGAGTTTCCATTCGCGCCATGGCCGCTGCGAGTTGCGGATCCTCCTTCGCCAATTGCGTCAGTTGGCCTTCCGGGCCCGTTTGGCCCTGGCGCCCGGTCGGCAACAATTCGCCCGCCTGAGGAAATGTTCGCTGAATCTGCTCCTGCACGGCGCCCATCATTTGCCGGCCTTGTTGCGACAGGTCGGATCGGCCTTCCGGCTGTTGCCCCATCGCGCCCTGTACGAGGCTTCCCAGCCCGCCCAGCACGGCGCCGGTCGTGGTCACGGCAAGGTAGATCATCGCCATGATCCCCGCGCTCCAGGTCACCAGCCCGTGCAGCAGGCCGTCCGCACGGCGGGGTCCGCCGCACAACCGGCCCGCCACCATCGCGCCGATGAACATCGAAATCAGTCCGCTCGCCAGCAGCCAGATCGCCGACCCGATCGCAAGTCCTTCCGCCGGATTCCGTTCCTGCAACGGGTTCAGTGTCGCCGCGCCGATGCTCACCCCTAACAGGGTCAATGTCAGTTGAATGACGAGCATCACCAGAAGACCGGCGAAAATCGCTCCCCACGAAATGCGGCGATACAACAGGGCCGGTGATCGCGCTACGGTTGCTTCCACATAACGTTCCTGTCTCGGTTCATCTCTCATAACACCTCCGGAAATAGATCCGTCGCCTGGAACCTATGTCTGGGAAGGCTGTTGGATATGGGGTGTTGACCCGAAGAACGGGGCGAGAACAGTTCCAATTTGCAAACCCGTTCGCGCAATCGGAGCAGCTTCAAAAAGAAAGCGGCGCGGGGCGCGCCGCCTGCAATTCAACCGTCGCGTCCAGCGGTCGCAACGCCGGACTGCCGCGAAACCCCTTACTCGTAGCTGACGACTTCGCCGTCGGGTCCCACCGGGAGAGGAACCTGGTTCTCAATGGCAGGAATGGTCCGCAAATAGGCGAAGACGGCTTTGAGGTCCTCATCCGTCAGCCCGCCGATTCCGCGCCACGGCATGGGCGGAAGAATCGGACGGCCATAACCCATGTGCCGGCCGGTGCGCATCGCCTTGATGAACATGTCTTCCGTCCATGCGCCCAGGCCCGTCTTCTTGTCCGGAGTCAGGTTCGGGGAGTAGCTGATTCCCCACGGACCCGCCCACGCCGTCATGCCTGCCGTGGCGGCAAACCAGGGACCGGGCTTCAAGTCGGGCGGCGGCAGTTTCACGTCCTGCGGATGCCCGGACAGGAAACGCGTCAGGTCAGGCTCAGGTCCGTTGTCGGTAAGCTTCAGCGGCGTGTGGCAATCGTTGCAGCCGCCGAAGTCCACGAGGTACTTGCCGCGAGCAACCAGCTCCGCACCGGGAGCCGTGCCGTCCAGTTGTTCCTTTGAGTTTCCGCGCGGCGCGAAAAAGAGCACCGCCGGGATGCACAATAGCGTCAATAGTGTGAGTTGAATGGGTTTCATAGGTGCTGGTAGGGTTTCTTTTCTGAACTATCAGTTTTTTTGTCAAACAGAATTAGAGCGCCGCTTTGCAACCGTTTCCTGCCGCCAATTTCCGCATCGCGCGCGCGCAGCCGGGGCGGGGACTCAAACGCCGTCGTGGCAGGGAACTTCGTGGCGCAGTGACTCGACAGCAGCCGGGACGGGCTTTCTGCGCGGACCGGAAGAGTCTCAAGCCGGATCCGACGAGCTGCGCAGATAGTCGCCTCCGCTGGCCTGCCATGCGGCCAGCTCGGCGGCCCGCAAACGCGCGAGAGTTTCCCGTCTGCCGGACCGAAGCGACTGCCGCGGCACGATCGGCACGTTGACTCGATGCGGGCGCTGTGCTCCGGCCGCGGTGAGTTGCATGAAGAGCGGCATTCTGTCGGGTTGCGGTTTCATGGTTTGATCAGGAACAGCGATTCGCCCCATCGGGCCGTTCGGGGCCTCAGCCTTCCGCCGGCCTGCGGGCGCCGCGAGAACGATCGCGCCGGCGCGGCCGGCCATCCGCGCAAGGCTTGCCGTGAGTCGGATTCTCTGGAAGAATTCGGCGTGTGCAGCCCCGCGTCTGAGGTCCGTCGGCTTGTCATGTCCCGATGAATACGCCCGAGCCTGCCAGCCGGCAATGGAACGAAAGATCCAGTGCGAGCCAAAGCCCGTTGGCCGACACTGGCGCCATGTTTCAGTTGCTGTTCGAGCGCAGCGCGGACGCCATGTCGCTCTACGATCCCGAAACGGGACGCTTCGTCGAATCCAATGAAGCCGTGGCCCGTCAGGTCGGCGCTCCCAACAAGGAAGCCCTCGGCAAAGCGACAGTTGCGGAAATTTCTCCCGAACGCCAGCCCGACGGCCGTCTCTCGTCCGAGAAAGCCGCGGAAATGGTGAGACTCGCCCTGGCGCAGGGCAGCCATCGCTTCGAGTGGATGTCGCGCCGCTACGACGGCAGCGAGTTGCCGCTCGACGTCGTCATGACCGCGATCCCCTTCAAGGGTCGCACCATGCTCTTCGTCGTGTCGCGCGACATCTCAGCGCAGAAGAAGGCCGAACAGGAGATCCTGCGCCTCAACGCCTCGCTGGAACAACGCGTCGCCGCCCGCACCGCCGAACTCGTCCGCGCAAACGATCAGTTGAAGGAAGAGATCGCCGAGCGCAAACGCCAGGAACGCATTCAGCGCCGCCGCTCGGACCAGATGCAGCGGCATCGCGACGTAATGCTCGAGCTGGCCCAGATACCCAAGTCCGACTTCTGGAAAACGCTCGAGATGATCTGCTCGCACGCGGCGGCGGCGCTCGACGTCGCCCGCGTCAGCTATTGGTCGCTCGTGGACCACTCCGCGATCCGCTGCGAACGGCTCTACCTGCGCGATCGCCAGGCCACCGACCCCGAGTTCGAGGGCGCCCGCCTGTGCGCGGAGGAAAGTCCCAACTACTTCGCCGCGCTCGCCGAGAAACGGCCAATCGTCGCCCACGACGCCCTCAACAACCCCGCGACACAGGAGCTGTCCGCCTATCTCCAGGCCCACGGCATCACGGCCATGCTCGACGCCCCGGTCTGGGTGCGCGGCGACGTTGTCGGCGTGCTCTGTCACGAGCATACCGGCCCGGCCCGGGAGTGGACCGCCGAGGAAGTCGATTTCGTTTCCGGGCTTGCCGCCACCATCTCGCTTGCCATCGAGGAATCCCGGCGCGCCGAATCCGAACACCGGCTGCGTGTGTCCGAGGAAAAATTCCGCGCCTTGTTCGAAGGCTCCAGCCAGGGCGTTATCCTGCACGACGAGGAAAAGATCCTTGAAGTCAATCCCGCCTGCGTCCGGATCATGGGCTTCGACAGCGCCGATGAAATCATTGGCAAACACCCGGCCGATTTCTCGGCGCCGATCCAGTTGGGCGGCGAACGCGCCGATGTGCTCGCCCGCCGGTACATCGCCGAGTGCATGGTTCGGGGCAGCGCGCGTTTCGACTGGATCACACGCAACGCGCGCGGCAAGGAAACGCCGATCGAAGTCATCCTGACCCGCATCCAGCTCGGCGACCGGGTGCTGATCCAGGCGTTGATCAACGACATCACCGAGCGCAAGCGGGCCGAGGAGACACTGCGGCAAAGCGAGGCCCGGCTGCGCGAGAGCGATGCACGTTTCAGCGCCGCCTTCCGCGCCAGCCCGCAGTTCATCACCATCTCCAGGCTGGACAACGGCCGTTACGTCCTGGTCAACGATGCGTTCTGCAAATGGAGCGGTTATCAGGCCGACGAAGTCATCGGCCGCGACTCGAAAGAGCTTTCGCTCTGGGCCGACCCGGCCGATCGCGAGCCGTTCTGGGAGGAGTTGCGCCGCACCCATTCGATCCGCGAACGCGAGTGCCACGTCCGCAGCCGGCACGGCCGCATCTACACGATGCTCCTTTCAGCCGACATCATCGAAATCAACGGCCTTCCCCACCTGCTCACCGTCGGGCTCGACATCACCGAGCGGAAACAGGCCGAGGCGGAACTGTTGCGCACCCTCGCGCGCGAAAAGGAGCTCGGACTCCTGCGCAGCAAATTCGTGTCGATGGTCTCCCACGAGTTCCGGACGCCCCTGGGCATCATCCAGTCCTCTGCCGAAATCCTCGATGAGTATTTTGGCCGGCTCGATCCCGGCGAACGCCGCGAGCACCTCAAGTCGATCCAGCGCAACACCCGGCGCATGGCGGCGCTCATGGAGGAAGTGCTCCTCATCGGCAGCTTCGACGCCGGCCGAATGGAGTTCAAACCCGCGCCCGTGGACCTGGAACGGTTTGTCCGGGACGTGATCGACGATATCCTTTCCGCCACCGAACGCCGTTGCCCGATCCACCTCGAGACACCGGCGGCGCTTGAACCCGCCACCGCGGACGACCGTCTGCTGCGGCATGCGCTGACCAATCTCCTCACCAACGCGGTGAAATATTCTGAACCCGGAAAGGCGGTGAACGTGATTCTTCAGCGGCAGGGCGCCCACGCCGTCTTCGTGATCCGCGACCAGGGCATCGGCATTCCCGAGGAAGACCGGGAATGGCTGTTCGCCGCGTTCCATCGCGGGAGCAACGTGGGCGACCGCCCCGGGACCGGCCTCGGCCTCGTCATCGTCAAGCGATGCATCGATCTGCATGGCGGCACCATCGACGTGGAAAGCGCCCTCGGAGCCGGCACCACGATCACCGTGCGCCTTCCCATGTTCCCATCCGGTGCGCCGCCCCGCGCCGCACAACAATTGCAGCATCAAACATGAAGAAGATTCTCGTCATCGAAGACGAACCGGAGATGCGCCGCAACCTGGCCACCATTCTCCGCATGGAACATTTCCACCCGCTCTCGGCGGAAAACGGGCGCGTCGGCGTCGAGCTCGCGCGCAAGGAAAAGCCCGACGTGATCCTGTGCGACGTCATGATGCCGGAACTGGACGGCTACGGCGTCATCGCCGAGCTCCGCGCGAACCCGGCCACCGCCGCCATCCCGTTCATCTTCCTGACGGCAAAAGGCGAGAAGCCGGACGTGCGCGCGGGAATGAACCTGGGCGCGGACGATTATTTGACCAAACCGGTGACCAAGGCGGACCTCCTCGCGGCCATTCGATCCCGCCTCGAGCGCGCCGCCCAACAGGCGGCCGAGTTCAAACCCAACTTCGAATCCGCAAAGCCGCTCGAAGAGGCGCTCGGCCTCAGCCCGCGCGTCGCCGAAGTGCTGCTCTGGATGACGCAGGGAAAGACCAACTCCGAAATCGCCACCATCCTCGGCAACAGCGAATCCACCGTGAAGAAGCAGGTGCTCGAAATCTTCGAGAAACTCGGCGTCGAAACACGCACCGCCGCGAGCCTTCGCGCGATCGAGGTGCTGAATTCCCCGGCCGCCCGTCGCAGCACCTGACGCCGCTTCACGCAAACACAAATGATGCCCATGAAACTCTGCCGCTATCGCGACAACCAGGATATCGTCCGCGTCGGCTGCATCGCGGACGGAACGAACGTGATCGACCTGTCGTCGGCCGGGGTGTCATCGATGACGCCCCTTCTCGAAACCGGCGATCCCCCCGCAGCCGTAAGATCTTTGCTCAATGACAATCTGCCGCGCGTGCCGTTGTCCGAGGCACGCCTGTGCGCGCCGGTCGAGCAACAGGAGGTCTGGGCGGCCGGGGTAACCTACCTCCGCAGCAAAACCGCCCGAATGGAGGAATCCACCTTCAGCGCAAACGCCTATGACCGCGTTTACGAGGCCGAACGTCCGGAACTCTTCTTCAAGTCGTTACCCGAAAAGGTTGTCGGCCCCGGCGGGCCTGTCGGCATCCGCCGCGACGCCAAGTGGAACGTCCCGGAACCGGAACTGGCGCTGGTGTTGAACTCGCGCGGGGCCATCGTGGGCTGCACCGTCGGCAACGACATGAGCTCGCGCGACATTGAAGGCGAGAACCTCCTGTACCTGCCGCAGGCGAAGATTTATCATCGTTCGTGCGCTCTCGGCCCGTGGATCGCGCTCGAGGCGCATGAAGAAACCCTGCGGCAATGGACCGTGCAGCTCTCCATTCAGCGCGCCGGACAGACGGTCTTCTCAGGCGAAACATCGGTCGGCCGGATCAAGCGGCGCTTTTCTGAGCTCGCGGACTTTCTGTTCCGTTGCCAGGAATTGCCGCACGGCGCCGTGCTCCTGACCGGCACCGGCGTCGTCCCGTCGGACGACTTCACCCTGCAGGAGAACGACCTCGTCCGCATCGAGATCAGCGGCATCGGCGTGCTGGAAAACCAGGTGACAATTGTGTGATGGCGCGGACTGCGGGTCGGCGACGTCTGCGACCCGCAGCAGCGTACGGCAGCAGGCAAGCGTAGGATTACGCGGGCAACGATGCGCGACGCTACCGCCCGGCATTGTTGATTGAACATTCCATAAAGGCTCATGTTGAAGGTGCGCTCAACGAGGTTGCTCCCTGCTCGCAGCACACCGCCGCAATCAAATTGATTAGGCATTTGGGCCGGGCGAAACCGCGTTGGGGTTTCTGATTTTTTTGTTGGTCGTTACCCAGGGTAGCTCGCGTTGCTCGCGACCCTGGGCTTTGTGACGGAATCCCGTTGGGATTCGGACGTTCCATTCCGGCGCTTGCGGAACTCGTGGTTGCACGCTTCGTCCACGTGCTGCGACTGGTCCCGCTCAGCGGGACACAGTCGCGCTCCGACACTGCACTGAGCGTTGGGCGTTGAATGTTGAGTGTTCGATTTCTAGCTCTCAAGGATCCGCCGCAGATTCGCGAGCTCGGCTTCGCGCGCTTTCTCCGCTTCCGCCGCACTGCGGTCCTGCCCGGCCCGATGTTCTCCCCTCCGGGAGGCGCCCTGGCGCGCCATCAATTCCCGAATCCGCCCGCACAATGCCGACTGGATAATGCGCAGGTCGTCGATGATGGCGTTCAGCTCGCTGATCTCCGCCTCGCAGTTCGACACGGCGGCCGCCGACAGGGCGATCTGATCCGCCTGGCTGCGCGCCGCCTGTTCCATTTCGAGCTGACGCTGCTGCAGGCGCTGTTGCTCCGCCGCCTTCTCCTCGAGTTCCCGGTTGAGTTGCGCCGCCTGCTTCTCCAGTTCCTCAACGCGCGACTGGCTCTGTTGCCGTCGGGCGGTTTCCGCCTGCAACTCGCTTTGCAGCCGGTCGATCTCCTCCTGCCGCTGGCGGAACTGCGATTCGAGCGACGAAACGAGCTCTTTGAGCAGATGCGCCGCCGTGTCCGCCTTTTTCGCCAGCTCGTCCCTTTCCTGCTCGAGTCGGGCAATGTCGCCGGTGAGTTTCTGGTTGTTCTGCGCCTCCTGCTCGGCGCGGCTTCGCAGCGCCGCGGTTTCCCGGGTCAACGTCTCGAGATCGGCGGTGCGCTGCGCCAGCGACGCCTGCTCGGCCACCAGTTTCTCGTGCTCGCTTCTGAACCGGTCTTCCGAAACCGCCAGATCCTCCCGGAGCTTCGACATCGCCTCCCGGGTTTGCGCCAGTTCGGATTCCAGTTTGCCGCGGCGCGCCTCGGTTTCGGCTGCCTGGCGTTCCGCGGTTTCGACACGCGCCTTCTCGAGCGCCAGCGCCTCGGTCAGTTGGCGCACTTTCTCTTCCAGCCCGGCCTGCGCGGCCTCCAATTCCTCCACTCTGGCGGCCAGGCGCGTTTGTTCGGCCGACGACCGCTGCCGTTCTTCAAGGAACTCCTTCTGCGCGGCTCCCAGTTCCTGGTGCAACCGGTTCAACTCCTCCTGATGCCGCGCGAGGTCAGATTCCAGTTCCTTCCTGCGCTGTTCGAGATCGCGCACCTGCAACTCCGCGGCCTCGCCGCGGCGTGTCTCCCGCGCCAATGCTTCAGCGGCCTCCTGCAGCTTCTGCTCGGCCTGGGTCCGCGCCGATTCCAGCTCCTCAACCCGGACCTGAAGCCGGCTCTGCTCCGAAGCCGACTGCTGCTGTTGTTCCAGCAATTGCTTTTGCGCGGAACCGAGCTCGTTCTGCAGCGCAACCAGGCTTTGCTGCCGTTGGTGCAACTCCGCTTCGAGTTGCTCGCGCCGCTGCGCAAGCTCGCGCGCCTGCGATTCCGCGGTCTCGCGCCGGGCCGATTCTTCCGCCAGCTTCGATTCCGTTTCGCTCAGCCGGCGTTCGATCTCGGCGCGGGCTGACTGCGCCTCCTGAATGCGATCTGAAAGCTGTTTCTGCTCCGCGGCGGCCGTGTTCTGTTGATGCTGCAGTTGAGTCCGCGCGCTCTCCAGCTCCGCGGTCAACTGCTGCAGCCGTTCCTTCAATGCGTCGTGTTCGCCCGCGATCACGCCCGCGTTCTGCTCGGCGCGCTCGGCCCGCTTGAACTGCTCGGCCAACGACTCGGTGAGCTGCCTGGACTGCCGTTCGAGCTCGGCCTTCTCCTCGGCCAACTGCTTCAGCTTTTCCTCCAGGCGCAATTGCTCGGCGCGCGCGCCTTCCTTCTGAGACTGGAGCTGTCCTTCCGCGTTCTCCAGCAGTTGTCGCAATTGCTTCAACTGCATGTCGAGGTCGGCGCGATGCTGGCCGAGATCGAAGACCTGCCGCTCGGCGTCCCTGCGGCGCTGCAATTCCTCTGAGAGCGCGGCCGTCAGGCGCTCGATGCGTTCCAGCGCGTTCGCGTGCGCCGCCTGGAGCTCCTGCACCCGGGCTTCCAGCCGGACCTGTTCGGTCCGCGTGTTGTCCTCGCGCGCGTGCAACTGCTGCTGCAACGCCTGCAACTGCCGCTGCAACTCCTGCAATTGCCGCTGCAGCTCCGCCTGCTCGTTCCGGCTCGCGGCCAGCTCGGATTCCAGCGCGCTGCGGCGTTGCTGCGCTTCGCTCACGCGTTGCTCGGCGGCCTGCAGATCGGCCAGCCGCGCCGCCATCTGGGATTCCAGAACACGCGTGTGCGCCTGCAACTGATCCAGTTGCTTGCGCGTCGCCTCAAATTCGTTGCCCACGCGCGCCAGTTGGCTGTCCAGATCCTTGCGGCGTTGCTCGATCTCCGACGCCTGCCGCTCCGCATCCTCGCGGCGCTTTCGTTCCTCCTCCAGGGCCGATGCCGAGCTCTCCAGCTTCCGTTCGAGATCGGCCTTTGCCGCTTCCAGTTCCGCCAGGCGCGCCTGCAGTCTCGATTGTTCGACGCTGGCGCTCTCCTGTTTGGCCTGAAGTTGCTTCTGCAACGACTCCAGTTCTCGGCGGGACTCCGCGAGCTGATCCTCCAGCGCCTTGCGGGCTGCTTCGGTTTTCGCGACCTGTTCTTCGCTGCTCTCGCGTCGTTTGATTTCCGCCTCGAGGGTATCGGTGAGGCGTTTGGCCTGTTGTTGGAGTTCGGCATGGGCTGTCTGCAGTTCCTTCAGCCGTTCCTCCAGCTTCGCCTGCGCCTGGCGCGAACTCTCCTGCTCGGCCTCCAACTGCTTCTGGCGCGCCTGCACCTGCTGCTTCAGCCGCTCGACCTGGCCCTCCAGCTCCTTCTGCTTCTGGCCCAGTTCCTCAGCCTGCTGCTCGGCCCCGTGCCGCAGCTTCGTCTGCTCGGTCAACGCCACCGCCAGCTTCTGAATCTGTTGCTCAACCTCCGCGCCGCCCACCGCCTGGAGCTTCTGCGGGTCCACAGCCGGCGGGCTCTTCGACAGCTCCTGCTTCAACTGCGCCTGCGCCTGCCGGTTCTGCTCCAGTTGCGCCTGCACCTGTTCTTTGGCGCCCGCTTTGGCCGCTTCCAGCTCCTGCCGGAGCTTCTTCTCCAGTTCCTGCTGCTTGGCCAGCTGGTTCTCCAGCTCCCGCCGCCGCTTGAACGCGTCCACGGCCATCCGCTCCACCGCCTCGCGGCGGCGCGTCTCAAACACCAGCGCTTCGCTCAGCGACTTGATCTGCTCCTGCACCTCCTCTTCGGAGGCCTGCAGTTCCTGCGCTCGCCCTTCGAGCTGTTTCTGCCCGGAGACATGGCCTTCCTTGAGCGCGCGCATCTGCCGCTGCACGTGCTCCAGTTGGCGCTGCAACCGTTCGCGGGCCTTCTTGTGTTCCTCCAGCTCGGCTTCGAGCTTGCGGCGTTCTTCGCTGATCTCGGCCCGGCGGCGGGACTCCTCCTCCAGCGCCTTGCTGAGTTGCTCGATCTTCTTCTCGACCTCCTCGCGGGCGGCCTGCAACTCCCGCATCTGGCTTTCCAGCTTGGTGTATTCGGCCTGATAACGCTCTTTTTCGGCCTGCAACTGCTGCCGGGTCTGCTCCAGTTGGCGGCGCAGGTCGGCATGGGCGGCCTGGCTTTGGGCCAGTTGCAGAAAGCGCCTGAGTTGCTGTTGGGCCTGCTGGAGTTCCTGGCGCAACTGCACTTCGGCTTCCAACTGCTGGCGTGTCTGCTCCAGTTCCTGGGCGACGCCGGCCAGTTTTTCCTCGAGGTCCTTGCGTTGTTGTTCCAGTTCCCGGGCCCGTTGTTCGGCGCCCTGGCGACGGCCGGTTTCCTTTTCGAGTTCGGCGGTGAGTTCGCCGAGCTTGTTTTCGACCGAGGCCCGCTGGCTTTCCAGTTCCTGCACGCGCGAGGCCAGCTTGCCCTGCTCAGCCCCCGCGCTCTGCTGCAACCCCTCCAGCTCACGACGCGCCGCGTCCAGCTCCTGCCGCAGCCTGTCCTGAGCCTGTGCATTTGAAGAAAGCTCGGTCTCGAGTTTCGCGCGGACCTCGCGCAGTTGCGCGGCTTCCTGCTCGGCCTTGTGCCGGAACTCCTTCTCCTCGGCCAGCGTCTCCGTCAGCGTCTGGACCTGCCGGTCCACCTCGGCCTTGGCCTGCTGCAATTCCGCGACGCGCGCCGCCAGCCGCGTCTGTTCGGCGCCGGAGGTTTCTCTTGTGACGTTGAACTCCTTCTGCGTGCTTTCGAGTTCCCGCTGCAACTGCTCGAGCTGGTGTTCGAGTTGTTCCCGGCAGCGGGTGATCTCCTTCAACTGCTCTTCGGCATCCTTGCGTCGGGCGGTTTCGTGTTCGAGCGCCGCGGTCAGTTCCTTGACCTTCTGCTCGAGCTCGGCCTTCGACGAGCGCAGGTCGCGGATGTGCTCTTCGAGCTGCTGTTGTTCGGCGCGGCTGCTTTCGCGATAGGCCTCGAGCTGTTTCTTCGATTCCTCGACCTGCTGCTGTAGCTGCGCCTGCGCCTGTTTCTTCTCGGAGAGTTCGGACTCGAGCCGCTTCCGTTCCTCTCCGAATTCGCTCGCCTGAAGTTCGGTGGTCTCGCGCTGCTTCCTTTCCCGGGCAAGGGCTTCGGCCAATTGCTTGACCTGCCGGTCCACCTCGCTCTTTGCGGCCTGAAGCTCTCGGACCTGCTCCGCAAGGCGGGTTTGCTCGGCGGCGGAACTTTCCTGTCTGGACTTCAGTTCGTTCCGGGCGGCCTGCAGTTCGGCGCGGAGTTCGTTGAGCTGCGCTTCGGCTTCTTTGCGTTCCTTGGCAATCTGCTCGGCCTGCTGCTGGGCGGTTTGCGAGCGGCTGGTTTCGGCCTCGAACGCCGCCGACAGGTTCTTGAGTTTCTGCTCGAGGGTCGCGCGGGCGGCCTGGAGTTCGTTCGCCCGCTGTTCGAACCGCGCCTGCTCGGCCCGGTTGTGCTCCTGCTGCGCCTCCAAATCCTTCCGGGCCTGCGCCAGCTCGCTTTCGAGTTTCGCCTGCGCTTCCTTCAGTTTCGCCAGCTCGGCTTCGAGCTCGGCAACCCGGCGGGTGAGCTCGACCACTTTCTTTTCGGCTTCTTCACGGCGCTTCGTCTCGGCCGCAAGCCGGGCGGTCAACGATGCGATCTTTTCTTCGAGCGTCTCCCGGCTCGTTTGAAGCTCGTCGATCTTGCCCTGAAGCTCGGTTTGCCGGGCCTGCGACTGCTGAAGCTGTGTCTCCTGTTGCTTCTTCGCTTCGGCCAGTTGCCCTCGCAACTGATCGAGATTCTGTTCCAGCTCGGTCCGTTGACGGCTCAGCTCGCCGGCCTGCTGTTCGCTGGCGTCGCGGCGCCGCGTTTCCTCGGCCAGGGCCTGGGCCAGTTGCCGGACCTGTTCTTCGGCCCGGGCCTGGGCCTGTTCGAGTTCCTTCGCGCGCGCCTCGATGTCGGCCTGCTCGGCGCGCGCGCGTTCGACCAGGGATTGCTCCTGCTGGCGCGCCTGTTCGAGCTGCTGCTGCACGCGCGCGAGCTCGGCTTCGAGTTCACCGCGGCTTTTCGCAATTTCCGCAGCCTGCTGTTCCGCGTTGGCGCGCCGCTGCAGTTCCGCGGCAAATTCCTCCTTCAACCGGTTCAGGTTCTGCTCGGTTTCGGCGCGCGCGGCTTCCAGTTCGGCAACGCGGGCTTCGAGCCTGGACTTTTCGTCGGAGGCATTCTGCGACTTCAGCTCGTTCAGTTCGGCCCGGGCCAGTTCCAGTTCCTGTTGCAGCCGGGATTGGTTCTGTTTGTTCTCGGCGAGCTGGGCTTCGAGTTCGGCGCGGCGTCTCGAGCTCTCGGACGCCTCCATTTCGCGCTGCAGGGCCTTCTCGGTCTGCTCGTTTTCGGCAATCGCCGCTTCGAGTTCGCCCCGGCAGCGGGCGTGCTCGGCGGCGCGTTGCCGGAGCGCTTCGCGGCGTTCGGTTTCGGCGGTGAGCTGCTCGTGCAACTGGGCCACCTTCTGATCGACCTCGCCATGCGCGGCCTGGAGGCGTTCCAGTTCCTGCGCTTTGGCTTCGAGCTCGGAATCCTTCAGCGCGCCGCTGGCACGGAGTTCCTCGAGTTCGCGGCGGGCATTTTCGAGTTCCCTCTCGAGCACCTGGCGGGCCTTCTTGCTGTCCTCGAAGGCGGCCCGAAGCTCGATCAGGTGCGCCGGGCTCGCGCTGCTCTCGAGTTCCTTCTCGAAGGCCTCCTGCATTCCCTGCACTTCTTCGAGGGCCGCCTCCAGTTCCGCCCGGCGCCGGGCGTTTTCCGCCAGTTGCTGCTCCACCTGTTCGCGCCGGCGGATTTCCTCGGCCAGCTCCCGCTTCAGGTGAATCAACTTGTCGGCAACGAAATCTCTCGCGGCCATGAGCGCGCGTGTGCGCCCGGCCAGCTTCTTCTGCGCGGCTTCGTTTCCATGCGCCGACTCTTCCTCGAGCCGCCGCGCTTCTTCAAGCAGTTGCCGGAACGATTCCTGTGAACGCTGGTTTTCCTCGATCGCCGCTTCGAGCTTGGCGCGGCGCCTGGCATTCTCGGCGGCCTGTTGTTCCACCGCCTCGCGCCGCGCCGTTTCCTCTTTCAATGCCTCCCGCAGGTGCTCCAGCTTCTCCACAAAGGTGTCCTGGAGCGAAAAGGCCTTCTTTGCGCGAGCCTCCTGTTTTCCAGGCTCCGCGGACGCCGAGTGGGCCACTGTCGCGTGCGATGCTTCGGGTTCGGCGGCGGGTTTGGACGGCTTCGGCGCCGCTGCTTTTCTCGGCCGCGGCGGTTTTGGCGAGTTCAAAAGGCAGATCGTGACCTTGACGATCAGTTCGAGCGGGGCGATCGGCTTCAGGATCACGTCGTTCACCTCGCTCGCCATCCCGTTCGCCTGGCTCTTGAAATCGGTGCTGCCCGTGACGACGATCACCGGCGTGTCCTTGTGCGAGGACTCGCGCAGTCTCTGCCACACCTCGTTCCCGTTCATTCCCGGCATGTTGATGTCGAGAAGGATCAGGTCGAATTCATCTTCCCGCAGCAGCATCAGCGCTTCGCCGCCGTCGCGGGCGCAGATGGTCTCGTAGTTGGCCCGCTTCAGCGCCGTGGTGCTGGCCATGTTGCAGACCACGTCGTCGTCCACCAGAAGGATCCGCGCGTCTTCGCAACCGGCGGCCCATCCGTTCCCGCCTCCGGCGAACAGCCGGTCCAGGCACGCCACGGCCTTGAGCAATGTCTGAAGAGCGGATTCCGACAGCGCTCCGTTCGATCGCAGCATCTCGTCCAGCAGCAGCGCTTCGAGGGATCCGGCCAGTTGCGCGATGCCCGCGCACCCGGCCACGGCGGCGCGCGTGGTCAGGAAACGAATGCCGCGGTAGAGCTCGTTCAGATGTTCTCGGGCCTCCGGCGATCCGGCCAGCGCCGCGTATTCGTCGCAGTGACGGCGGATGGTGACCAGTTCCCTCCGGCCGGCCTCGATCAGTTCCGTCTGCAACTGAACCAGCGAAGCGCCGTTGGCGCCGGCGCCGGGAGCGCCGTTGGTTCCGGGATTGACGCCGGCCAATTCGAGCGAGGTGCCAATGAGCTCGGAGAACGTGCAACTGGACCTGGGGATGGCTTTGTCGCCGCCGGCCCTGAGCGCCTTCTGGGCCATGTCCGGAAGATAGGCATTCGACAGGATGAGCACCGGGGTGGTTCGGTGGCGCGGGCTGGACCGGACAGCCTGGAGAAATTCCAGTCCGCCCCGATCGGGCAGCATCAGGTCAATGATGATCAGGTCGGCGGCCAGATCCGGCAGGGCGCAGATGGCTTCGCCGATCTCGGAGGCGACGACTGTTCGAAAACCGGCCTGTTCGAGCTGATTGCTGTACAGGGACACAGTGGACGAATCATCGTCCACCAGAAACACAGTTTTACTGTCCGCCGCGCTGTTGGCGGTGCTCATAATACGTTTCGGCTACGGAAGTTGCGCAACGCCGGACCTTGTCGGGTCCTGTGCACGAGAAACACCGCGAGCCCTAACAGCACGTGGATTGCCAAGGGCGCGGAAACCCCGGAAAGCCGGCCGCGGAGAGAGCGGATTGACCGCAGAGATACGGAGGCGCAGACCAGGCGGACGAACCGCGCAGACGCAGAAAGAAGGCTGCGTTGCCGGCGTGCGGGTGCCTTTGCAACGTGAGGTCAACGTCAACGGCTTTGGCAACCGCAAGGGACGCAAAGAAACGCAGAGAATCCCGCGTCGTCGTGGCGCAGCCGTCTCCAGCGCCGTTTCCGGCTGCGGGCTTCGAAAGGCAATACGCTGAAAAGCGGACAGGTGAACGAGCTGTCCAGAGCAGCCGCTTGAACCGCGAATGGACGCGAATCCGTTTGGCGAATTCCTTCGCGGCTTCGCGTGAGACGAATCTCGTTTCGTGTGTTCTGCTGGAGTCCAGAAAGCGTTGAGCGATTTCAGTGGTCCTCCGGCGGCGAGCTGAAATCTACCGAAAGCCTTGAGGTAACGGTTCGACTGCCGCCACAAACTCACCCAACGGTTTAAGTGTATCCTCATCCGCATTGTCCAGCACGATGGGCCGATAGTCCGGATTCAGAGAAAGCAGACGTATGCGCAGGTGTCTGAACTCACCGTCTTCGCCGAACACCTCTTCGCTCTCGTAACGCTTGGCCGTGAGGCGTCCGCCGGTTTCGGGATCAACCGAATCCTTCAGTGCAATCAACATGATCCTCCCCTGACGCATGCCGGCCAAAGCTTCGCCACCTCGGAAAAGGCAGTAGGAGCCGTCGGGGATCTTCGGTTCCATCGAGCGACCCGTCACCTGGATCACAAATATGTCTCGGGTCAAGCGGCGACCGCGCACCTGAATCCATGTGGTATGGTCCGCCGGATCCACGCCGGGTTGCTCCGGACCGAAATCGCCCGCGCCGGCCTTTAATTCATAGAACGGAACGCAGGTGACAAAGCGATCATGGATCGGCGGATCCGTGATGATTAAGCTGGTCACGCGGGACCGCTTTGGATGTCGGCTCGCCGGAACCTGCTCCTCCGCCACGGTCGTCAGCAACGCTGGCACCCAGGCACTTCCCCGGGTTCCCAACGGTCCACGCCGCGCTGAATGGCTGTGATCTTGACAGCTTCAGTGACCACGCTGAACAGGCGATTCTCCCAATTCCCGTCACGCGTGATCTCGCTTCCGGCGAGTTTTCCCGCCTCGTAGTCGAAGCGGTGCGGGTTCCTCTTTCTCATCAGCTTCCAGTAGTCAACGATGCAATCCTTGCGCCGCCCGAGCAGCTTGCGTGTGGGGAGGCGGCCTGTTTTTCATTGTTGATCGCCGGCAATGCCGGCAGAAGGTTCCAAAGGTCGTTGTTCTTCCACAGTGCAAAGGGAATCGCCTGGTCGATCTCAAATTTGTCGTCGAGCGCTTTGCCAACGCCCTGCCGCTGATAAGCGGACAGGACCGAAACCGGCCCAGGGCCGTACCAGTCGGGTGTGCCATCCGAAAGCGTAACCGGCGAAAAGGAGATATACCCGATCACACGGCCGTCGAGCTCCGCGACGAGCGACAGGCTGAGCGCTCTGGCGGCGCGCAACGCCATGATGATGAACTGCTCCGTGTGCCGGCTGACGGCCAGTGTCTGGAACGCAGCGACGGTCACCTCCGTGATCGCATCCGCGTCGCGCGCTGTTTCATTTCTGATCAGGAGATCCGGTTCATGCTGCGCTATGCACTCGTCAGCTTCCTGCCGCCAGTGCTCAGGCGCGGACTCATGTGCTGTGTCCCTGGATCGGACGGAATATCCAGGAGCGACACTCCTCGTGAATCTTCGGCCTGCCCGGTGTCCTGCTCGGCAATGTCGCCTGTCGCCAGCCGGAGCAGGTTCTGCCAATTCTGGTTTCAGTGGGCATGGAGGCGACGGAATGGCACGCCCGCCGCGATTCGAACGCGGGACCCTCTGCTTAGAAGGCAGATGCTCTATCCAACTGAGCTACGGGCGCGACCGGCCAGGCCATCGAGCGCCTGGCCCAGGCGCCATTACTATGCCCGTTTGGGACGTCAGGGCAACGGGAAATCATCGAACATCGAACATCCAACATCGAATATCCAACGCCCGACATTCAACGTATCCGGATTGCGCCGGGCGAAACCGCGTTGCGGCTTTTGGTTTTTGGTTGGTCGTTACCCAGGGTAGCTCGCAACCCTGGGCTTTGTGACGGAATCCCTTCGAGATTCAGATCTTCCATTCATGCTCGTGCGGAACTGGTGGTCGCGCGCTTCGTCCACGTGCTGCGACTGGTCCCGCTCAGCGGGACACAGTCGCGCTCCGAATTGCCTGTCGCCTGAATGTTGAGCGTTGGGGGTTGAATGTTGAATGTTCGTCTGGGTTGAGTCCATTCCTGCTGCTTTGCGGACTACCAGGGTTATCGGACCACGGCTCGCGAGGCTGCTCGCCCCACCGTGAAGAGTGGATTCGGAACTTGGGTTTGGAACTTCGCGCAACGATGCTCTAACCTCCGCCGCATGATCGAAGCCTGGCATCTGCCGCTCCTGTTCGGAACGGGATTCGTTGCGGGCTTCGTCGATTCGGTCGCGGGCGGCGGCGGACTCATCACCGTCCCGGTCCTGCTCAGCTTCGGTCTTGAACCGCGCGATGCGCTGGGCGCGAACAAGCTCCAGGCCACGTTTGGCTCGGGCAGCGCCACATGGCACTACGCCCGCGGCCGCGCCGTGGATCTTTCGGAGTGCGGACGCGGTTTTGTCGTCACCTTTCTCGCCGCCGCGGCCGGCGCGTGGCTCGTGCAGATTCTGCCCCAGGACGTGCTCACCTGGCTCATCCCGTTCCTGCTGATCGCCGTGGCGATCTACTCCCTGTTGCGACCCAACCTCGGGCACTTTGATCTCGAGCCGCGGATGAGCCGGCCGCGATTCGATCTGTTGTTCGGATTGCTGATAGGCTTTTACGACGGCTTTTTCGGCCCGGGCACCGGCACGTTCTGGGCGATGGCCTTTGTGCTCGTGATGGGATTCAACTTCACCAAAGCCACGGCGAACACGAAGGTGATGAACTTCGCGAGCAATGTGGGGTCGCTGCTGGTTTTCCTCGTGGGCGGTCATGTTCTGCCGATGCTGGTGCCGGGTGTGGTGATGGGCCTGGGACAACTGTTGGGCGCGCGCATCGGCAGCCGGACGGTGATCAAGCACGGGGTGCGGTTTATCCGGCCGGTTTTCATCAGCGTGGTCCTGGCCCTGACGTTGAAGCTGTTGTACGACGCGTATGCGGGATGAGGGTGGCACGGGCATTCCGCCTTCAACTTTGTCGCTCCGCGGACCGCGGGTCTGCGACTCTGCGACGTCTGCGACCCGCAGCAGCGCACGCCAGCATGCAGGCGCAGGATGACGTTCGGCTCCCGATGCGTGACGCTACAGAGAGGAGAAGGACAGAGAAGAGACCACCGGACTGCAGCGCTGACTTGAAAGCCTGATGCCTGACCCCCGTGCGAACTTTTGTTGTATAT
>DGDZ01000025.1:23469-54609 GCA_002385705.1 Verrucomicrobia subdivision 3 bacterium UBA3939
GATCGGATGCGGGAGGAAGCGATTATGGCAGCGGGCATTCGCGCCTGCCGTGGAGGGCGGGCTTCCGGCCGCCCGGAATTGTTGATTGAGCATTCCATGAAGGCTCATAGTGAAGGTGCGTGCATTGCAGCCACGATTGACCGGGGATCCCTGAGTGCTTTGAGCTATCGGTCGTTGCTGCGACTCGCAGAGTCGCGCTCCGGAGGGGCGGGACGGCTCGTCCCTCGGGAAACTGCAGACCTTACCCGAATCCGGAACAAATGGGGAATTACCGCAGGAACCCCCGGAAGGCGGGAGCATTCAACATTCAACGCCCATTTATGGTTGCGCCGCCGTGAAACCTGTTGCGTCGGGGACACTTTTCCCGTAGAAAAGAGCCCCTATGCAGATCTCAAGACGCGTTCTGTTGGCATGCGGAGCGGCGTGTCTGTTGACCACGACCGTCGGCGCGGCGGAAACGGAGGCCCAGATCAAAGCGCGCGAGGCGCTGTTGCAGCGGATGAAGGAGATGCAGGCCGAGCCGGTCCCTGCCCAGGCGCAGCCCGCGCAACCGGCCAAAACGCCTACCCAGGCGACGCCGCCGGCGACCACTGCGCAGCCGCAGAGCGAAACGCCTGTCGCGATCGCTCCCGCGGGATCCTCTCCGGAAGAAATCGAACGCGCGCGCGAAGCCTTGCGCAAGGCGCTGTCGCAACCGGTGGAGCAGCAACCCGCGCCCACCGTGGCTCAACCGGCACAGCCTGTACAACCTGTGCAACCCGTAGTGACACCGCCGGTGCAGGTGGCTCAACCGGAGCCCCCGGTGATCAGTGTCCCCACTTCCGATCCGGAACAAATCGAACGCGCGCGCGAGGCATTGCGCAAGGCGCTGTCGCAACCCGTGGAGCAACCTGCGCCCACCGTGGCTCAACCGGCTCAACCCGTGCAACCCGTAGTCACACCGCCGGTGCAGGTGGCTCAACCGGAGCCCTCGGTAATTAGTGTTCCCACTTCCGATCCGGAACAAGTCGAGCGCGCACTCGAAGCCTTGCGCAAAGCGATGGCTCAACCGACGCCCACTGTGGCACAGCCCACGGCTCCGGCGGCTGCCATCGACCAGCCCTGGTCTGAGCAGGACGTTTTCGCGCCGGTGCCGCCGCCGTCGGAATCGCAGATGGCGCTGGACGCTATTCGAAAGAAGCTTCAGGAGATGCCGCTGCCTGCGCCCGATCGAACCGAAACGGCGTTGCGTCCTGCCCGACGCGGCGTTCTCGAGTTCGAACCGATGAAGGGTCCGCCCACCGGTTTGCCGCCGGAGAAGGAACGCCGGTTGCGCGAGCTCACGCAGCGCTATTTCGCGGACGAACTCTCTCCGGCCGAATACCACGCCGAACGCGCCAAGATCCTCGCCGCGCCGTAAGGCAGTCGGCCAACCGTTCATTGACGCCCGCCCGTGGCTGCGGTTGAATCCCGCCCATGCACGGTTTCCATTACCTTGGCAGGAAGCTTTTTTGCGAGCGGGTTCCCGTTGAAACGCTCGTCAGGAAGTTCGGCACGCCGCTCTACGTCTATTCCCAGGCAACGCTCGCGGATCATTTTCAAAAGCTCAACCGGGCGATGTCGCCCCTCGATCACCTCATCTGTTACGCGGTCAAGGCCAACTCCAACCTCGCGGTCCTGCGCACCCTCGCGAACCTCGGCAGCGGCTTTGACATCGTCAGCGCCGGCGAACTGCGCCGCGTGATTGCCGCCGGCGGCGATCCCGGCAAGTGCGTCTTCGCGGGCGTGGGCAAGACCGAGGCGGAGATTGAATTCGCTCTTCGCAAGGGCGTTTATTCGTTCAACGTCGAAAGCGAGCCCGAACTGGAGCGCATCAACCGCATCGCCGGACGCCTGCGCAGGAAGGCGCCCGTCGCGGTGCGCGTGAACCCGAACGTCGCCGCGCGCACGCACGCGAAGATCACGACGGGAACCTACGAGAACAAGTTCGGCATCGCTTACGAGCAGGTCGAGGGCGTTTACGAGCGCGCGAGCCGCCTGAAACACCTCCACCTGCGCGGCGTGCAGATGCATATAGGATCGCAGATCACCACGGTCGAGCCGTTCGAGCAGGCCGTGAGCAAGATGCTGCCGTTGGTCCAGCGCCTGCACCGGCGGCACGGGCTGGAGTTCCTCAGCATTGGCGGCGGGATCGGCATCGTGTATGAGCCCGCGCTCGCCAGCGGGCGCCCCGGCTGGTGGAAAACGTCCGCCGCGAAAAACATCCTGACACCCCGGAAGTACGCGGATCGTCTGGTGCCGTTGCTCAAGGACGTCGGCTTGCGAATCCTGATGGAGCCCGGGCGCTTCATCGCCGGCAACGCCGGCATCCTGGTCACGCGCGTCGAATACGTGAAACGCACCGGGAAGAAGAACTTTCTGATCGTGGACGCGGCGATGAACGACCTGATCCGCCCGGCGTTTTACGACGCGTATCATGAGATTGTGCCGTTGACCGCGCGCAACGGGGCGACGATCCGGACCGACGTCGTCGGGCCGATTTGCGAGTCGGGCGATTTCTTCTGCAAGGACCGCCCGTTGCCGCCGTTGCGGGAAGGCGATCATCTGGCGCTGTTGAGCGCCGGCGCGTATGGCTTCGTGATGGCCTCAAACTACAACACCCGCCCGCTTGCGGCTGAAGTGCTGGTGAACGGGCGCCAGGCGGCACTGGTGCGGAAACGCCAGCCCGTCGAGCAAACCTGGGCCGGCGAAACCGTGCCGCCATGGCTCAAAACGCGCCGATTGTGAACACACGCCCACGTCCCCGCGCCGCCGCACTCGCGCTGCTGTTCTGCTGTTGCAGTTGTCTCCTGCCCGCCGCCTCCGCTCTCGCCGTCGATGTCGTCAACCTCGAATGCGAGCACAGCCGGAACCCGATCGGCATCGGGAACCGGACGCCGCGCCTGTCATGGCAGCTTCGCTCGGATCGGAACGGCGAGATCCAGACTGCCTATCAGGTTCAGGCCGCGTCCGATCCGGCATTGCTCGAGCGTCGCAATCCGCGGCCCGATCTGTGGGATTCGGGCAAGGTGGTTTCGGACCAGTCCGTTCTGGTGCCGTGGGCGGGCAAACCGCAGGATTCGAGGGCGCAGGTGTTCTGGCGCGTGCGCGTCTGGGACCGGGACGACCGCGCTTCAAACTGGAGCCAGACGGCGCGTTTTGAACTCGGCCTGCTCGATGCGCAACGCGACTGGAAAGCGCAGTGGGTCACGGCCGATCTGCCGCGCCACGACATTCTGTCCGAAACGCTGAGCAATGCGTTCTGGATCAGCGCGGATTCGGCGGCAAACCAGGCGGCGGCGGTTCGTTATCAACTCGTTCTTCCCGAAGATGCAAAGGTTCGGCGCGCTGTCGTCCACGCCGCGGCGGACGGTTTGCTGACCATTTACGCCAATGGAACGGCGACGCACCAGGGCAGCAGCAGCCGCACGGCTCCGCTTTTTGCGGACATCACCGAAGCGCTGAAACCGGGGACCAATGTCATCGCCATCGGATCGGCCGCCGTTCGCACCGCCATCCGGCGCGACCGGACCGAGCGCGGACGCAATGCCATTGCCGCGCACGGCCTGGTCGAGCTGGAGAACGGCGCGCGCATCAAGTTCGACACTGGCGACGGCTGGAAGGCGGCGGTGGCGCCGGCCGGCGACTGGTTTGCCGCCGGGTTCGACGTCACGGCGTGGACGAATGCCATCCTGCACGGCCGGTACGCGGAACACCCGTCCCGGTATTCGGACAACACGGTCGGTCCCGGGCGTTACTTGCGGAAGGCATTTCGCGCGAAACCGGACATTGTTCGCGCCCGCCTGTACGCGACGGCGCTCGGTGTGTACGAAGTGTTCGTGAACGGCGAACGCGTGAACCAGGATTCCATCCTCGACCCCGGCTGGACGGATTACGCGCACCGCGTGATGGCGCAGACCTACGACGTGACCCGGCTGATCCGGCGCGGCGACAACGCGGTGGCGGCGGTTGTTGCGGACGGCTGGTATGCCGGGCGCGTGGGCTGGATGGGCCTCGCCCAATACGGCACGGTGCCGGCGTTTGCCGCGCAGCTCGAAATCACGTATCGCGACGGCTCGATGCAAACGATTGTCACTGACGAAAGCTGGCGCGCGGGCGCGGGTGAAATCATCGGCTCGGACATGCAGTGGGGTGAGATCATCGACGCGCGCAAACGCGTGGAAGGCTGGAATCGGGCGGGCTTTGATGATTCGCACTGGGCCAACGCGGTGATTCAAACGCAACAGGCCGCGGTCGTTCCACAGGCGGGTCCGCCGGTTCGCCGAATCCTCGAAGTGCGCCCGGTGAAGATCACGCCGCGGGGCGCGTCGTGGCTCGTCGATTTCGGACAGAACCTCGTGGGGTTCGTTCGCGTGTCCGCGCGTGGGAAGGCGGGCGCCGTCATCACGGTGCGCCACGCGGAAATGCTGAGCCCGGACGGATCGCTCTACACGGTGAACCTGCGGCCGGCGCTGTCCACCGACACGTTCATTCTGAGCGGGCGCGGGCGCGAGACCTTCGAGCCGCACTTCACGTTTCACGGGTTTCGGTATGCCGAGATTTCGGGATACCCGGGCAGGCTGTCCGAGGACGACATTCGCGCGATTGTGGTTTCGTCCGACACGCCGCGGACGGGCTGGTGGGAAAGTTCGAATCCGGAATTGAACCGGTTGTATGAGAACATTGTATGGAGCCAGCGCGGGAACTTTCTGAGCGTGCCGACCGATTGCCCGCAGCGCGACGAGCGCATGGGCTGGCTGGGCGACGCGCTGGTGTTCGCCCCGACCGCGGCGCGCAACGCAAACGTCGCCGGCTTCTTCATGAAGTGGCTGACGGACGTGAACGACGCGCAGGGGCCGCAGGGCGAGTTTCCCACGGTGGCGCCGCGGGCGAACCAGAACAATTCCTGGCCGGTCTGGGGCGACGCCGGCGTGATCATCCCCTGGGCGATGTACCGGGCGTATGGTGACAAGGCGTTCCTGGCGAACAGTTACACGAACATGGCGCGCTGGGTGGACTACAGCCGGGGCAACTCGAAGAACCTGATCCGGACGGGCGGCGTGGGCGATCACCTCGCGCCGCAGCGCACGCCGGTTGACGTGGTGGCTACCGCGTACTTCGCGAACTCGGCGCGGATCGTCGCCGATTCCGCGGCGCTGCTGGGCTACGACGAGGACGCCGGGAAGTACGACGCGCTTCACCGCGACATTGCGCGCGCGTTCAATGAAGCGTTTGTGTCCACGAACGGCGTCGTGCGCGGCGACACCCAGACCGCGTACATTCTGGCGCTGGAATTCAATCTTCTTCCGGAGCACCTTCGACCCGAAGCGGCACGCCGACTGGCTGAGAACGTTGAAACCGCGGGCCACCTCACCACCGGGTTCATCGGCGTGGGCCTGCTTTGTCCTGCGCTCACGGCGATCGGACGTGCGGATCTGGCGTGGAAACTGGTGCTGACGGACAGCTATCCGTCGTGGTTGTTTTCGGTGAAGAACGGGGCCACCACTATTTGGGAACGCTGGGATGGGTGGACGCCGGAACGCGGATTCCAGGACCCGGCCATGAACTCGTTCAACCATTACTCCTTCGGCGCGGTGGGCGAATGGCTGTTCGGCGGCGCGGCCGGCATCCAACCGGACAACGCGCAACCGGGCTACAAGCATTCCTATCTGCGCCCGCAGTTCACGTCGCAGATCGAGTGGGTGAAGGCGACGCAGCATTCGCCCTACGGCGAGATCCGATCTCACTGGCGCGCGCAGGGGGAGGAGATCGTTTACGACGTGACCATTCCACCGAACAGCTCGGCCACGATGGAACTGCCGGTGCCGCCGGAAGTCGTGCGGGCGTCCGGGCGCGAGCAGATCCTGAGCGAACCGGGGAGAACGCGGGTGAAGCTCGGCTCCGGCAGCTATCGCTTCGCCTTTCCTCGCAGCGCGCTTTGATGGAGGAAGCCTGAGGACCGCGACTCTGCGAGTCGCAGCAACGAGCGATGGCTCAAAGCAGCCAGGGATTTCCAGTCAATCGCGGCAGCAATGCGCGCACCTTCACCATGAGCCTTCAATGCCTTTGCCGTTGTATGGAATGCTCAACCACCAATGCCGGAGGGCCGGAAGCTCGCCCTCCACGGCAGGCGCGAATGCCCGCTGCCATAATCGCTTCCTCCCGCATCCGATCCCAAAGCACTTCAAGGGTTTGCAACCTTTTGTTGCATATGCAACAAAAGTTCGCACGGGGGCCAGGCATCAGGCTTTCAAGTCAGCGCTTGCAGTTCGGCGGTCTCTTCTCTGTCCTTCTACCGACAATCCGTTCGTGGTTTGTACGTACAGGCGATTCGCGTTTCGGGGTACTTGGGTTTTGTACGGTCAGAAGCGTCGGCAAAGAAATGTTCAGAGTTTGAGGGTGAATTGGCATTCGAGCATTGCCCCATGAAACGGATGCATGATAAAAAGAAGCGGCTTTGCGCAGCCGGAGGCCCTTTCCGGCGCCGGACTCCTGAGGGCCGGCGGTGTGGCGCTTTGCTGTCGATATGCGTGCAAGAATAAGTTCCCGCCTCGCACTGGTTTCCGCATTGCTGTGCCCACTTCTGCTCTCCGCCCAGCCCGGCGGCCTGGTGCATCGATACAGTTTCGACGTTGATGCCAGCGACGAAATTGGCAGCGCGCACGGCCAGTTGGTGAACGGAGCGAGCGTCTCGGGTGGGGCACTGCACCTGGACGGCATTAACGATTACGTCAATCTGCCGAACAACCTCGTGCTCGGGTTCAATTCGATCTCGATTGAGACATGGGTGACGGACGATGGAAGTGGCACATGGGCCCGCATTTACGATTTTGGGAACAGCACCGCCGGGGAGGATGGTTCGGGCACCGGCACCAATTACATGTTTCTGAGCCTGCCCGGAGGCGGCGGTGGGCTGCGCGGCGCCTACACCCAGGGAAACAGCAGCGGCGAACAGGTCGTCAATGCTCCTCGTCCCACTCCGGGAGAAGAGGCGCACATTGTCTGGACTTCCGACGGGGCCACGCACGAAGGCCGCCTGTATGTCAATGGAGAACTCGTCGGCAGCAACCCGGCGATGACTCTGACGCCGAACGACATCGGTCCCACGGTGAACAACTGGATCGGACGCTCCCAGTTCAGCGCCGACCCCTATTTCCGCGGCAGCTTCAGAGAGTTCCGGATCTACAACATCGCGCTGTCGCCCGAAACCGTCGCAGCCCATTACCAGGCCGGCCCGGACGTCACGTTCGTCGGACCGGTCCGCTTTGTCAGTCATCCGCAATCGCAATCGGTCCAGGAGGGCGAACCCGTCGTCCTGAGCGCGCAGGTGGACGGCCTGGCGCCCATCCAGTTGCAGTGGTATCGCGGTGCGACGCCCATCCCCGGTGAGACGAACCTCACCCTGACCTTCGTCGCCAGTCTGGCGGACCACAATGTCGCGTTTCATCTGCGGGCGACCAACGCTGTGGGTGGCGTCACGCACCATGCGGTGAGCAGCAACGCCGTGCTCTCGGTGACCGGAGACACCACGCCGCCTTCGATCGCCCGCGTTCAAAGTTTCGGCACGGCCGGCGTCGAGGTGCTCTTCTCGGAACCGGTGCGGCTCGACACGGCGACCAACCTGGCGAATTACACTCTGACCGGGCCGGGCGGCACCGTGACGATCGACATGGCAACGATCGATTCCTCGGAAACGCTTGTGATGCTGAGCACGCCGCCGCTGACGTTGAATGGCATTTACACAATTACCGTCAGCAATGTCCGCGACCAGTCGCTGAGCCAGAACGTCATCGCTCCCGGGTCACAGGAAAGTTTCATTGTCACGCCTTACATTGTCCGGGACATCGGCTCGCCGGACATTGTGGGCGGCATTGTTCTGTCCACCAACGCGTTTGGTTTCACTGCCGCGGGATCCGGTTTGAGCGCAGCCAGCGATCAGTTCACGTTCGCCTATGAAATGCGGACGGGTGATTTCGACATCCAGTTGCGTCTGGGCGCGCTGGATGTGTCCACGCCCCGCGCGATGGCGGGGTTGATGGCGCGGTCGGCAACGGATGCCGACGCGATTTTTGCGGCGGCGCTGGCCACGCCGGGACCGGCCGGGTGCGCCTTCCAATACCGGCTGGCGAAGGGAGCGATATCGACGAAGGCCGGCTGGTTCCCCGTCAACTACCCGTACACGTGGCTGCGGTTGAAGCGGGTGGGCAATGTGTTCACGGGTTACGCGAGCCTGGATGGCCAGACCTGGAGCGTTCTTTCGTCGGCAACCCTCGGCGCTCCGGCGACGATGCTGGTGGGCGTCGCTGTCAGCAGCGGCAATGTTGCGCAAGGCACGTTTGCCTCCGTCGGAGACATCGGTAACACGGTGAACCCGACCGTTGCGAGTGTGGCTCTTCCGTTCGAGCCTCCCGGTCCATCGAGCCGGCGCACCGGGCTGACCATTTCCGAGATCATGTATCACCCGCAGAACCCGCCTTCGGGCACCCTCGAGTTCATCGAGATCTACAACTCGGACATCGTTGCAGAGGACCTCAGCGGATACCGCATTGCCGGCGATGTTGAATACGTGTTCCCCCAGGGCACCATTCTGCCGTCCGGCGGTTACCTGGTCGTTGCCCGGTCGCCTTCGACCGTGGAAAGCTATTACGGGATCAGCGGCGTGCACGGTCCGTTTACGGGCAATCTGCCGAACAGCTCCGGTCTCGTTCAGTTGATCAACGAACTCGGCGGCATTCTGCTTGAAGTGGAATACGGTTCCGAGGATCCATGGCCGGTGTCCCCCGACGGTGGCGGGCATTCGCTCGTGCTCAGCCGTCCCAGCTACGGCGAAGGCGACCCGCGGGCATGGTCGGCCAGCGACATGGTCGGAGGCTCCCCCGGCCGGGCCGAAACCTTCGGCCCCGAGCCGCTGCGCGGCGTCGTCATCAATGAGATCCTCGCTCACACTGACCTGCCCGAGGTCGATTCCATCGAGCTGTTCAACACCACATCGCAGCCGATCAACCTGCTCGGATGCGTCCTCACAGATGATCCCGATGAGGACAAATACGTCATTGGCAACGTTACGATCCCCGCGCGCGGGCATGTGTTCTTCACCGAATCACAGCTCGGTTTCGCGCTGGACGCGGCGGGTGAAGCGGTCTTCCTGAAGAACCCTTCGAGAACGCGCGTGCTGGATGCGATCGCCTTCGGCCCGCAGGAGAATGGCGTCTCGTTCGGACGCTATCCCGACGGCAGCCCGCGGTGGTCGCGCCTGGCGACGAAAACGTTTGGCGGGCCGAACACGGCGCCGCGAATCCACCAGATCGGGTTCAACGAAATCATGTATCACCCGATCTCCGGCGACGACGCGCTGCAGTACGTCGAACTCTACAATCGCGGCCCCGGCCCGGTGAACCTCGGCGGCTGGAAGATCAAGGGCGGCATTAACTTCACTTTTGCCCCGAACACCATTGTTCCCCAGGGCGGTTACCTCGTCGTGGCAAAAGACCTCGCGCGGTTGCTGGCGAATTATCCGTCGCTGAACACAGGCAACACTGTGGGGAACTTCAACGGATCCCTGTCGCACAAAGGCGAGCGGCTGCAACTGACCATGCCCGACACGATTGTCACGACGCAAAGCGGGGCTACGGTCACCAACCACATTGACATCGTGATGGACGAGGTGACCTACCACGACGGCGGGCAGTGGGGGCAGTGGGCGGACGGCGGGGGAAGCAGCCTGGAACTGATCGATCCGCGAGCCGACCGGCGTGACGCGGCGAACTGGGCGGACAGCGACGAGACGGGCAAAGCGCCGTGGACACTGATCGAGCACACAGGGTTGACGGGTCTGGGAATGTCAGGCGGGCAGGGCACGCCCAATCGGCTGGAACTGTTCTTGCAAGGCCCGGGTGAATGTCTGGTGGACGATGTGGAAGTGCGGAGCAACGGCGGGGCGAACCGCGTGACGAATCCAGGGTTCGAATCCGGCGCAACCGGCTGGGCGTTTCAGGGAACGCATGACGCCAGCGGCGTTGTCGAGGGGCAGGCCCACAGCGGATTGAGAGCCTTGCACGTGCGCGCCACCGAGCGCGGCGACACCGGAGCGAACCGGATTCGCACCGGCATCCAGACGATGCCGGTCGGCGGAACCAACCAGGCCACCATCCGCGCCTGGGCGCGCTGGTTGCGCGGCGATCCAAATATTCTCCTGAGGCTTCGCGGCAACTGGTTGGAGTGCGCGGGCGTGTTGACGGTGCCGACCAATCTCGGCACGCCGGGCGCCCCCAACAGCCGCCTCGTGTCCAACGCGGGGCCCGCGATCTACGACGTCACGCATTTCCCCGTCCTGCCCGCCGGAAACGAATCCGTTCTCGTCAGCGCGCGCGTCAACGACGTGGACAACATCGGGAGCGTCACGCTCTTCTACCGGGTGGATTCGAACGTGGTCTACACGGCGGTGACGATGCGGGACGATGCGACCGGCGGCGACGTGTTTGCGAACGACGGGATTTACAGCGCGACGATTCCGGGGCTGCCGGTCGGGCAGCGCGTCGCGTTCTACATCCAGGCGCAGGATAACGCCGGCGTTCCCGCGATCTCCCGTTTCCCGGCGGTGCCGGAGAACGAATGCGTCATCGTGTTTGGCGAGATCCAGGGGCCGGCGAACATCGGCAGCTACCGGATGTGGATGACGCAGAGGAACGTGGACTACTGGACGTTTCGGGAGAAGAACAGCAACAAAGGCATCGACACCACGTTCGTGTATGGCAACTGGCGCGTCATTTACAACGCGCAGGCCCTTTACACCGGCAGCCCATGGCACACCGGCATCTACACCGGGCCGGGCGGCGCCATCTGCAATTACAACGTGATCTTCCCCAGCGACGACCTGTTGCTCGGAGCCGACGAGTTTGTCCTCCAGGGCCAGTCCACGTCCGAATCGCAGACGTTCAACAACGACCTGACGGCGCAGGCGGAGATTACCGCGCACTGGATGGCGCGCCAGATCGGCCTGCGAAACGATTACCGCCGGTACATCCGCGTCTATTTCAACGGACAACATCGCGGGCTGATCTACTACGACTGCCAGCAGCCCAATGGCGATTATATCGAGCAGTATTTCCCCAACGACTCCGAGGGCCATCTGCACAAGATCGAAGACTGGTTTGAGTTCGACGATGCGGGCCAGGGCCACACTGCCGTGACGGCGAGGCTGCTGAAGCACGTGCTGGACGGCAAGAAGCACGCGCCGCGTTATCGCTGGAACTTCCGGCCCCGCGCCGTGAAGGGATCGCCGAACGACTTCGATGACCTGTTCGCGTTGGTGGACGCGGTGGCGCCCGAAACGCCCGGACCGGAGCCTTACACGAGCGCGACGTTGAATCTGGTGGATGTGAGCCAGTGGATGCGGGTGTTCGCGTTGCAGCACATGGCCGGCAACTGGGATTCGTACGGCTATCGCCGGGGCAAGAACATGTACGCCTACAAACCGACCGAGGGACGCTGGGAGCTGTTACTGTGGGATGTGCAACTGGTGTTTGGAAAGAGCAGCGACGGCCCGAACCACAATCTTTTCGACCTCGGCAACCCGAGCTCCAACGAGGAAGGAGAGCCGGCGATCCAGCGCATGTACAATCATCCTCCGTTTGTGCGCGAGTTCTGGGCGGCTCTGGCCGATCTCGCGAACGGCCCCATGCGTCCGGAGAACTACTATCCGGTGTTGGACGCCCGCTACAACGCGCTGCGGGCCGCCGGCTTTGCTGTCCAGCAACCCTCGAGTCTGAAGGCCTGGATCGACGCCCGTCGCAACTACATCCTCGGGCAGCTCCCCCAGGCCGCGTTCAGCGTGAACGGCCCGTCCTCCTTCAACTCTTCGAGCAACAGCATCGTTCTCACCGGCACCGCGCCCGTCGGCGCCGGGGCCATTCTCGTGAACGGCGTTCGCTATCCGGTCACCTGGACCAGCGTCACAGCCTGGAGCCTTCGCGTGCCGCTTACCGGCGGAAACAACGTGCTGACGATCACCGCCGTTGATCGCAAGGGCAACCCTCTGGACGGCGCCTCCAGAACGATCACCGTGAACTACACCGGCGCGGTCGCGCCGGCCGAGGGCAATGTGGTCATCAATGAAATCATGTACAATCCCGTCGTCCCCGGCGCCGCCTACGTGGAGCTCTACAACACCCATCCCACCTTCACGTTCGACCTGTCGAACTGGCGCCTGAACGGCTTCGGCTACAGCCTCGCGCCCGGAACGGTCCTTCCTCCGCAGAGCTTCATCGTTCTGCCCGAGAATCCCTACACGTTTGCCCACGTTTATGGCAGCACCAATCTCGCCGACAACGGGATCGGAGGCACGCTGGATCCGGACGGCGAAACGCTCTCGCTCCTGAGGCCCGGGTCGCTGCCCGGAGAGGAAATTCTTGTGGACCGGGTTCGATTCGAAACCAACGCGCCCTGGCCGGCCCCTTCGGCCGGCGAATCTCTCCAGTTGATGGACGCTCTCCAGGACAACAGCCGCGTCGGCAACTGGGCGGTCAACACGAACACCCAGGGGCAACTGCTGGTGAACTACTCGCACACCTGGCGCTACAACCAGACGGCCAACCTCGATGGCGTCAACTGGAAGGCTCCTTCCTTCCTGGATATCTCGTGGCCGTCCGGACCCGGTGTCCTGGCCGGCATCAACAATCCCGGCGTTCTGCCCGAACCGGTGGGGACTTCGCTCACCGTTCAGAGCGGGCGCATGACCTTCTATTTCCGGACGACCTTCATCTTTACCGGATCGCTCCATGGAGTGGTTCTGAAACTCAGGCCCATCATTGACGACGGCGCCGTGTTCTATCTGAACGGCGCCGAACTGATGCGCCTGCGGATGCCCGCGGGCCAAATCAACTACTCCACGCCGGCATCGGCGACCGTGATCAACGCCACGTACGACGGAACGTTCATTGTCGTGCCCACCAATCTGGTGCAGGGCGTCAATGTCCTTGCGGTGGAGGTTCACCAGGTGAGCTCCCGGAGCAGCGACATCGTCATGGGCTTGAAAATGGAATCGGATTACATCGACGTGCAGGCAACGCCGGGCCGCGCCAACTCCGTTACAACAAGCCTGCCCGCGTTCCCGAGCCTTTGGCTGAACGAAGTGCAACCGCTGAACGTCAACGGCATTGCCGACAACCTCGGAGAGATCGAGCCCTGGATCGAGCTCTACAACCCGGGCACCAGCCCGGTCAGCCTCGCGGGCCTGTACCTGTCCACCAATTACGCAGACCTGACGAGCTGGGCACTGCCCGCAGTCTCCATCAATCCGGGCCAGTTCCTCGTCATCTGGGCCGACGGACAGACGGCCCAGACCTCGGGAACCAACCTCCATGTGCCGTTCCGGCTGAATCCCACCAGCGGGTCCGTCGTGCTGTCCCGCCTGGTTTCCGGCGCGCCGCAGGTCGTCGATTACCTGAACTACCAGAATCTTCCCGCCAACTGGTCCTATGGCGACTTCCCGGACGGCCAGCCGTTCTTCCGCGAGAACATGTTCTACGCGACACCGCGCGAGCCGAACACACTGGCCATGCCGCCCGTTGCCGTGTTCATCAATGAATGGATGGCCGACAACACCAGCGCCAGCGGTCTCGCGGATCCGGCGGACGGGCAGTTCGAAGACTGGTTCGAGCTCTACAATCCAGGCCCCGATCCGGTGGACCTCGGCGGTTACTATCTCACCGACAAACTGAATGATCCCTATCAGTTCCAGATTCCCAACAACGGGCATTACGTCATTCCGCCCGGCGGTTTCCTGGTCGTCTGGGCCGACAACGAGCCCCAGCAGAACACCACGGCCCGCCCCGACCTGCATGTCAACTTCGCGCTCAGCAAAGACGGCGAGGCCATCGGCCTGTTCGCGCCGGACGGCACCCAGGTCGACGCTGTTGTTTTCGGTCCCCAGGCCACGGACGTCAGTGAAGGGCGTTTCCCGGACGGCTTCGGCCCGATCTACTCCATGCCCAACCCCACGCCCGGCGCGCCCAACCGAATTCCTCTGCCTCCCGAACCACCGGAGCTGAAACACATCACCGTCACTGACGGAACGGTTTCTCTGGAGATCGGCGTAACCGTCGGCAGACTGTATCGCGTCGAATACACAGACGATCTGGCCACCGGCGTATGGCTGCCGTTGACCCCGACTCAGGTTGCCACGGGCAGTCCGGTGCTGATTCAGGATACGGTTGGCACCCACAGTCACCGTTTCTATCGCGTGGTCCAGATGGATTGAACCCGATTCATTCGGTCCCACAAACCGTGAACACGCCAGTCCTTCGCGCCCTGGCCGCCGCTCTTGCGGCGGTATTTATCCACACCCCACTCGCCCGGACCACCGCCGCGGATCTCGTTATCCGCGACCGCGTCGAACCTCATTGGTTCGCCGGACCCGACGGCGCCACCAACCGGTTCTGGTATCGCGTCAACCTCGGCGACGGCGCGCGCGAGTTCATCCTCGTCGATGCCACCCAGGGCACGTGTGTGCCGGCCTTCGACCACAAGCGGGTTGCCGAAGCGCTCGCCCAGCTCACCGGCGGAGCGGTCGAGCCTGATCGCCTGCCCGTGGATTCGCTCGAGTTCGCGCCCGACGGCAGGTCTGTTCTGCTTCGTGGTCGCAGCGTGTGGACTCTCGACCTCGAGTCGTATGCGATTGCAGCCCGTGGAGGAGGAGGTTCGGGCGAAAATCGGCTGGTGGCCACGCGCTTCCCGCGCCCGTCCCGCACGACCGGCGCCGAGACCCGAATCACCATCGAGAATCGCATGGGCGAAGACGTGGATCTCTTCTGGATCGATCCCGATAACAGCCGCCAGCCGTACGGCAGCCTGCGTCCGGGCGAACGGCGCGAACAACACACCTACGCCGGACATGTCTGGCTGGTGACCAGCCGCGCCGGCAATGTCCTTGCGGTCTTTGAAGCGGAAGAGCGACCTGCCCTTGCCGTCGTGGACGCCCAGGCGGGCCGCGGCGGCGGTCGCGGCGGCCGGCGCGGCGGCGAAGGCGGCGGCGAAGGCGGCGGCGCGCGCGCGAATCTGACCGGCACCCGCTCGCCCGACGGGCGGTGGGAGGTTTTGGTCCGCGGACACAACCTCTATCTGCGCGACCTGCGCGCTTCGACCAACCGCGACTTCAAGTTGACTCACGACGCGAACCCTACCAGCACGTATGCCCGCGACGCTTCCCGCGAGCGTTACGTCGAGATGCAGTACAACGCCGCGGATCCGGAAACGCCCACTCCTGAAGTCTATTGGGCACCCGATTCAAAGCGCTTCGTCGCCATGCGCACCAGACCCGGCACCCAGCGCACCGTTTATATGGTGGCTTCATCGCCCGAAGACCAGCTTCAGCCCAAACTCGAATCCTACCCTTACCTGAAACCCGGCGACGATATCCCCATCCGCAAACCCCGGCTGTTCGATGTCGAAGCAAAGAGGGAGATTCCCGTCAACGACGTGCTGTTCTCGAATCCATGGTCGATCAGCGATATCCGCTGGGCGTCGAACTCGTCGCGCTTCACGTTCCTTTACAACCAGCGCGGGCACCAGGTGCTTCGCGTGCTTGCCGTGGACGCGGCTTCGGGTGAGGTCAGCCCGATCATCGACGAGCGCAGTGACACGTTCATTTGCTATTCCGGGAAGTTCTTCTGCGAATACCTCGACGACAGCGGTGAAATCATCTGGATGTCGGAACGCGACGGCTGGAACCACCTGTATCTCTACGACGCTCACACCGGCCGGGTGAAGAACCAGATCACCCGCGGCGAATGGGTGGTGCGCAGCGTCGTGCGCGTGGATCGCGAGAAACGCCAGATCTTGTTCCAGGCCGGCGGCATTCACCCGGGACAGGATCCCTATTACGTCCATTACGCGCGGATCAACTTCGACGGCACCGGCCTTACCGTTCTCACCGAGGGCGACGGCACGCATACGATCGAGTTTTCGCCCGACCGCCAGTATTTCATCGACAGATGGTCGCGGGTGAATCTCCCGCCGATCACCGAATTGCGCCGGGCGAGCGACGGCAAGCTCGTGTGCAAGCTGGAGGAAGCGGACGCCGCCAGGCTGTTCGCCACCGGCTGGCGCGCGCCGGAACCGTTTGTCGCCAAAGGCCGCGACGGCGTCACCGACATCTACGGCATTATTCATCGCCCGAAGAACTTCGATCCGGCGAAGAAATACCCGATCATCGAGCACATCTACGCCGGGCCTCACAGTTCGTTCACACCGAAGGACTTCCGTTCCTCCTATCGCTGGGAAAGCCTGATGAACCGCGGGTTCATCCTGGTGCAACTCGACGGCATGGGCACGTCGCATCGTTCGAAGAAGTTCCACGACGTCTGCTACAAGAACCTCATCGATGCCGGATTCCCGGACCGGATTCTCTGGATCAAGGCGGCGGCGCAGAAGTACCCGTACATGGACATCACGCGCGTGGGTTTGTATGGCGGGTCGGCGGGCGGCCAGAACGCCCTGGCCGGGCTCCTGACGCACCCGGAGTTCTACAAGGCGGCTGCGGCCGATTGCGGATGCCACGACAATCGCATGGACAAGATCTGGTGGAACGAGCAGTGGATGGGCTGGCCGGTCGGCCCGCATTACGAGGAACAATCCAACGTGACCCTCGCCCATAAACTCCAGGGCAAACTCCTGCTTACCGTCGGAGAACTGGATCGCAACGTCGATCCCGCCAGCACCATGCAGGTGGTCAATGCATTGATCAAAGCCGACAAGGATTTCGAGCTGATCGTGTTCCCGAACGCCGGGCACGGCGCCGGCAGCAGCCCCTACGGCGAACGACGGAGAGCCGACTTCTTCGTCCGGCACTTGCTCGGCACGGAACCCGGCGGCGGGGTTGCCGCCGTTTCTGCGCCCTGAGCTGCGATCAACAGGACGCCACCGCCGAGCCCACAATTGTCCATGGCTTTTTGCTTGCGCACGCGCGGCGCCGGCGCTCACTGTTCAGCCATTCCAACTTTTTGAATGAAAGAACCCATGCAAACGAAATCACCCGCCCGCTTGGCGAGCCTTCTCGCGCCGCTCACTCTGACCCTGTTCCTGGTCGCCGGCTGCAAGACCCAGCAAAGCCGGCCATCAACCTCAACCTCAGCCTCTTCCGCCGCTCCATCGAGCGCTGCCGCCTCGATCTATTCGGCTGCGCCGGAAAAGATCGACCCGGTTGCGCCACCGGTCCGCATCCGCGCTGGCTTTTTCGAGCCCTTCACGGATTCGCGCGGGAACCGTTGGCTGCCGGATCAGGCGTTTGCCGATGGCGAAACCATTGAACGGGATCCCGGCCTGCCCATCGCCAATACTCAGGACCCGGACTTGTATCGGACCGAGCGTTACAGCATGACCTCCTTCTCCTACCCGGTGCCGAACGGAAAGTACCTGGTTCGGCTCCATTTTGCTGAAACGTTCGAAGGCATCTACGGACCGGGCGAACGCGTGTTTTCATTCAATGTCGAGGGCCAGCCGTTCAAGGACTTCGATGTCTGGGTCAAAGCCGGCGGACCCAACCGCGCCTACATCGAAGAGGTGAACGTCACCGTTGCCGACGGAAAACTCGATATCACGTTCGAGCGGAATATCGAGAACCCCGAGATCAACGGCATCGAAATTCTCCCGGCGCAATAGGCTGGATTGCTGCGGCTCCGGCAGTGCCGCCGAAAGACGGCAAGGTTCACCCACCCGATCCATCCATGCTCCCTCTCGAAGAAGCACTCCAGCGCATTCTCGCCGCCACACCGGAACCCGCTGCCGAACGCGTGCCGCTCGAGCAGGCGTGCGGGCGCTATCTTCTCGAGGACGCGCGCGTGTGTGTCGATCTCCCCCCGTTCGATAACTCATCGATGGACGGCTACGCGGTGCGCGCCGCGGACATCTCGGGCGCGACGAAAGACCGGCCCGTCCCGCTGCGTGTCATTGGCCGGGTCGCCGCGGGCCAGGCCTTTGAAGGCGAAGTGCAGGCGGGCACGGCTGTCCGGCTGTTCACCGGGTCCGCCCTGCCTCGCGGCGCCGATGCCGTGGTCATGCAGGAGGACACGAAATTGGACGACGCGCGCCCGGGCGAAGTGCTTGTTCTTGAACCGGTGCGCCCGTGGGAAAACGTTCGCTTCCGTGGCGAGGACATCAAGGCCGGCGCCTGTGCGGTCCGAAGCGGTGAACGCCTGACACCGGCGCGCATTGGATTGCTGTCAGCTTCCGGTGTGGAGGCGGTTCGGGCGGGACGCCGGCCCGTGGTCGCGCTGATTGCCACCGGGTCCGAGTTGCGAGAGCCCGGTGCGCTGCTCGGGCCGGGATGCATTTACGAGAGCAATCGCGCGGCCCTGGCTCCTCTTGCGCGCGCGGCGGGTGCCGATGTCAGGATCTATCCAGTCGTGGAGGACACTCTCGAAGCCACCTGTGACACCTTCGCTACTGCTTTTCAGGAGTGCGATGCCGCGGTTACCTGTGGGGGTGTTTCGGTGGGTGAAATGGATTTCGTAAAGGCTGCGTTTGAGCAGATCGGCGGCAGTCTCGATTTCTGGAAAGTGGCGATCAAACCCGGGCGGCCCTTCGTCTTCGGAAAGCGCGGCGCCCAGGTGCTGTTCGGGCTTCCCGGCAATCCGGTGTCCGCGTGGGTGACCTTCCTTCTTCTGGTTCGCCCGGCACTCCTTCGATGGCAGGGCGCCCGCGAGGTGGAAATGCCGCGGCATGCGGGGGTTCTGGCCGAGCCGCTGGAAAACCGGGGCAACAGGCGCCATTTCATGCGCGTATCGGTGAACGGCTCGGGCGAGGTGCGGTCTGCCGGAACACAGGCTTCGCATATCCTGAGCGCCACTGCCGCTGCGAACGGGCTGGTGGATGTGCCGCCGGAGACCCTGCTGGCCGCGGGAACGACCGTTCCCGTGCTTCGCTGGGACCTGGTTTAGCGTGGGATTGCCGGGGCTGCCCGGCTCAGAAGCTGCGCTGGGGCACGCCTGGACTCACCCTGGGAAGCTCGACTCGCGCGGGACCCGAATCCACCTCCGTCTGCTCATTCCGGTTAGGCAGGCCCGAAACTCCCGGCATCGTGGGCACAGCCGGCAAAGTCGGGAGCCCGCTGTTCATACCGGCCGCGCCAGGCGACTGCGGTATGGCCGTGCGCGAAGAACGCTCGCGCTCGGCAAGGCCGGCAGCGGGCAGGGGATTCAGATTCAGACGTCCGACAGAGTCGGGAGACGACGGTTGCAGCGGTTGAACCCCGGAAACCGTCTGCCCGAAAGGATGCGGATCGAGCGCCTTCCGAAACGCCTCGACAAAACGTTCCTGCTCCGCCTTGTAAATCGACTCGACGATGGGGTTGTCCCACGCGTTCGGCTGGGCAAACCGGCGCGTGGCGAGATCCTCCAGTGACGGCGGCGCCAATCGCGACGGGATGTGTTCCAACTGAAAAGATTCAACCGCGCTGGGCTGCTTTGGCGCCGTGGGCGGCGCGAACTGTAATCCGAGCGAATCCAACACCGAGTCGGTTTGCGAACCGCGTGTTGCGCGCTCGTGCAATCGCTCCAGCGCCGACATGTTGTTGCGGTTCCGTCCGTCGGCTCCGATTTGCGGCAGCTCCAGGACTTCCCGCGCGACATACTCCCTCATCGCTTCGGCCGGCGTCATCAACGCCAGACTCTCGGGATCATCCAGAATGCTCCTGGGCCGGCTCACCGGCGCCGGGTCCGGACGGGTCGGGGCGATCGTGGATCCGCTGTCTCTCCGAAACAACGATTCAAAACTGTCCGGACGCCCGGGCACTTTGTCGAGGATGGACGAAGCCCCCGCGGATGAGGCGCTGTCTGAGGCGGCAGGCGGAGCCTTTGTTTCGGGCTGTGCCTCGGCGGCGCGCGACGGCAGCGCCAGCAGGACTGCCAGCGCAATGCTCCCTGCAAGTCGTCGTGAACTGGAGCTGCAAGCTGTCATGCCGGGTGCCACCGTATCTCAAACCGTTCGCGGAGTCAAAGCCTCCTTCGGGTCACTCCATCGGTTCTCCGGCTCCTTCCTCCCGGCCGCGCCCGCCCGAATCCGCGCAGAGGCCGCGCTTTGTTGTTCGGGCAAATTCAATCAGGATCCGCGCCCCGCGGCTGGTGAACAGTCTCTCCGCCTCATCCAATGCCTCGCGAAAGGGCCGGTTTCTCCGGAACAGCAGGCCATACAGCTTCTTCAGTTCGAGCCGCTCGTCCGGCGAGAAGCCGGCCCGCCGCAATCCCACGATGTTCAACCCGCAGATGCGATTCACCTCGTGAGCCAGGGTGAACGGCGGAATATCCTGGCTCACCGCGGTGCCCCCCTGCATCATCGCCAGCGTCCCCACCCGCACAAACTGATGAACCAGGCAATTGCCGGACAAAAACGCGCGGTCCTGAACGACGGCATGCCCGCCGAGAAGCGCGCCGTTCGCAAGGATCACGTGATCCCCCACAACGGCGTTGTGCCCGACGTGCGAATTCACCATCAGATAGTTGTTCGATCCGATGACCGTCTCCTCGCCGGCAATCGTGGAACGATGCACCGTGCAATGCTCGCGAAACACGTTGTTGTGCCCGATCCGCACCCCGGTCGGCTCGCCGCGATATTTCAAATCCTGGGGCGCGTCCCCGATCACCGCGCCGGCGTGGAACCGGTTGCCTGCGCCGATCCGCGTCCGGCCCGTGATGTACACTCGCGGACCGATCACGCAGCCCGGCCCGATCTCCACGTCGCCGTCAATGACCGCATACGGGCCCACTTCAACACTCGGGTCCAGCTTCGCCCCGGGATGAACAATCGCTGTCGGATGAATCACGCCACTAAAATGCGGGAACGCGCCTCGTTGCCAAGCGGAAAGCCTTCACTATTCGCTTTCATCCGCGGCCGCTCCTGATAATGATTTTCCCCGTTTCCTCGCGGAAATCACATGATGAAAGAGATTGTTCCAGCGCCTCCGGCTCACGTGCGAAACGAAGCCGCCGCCATCCAACAGTTGTTCCACAAGAACGTCGTTCCCAGCTACGCCCGGTTCGACCTGACGTTCAGCCACGGCTCAGGCAGCTACCTCTACGACGTCGGCGGCCGGCGTTACCTCGACATGGGCGGCGGGATCGCCGTTAACGTGCTCGGCCACGCGCACCCGGCCATCACCGAAGCGCTCATCGAACAGTCCCGCAAACTGATTCACGTCTCCAACCTCTACTACCACGAACCGCAAGGACGCCTGGCCGAGCAGATCGTCAACCTGATCGCCCCTGGAAAGGTGTTCTTCTGCAACAGCGGCGCCGAGGCCAACGAAGGCCTCTTCAAGCTCGCCCGCAAGTTCGGCCACGACGAAGGCCGCTTCGAAATCATCACCACCCTGAATTCGTTCCACGGCCGGACCCTCGCGGGCATCTCCGCAACCGGCCAGGACAAAGTGAAAAAGGGATTTGAACCGATGGTCCCGGGCTTCCGCCACGTGCCTTACAACGATCTCGACGCCGTGCGCAACGCCATCTCGCCGGCCACCGTCGCGGTGCTCATCGAGGGAATCCAGGGCGAAGGCGGGCTGGCCACGGCAACGCCCGAATTCCTGGTCGGATTGCGCCGGCTCTGCGACGAACAGAGAATGTTGCTGTTGATGGATGGCGTGCAGGACGGCCATTTCCGCACCGGCCGCTTCCAATCCTTCCAGCGCATTCTCGAAAACGTTCCCGCCGGCTTTTTGCCGGACGGCATTTCCATGGCCAAATCCCTGGGCGGCGGGTTTCCCATGGGCGCGATCTGGATTCGGGCGCCGTATGCCGACCTGCTCGGGCCGGGCACGCACGGCACTACCTTCGGGGGCACGCCGCTCGGCTGCACGGTGGCATTGAAAATTCTCGAAGTGATTCAGCGCGAGAACCTCGCCGACAACGCAAGGCGAATGGGCGATCATCTCAGAAAAGGCCTGCTGGACCTCGTCGAAAAGTTCCCCGCTGTCGTCTGCGGCGTCCGTGGCCTCGGGCTGATGGTGGGCATCGAACTCGCCCCGGACCTTCGCAATCTTCCGGGCGACGCTTCCAGGCCGCAGTCGGGGCGCGTGGTGAACCTGCTTCACAACGCCGGTTTGCTGGCCGTGCCCGCCGGCGCCAATGTTATTCGTCTGTTGCCCGCCCTGAACCTCAAACAGGCCGAGGCCGATGAAGCGTTAAAAATGATTGAATCCGTTGTGGCGAGGCTGGCAACCTGACGCCTTTCAGTGGCCAATGCACTGCAACTGATGAAACATCTCCTCAGCATCGAAAAGTTGCCGGTCGCAGACCTGGAACAGATCCTGTCCAACACACCCCGGATCAAAGCCGCGCGCGGACGCGAAGAGGCGCGCCCGCTCGCCGGACAAACCTGGGCCATCATCTTTTCCAAGTCCTCGACACGCACCCGGGTCTCCTTCGAAGTGGGCATCCGCGAGCTCGGCGGCAGTCCGATGTTCCTCAGCGCCAATGATATTCAGTTGGGCCGCGGCGAACCCATCAAAGATACCGCGCGCGTCCTGGGCCGCATGGTTCATGGCGCCGTCATCCGCACCTTCGCCCAACAGGATGTCGAGGAGTTCGCCAGGTTTTCCAATATCCCGACGATCAACGCCCTCACGGACGATGAGCATCCGTGCCAGATCCTCGCGGATATCCTCACCTTCCAGGAAAAACGCGGATCCATCCGCGGAAAGACGGTGGCGTTCATCGGTGACGGCGCCTGCAACGTCGCCCATTCCTGGATCTGGGCGGCGGTCAAGCTCGGGTTCCACCTGCGCATCGCGTCGCCGCCTCCCTTCCAGCCGTCGCCAACCCTGCTGTCGCGTGCCGGCGCAAAATCCTCAGGCGCGAAACCCGCCGTGTACGAGTTTGCCTCCGGGGCAAAGGTCCTTGTGACGGAGGACCTGAACCTCGCCGCCGACGGCGCCGACCTGCTCTACACCGATGTCTGGGTTTCGATGGGGAAAGAGGCCGAAGCGGAAGAACGGCTCCGGATCCTTGCCGGTTATCAGATCAACGAAGCCCTGGTTCGGCGCGCCAGGCCGGATGCGCTCGTGATGCATTGCCTCCCCGCCTATCGCGGGAAGGAAATCGACGACGCCACTTTCGAAGCGCACGCCGGAACCATCTTCGACGAAGCGGAGAATCGCCTGCACGTGCAGAAATCCATTCTCACGTGGGCCGTTTCCTGACGGTCCTTTGGTTCTCATGCCCTCAGCGTCCCCGCCTTCCCGGGACAATTCCGTGCGCATATGCGACAGGAATTGTCCTGCCGAAATTGCCAGGTGCCTTGCTGTCTGATGCTTACGAAAACCCGCCTTTTTGAACGCGGGACAATTCTGCGCGCATATGCGACAGGAATTGTCCCGGCGTCATTCGGTGTCGGGCTGAGCTAAAGGAGTGCCGGCGAAACGCTGGAGATATTTTACCGCCACGGTGAGATCCTTCGGCCACGGGGCTGATATCGTCAATTCGGCCTGCGTGACCGGGTGCGCCAGGCGCAGCGTTTCCGCGTGCAACGCGGTGCGGCCGATCAGCGGACGCTCCGGTTCGCCCTTCTTCTTGCGGTAGTCCGGCTTGAGGCTGGAAAGAAACAACGGCGGCCCGCCGTAAACGGAATCGCCCGCGATCGGCAGGCCGACGTGACACAGATGAACCCGGATCTGATGCGTCCGTCCGGTCAACGGCAGGCATTTCAACAGCGCAAATCCCCGGAACCGCTGGACCACCTGAACCCGGGTGCGCGACTTCTTCCCTCGTTTCGGATCCACGCGCATGCGGGCCGGGTCCTTCGGATGCGGCGCCAGACGGGCGTCGATTTCAAACTCATCCGAAGCGGGATTGCCCCGCACGAGCGCCGCGTATTCCTTGATGGGCTTTTCCGAGCCGAACTGGTTGGCCAGCGCGACCAGCACCGGTTTGCTCTTTGCCAGCAGCAACACGCCGCTGGTTTCGAAGTCCAGCCGGTGCGCGTTCATGAGGTAATCGAGGGCGCGTTCGCGGGCCCAGGGTTTGCCGGTCGAGATGCCCGCATGGAGAAGCTTCATCAGATTGGGCCGCTGCGGATCGTATCGATCCGGGGACGTCAGCAGGCCGGCGGGTTTGTCCAGTGCCAGCAGGTGCTCGTCCTCATACAACACGGGCACCTCCCAGAACCCGTGCGTTGCCGGAAAGGAAAGCTTGATCAGCGCATTCACAAGACCAGCTCCCCGAAGGCGCCGGTTCTACGAATCCGCCGGGCCAGGTTGCATGTACCGCTGGAGCGCGGGAATGTTGCCGAGCGCCGCACTCGCCTCGCGCTGGAACCAGAGTTCGGCCGCGGCCTGGCGCCGCTGCTGCTGAAGGTACCGGAGGAATGTGGGCAGTTCCGCCGTCAGCTTCGCCTCGTCCACCGGCAGATCTTCCTTCACATAAACGATCACGCCTCCGTCGCGAGTGGCGCTGAAGCCGCTTGCCTGGCCGACGGGAGTACTGAACGCGATCTGGGCGTATTGCGGCAACATCATGCGTTCCTGAACCGCTTCGAGCTGACGGGTGCTGCGTGAGAAGGGCGGCACGGTGACCGGTTTGACGCCGGCGGCCTCGCAGACCTCGGCGAACGACTTGCCCTGCGCCAGTTCATTGCTGACCGTCTGGGAGAACGCGCGACCCGCCTGCCGCGCCAGTTCCGCCGCCTCGCTCTGCTTGTAATCCGCCACCACCTGCTCGCGCACTTCCTCCAGCGGCTTGACTTCGCTCGGGAGACGCTGTGCCAGGGCGACCACATACACGGCGTCTTCGCCGCTTAACGGCCCGTCCAGCGGTTCATTCGTCGAAAGCATGAACACGCGGTTGATGAAATCGGCCCCGACCTTGAGGCCCTCGGGCGGCGACGACCGGTCGAAGGGCGGTGTCGTGTGCACCGGCAATCCGTTGCTGGCGGCCACAGCGGCGAGGTTTTCAGCGCGGACCGGCTCGATCTGATACACCTGATTGGCGAACGCCTGGGCCTCGTCCTTCGCCCGCGGGAGTGCCTCGTTCCGGAGCATCAGCTCGCGCAATTTCGCCCGCGCCTCGTCGGGCGTGCTTCCATACAAGGTGTAATTGGTACCCAACTGTTCCATGTTCGCTTCCACGGTTTGCGCCAGGTTCGTCGCATGCTCCTCCTCAAGCCGCGCGATGTGGTTGGAGAGGTCGAACCGGACGTAGTGGATCTGGATCCGTTCCGGTCTGGTGTAGTCGAATTCCGCCGACTTCGCGTAAAACTCCTGAATGGCTTCCTCCGTGGGCTCCGGCACCTGGCTGAGGTAATCGGATGCGGAGAAGAATACCGCTTCGGTGGCGCGCTCCTGTTGATCCAGCACATAGAGCCAGCGTGCCTCTTCGGGCGTGACCAGCGTGCCGCTCAGCCCGACAAGGGAAATCAGTTGATCAATGCCAACGGAATGCCGGAGGTATCGGGTGAAATCCTGCAGCGTCAGCCGATTGCGAGCCAGCACCTGCTGCTCGAACACGTCCAACGGCACGTCCTGGCCCTGGGCAAGGCGCCGCAACAGGTGCCGGCCATATTGGGCTACCGCCGCGTCATCGGGACGGATCTCGTACTCCTTGAGCTTCTCGATCAGAAACAAGCGCTGAAACGTCCGCGGCAGTTCGTCGAAGTCCGATCCCGACCCCGGGAATTCACCGGTGGCAAAGAAGTACTCCAGCCTGGCCTCCTGCGCCGCGCTGATATACTCGGCCCGGGTGATCTTGTTGCCGTTGATCTCACCCAGGTTGTCGGGCCCTGTCGGACGCGGCTGCCCCACCGTCGGCGTGAAGAAATACACAAAGCTGACAATTGTGGCTCCAATGATCAGCAGCCAGAGCCAGGTGCGATGCTTGCGAATGGTCCCGAACATAAAACAAGGACGGGAAGCTAAACCAGCCCTCCCTGAAGGGTCAAACGCAAAAAGGAACGGCTGTGGGAAAGGCTGAAAGGGAACGGTTGCGGCCGGCTGCAGCGGGAGAAAGGAAGCGCACGCACCGCCAGGCCCGGATGCCGGGCGCTGCCGAATATAGCCCGGAACGCCGCGGACCCCACAGTCCGCGTGGCTCCGGCCGGCGCGCTACAACGCCATCTCCTGCAGCTTGCGCCGATAAGCGCGCGTGAGGGTCAGGTGCGTGTTGTCCTGCAACACCACTGTGTATTCCCCGTTCGGCATCGCGTGCAGCTCGCGCACGCGCTCGATGTTCACAATGGCTTCGTCGCTGATCCGCAGGAATCGCTCGTGCGGCAGTTTCTCTTCCATCACGTCCATCGACTCCCTCGCCACGTGCGACACGATGCCCGCGCAAATGCGGCATCCTCCCTCCATCGCCTCCACCCGGTCGATGTCGGCAAGCCGCACGAAGACAATGCGGTCGCCCAAGGTGACGGCCAACCGGTCCGGCTGCCTGCAAATGCTCCGGATCCGGTCCCACAGGCTTTCTGAAAGCTGCTGCCCCACGCCGGCCGCGCGAGGACGCGCCATCTCCCGCGCCCGGTCCAGCGCCAGGCGCAGCCGCGCGCGACTGCACGGCTTGATCAGATAGTCCAGCGCGCGCACATCGAATGCGCGCCGGGCAAAATCCTCGTTCGCAGTGACGAAAACGAAGGCCGGCGCCGGTTCCGCTGTCTGCGCCACCACGCCGAAGCCGTCCAGGTCCGGCATTTCGACGTCCAGCAGGACCACGTCCGGCTGCAGGTGGCGGATCGCGCGGACCGCTTCGTACCCGCCGCCGCACGCGCCGATGATGCGGACGTTCGGTTCGTCACGGAGCATGCGATCCAGGATTTCGCGTTCAATCTGCTGGTCGTCAACAATGAGCACCCGGAGCGGGGCGGCTCCGGCGGTGTCCCTGGCGTCCGCGGCGGCGGAGGGTCTTTCTGGCAGCGTGGGCGCGCTGGTTATCATGGGCTGCTTCCGTTAAGTCAGTTCGAATACCAGCATCCTCGAATTCCAGCCGGTGACAACTCGCTCGATTACGGAAGCGGCATCGGATGCTCTACGGAACTGCTCAGGCCGGCTGCTGCTGCGTCAGGCAGTGTAGCGTGCCAAACCCGAGCACCAGGTCCACCGCATGAATGCCCACCACCGGCCGGTCGCGAATCAGTTCCGACAGAATTCCCAGGGCGATCCGGTCGTTCGGATCGTTGAACGTGGGAACCAGTACCGCCGCGTTGCAGATGTAGAAGTTCGCGTAGCTCGCCGGCAGCCGATACCCGTCATAGAACAAGGGCGCCGGCATCGGAAGCGCCACCACCTCCGGCTTCGATCCGTCCTCCAGCCGAAGATCCTGGATGCGATCCCAGTTCTCCGCCAGCGGCCGGTAGTTGATGTCCTTGCGATTGTTCTCGCGAATCAGCACCACCGTCGTCGGGTTCACGAACCGGCAGATGTCATCGATGTGCCCGTGCGTGTCGTCGCCCACGGGACCGTTCAGCAGCCACAGCACGTTCTTCAATCCCAGATACGCCTTCAACGCCGCCTCGTAGTCCTCGCGCTTGAGCCCGGGGTTTCGAACCTGCACTTTGGGATCCAGATAACATTCCTCCGTGGTGAGCAACGTGCCGCGGCCGTTCACGTCTATGCCGCCGCCCTCCATCACAAAGTCCCGCCCCCGAATTTGCGCGTTGAACAGCCGCTTCCCGAGCAGGCGCGCGGCCGTTTCGGGAACTTTGCGATCCTTCTGCCAGTCGGGATACTTCGCCCACGCGTTGAAGTGGAAGTGAACGATGGCGGTTTCGGCCCGGGGCCTGCGCCGTTTTACGAAGATCGGCCCGCTGTCGCGCGTCCAACCGCGGTTGGTCGGATGCACGACGAACTCCACGCGTTTCAGATCGCAGCCCGCGCGCTTGAGATAATGGCTCGCGAGCTTCTGCTCGGCCCGGTGACGCACCAGGATGCGGACGAGTTCGCCCTGAGAGATCTTTCGCACCATTTCGCCGTAGACCCAGCGAATGGTGTCGAGCTTGCCGGGCCAGTCGCTTTCGTTATGCGGCCAGCCCAGCCAGGTGGCCTCGTGCCGTTCCCACTCCGCCGGCATCGAGAACCCGAGTTCAGCCGGCGTCGCGGACGTTTCCATTTTCTTGTTCGCCATAATCGGCGCGGAAGATAAGGGGTTTCGGCGCAATGTCCACTGCGCGCGTCGTTCGAGCGCGTTTGCAGAACGCCGCGGCCGCGCGGCGGCGGCCGCGGTCAATGCCGCAACACGGCACCGTCGAAAGACAACGTTTAGTCCAGAACGGGCTCGCTACCGTCGAGCATCTTCACCTTGTTGTGCTTGAAGTACTCGCGCTTGAGCGCCGCCACCATCTTCCCGCGCTGATCGTAAAGCCGCTTCAGCTTGCGCGGCCTGTGCTTCGCCAGCGCGTAGTGCGTGAACAACGGCATCGCGATCGTCGTGTCGGTGTAGCAGACCACTGCGTCCGGCAGTTTGGTGGGATCCACCTTGCCCCAGCTCACCGCTTCGCTCGGCGTCGCGCCCGAAAGCCCGCCCGTGTCCGGCCGCGCGTCGGTGACCTGGATGAAGAAATCCTGCCCGTATTCCTTGATGCGCAGGACCTCCTGGATCTGCGGTTCGGTCTGCAGCATGAAATTCTTCGGGCTGCCGCCGCCCCAGAGCACCACACCGCTGCGTCCGCCGCCGCGCTTCGCCGCCAGCACAAACGCCGTCGTCTCGTTCACGTCAATCGACGGGTTCACCCGCAGTTTGTTGCCGCGAAGCTCCAGCCCGGCGAAGTTCATGCCGATCGTCGAGTCGCCCGGCGACGAGGTGTAACACGGCACACCCGCCCGATACGCCGCCGCGAGGACCGACACGTCCTTGAGCTTGTGCTTGCGTTCCCACTCCGCGCAGTAGCGGCCGATCAGGTAATGCAGTTCCGCCGTGCCCATCTCCTTCTGGAACTCGGGCTGCGTGAGAATCTCCCGCAAGATCTCGTCCGTTGCCATCAGGCCGTCGGAATAGGGAATCACCACGTCGTAGATCCGCACCAGGTCGTTGTCGCGCAGGTCGGTGTCGTCGAACTTGAAACTGCCCGCGTGAACCGGGTAGTTCAGCGCGAAGTGCATGTCGTGATACAGATTGGCGCCGGTGGACACGATCCAATCCACGAAGCCGGCCTTGATGAGGGGGACAATGCTGGAGCATCCGAGGCCCGCCGGTGTCAGCGCGCCTGAAAGGCTCATGCCGATCGTCACGTCCGGATCCAGCATCTTGTTCACGAAGAGCTGGCAGGCCTCCTTCAACCGCGCCGAGTTGTAGGCGAGAAACACTTCGTCAATCAGATAAGTAAGTTTCTCCCGGCCGTTGAGGTTCTTCGGCATGATCCGCTTTCCCGAAAGGTACTTCTTCTTGTGCGGACACCTCTTTGCCTTCAACCAATCAGGCATGTCGGAGATGTCTTCCCGGGACCGAATGTGTGTGCGTTCTGTTCTGGCCATAAGTCAAAAAAACTTGCCCCGACAATACCCCGCAGCCTCCCGTTGCCAATCACGAAATGACACCGGAGCAATGCCGGGCTATGCGTTCTTGGCCTTCAATTGGCAAACGCCGGCCCACACCGGCGTCAATCGCAAGTCCAACGCCTCCCCCTGGACGTTGGATGTTGGGTGTTGGGTGTTGGATGTTGGATCGTCAGGCCGTCACCGCTTCCCCGCGCGTCACCCAGTCGTAGCCGCGGGCTTCGAGTTCCAGCGCCAGTTGCTTGTCGCCGGTGCGCACAATCCGACCGTCCACCAGCACGTGCACGAAGTCGGGCACGATGTAGTTCAGCAGCCGCTGGTAGTGCGTGATCACCAGTTGCGCGTTGTCCGGGCCCTTCAATTTGTTCACGCCGTTGGACACGACCTTCAGCGCGTCGATGTCCAGGCCCGAATCGGTTTCGTCCAGCACCGCCAGCTTCGGCTCGAGCACGGCCATCTGGAAGATCTCGGTCCGCTTCTTTTCGCCGCCCGAAAAGCCCTCGTTGACCGAGCGCTTCAGCAGTTCCTCGGGCAGCTCGAGCAGTTTCATCTTCTCCTTGACCAGCGTCAGGAACTCCATGGCGTCCAGCTCGGGCAGCCCCTTGTGCTTGCGGATCTCGTTGTACGCCGCCCGGAGAAAGTAGGTGCTGTTGACGCCGGGGATTTCGACCGGGTACTGGAACGCGAGGAACAGCCCTTCGCGCGCGCGTTCCTCCGGATCCAGTTCCAGCAGGTCCTTGCCCTGGTAGAAGACCTGCCCGCCCGTGATGTCGTAACCTTCGCGCCCGGCGAGCACGGCCGCGAGCGTGCTCTTGCCGCTGCCGTTCGGCCCCATCACCGCGTGCACTTCGCCCGGATGAATGGTCAGGCTCACGCCCTTCAGAATCTGTTTGCCCTCAACGCCCGCGCTGAGGTTCCTGATTTCGAGAATTGGTTGCTTGCTCATCGTTTTGAAATGTGTGGTTGGCAGACGCGGCCCGCCGCGCAACGCGCGCGTTCGGCCCCGGTCACGCCTTCTGCGATCAGCCGACGCTGCCCTCGAGGCTCACGCCCAGGAGTTTCTGCGCTTCCACCGCGAACTCCATCGGCAGTTCCTTGAACACTTCCTTGCAGAAGCCGTTCACAATCATGTTGACGGCGTCCTGCGTGGACAGCCCGCGCTGGTTGCAATAGAAGATCTGGTCCTCGCCGATCTTCGACGTCGTCGCCTCGTGCTCCACGCTCGAGGTCGTGTTCTTCACCTCGATGTAAGGGAACGTGTGGGCACCGCACTTGTCGCCGATCAGCATCGAGTCGCATTGCGAGAAGTTGCGCGCGTTGGTCGCGCTCTTCCGGATCTCGACCAGTCCGCGATAGCTGTTCTGCCCGCGCCCGGCCGAGATGCCTTTCGACACGATCGTGCTGCGCGTGTTCCTGCCGATGTGAATCATCTTGGTGCCGGTGTCGGCCTGCTGGCGGTTGTTGACCACGGCGACCGAGTAGAATTCGCCCACCGATTCGTCGCCGAGCAGGATGCAACTGGGATACTTCCAGGTGATGGCCGAGCCGGTTTCCACCTGGGTCCAGGAGATCTTCGAGCGCCGGCCTTTGCACAGGCCGCGCTTGGTGACGAAGTTGAAGATGCCGCCGCGCCCCTCCTCGTCGCCCGGTTATACACATCT
>DGDZ01000009.1 GCA_002385705.1 Verrucomicrobia subdivision 3 bacterium UBA3939
TATGAGCCGCAGCAACGTGCAACGGCATGGCAGCGGAGGATCGTATGCGGAGCCCGGAGCGCGCGGAACTATGGTGCGTCGCTGCGACTCGCAGAGTCGCTGTCCGGAGCGCGGCTGTCCTCAGCCGCAGCACGTGGACGAAGCCAGTATCTCCGGGTTCCGCACGCGCTCCTGCCCATCTCGCCATCAGCGATCAACCATCAACTCTCAACGACGGATGCAGGTCCTTGATTTCGACTCCCCGATCTGTGTTCCTTCGCATCCATTCGTGGTTTAAGTGCGTGAATTCTGACGACCTTACAGGGCTTGGAATCTGTTTGGGGCTTCGTACCCAGGGCGGCGCTCGCAGGCTCGCTTGCCCTGGGCTGTCATGTGTCAGGCCTCCGGCCAACTGCGCCAATTACCGAGAACGGCATGATGTTCCTGTGTCTGCGTCTTTGCGCTGAAACAGCTCGCGAGCAGATCGCAATGTTCGTTGACATTCAACGCTGCTGCGGCCGGCCATCCAGATCCGGCCGCGGACGCACGACACGGAATGTCTCGCCGGTGTCCTCCATCTCGTACAAATGCGCCCGTGTCGTCGGCCTCCCGAACGGATGATGCAGCACCAGCATCCATTGCCCTTCAAATGTCCTGAACATCATCCCGTGGCCGCTGTCGCCGCCCACCAGCGGATCCAGCTGTTCCCACGGTCCTTCGAGATTGTCCGACTTCGAGCGCGCAATGGTTTCGACGTAACCCTCCCGGTTATAACTGGCCCAGAGCATGACCAGGCGCCCGTTCTTCGTGCGATAAAGCTGCGGGCCGTCGGTGACGTAGTTGTTCTGCCGCGTGCTCGGCCGTCGCTCCGCGTTGATCCAGGGCGCGTCCGACGCCTTGAACAGGTGAATCGGTTCGCCCACCGAATCGGAAAGATCGTCTTTCAGACGAATCGCCTCCATGGTGCCGTCGATCACCTGGATCCACTCGTGCGCGTACACCATCCAGGGCTGTCCGGAAGGATCGACATACAATGTGCCGTCCAGCGTCATGAAGTTGGTCGGCGGATGCGGCCCGGTGGGCTTGAGCACGCGGAAGGGGCCTTCAGGAGAATCGGCTGCGGCGACGATCGTTCCGCGGAGATGGTTGGTGCGCCAGACCTCGGGAGGCGTGGCCAGGATGGCATTGTTGTTATGTAGTGTCGCAAACAGGTAGAACTTTCCCTTGTATTCATGGACCTCGGGCGCCCAGACACCGTGCCGCGGGTTGGCCCAGATCCCGTCCGGCACCGTGAACACCACGTAGGGTCCGTCCCAGCTCCGCAGGTCCTTGCTCTTGTACGTGACGACGCCGGATCGGCCCAGGCGGCCCCTCGCGCCTTGCGCCGTGTACAGGTAATAGGTGCGCGTCGGCGCGTGCGCCACAATGAACGGATCGTGCACGTGAAAGTCCGACAAACGCTGGCCCGGTTTGGGATTGAGCATCTTCGGATCGAAGCCCGCGTCGTTGGTCTGCGCGTCGAGGCTTGAGGAACAGAGGGCGATCAGGATCAGCGCGGCAAGGTGGCGGCGACATTTCATGACTTCGAACGATGGAGGAAAACGAAATCTCGTGCAAGCCGTCAGCCTTCGGCGGTTCCGCGGACCGCGAGTCTGCGAAACGTTGCAACGTCGAACGGCACACTTTGCCAGGGATCTGCATCACGTCGGCTGGTTTGGTGACTCCGTGTGTTGCTGCGGGTCGCCGGCCGGCGATCCGGCCCGCGACTCTGTGAGTCGCAGCAACGGGCGAAGAGAGCGCCGCTCAGGAATCGCCGGCTATTTCAGGAGGCTTTTTCCGGATCCCGAAGGGATTCAGATATGAAGACCCCGACGCTTCGGCCTTCGGGTTTCAATCCGGCTGCGCTCAAAGCCGGCTGGCGTCCGGGCGGCGTGCCGACTACGCTGCGCACGCGAACCCGATGCACGTCACGATCTGTTATCTGTCGAAAAGGCCGGTGCCGCCGCCGCTCTATGGCGGTGGACAGCGTGCGATGTACTGGTTGGGCAAGGCGCTCATCGAGCTGGGCCACAAGGTTACGCTCATCGCGCAACCCGGCAGCCACATTCCCGGCGCCGAGTTGCGCCCATGGCCCAAACCGCACGGGAGCGATTACGGATGGATGCGCCTGATACCGGATTCGACGGATATTCTGCATCTCCGTTCGGTGCCGCTGGTACCAATGCCCAAACCCTATGTGCTGACGATCGGCGGCAACGGCGAGCCCGGGCAACAGTTTCCTCCCAACACGATTTTCCTCTCACGCAGCCACGCCGCGCTCCATGGATCGACGCATTTCGTGTACAACGGCATTGATCCGGCCGAGTATCGGTGCGAGTCGGAGCGCGGCGATTACGCGGTGTTCCTCGCGAAAGCGTCGTGGGACGTAAAGAACCTGCCCGGCGCTATCGAGGTGTGCCGGAGGGCGGGGGTGGAACTGTATGTGATCGGCTCACGCAACTGGCCGTTCGGGTTGCAACGTCGCCTGCCGGTGATCCGCGGCGTCCGGTATCTGGGCATGCTCGGTCAGGCGGAAAAGATTCCTTTGTTGGCTCGCGCGCGGTGCCTTGTCTTTCCCGTGCGCTGGCACGAGCCCTTCGGCATTGCCGTCGTCGAGGCGCTGGCCAGCGGTTGTTACGTGGCGGCGACGCCTTATGGGGCGTTGCCGGAACTTGTCACGGTCGAGACCGGCGTGCTCAGCCGGCGCGCGTCCGATCTTGCGGACGCAGTGCGGCATCCCGAACGCTTCGATCCCTCGGCCTGCGTGCGGCGGGTGACCGAGGGCGGGTTCACTCACATCGACATGGCCCGCCGCTATTTGCGCTACTACGAACAGGTGCTTTGTCACGGGGAATTGGAGAACAACGGCCAGTTGCCGCAAACCGCTGCCGGGTTCGATGCGAACAAGTTGCTGGAGTGGCACTGTGGGAAAAGCTGAAATCGTCTTGCGCGCGAGGACGTAAGGGGGCACGGAGCGCGGACCGCCGAGTCCGCGCGAAGCGATGACTGGGGAGACAAGGAAACGGCTCTGTCTCACGCGAAAAGGCGCGAAAGGGGACGGAAGGCTACGGCTTTGGGAACCGCGAATGAACGCGAATGGCGGAGCGCGGAGCATTGCTCCGCGTGGTGGTGGAGAGCGCGGCGTTCTCGCGCGTCAACGGCTCGTTGAACGGGGAGAGAATTCTCCCAAATGG
>DGDZ01000066.1 GCA_002385705.1 Verrucomicrobia subdivision 3 bacterium UBA3939
TGCCTACAGTTATCTCGAGCACGGCATCTGCCTCGATTTCCCGATCGGCGACGTTGAGGCGGCGATGCCGTTTTTTGAGAAGGCCGTGGAGCTGGATCCGAACGGTTATTTTACCAGCGCCTGGATGGGCTGGCACTATGTCCAGGCCGGAGACGATGCGGCGGCGCGCGTCTGGTTTGAGCGCTCGAAACGCCTGCAGCCGACGGACAACATGATTGCCGACAAATACCTGCCCATTGTCACGGAGCGGATGCTTCGAAAAGCGACCAATAGCAGCTCATTGCTGTTGCAACTGAACAGATGAAAACAACAATCCGGTTTCTCTTTTGCGTCATGTGCGCTTTGACCCTGAGTTCCCGCGCGCAGACCAATTCGTTTCCGCTATGGCCGGACGGCGCGCCCGGCGCGCTGGGAACGGCGCCGCGGGATGTTCCGACTCTGACGCCCTTTTTGCCCGACGCAGAGCGCGCCAGCGGCGCAGCGATCGTGATCTGCCCGGGCGGCGCGTATCAGCACCTGGCTGATCACGAAGGACGCGTGTACGCGCAATGGCTCAACGAGCACGGCGTCGCGGCGTTCGTGCTGAAGTACCGGCTGGGATCGGACGGCTACCGCCATCCGCGCATGCTGGAGGACGCGGCGCGGGCCGTTCGCACGGTGCGGGCGCGCGCTTCCGAATGGGGCATTGATCCCGGGCGCGTGGGTATCATGGGTTCATCGGCGGGCGGGCATCTTGCCGCCACGCTTTTGACGCATTTCGACGCGGGGGATCCGAACAGCGCCGACGTGATCGAGCGGCAGAGCAGCCGGCCGGACATTGGGATTCTCTGCTACCCGGTGATTACGATGGGGCCGTTCACCCACCGGGGTTCGCGCAACAATCTGCTGGGGACGAACGCGCCGCCGGAGCTGATCGAGGATTTGTCGAACGAACTGCGGGTGCGGAAGGACACGCCGCCGTGCTTCATCTGGCACACGGTCGAGGACAGGACGGTGCCGGTGGAGAACAGCCTGCGGTTTGCGGAGGCATTGCGCGCGGCGGGGGTGCCGTTTGAGTTGCATCTCTACGAGAAAGGCGCGCACGGGCTTGGCCTTGGTGTGCGCAGCTATGTCCCCGGTGACACCTCGAAACTGCTCCCGTGGACGAAGGGCTGCATCGATTGGCTTCGGCTGCGCGGGTTCATCCGGTAGCGAGCGGTGACATCCGACTCGATTTCCGGAATGCCCAGGAAAATCCGGCGCGCATTGGTGCCCGCCTCGAACGAATCGCCGAATTTGTAATTGCCTCTGCGGGGGCTGTCGCCTACCTGTAAGCCAACTTAACGAAAGGACCCATTATGTCCGGCCTCGGAATTGCATTGATCGGTGCGTTGATCGTCGTGGTGCTGCTGGTGATGTTCGTCGTCGGCGGCTACAACCGGCTGGTCGCGTTGCGCAACCGTTACAAGAACGCCTACTCGCAGATCGACGTCCAGCTCAAGCGGCGCTACGACCTGATCCCCAACCTCGTCGAGACCGCCAAGGGTTACCTCAAACATGAACGCGGCACGCTGGAGGCCGTCATCACCGCGCGCAACGCCGCGTCCAGCGCCAGCGCCCGCGCTGTCGCCAACCCCGGCGATCCCGCTGCGATGAGGGAATTGTCGAGCGCGGAGACGGCGTTGACCGGCACCCTGAGCCGGCTGTTCGCGCTGTCCGAGGCGTACCCGGACCTGAAAGCCAACACGACCATGATGCGGCTCATGGAGGAGCTGACCTCCACGGAGAACAAGGTCGCGTTTGCGCGCCAGGCCTATAACGACTCGGTGATGACCTACAACACGCAGCGCGAAGTGTTCCCGTCGAACATCATCGCGGGCGTGTTCAACTTCGGGCCGGCCGAGCTGTTCGTGATCGAATCGCCCGAGCAGAAGGAAGCGCCGAAGGTCCAGTTCTGAACGGGGATTCGAACACAGCGTTCGGCAACGTCAACGCGCTCCGTGCCCGCGGGGGTCCGCGTCCGGGCCTCGATCCGGAGCTTCGGTGAGTCCGGCGGTTGTCATGACGCCGCCCGGCGCCAACGCAGTGGAGTGAAATGGACTTCTTCGAACAACAGGACAAAGCGCGCCGCAACACACGCTGGCTGGCGATCTACTTTGCAGCCGGCGTTGCCTTTCTCGTGCTGGCCATCTATGCGGCGGTGCTCGTGATTTACTCGTGGGCGATTGCGCCCGGAACGGAGGTTGAAGGCGTCCGCGCCGCGCCCGCGCTGTGGAATCCCCGGCTGTTCACCGGGGTGGCGATCGGCACGCTTTCCGTGGTTTTCCTTGGCAGCCTGTTCAAGACCATGGAGCTGTCGCGGGGAGGCAGCGCGGTCGCCACCATGCTCGGCGGCCGGCTTGTCAGCCCGAACACCGAAGATCCCGATGAACGCAGGCTGCTGAACGTGGTGGAGGAGATGGCGCTGGCATCCGGTGTTCCCGTGCCGCAGGTGTATGTCCTCGACAACGAACGCGGCATCAACGCCTTTGCCGCCGGCCATTCCACCAGCGACGCGGCGATCGGGGTGACGCGCGGCTGCGTGCAGCTTCTCAACCGGGATGAATTGCAGGGAGTGATTGCCCATGAGTTCAGCCACATTCTCAACGGCGACATGCGGCTGAATCTCCGGCTGATGGGTCTGATCTTCGGCATCCTCTGCATCGCGGTGATCGGCCGGATTCTGCTGCGCACCGGCAGCCGAACCTATCGCCTGGGCGCGCGCAACCGGGGCGGAAATCCTTTGCCGCTGCTTGGTCTGGCTCTGCTCCTCATCGGCTATGTCGGCGTGTTCTTCGGCCGCTTGATCCAGGCGGCGGTCAGCCGGCAGCGCGAATTCCTCGCGGACGCTTCGGCGGTGCAATTCACACGGAACCCGGGCGGGATTGCCGGAGCATTGAAAAAGATTGGCGGGCTCGTTTACGGCTCGAGGCTCGAATCGGCCCATGCCGAAGAGGCTTCGCACATGTTTTTTGGAAACGGGCTGTCGAACGCGTGGTTCTCCTTGATGGCGACGCACCCGCCTCTTGTTGAACGGATCCGCGCGATTGATCCCGCATTTGACGGCCGTTTTCCGCGGGTCTCTGCGGCCGAGGTCAAGGAGCCGCCCGCGAAGGAATCGGCAGCGCCGCGGTCGCCCTTTCCGCTTCCGTTTCCCTTCCCGGAGACGCGGCGGTTTGAGAGCGGCGCCGGCGCCGTGGCGAACGTCACCGCCGCGGTGGTCGCCGTTCCGGCCGTGATGCCGTCGCTGGGCACGCCCGATCCGGCGCACCTGCGGTATGCGGTCGAGCTGCGGAATTCGTTCACGCCTGAGATTCAGGCTGCGGCCCATGATCCGCTTGGAGCCGCGGCATTGATCTATGCGATGCTGCTGAGTCCGGACGAGGAGCTGCGGCGGCAGCAACTGGACCTGATTGCGCGCACCGCCTCGGCGGCGGTCGGGCGGGAGACGGAGCGGTTGCTGCCGGCGCTTGCGACGCTGGCCACGCCCGCGAGGCTGCCCCTGGTGGATCTCGCCCTGCCCGCTCTGCGGAATTTGTCTCCTTCGCAGTATCGCCAGTTTTCCGAGGCGTTGAAGCGGGTGATTGAAAGCGACAATCAGATTGACCTGTTCGAATACGTTCTGCAGAAGGTCACCTTGCGGCATCTGGATCCGCACTTCAGCGGAGCGCGGAAACCGGTGGTGCAGTTCTACTCCTTGCGCGCGCTGGCGCCCGACTGTTCGGTGCTGCTGTCGGCCATGGCACGCGCCGGCCACGAAGATGAGGCGTCTGCGGCAAAGGCGTTTCGGGACGGCGCCGTCCAGTTGAGCTATCAGGCGCAGACCGCGCTTGTGTTCCTGCCGGAGAACCAGTGTCAATTGTCGGATGTGGATGCAGCGCTGAACCGGTTGAGCCAGGCCGTGCCCCAGGTCAAGCGTAACGTGCTGAACGCCTGCGCTCACACCGTCGCCTCCGACGGTCTCATCCAGGAGATGGAGGCGGAGTTGTTGCGCGCCGTTGCCGACACGCTCGATTGCCCCATTCCGCCGTTTCTCCAGCGGAGCGGCCAGGCGGCCTGAACCGGAACAAATCGAAATGCGAAGTCCAAAAGCCGCATTCGAAACCCGGAGAGGATCGGCGGGCCGGCGAAGAAACGTTGAAATCCGCCGCTATTTTCGACAAGTTGCGGCATGCCTGCACTGGAGTCGTCTGATTCCTCGGGTTCTTGCCTGAACGAGTCCCGCAAGCCCGCGGAACCCTGCACTATTGTCATTTTCGGCGCCAGCGGAGATCTCACTTCGCGCAAACTCATTCCGGCGCTGTATCACCTGTACAAGGATCGCCAGATGCCGCCCAGTTTTCGGGTGGTCGGCCTTGCCCGTCGGGAAAAGACGGATGATTCCTGGCGGGACGAGTTGCGTGTTGCGCTGGACCAGTTTTCGAGAAGCGGGCCGGTGGATGACAAGGTCTGGCGCGAGTTTGCGAAGAACCTCTTTTACTGCCAGGGCGACCTGACCGACCCGGCGGCCTACGAGCGTCTCGAACAACTGCTGACGTCGTTCGGGAAGGCGCCGCTGCGCGAGAACCTGCTCTTCTACCTTGCCACGCTGCCCAGCCAGTTCGGGACCGTCGTGGAGAAGCTGCACCATGCCGATCTTCTTCAGAAGGATGGTGCCGGCTGGCAACGCATTGTGGTTGAGAAACCCTTCGGCCATGACCTCGCGTCGGCCCGGGCGTTGAACCAGGAACTGACGCGGTTCACGCGCGAAAGCCAGGTGTTCCGCATCGACCATTACCTCGGAAAGGAAACGGTGCAGAACATCCTCATGTTCCGGTTCTCGAACTCGATCTTCGAGCGTTTGTGGAACCGCGACGCAGTGGACCACGTTCAGATCACCGTCAGCGAAAAGCTGGGCGTCGGCCAGCGCGGCGGCTACTACGAGGAGGCGGGCGCGTTGCGGGACATGGTCCAGAATCACCTGCTCCAGGTGCTCGCGCTGGTCAGCATGGAGCCTCCGGGTTCGCTTGAAGCCGAGTCCATCCGCGACGAAAAGGTGAAGCTGCTGAAATCCATCCGCCCGATCCGGCCCGCCGACGTGGCAAAGCAGGTGGTGCGCGGCCAGTATTTTGCCGGCGTGGTGGACGGCGAGCCGCGTCCCGGATACCGGCAGGAGCCGAAGGTGAAGTCCGATTCCAATGTCGAGACCTACGTCGCCCTGAAACTGTTCATCGACAACTGGCGCTGGTCGGGCGTGCCGTTCTTTCTGCGAACGGGGAAGAATCTCCCGGTCAGCACGAGCGAAGTGCGTATTCAGTTCCGGCCGACGCCGCGCGTGTTGTTTGCCGCGCAATGCGGGGACAACATGGATCCCAACGCGCTGGCGCTGCGCCTCCAGCCGGACGAAGGCATTTACCTTCGGTTCAACGGCAAAGTCCCGGGCATCTCGCTCGGGGTGCGGCCGGTGCGGATGCATTTCAGCTATGACGCCGAGTTCGGCGCCTACACGCCCGAGGCGTACGAGCGGCTTCTGCTGGAGGCCATGGTCGGCGACGCAACGCTGTTCATCCGCCGCGACGAGGTCGAAACGGCCTGGCAGATCGTCGATTCCATCCGCGAGGGTTGGCAGGGGAAACCTCTGTCCAACCGGGAATTCTACGCGGCCGGCACATGGGGACCCGTTGCCGCCGACGACCTGCTGGCGCAAACCGGGCACTTCTGGCACGAACCGCGGGTCATGCGTTGAGGTCGATCGAGCGCCAGCTCCTGCTATGAAGCGGTTCGAACTCATACCATTCGCGTCGGCGAGCGAGCTCGCCGATACCGTCGCGACCGAATGGCTGAACCACGTGACGGCGGCGCTGTCCGCCAGGCCCTTCTATGCCGTCGCGCTTTCCGGCGGCAGGATCAGCCGCTCCCTGTTTGCGGCGATTGCGGAGAAGGCTCTCGCCCGCAAGGTTTCTCTGGACGGCGTGCATTTCTTCTGGGCCGACGAGCGCTGCGTTCCGCCCGATGATCCCGAGAGCAATTTCCGTTTGGCCTACGACCTGATGTTGCGCCCGTTGAACGTCCGCGAGGCGCACATCCATCGCATTCGGGGTGAAGAAGGACCCGTTGCGGCCGCAGCGGCGGCGGAGGCGGAACTGCGCCGCGTGGTGGACGCATCGGGGCGCCCGATTCTGGACCTGGTGTTTCTGGGTTTGGGCGAAGACGGGCACATCGCTTCACTGTTTCCCGGGCGCTCACAGCCCGAGGAGGAGGGGGCATGTTACGTTCCGGTGTTCGACGCGCCGAAACCGCCGCCCTCCCGGGTGAGTCTGACGGCGTCGGCTCTGAGCCGCGCGCGCGAGGTCTGGATGCTGGCTTCGGGGGCCGGGAAGGAGGCAGCTCTGGACCGGTCGCTGATCGGGGCGACCACCCCATTTGGGGCGCTGGTGGCCAGACGTAGTCTTACCCGGATCTTTACCGATATCCCGGTTCGGGCAGGGTAAAAATTTTGCGGGGGCCCTTGACGGAGCAGGGTGCCAGTGCGACCTGTATCACCGTCGAAGGGAAACCCGCTCTTTGAGAAGGGCAAAAAGAAATTTGAACAAACTCGGGGTGAGAGGGTCTGAGGGAGTGTAGGGTGAGTTTGGTTGAAGGTTTCGCTGTTCGTTTAGGGTTAGTATAGAGGTTTTACTTGTAATGCGGTTCGAGCAGCGACCAATAGTTGGCCGCATTACCCTTCTGAGCGCCTGGGTGAAGGCGTACAAACCTCATCACCACGAAGAGCCGGACTTATGTCCGGCTCTTTCGCGTACGGATTTCGCGTTGCGGCGTGCAGACCGGGAAACTACCCTTTTCTGGCGATGAAACATCAACTCGACTTCGAGAAGCCCATTCTTGAACTGCAGCACAAGCTGGCAGAGTTGAAGAAGCATCCCGAGACGCATTCGCTTGGCGTCAGTTTCGAGGAGGAAATCCGGCTTATCGAAAAGAAGATCGAGGAGACCCGGCGGCAGATTTTTTCCAATCTGACGGCCTGGCAGCGCGTGCAGCTCGCCCGGCATCCCAGGAGGCCGTTCTCACTCGACTATTTCCAGTCCGCTTTCACGGGGTTTTCCGAACTGCACGGGGACAGGTTGTTCGCCGATGACCGCGCCATTGTCGGCGGATTCGCCTTTCTGGGCCAACACAGGGTCATGGCGATCGGCACACAGAAGGGCCGCGACACCAAGGAAAACATCCTGCGCAATTTCGGATCCGCCCACCCGGAAGGCTATCGCAAGGCATTGCGGCTGATGCGCCTTGCGGACAAGTTCGGGCTACCGATCATCACGCTCATCGACACTGCGGGCGCGTATCCTGGGATTGGCGCGGAAGAACGCCACATTGCCGAGGCCATTGCGGTCAATCTGCGCGAAATGATGCTGCTGGAGGTTCCCATCATCGCCGTCGTGATCGGCGAAGGCGGTTCCGGCGGCGCCCTCGGAATTGGTGTGGCCGACCGCGTCCTGATTCTCGAAAACGCCTACTACTCTGTCATCAGCCCCGAAGGATGCGCCGCCATTTTGTGGAAGGACCGCTCCGCTTCGGCCAAAGCCGCCCAGGCGTTGAAAATCACCGCGCGCGATCTGTTCGAGCTCAAGCTCGTGGACGCGGTCATTCCGGAACCGTTGGGCGGTGCGCACACCGACCCGGACAAGATGGCTGAAACGCTCCAGAAAACGCTGCTCGAGCATCTCGAGGAGCTGCTGAAAATGCCGGCGGCCGAGCGGCTGAAACGCCGTTACGAGAAGTATCGCAACTACGGTCATTTCCTGGAGAAAGCGCCGGCCGAGGCTTCGCTCGAATCGCAAAAGGCGCCCGCGGCGCACGCGGCTTGAGTCCTGCCAGTCCGCCGTGCTCTACCCGCTCACATTCAAACCCATCTTCAAAGAGCGCATCTGGGGCGGACGGACGCTGCAGGCGCTCTATGGCAAGGATCTCCCGCCCGGGATACCCGTCGGCGAGTCGTGGGAGATCAGCGACCGCCCGGGCGATGTCAGCGTCATTGCCAATGGTCCTCTGGCCGGCAAAGACCTGCGCTGGCTGATGGAGACGCACCGGGATGAACTCCTGGGCGGCGCCCGGACGGAAAAGGGTCTTTTTCCGCTGCTGATCAAGATCCTCGATGCCCGCGAGAAACTCTCGTTGCAGGTCCATCCTCCGGCGGCAAAGGCGGCTGAACTCGGGGGTGATCCGAAAACCGAGATCTGGTACATCGCGCACGCGGAACCGGGCGCGGAGCTTTATGTCGGCCTGAAATGCGGCGTCACCCGCTCCGACTTTGAACGCCACATTCAGGATGGAACCGTCGCCGATTGTTTCCATCGGGTTCCGGTGAAAGCGGGCGATTGCATGTTCCTGCCCAGCGGCCGCGTTCATGCCATCGGCGCGGGGCTGGTGATCTTCGAGATTCAGCAGAACTCCGACACGACGTACCGGGTGTTTGACTGGAATCGCCTCGGGGCCGACGGCAAGCCGCGCCAGCTTCATATTGCCGAATCGCTGGCCAGCATCGATTTTGACGATTTCGAGCCCGGGCTGGTGAATTCGGAATTTGCCAGTGCCGGCCGTTTCAAGATACGTCCGCTGGCGCGCAACAATCTGTTTACGGTGGACCTTTTCCGTGCGCTGGCTGAAGAGACCATCACGTTCAGGCAGCGGCAGTTGAAGATCGTGGGTGTGCTGGAGAAGGGCCTGGCCGTGAGCGACGGCGAGGTCACGGTACCTCTCAAGCCGGGTGAGTTCTGCCTGATCCCCGCCTCGCTGGCCCGTTCCGAGATCCGGGCGGCTATGGATTCACGCTTCCTTCTGATCGGGCCCGGCGTCGGCCATTCGGCATAAGGTATCGGGAGCGTTGCGCCGCCGGCCGCAACGGTTTCGGCTGCGGGATCCGACAGCGCCTCGCCGCCGGACGATTTTGCTGCGAGGGCGCCGTGCTGCAATGGGCTGGCGTTCATACTTCCCCTTGTTTTGACGCGCCCCCTGTTTCATCTTCGGTTGAACGAGATGCCGCTGCGACTGAAAAAATTCCTTCAGAGCTGGATCATCAACACGCTCGCGGTGCTGGTGGCGGTCAGCATTCTGCCCGGACTGCGCTATGACACCGTGGTGGATCTGTTTGTCGCGTCGCTCCTTCTTGGAATTCTGAACGCGTTCGTTCGGCCGTTCCTGATCGTGCTCGCCCTGCCGCTTCTCATCTTCACCCTGGGGCTGTTTTACTTCGTGATCAACGGCCTGCTGCTCTACTTTGTCGGCTTCCTTGTCAAAGGGTTCCACGTGGACGGATTCTGGTGGGCTTTCGGAGGCGCTCTCATCATCAGCGTCATCTCGCTGGTGCTCAATTTCCTGACGGGGACCGGCGACTCCCGGATCGAGATTCGGCGCGGCCGTTCACGCCGCGACTCCGACGACAACGGGCCGGTGATCGACGTTTGAGATCAACCGTCGCGCGCGCTCTCCGTTCGAAGCCGATAGGCGGCGCGAAGCGTTTCGATCCCGCGTTTCAGGAACTCTGTTTCGAAGTCGGTGAGGATCGCTTTCAGCTCCTCGGGCGTGTCGGCGGGCTGGAAAGCGGGGTTTGCTGAAAACACATCGAGCATCTGCCGGAAGTACAAGGGATCGTCGGTTCTCAGGTAAACGAAGCCTCCGGGTATCAGGGCCTGTCGCGCAATTTCAGGGAAGCGCTCGTTGATCAGGCGTTTTCTCCGGTGCTTCAGCTTCGGCCACGGATCCGGGAAATAGATGTGCAACGCCGAGGCCGTGTGCGGGGGCAGCAGGTATTGGAGGAAATAGGAGGATTCAATGCGCACACCGCGCACGTTGGTCAACTGCAGCCGTCTTCCTTTTCGATCCAGCTTTCGAATGCGTCCAAGCAGGCGCTCCACCCCGATGAAATTGCGGTCGCGATGTTGAGCCGCATACTGGACCAGGAACGAGGCGTCGCCGCAGCCGAGTTCCACCTCCAGCGGCTGAGCGGCGGGAAACAGCGCAGCCAGATCGATCCTCTCGATGATTGATTTGAGTTCGACAATCAGGCTCCGGGTTTCATCCGACGACAGCATGCCTGTCAGTTAAGGCGCGAGCGCCGGGACAGCCAAGGACAAACGGCTGTCGGGCGGAGCGCCGGAACTTGCAATCGAGGCGTTCGTGCGCGACAGAGTTCCAACATGGGTGCTTTCTCGAACATGAAGGACCGTATGACGGAGCAGGTGGCCCTGGCGTATCTCAACGGCAACCTGCTGGCGCCATACGGGCGCGCCACGCGTCTGGAGATCCATTCCGCCGATCGCCGCCTCCGGATCGAAGTGGAGCTCCGCGGGGAAACCGCGCCGCTGGAGGTCGAGATCGGCGGCTACGACATTTCCTGCGAGGGTGAACGGTATTTCATTGGCGTCAAGGAGGTGCGGACGTCGCGGGAGTGGCTGACGGCGATGGCTCGGGATCAATTCGGCAAGGGGCCGCTCGAAGTGCCCGCGTCCGCGGGCCGCTGGCTGATGAAGCTGCTCCGATAGGCCGGTTGTGTTGCGGCGAAATGAACTTCGGCGCAATTAGTTTTTCCGGGCGGAAAGGCATTCTGTCCGCGCGGTGCTTATAGGTCTGTCGTCCTTCACAATTTCACTCGCTTTTCGCGCCGCTTTCTTCGATAAATCACGCCAATCAACACTGTGCCAGACAGGCGGCTCATTCTGATCGCGGACGATTCGGAGGACGACACGCTCCTCCTGAAACAGGCTTTCAAGAGGACGCACCCGGAAATTCCTCTGCGGTTTGTGGATAATGGCCAGGCGGCGATGGATTACCTGGCGGGCAGGGAACGTTACGCGGACCGCAGCCGGAATCCGTTTCCCCGCCTGCTGTTGCTGGACCTGAAGATGCCGATGGTCAGCGGGTTTGACGTGCTGGAGTGGGTGCGCGACCAGGCGGGTCTCAGGCGTTTGCCTGTGGCCGTGCTCACGTCCTCCAATCAACCGGCTGACATCAACCGCGCGTACGATCTCGGGGCCAATTCGTACATTGTCAAACCGACCACATGGGAGGACCTTGAGGCGCTGGTGAGCACCCTGCGCCACTACTGGCTGCACCTGAACCAGGAGCCGGACTGCCGGGGCGCGTTCTGTTAAACAGTGGTACAACACCCACTTTAGAAAACCGCCGTTCATATTTCTATTGAATGCCAGAGCGGCCGCCGGCCCGAAAATGATCAACATATGTCCATGAAGATTCTGCTTGTTTATCCCGAGACGCCGGCCACGTTCTGGAGCTTCCGGCATGTGCTGCCTTTCATTTCCAAACGGGCCGCCTTTCCTCCGCTCGGCCTGCTGACGGTCGCCGCCATGCTGCCTCGCGACTGGGAATTCCGCCTGATCGATACCAACGTCGAGCCGTTGCAGGATGCACATCTTCTGTGGGCCGACTACGTCATGATCAGCGCCATGATCGTGCACAAGGACTCGGTCCGTCGGATCGCGGACCGTTGCCGCGAACTGTCCAGGACGGTCATTGCCGGCGGGCCGCTCTTCACCACCGGGCACGCCGGTTTTCCGCAGGTCCCGCACTTCGTTCTGGGTGAAGCTGAAGAGGTCATACCGGCGCTGGTCGAAGACATGCAGCGGGGGACGCTGAAGCGGTATTACCAGGCGCACGGCCGGCCCGACATCACCCGCGTGCCCATCCCCCGCTGGGATCTCATCGACTTTCGCCACTACGCCACGATGGCCGTGCAGTTCTCGCGCGGTTGCCCTTATGACTGCGAGTTCTGTGACATCATTGTGATGAACGGGCGTGTGCCTCGCACCAAGTCGCCCGCCCAACTGGTCGCCGAACTCGAAGAACTCCGCCGGCTTGGATGGAAGGACACAGTCTTCATCGTGGACGACAATTTCATCGGGAACAAAAAGCTCACCAAGGGACTGCTGCGGGAGATGGTCCGCTGGCGGCAACGCGTGCGCCCCGCGATGACGTTTTTCACGGAAGCATCCGTGAACCTCGCGGACGATACGGAACTCTGCGATCTCATGGTGCAGACGGGGTTCAAGAAGGTTTTTCTCGGCATCGAAACCCCGTCGCCCGAGAGCCTGAAGGAATGCCGGAAACTCCAGAACGCAGGGCGCAACCTTGTGGAGACGGTTCGCACGCTGCAGGCGTGGGGGCTGGAAGTGATGGGCGGTTTTATCGTCGGGTTTGACAACGATAAGCCCGATGTGTTTGAGCGCCAGTTCGAGTTCATTCAACGCTCGGGAGTGGTTGTGGCCATGGTCGGCCTGCTGACGGCTCTTCCCGAAACGCGGTTGTATCGCCGGCTGATGCAGGAAGGCAGGGTGGAAACCGAGGCGACCGGCAACAACACGGACGCCGTATTGAATTTCAAGCCCACGCTGGATCGCGATTTCCTGATCAACGGCTACCGCGAGCTGATGCAGCGGCTTTATGAGCCGAACACGTACTATCGGCGAATCCGGACGTTTCTGGAGGCGCACCGGATTACCGGGCCGAAACTGCGGTTGTCCTGGTGCGATTTCGTGGCTTTCCTGAAGTCGTTCTGGTTTCTCGGCATCCGGCAGAAAGGGCGAATCGCCTACTGGCGTTTCTTCTGGAGCATGCTGCTGCGTTATCCGCGCCAGTTTCAGACGGGCATCGGCCTCGCCATCATCGGCCACCATTTTCGCCGCGTCGCGAGCGAGCTGTAGTCCGCCTATCGGTTGACCGCGTGTTGCGCCCGGACCGGGCGGTCCGTACACTCCCGCGTATGCACGGTCCTGCTGCATCATCAACCTGCGCTCTCCTTGTATTCTGCCCTCGGATTGCTCGCGGCCAGCCGCTCGGTCCGACGAGGGCCATTCCGGACAATTCGTTTTCTGTGGAAGAAGCCTGCAACCGGGAAGCGAGCGTCGGGTTCTTCTGTGCGTCCTTCAAGCCTGTCGTTGCGAAGGCAGCCGAATGACGGGATTGCTTTCCTTCCTGCAAGGGCAGAAGATGCGGCGCGGTTTTTGGAGTCATCTGAATGTTTGCCGTTGACGCGTTGATTCTGATAGCCGGCGTGTTGCTGCTGCTCGGGATTGTCTCCAGCAAGCTCTCCACCCGGATCGGGATGCCGGTGCTGGTGCTCTTCCTCCTGGTGGGCATTCTCGCCGGGTCCGAAGGCATTGGGGGGATTGAGTTCGAGGATTACCGGCTCGCGCACGGCATCGGCACCATTGCACTCACGATCATTCTCTTCGACGGCGGGCTGGGAACCTCGATGGCTGCGATTCAGGTGTCGTGGAAACCTTCCCTGCTGCTGGCGACGCTCGGCGTTTTTGTCACGGCTGCGATCACGGGAGTGGCGGCGTCATGGATTCTTCCCGAACTCAGCCTGCTGGAGGGGTTGCTGCTGGGAAGCATTGTGGGTTCGACGGACGCGGCGGCCGTGTTTGCGATTCTCCGGTGGGGCGGCGTGGCGTTGCCCAAGCGGATCGCCGCGGTGCTGGAAGTGGAGAGCGCCTCGAACGATCCGATGGCGATCTTCCTGACGGTTGGCTGCATTGAGCTGCTGCTGAGAAACGTCCCGCTCGGGCCGGGTCTGCTGAAGTTGTTCGCTGCGCAAATGGTGATAGGATCCATCGTGGGCGTTGCGGGCGGATTCGCCGCGGTGTGGGTGGTCAATCGCCTCGAACTGGGCGCGGCGGGCATGTACCCCGTGCTGGTGAGCGCGTGTGCGCTGTTGATTTACGGCGTGGCGGTTCAATTGGGCGGAAGCGGGTTTCTCGCGGCCTACCTCGCGGGCGTGGTCATCGGGAACAAGCGGCTGGCGTTTCAGCAGGGGATCCGCCGGTTCCACGACGCGATGGCCTGGCTGGCGCAGATCGTCATGTTCGTCTCGCTCGGGTTGTTGTGTTCCCCGAGCCGCCTGTTGGAGATCAGCGCAAAGGGAGTCCTGGTCGCGCTCGTCCTGATCCTCATCGCGCGCCCGGTGGCGGTGCTGCTGTCGGCACTGCCGTTTCGATTCAACTGGCGTGAGTTCACCTTCATTTCCTGGGTGGGGTTGAAAGGCGCTGTGCCGATCACGCTGGCCACCTTCCCGCTGATGTCTGCCACGCAGGAGCATCCGATGCATGCGCCGCTGATCTTTGACGCCGTGTTCTTCATCGTTGTGGTGTCGGCGGTGGTCCAGGGGACGAGTCTGGCACCTATGGCGCGATGGCTTGGGCTGGAAACGCCGCGCGAACCCGAGCCGCCGGTGAGCCTCGAGATCAGTTCATTGCGCCACGTGGATGGCGAAGTGCTGGACTACGCGATTACGGAGGACTCGCGCGCGGCCGGGCGGCAGGTCCGGGATCTGGCGCTGCCAGGCGGCGTCGTGATTGCGCTGATTGCGCGCGGAGATCAGGTGATTCCTCCCCAGGGTTTTACACGCATCCTGGCGGGTGATCATGTGATCGTGGTTCTGCGCCCGGGAACGAAGCCGTTTGTGGACCAGGTGTTTGGCCGCAACCCGCCGGAGCGCACCGTCGTGCCTGCCGCGGTGGAGTTTCCGTTCCGAGGGACAACAACGGTTGGCGAACTCGAGGAATTCTATTCGATCGCGATCGATGCGCATCGTGAGTGGACGCTGGATCGCCTGATCCGGGAGAAATTGGAATCGGAACCGGTGCAGGTGGATTCTGTCGCCCAATTTGGCTCGCTGCGTTTTCGCGTCCAACGCCTGTCATCTGACGGCAAGATCGAGCTCGTGGCGATGTCGATCCTGGAATAGCGCTTACTGCGGGGACCACGGCCGATGGCCGACGTTCCGAATGTTCTGCACCGCCAATCCGCTGACGCCAGGCCCGTCTTCCCGTTCGTGATCGGCCGCAATATCGCTGAACGAGACAAAGGGCGGTTCGATGTCCATGAAATAGTCTCTCGATTCCGGACTGGTCGCATCCGCGAGCCGATAATCAAGATCGACATTCGCCGTTTCATCCGGGATCCACAGCGACAGTTGCGGCAATTGAGCAGGGAGATCCGACACCGCGTTCGCGCCGTCCGAGGAGGCGCCGGCCTCTGTGGCCGCAACCCGCAAAGCGTGCTTTTCGGATTGGTCCAGGGGCGCCCAAACGCCGACGAGAGCCAGCGAGACAATCAGAAACTCCCATCGGAACAGGCGGAGCACCGGTCGGTTCGCTTGAAGCGCCTGCCGCAGCTCAGGATCATCCAGGCCGCTCCGCTGCGCGCGGAGCCTGGCGCGGAAAAGGAGCAGTTCGCGTTCGCGTCGTTTTTCGCCCCAGTCGCTCAAGAGCAGGCCGCCGACGACGAGAAGGCACAAACCCACGAGCGCGACGGCGAGCGGTTCCGAAGCGATCAGGTGAAGGATACCGTTCATTTCCCGAGTCACTTTTTTGCGAAGTCCCGGCTTCTGCAGTTCTCAGGAGGAGGAAAGCATAAGTCACGCCAGACCAAGCACGTGCAGACGCGCGAAGCCTGCCGCGAGTGACGTTGTGTTGGTTCTCCTATTCGGGATGCCAGGTTGAGCGTTCTATGGAAGCGGGTTGAGGCGAACGAACCGGCAGAGCGGCGGTGTGCCCGCGTTCGATGTTGAGGGTGCCGAATGAAACCAGCGGCGGAACAGTATTCGTCGCCGACAGACTGATTTGGGTTTGAGAGGCGAGGCGGTATCCGAGCGAGGCCGGCGCGGGTTTGCTCCGGCTCGTCGGCAATGCGAGAGCCAAGGGCCAAGCATTCAGACCGCCCGTCTGCTTGATATCCCGTCGCGAAAGCGCGGGTTTCTGTGTTTGATCGACAGTGCTCGATGCTGCTCCCTCGGCAACGTCGGGACGATCCACAGGCGCCACGACAGCCAGCACCGCAAGTGAAGCAACAAGGAACTCCCACCGGAACAGGCGAAAAACGGGCTGATGCCGTCGAAGCTCCTGTTTCAGTCTGTCATCGATCGCGAGGATGTCATCGCTCAGTGCGCCGTCGTCCAGGTGACGGGCCCTTGCCCGTTGAATCAGCAGGCGGCGCTCCCGGCGGTGCTCCGCCCAATCGCTCAGCAGCAATCCGGTGACAAGGAGCAGGCACAGGCAAACCACACCCGTTGGAAGTGCGTGCGACAGCATCAAACGGAGAAGATCGCCCATAAGCCCCCGGATGGAATCCTGACGGAACCGCTCTCTCCGCCCGCTCGGCGTCCGCACGCGCGCCCGTCGTATCCTGCAGTCGTTGCGTCCTTCATAAAGCCACAATCCAAATCCCGGCACCTAACAACCGGCGAAGTGCCTGACAGGTATAATCCGGAACTGGAATCCGGTGTCAACCCTCTGGTGTGCGGCTCACCAATGTGGGGCGCATGTCAATTCCTGAACAGCCCACTTCGGAGAATACGGCAGCGGTGCACAGGAATTGAGATGGGCCCGGAAGAAATGGAGAAGTGCCGCCGGGCTTTCTGCGTTTGCGATTTGCGATGCACGCGAATGCCGCTTGAAGGGCGTCTGTCGTTTGTCCCTCTTTGTGACAGGGACGCGCCTCAGTTCTTGAACATCCCGGAAGATTTCGAAGGTTCAACCACCCTGACGGAAAGGAACACCCCGCAGAAGCCGTTTCGACGAGGAGCGCGCGGCGCTCGAACCCGGCGCCGCCCGAGAGCAATTCCGATGTTGCCCGACATCGGAGCGCCGTTATTATTTTGAAACCGCAAAATGCGGCCAGAGTATGAAGGTCAAACGGAGCTCTTTTGTGCTGCGGCCGGATTGTTCGCGCGTCTTTTTCCGGCCGTTCGAATTGATGAGTCGGGAACGGGTGATTCGGATCCTGGCCCGGGTCATGTCGCTCACCGAAACCGAGGCGGAACGCGAATCGGCGCAGGTGCTCCACGATTTTGTCGGGCGTCATCAGCGGCTGCGCGATTTTCTGTTGCGCCGCTGTGAACAGGTTCGGAACGAGCTGCCGACGGACGCGTCGTTGAGCGAGGCCCGCCGGCTGCTGATCGGCGCCTATTTCACCCAGGAGTATTCGCTGGAGGCGGCCGCGCTGTTCAACCCGTCCATCGTCCTGCACCCCGACCAGTCGGGCGTGGCCGAGGGGTCGCTGCGGTTTGTCCTGAGCCTGCGCGCGACGGGCGAGGGCCACGTGTCCTCCATTGTTTTCCGGACCGGGGAAGTGGACCGCAGCGGCAACGTCCGCATCAACCAGCCGACGCCCTTTGTTGTGGCGGCGGACGTGCATCCGAATCCGTCCTACGAGAAGAAGCTGTTTGAGCAGAAGCTGGGGGAACTCGGGTTGATGAGCAGCTTTGCCGACGCCGTTCTCGCGCGGTTGGAGGACGTGTTCACGTGGGAACAGTTGCAGGACGTCGTCGAACGCATGTCGCGGCGGGAGCGCCTTGCCCGGTCGGAGGACCAGGCGATCGCGCACGGCATTCTCGCGCTGGCCCGGGCGAATTACGAGGTGAGCTTCGATGACACCGTTCGTTTTTCCGAGCGCGTCATCTTTCCCAGTTCTCCGGCGGAGAGCCGGGGCATTGAGGATGCGCGCTTTGTTCTGTTCCGCGAGGAGGACGGCAGTTGCCGGTATTACGCCACATTCACGGCATTCGACGGCCAGGTGGCGCTGCCGCAGTTGCTCGAAACCACCGATTTTGTGCGGTTCAAGATCAGCACGCTCAACGGGCCGGAAGTGCGGAACAAGGGGATGGCGCTGTTCCCGAGGCGGATTCGCGGGTGTTATGCGATGATATCGCGGCAGGACAACGAGAACCTGTACCTGATGTATTCCGACATGCTGCACTTCTGGTACGAGAAGCGGCTGTTGCTGCGCCCGACCTATCCGTGGGAGTACGTGCAGATCGGCAACTGCGGTTCGCCGATTGAGACGGACGCCGGCTGGCTGGTGCTGACGCACGGAGTCGGGCCGATGCGCCGCTATTCGATCGGCGCGATTCTGCTCGACCGCGAGGATCCGTCGCGGGTGATCGGCCGGCTGCGCGAGCCGTTGTTGACCCCGAGCGAGCGGGAGCGCGAGGGCTACGTGCCCAATGTCGTCTATAGCTGCGGCGCGCTGGTGCACGCGGGGCGGCTGATCCTGCCCTACGCCATGAGCGACCAGTGCGCCTCGTTCGCCACGATATCGCTCGCGGATCTGATTCAGGAACTGAAAGCCAATTCGCCTGTTGCATGAAAAAGCACGGTACTCACAATCGTTTCGCCCTGATTTGCGATTACGTGCCGCGACGCTGCGGCATCGCCACGTTTTCGCACGATGTTTTCGAGATGCTCACCGGCCAGTCGTCCGGCGCCGAATGCCTGGTCGTGCCGGTCAACGATATCCCGGAGGGCTATGAATACCCGCCCGAAGTGCGCTTCGAAATCGTCGAGCAGGACCTGAAGTCCTATCAGCGCGCCGCGGATTTTCTGAATTTCAGCGACGCGGAGGTGGTGTGCCTTCAGCACGAGTTCGGCATTTTCGGAGGGCCGGCCGGCAGCCACGTCCTGGCGCTGTTGCGGCGGCTGCGCATTCCTGTCGTGGCGCACCTGCACACGATCCTGGAAAAACCGAGCGCCGATCAGCGGCGCGTGATGGACGAAATGAACCGGCTGGTCGCGCGGTTCATCGTCATGAGCGAGCGCGGCCGGCGGATGTTGGAGCAGATCTACAAGGTCGCTCCCGGCCGGATTGACGTGATTCCGCACGGCATTCCCGACATGCCGTTCGTGGATCCGGCGTTCTACAAGGACCAGTTCGGCGTCGAAGGCAAGAAGGTACTGCTGACGTTCGGATTGATCGGTCCGGGCAAGGGTATCGAGTACGTGCTGCGCGCGCTGCCGGAAGTGGTCAGGAGCGTGCCCGACCTGGTGTATATCATCCTTGGCGCGACGCATCCGCATCTGGTGCGCGATGAAGGCGAGCATTATCGGCTGAGCCTGGAACGCCTGGTCGCCGAGCTGGGCATCAAGAAGCACGTGGTCTTCTACAACCGCTTCGTCGAGCTGGAGGAACTGAAGGAGTTTCTCGGGGCGGCGGACATCTACATCACGCCGTATCTCAATCCGGCTCAGATCACCTCGGGCACCCTGGCCTATGCGTTCGGATGCGGCAAGGCGGTGATCTCGACGCCGTACTGGCATGCGGAGGAACTGCTCGCGGACGGGCGCGGCGTGCTTGTTCCGTTCCGCGACAGCGCGGCGATCGCCCGCGAGATCATCGCCTTGTGCCAGGACGAAGTCCGCCGCCACGCCATGCGCAAGCAGGCCTACCTGTTAGGGCGCGAAATGACCTGGAGCCATCTCTCGCACCAGTTTCTCGAGTCGTTCAGGAAGGCGCGCGAAATACAATCGCATCGGTTCGCCAAGCGGTTGACGCTCAAGACCCAGGAACAGGAGGGCCGCGAACTGCCCCTGCTGCGGGTGGATCACCTGCGGCGGCTCTCGGACAGCACGGGTCTGCTGCAACATGCCGTGTGTTCCGTTCCGAACTTCCACGAGGGGTATTGCACCGACGACAATGCGCGCGCTCTGCTGCTGACGGTTCTCCTGGAGCAGACGGGCGACGACTCGCCGGAGGTCCGGGCGCTGGCCTCCCGTTACGCCGCGTTCCTGCATTATGCGTTCATTCCCGAGAAACGGCGATTCCACAACTTTTTGAGCTTTGACCGGCGCTGGCTGGATGACAGCGGGTCGGACGATTGCCTGGGCCGCGCGTTGTGGGCGCTCGGCACGTGCGTGGGGCGATCGCGGCAGGCGGACCTGCAGCGGTGGGCCGTTCAATGGTTCGAACAGGCCTTGCCGGGCATTGCCGAGACCACGTCGCCGCGCGCGTGGGCATTCGCGCTGGTGGGCATTCACGAATATCTGCAGCGCCTGACCGGCGACCGGCTGGTGAATCAGATGCGCGAATTGCTGACGCAGCGGCTGCTCGACGCCTTTCGCCAGAACAGCGCGGAAACGTGGGTCTGGTTTGAGAACATCCTCAGCTATGCGAACGCGAAGCTCCCGCACGCGTTGATTCTGGCCGGGCGGTGCGGGGGCGTGCCCGAAGCGCTGGACGTGGGGTTGCGAAGCCTGCGGTGGCTGATGCGAATACAAACCGCCGAGGCCGGCCACTTCCGGCCCATTGGCTCGAACGGCTTTTACCGGAAGGGCGGGTCGCGCGCTCAATTCGATCAGCAGCCGGTGGGAGCCTTTACCTCCGTGTCGGCCTGCCTCGAAGCCTGGGCCGCCACGCGCGAGGAATTCTGGATGAACGAAGCGCGGCGGGCTTTCGAATGGTTCCTGGGCGGGAACGATCTGGGCCAGCCGGTGTATGACGCAAGCACCGGCGGATGCTTCGATGCGCTGCATATTGATCGGGTCAACCTGAACCAGGGCGCGGAGTCCACGCTCTCGTTCCTGCTGGCTCTGCAGGAGATGCGCCTCGCGATGATTGCGTTGGAAGCCTTCGAACGGCCGGCGGAGGCGACGGAACCGGGCCCCGTTCAGCCGGCTGCGGTTTGAAACGAAATCATGGAGTTCTCCATGCCGGTCCGACCACAGAGGCTCCCCAGGTTGTTCCATCATTGTCTCCTGCGCCCGGGCGATGTGCCGCCCTCGCAGGACGATCTCAAGGTCGTCGGCGCGTTCAACCCGGGCGCGGTCGAGACGCCGGAAGAAGTCGTCCTGCTGGTGCGCGTGGCGGAGGCTGCTCGTGAGCAGAGAGCCGGCTACGTGGCATTGCCGCGCTGGGATCGCGGCGCGAATCGCGTGGTCCTCGACTGGTTCACCGAGGATGAAGTGGAATTCGAGGACGCGCGGGTCGTGATCGTCAAGAGCACCGGACGAAAGCGGCTCACATCGGTCTCGCACTTCGCAGTGTGCCGCAGCCGCGACGGGCGCACCCTGGATGCCGTCGGGCCGATTCGTTTTCTGCCCGCCAGTGAGAGCGAGGAGTATGGCGTGGAGGACGCGCGCATTACGCCGCTTGAGGGAAGGTTCTATTTCACCTACGTCGCGGTGTCCCGGCACGGCGTCGCCACGGCGCTGGCGTCCACCGGGGATTTCAAGACGTTCGAGCGGCACGGAATTCTCTTTCCGCCCGAGAACAAGGACGTGGTGTTGTTCCCGGAAACGATCGGCGGTCGATACATGGCGTTGCATCGACCCAATCCGGCCCAGCACTTTTCGCCACCGGAAATGTGGCTGGCGAGCTCGCCGGACCTGCTTCACTGGGGCGGCCACAGGCCTTTCTTCGGCAGCACCGGCGACTGGGACCGCGGCCGCGTCGGTGCGGGCACGCCGCCCATTCGGACGTCTGCGGGCTGGCTGGAGATCTATCACGGCAACGACCGGCGCCCGAATGACACGGGCATCGGGACCTATTCCGCCGGCGCGCTGCTCCTGAACCTGGACGACCCGTCCCGCATCCGCGCCGCACTGAGCGAAATGCTCGTGCCCGAGGCCGACTACGAACGGGAAGGTTTCGTTCCCAACGTGGTGTTTCCGACCGGCGTTGTGACGCGTGGCTCGTCCTTGCTGGTTTACTATGGTGCGGCGGACGAATGTTGCGCCGTGGCGGAGTGGCGGTTGCCGGACCTGTTGAGCCGGCTGCTCGAGACCAGTCAGACACCCGAGGCGGGCCGGTTCGGTAGCGCCTCATCGACGTAGAGGCCGGGGGCTGTCTCCGGCCCGGGGTTCTGCGCGTTTGAACGCTTTTTGGCCAGGTTTGTCTCTCCCTACGCGGACCTTGTGGCTGGAAACGGGTCCGCACTTTTGAACATCGAAGCGGCCGGCGCGGATGCTCAAGAGTCGTCCCGCCGACCGGCAACCAATACGAACCAGGACTTGGAAAGCTATGACGACGACAAGTGCTCAAGTCGAAAGCGTTCCAGGCTTTTGGAAGAAGTGTTGGAACGCTCTGATGAGGTTTTTCAAGCGGAAGTCCGGCGAGGGAACGGCTTCCGCCGAAAAGGTGGAACACTCCAAGCCACAGGAAAGGGAGGCAACGGCCTAGGTCTCTGACCGGGCCGCTCCCTTCAATCGGTCAAGGCGGCCGATTAACGGACGAGACCGCCGAGACCTCGGGCGAAGCGCAGGCACGGTTGTGGTGGATACACCATCACGAGCCTGCTGCCTGACGGGGGAATCTGTCCATTTCTGAACTATGCCGAAGACCAGAAAGAAGGCGGGTAAACCGGCTACGAGAGGGACCAAACCGGGCACGGCCAGGCCCGCAGCTTCGCGTCGCGTGGCGTTGTCACTCGTCATGCGATACGAGAATCCCGGACAACTCACGGTTCCGAACCAGTTGAGTCTTGGCGACGACGGCAAGCTCTACTTGAATCGCTCGGAGGACGGGCAGTCCTCGGATGGCAGGCTTCAGGCCGTCAGTCTGAAGGAATCGGTGGCCTGGTTCCGAATGGGCCACGAATGCAATATGGCTCTCACCAGGGGGGAGAAGTTCAGCGACTGGCTCAAGGCCGTTGAACAGGCACTGGCCTGATGGTGGTTCGGCCTGAGAGTGTTCTGTTCGCGTTGCCCCGGTCCAGGTGCGACGAATGCGCCTGATCGCCCCTTTCACACGACTGCGTTTTGCTTCGCAGCTTCGCGGAACCACTCGGCGCTCATCTTGGGCGTGCGCTTCTGCGTTTTGAAGTCCACGTACACCAGCCCGAAGCGATTGCCGAAACCGGCCGTCCACTCGAGGTTGTCCATCGTGCTCCAATAGAAGTAGCCCTTCACCGGGACGCCCTCCGCCGTGGCCCGCTGGAGCTGCGTCAGGTGACCGCGGATGAACGTGATGCGGTCGGTGTCGTAGATCCTGCCGTCGTCGGTGATCACCTCATCGCCGGCCACCCGTTCTCGGTGATATAAATCTCCTTCGCTCCCCAGAGCGATTGAACGAACTTCGGCGCCCAGTAAAGGCACTCGGGCGCGATCGGGAAATTGTTGATGGCGGCCTTCGGGTGTCCTCTGGCGAACGGAACAACGCGCCAACCGGGAGCCTGGTCCGAGGCCACGACATACACCATCGGGCAATAGACGTTGATCCCCACGAAATCGAGTGGAGAACCAATGGTTTTCAGATCCTCGTCCGTGAACCTGGGCGCGTCCCTGCCGGCCTCTTTGAGGTAGGTGTCCGTATATCTTCCTTCGAGCATGACCGTGAGGAACGGCGCGTTGCGTTCGCGCGTCGCCGCTTGCGCGGCCTTGATGTGTTCGGGCGCTTCGATCAGCGGGACGGCCGTCTCAATGTTCTCCGCCGGACCGACCCTGGTTCCCCGTTTTCCGTTCGCCCGGATCGCCTGCACCGCCAGGCCGTGCGCGAGCACCGCGTGATGGCGGACCTGGTTGAACTCGGCGGGCGGCAGTTTCAACCCGGGCGCCAGAAAAACGGTTCGCGACCCGTTTGGGCTACCCGGATCCGGAACCGCGAACCCCTTGTAGCCGGCCTCGGTGAAAGACCGGAATTCATTGATCGTGAAGAAGTGCCGCACGCGGTCGGAGAGTTTCTCGGCGACATAACCTGCGTAATCGCCGAACGCCCTGGCCGTGTCGCGCGAGGCGACCGCCGCTGCACCGGCGATCCGGATCGCGTCCCGCCGGGTAAGGTCCGATTTATTGCGCTTCATGTCGGTGCTCCTGTCAGGCGATCGCATTGCGCCGGGCTGCTTCGCGGTACCACCGAGCGCTCAGCTTGGGCGTCCGCTTCTGGGTCTTGAAGTCGACGTGAACCAGGCCGAAGCGGTCGCCGTAGCCGTTGATCCACTCGAAGTTGTCCATCGTGCTCCAGTAGAAGTTGCCCTTGAGCGGAACGCCTTCGGCGATGGCCCGTTGCTGCCACATCATGCCGTTGCGCAAATACATCACCCGGTCGTAGTCGTAGACATTGCCGTCCTTCGCAACCTCATCGGTGGCGGCGCAGCCGTTTTCGGTGATGTAGATCTCCGCGGGATTCCAGATCCCGTGCAGCAGCCGCGGCGACCAGTACTGCGACTCGGGAATCAGCCGATGCCAGTCCGAGAACATCTTCGGATGGGAAACGCTGAAGGGCACCTCCTCGTAGCCGGGCGACTTGTCGGACGCCATAACCGCGAGCGTGGGGATATAGACATTGATGCCGACGAAGTCGGCCGGCGAGGAGATGATTCTCATTTCGTCGTCGGTGAATTTCGGCGCGTTCCTGCCGGCCTTCTTTAGGTACGCGTCATCGTACCGCCCCTCCAGCATGGGGCCCAGAAAGTAGTGGTTCAGATCGCGCGTCGCTGCCATGGCGGCTCTTACGTGCTCGGGCGAGTCGATGATCGGGATGGCGTGCGGCATGTTCTCCGCCGGGCCGGCTTTTGTGCCGGCGCGTGCACGGGCACGGATGGCCTGCATGGCCAGGCCATGTCCAAGGAGCGCGTTGTGCCGCACCTGGTTGAGCGGCCCATCCTCGAGGAGAATTCCGGGAGCGCTCATCAGGCGGACGGTTTTACCCTGCACGTGCAGCTCGACGCCGCGGTACGCGGTTTCGGTCACCTGCTTGAATTCATTGATCGTGAAGAAGTGCCGCACGCGGTCGGAGAGTTTCTCGGCGACATAACCTGCGTAATCGCCGAGCGCCCTGGCCGTGTCGCGCGACTGCCATCCGCCATATCTGTCCTGCAGCGCCTGTGGCAGGTCCCAGTGGTAGAGTGTTGCGAAGGGCTCGATGCCGGCGGCTTTCAGTTCGTCCACGAGCCGGTTGTAGAAATCGAGGCCTTTGGCGTTCGGTGTGCCTGTGCCCTCGGGAAAGATCCGCGGCCATGAGATGGAGAACCGGTAGGCGTTGGCCCCGATGCACTTCATCAGGGCGACGTCCTCCTTGTAGCGATGATAGTGGTCGTTGGCGACGTCGCCGGTGTCGTTGTTCCTGATGTTGCCCGGGGTGTGCGCGTAGGTGTCCCAGATGGAGGGGCCTTTGCCGTCCTCGTTCCACGCGCCTTCGATCTGATATGCGGACGTGGCGGTACCCCAGTAGAAGCCGCGCGGGAACGCGCGGTTGCCGGCGCGATGACGGGTGCTCCTGGGTGTTGAGGCGCAGCCGGTTGCGCTACCGGCACCGGCGAGCGCCCATGCGCCGAGTTTCAGGAAATCCCGGCGATCGAGCTCTCCTCGAGCCGACGCGGGCTTGTTCGCGTTTGTATTCATAGGAGGAACCGAGAGATTCAGGAAGCGACTCTGCCCGCGACGGCTGTGAGCCAGATGTCCACGGCAGGATCCGTTGATTGTGTTGAGTGGGAAACCTGCCCGATCTTTCTGCCGAAGGAGTTGAACTGTCAAGCATCGAATCGAGAAGTTAGGCGAGTGTGTTTTCGGTGGACAAATCGGGTCGGAGGGCCTAGAGTCCGGGGCATCCGAGGATCCCATGAGCGGGCGAGGACATGAAGCCGGTGCGGGTGGACGCATCGGCGAGGGGTTGCAAGCCGCCGGATCCGTGGGAGAGGAGGCGCTCGGCCCACGCGATCCCCGTGGAGAAACTGCGTTTTGCCGCGTCCTTCCATTGGTCGTTGGCCTGCCTTCATTTCGACCCGGCGCAATCCGAAACACCTTCTGTGGAGCGATATGAAGACCAAGAAAGCATTGATCGTCACGGCTCTGGGTCTGTTGGCCTGCCAGGCCGCAAACGCGAGCGATCTCTTCGCTTCCAGTGAGCGCAACCTGCTCGTGTTCGGGAGTTACGTGGACAAGGACGACAGCGATCTCGCACCGGGGGTCGGATTGAGCTATTTCCTCACGCGGAACCTGGGCATCATCGCGTCCACCTATTGGGAAAACACGGACGGTTCTTTCATTGACAATGTGACCGGGGAGGCGGTGTATCGCGTGCCCTTGCGGGCCTTGGCGCTGGCGCCCTACGGGCTGGTCGGCATCGGCTACAGCTTTGAAACAGAGGAGACGTTCGAACACTTCGGAGCCGGAGCCGAATTCCGGTTCAGCAGGAATCTGGGCGTTTTTGGCGATGTGCGATGGCAATTCAACGATGACACCGACGATGGCCCGGGCATTCGGTTTGGAATTCGCCTGAGTCTCTGATTGCAGGATTTCCTGAGAAGGAAGGAAGCGCACGCTACGCGGACCGTTTGCTCACGCAAACGGGCTGCCTGGGATGGCTCCGCTGCTCAAGGGGGTGAGCACCGCGTATCGGAGCGCGTGCGCTTCCAAAATCGCTTTCGAATCAGCCCGTTCCGCCGCATCGGACCCAAACCAGGTACGCCGCCACGGCGAACGCGACAAAGCCGGCTGCGACAAACAGCCAGAGCGCTATGGTCGGCCAATCCCTGCGCGTCCCGGGCCGTTGATCCCATCGTTGTCCGGCGCGCGCACGGCCGCCACGGTGGCGCTTGCGGCGCCGGCGGCGGTGTCTCCGCCGGCCCTGCCCCGGTCGCGCCGGCTCCTGTTCCGGCCTGTCATGATAAATGAAGTGTGAATTCTTCATTTCAAGATCAAGTTCATTTCAACGCTGCTTGCCGGCCGGTTTCCTCTTGATCGAGCCCGCCGCCCAGCGCGGCATAGAGCCGGGCGTCGTTTGCGAGCTTGAGCCGGCGCAGGGCGATCCATTGCTGCTGCGCGGCATGATGCGAGCGCTGCGCGTCCAGCACCGCCAGATAACTGTCGATGCCGCGCTCGTACCGCGAGGTCGCCAGGCGCAACGTCTCGGCAAGCGAGCGGACCAGCGATTCCTGGGCGCGAATCTGTTCGTCCACGGTGGCGCGCACCGCCAGCGCGTCGTTCACGTCGCGGAACGCGTTCTGGATCGCGCGCTCGTACTGCGCGACGGCGATCTCGCGCTGCACCTTCGAGGCGCGATGCGCCGACCACGTCCGCGCGTCGAAGATCGGCATCACGATCTGGGGGGCGTAACTCCAGGCGCCCGAGCCCGCTTTGAACAGGCCGCTCAGGTCGGCGCTGGCCGTGCCGATGGCCGCGGTGAGTGAAATCCGGGGGAAGAACGCAGCGCGAGCGGCCCCGATGTCGGCGTGCGCCGCCTTCAACAGATTTTCCGCCTGCAGAACGTCGGGCCGCTGCAGAAGCACCTCCGAAGGCAAACCGGCGCTGATTTCCGCCGGTGACGCGACCGTGCCCAGGTCTGCGGGCAGCAGTTCTTCCGGCACAGGCCCGCCGGCCAGCAGATCGAGCGCGTTCCGGTCCTGCGCCACCGCCTGCGTGTAGCGCACCACGTCGGCGCGGGCTGCGTCCACCTGCGCCTGCGCGCGGTGCACGTCCAGCTCGGGAATCAAACCGAGATCGAACCGGGTTTTGATCAGATCGTAAACGGCCTGTTGCGTTTCGAGAGTGGCCCGGGCGAGCGCCAGACTTTCGCGATCGGCAGCCAGGGTCAGGTACGCCTGGGCCACCGATGAGACCAGCGCGATCTGCGCGCCGCGCCGGGCCTGGTCGGTGGCGAGGTATTCCTCGAGCGCGCTGTCCTTCAGGCTGCGGATGCGGCCGAACAAATCGAGTTCCCACGCGGCGACGCCGAGGTTGACGTCGTAACGTTCCACGGTCTGCCGTCGCCCGCTGCCCGAGAGGTCGGCGGGCAGGCGTTGAACGGCGCCGCTGGCGAAGGCATCGACGGCGGGCAGCAGTTCTGCGCGCTGGATGCCGTAGAGCGCGCGGGCGCGTTCCACATTCAACGCGGCGATGCGCAGGTCGCGGTTGTTGGTCAGGGCCAGCTCGATGACCTGCTGGAGTTTTTCGTCCCGGAAGAATTCGCGCCAGGAAAGGTTCGCGGCGTCCGGCGCGCCGGACGGGTCGGTGGTGCCCGCCCCGGACCATTCCGCGGGAACGGGCGGGGCCGGGCGATGGTATTTGGGCGTCATCGTGCAGCCGCCCAGGACGAGCACGATCAAAGGTGTGAAGAGAATAACCGGTTTCATGGCGACACAGCGGTTGCGGGTTCGATCGGTGCCACGGCGGGCTTGCGCCTGCCGAACGTGTTTTCGATCACGACGTAGAACAACGGCGCGAAGAGCGTGACGAGGAAGGTCGAGGTCACGACGCCGCCGACCACGGCCACGCCGATGGCGCGCATGGCGCCGGCGCCGGCGCCATGCGCGAGCGCCAGGGGCAGCACGCCGAAGCCGAACGCCAGCGACGTCATGACGATCGGACGCAGCCTCAGGCGCGCGCCTTCCAGTGTCGCCTCGATCAGGTCCATGCCGTCCTGGACGCGCGCCTTGGCGAACTGGACGATCAGGATGGCGTTCTTGGTTGTCAGGCCGAGCGTCGCCAGCAAGCCGATCTGGAAATAGATATCGTTGGGCAGACCGATGAGGCTGGACGCGATGACGCCGCCGATGGCACCCAGGGGCAGGGTCAGAAGAACCGAGAACGGGATCGGCCAGCTCTCATACAGGGCGGCAAGGCAGAGGAAGATCACAAGAATCGAAAACGCGTAGAGCGGCAACGTCTGAGCGCCGGCCTGGCGTTCCTGGTAGGAAAGCCCGGTCCAGTCGTAACCGATGCCCTGCGGCAGTTGGCGGATCATGTCTTCCATGGCGCGCATGGCCTCGCCCGAGCTGCGGCCGGGAGCGGGTTCACCCATGATGTTGATCGAGGGAAACCCGTTGTAGCGTTCCAATCGCGGCGACCCCGAGGTCCAATAGCCCGACGCAAAGGACGAATACGGCACCATCTTGCCGGAGGTGTTGCGCACGTAGAGCTTTTCGAGGTCGTGCGGCAGCATCCGATGCGGCGCGTCGGCCTGGACGTAAACCCGCTTGATGCGGCCGCCCTGGAGGAAGTCGTTCACGTAACCGCTGCCGAACGCGGCCGAGATGGTCTCGTGAATCGACGTGATCGGCACGCCCAGCGCGCCGGCCTTCTCCCAATCCACGTCGATGCGGTATTCCGGCACGTCTTCCTGGCCGTTGGGGCGAACCTTGGTCACCACGGGGTTTTGCGCGGCCATCATGAGAAGTTGATTGCGGGCTTCCATGAGTCTGGCATGGCCCAGCCCGCCGCGGTCCAGCAGTTGAAGGTCGAAACCCTTGCCCTGGCCGAGTTCAACAACGGCTGGCGGTGAGAAGACAAAGACCATGGCGTTGCGGATCTGGGAGAGTCGCACCATGGCGCGCTGGGCCACGGCGTTCACCCGCAACTCCGCGCGATCGCGCAGATCCCAGTCTTTCAGCTTGGCGAACGCCATGCCAACGTTCTGCCCGCGGCCGGCCATGCCGACTCCGGAGATGGTGAAGACGGCTTCCACGGCATTGGTCTCCTGGGTGAGGAAGTAGTCCTGCATTTCTTCGAGGACCGCCTTGGTCTGCTCGATCGTCGAGTTCGCCGGGAGCATGACTTGCGTCATCAGGATGCCCTGGTCTTCGTCCGGCAGGTAGGACGTCGGCATGCGCTGGAACAGGAAGGCCAGCCCTCCGACGATGAGGAGGAAGGCGAACACGAAGCGCATCTTGCGGACCAGAGAATGGCGTACCAGCGCCAGGTAGCGGTCGCGCGCGCGGAAGAACATGCGGTCGAACCACGCAAAGAACGGGCGCAGGAACCACACCGCGGCATCGGACGGCTGGTGCCCCCTGGGAACCGGCTTGAGCAGCGACGCGCACAACACCGGCGTCAGGACCAGGGCCACCACGACGGACAACAGCATGGACGAAATGATCGTCACGGAGAACTGCCGGTAGATAACGCCCGTGGACCCGCCGAAGAACGCCATCGGACCAAACACCGCCGACAGCACTAGGCCGATGCCGATGAGCGCCGGCGTGATCTGGTCCATGGACTTCCGCGTGGCTTCATACGGCGACAACCCCTCCTCGGTCATGATGCGCTCCACGTTCTCGACGACGACGATGGCGTCGTCCACGAGGAGGCCGATGGCGAGCACCATGGCGAACATGGTGAGCATGTTGATGGAGAAGCCGAAGAGGGCGAGGACGGCGAACGTGCCGAGGATGACGACGGGAACGGCGATGGTGGGAATCAGGGTCGCCCGCATGTTGCCCATGAAGAGGTACATCACCAGGAACACGAGCACGACGGCCTCGATGAGCGTCTTGACCACTTCGTTGATGGCGACGCGGACGAACGGCGTGGTGTCGTAGGGATAAACCACCTTCAATCCGGGCGGGGAAAACTCGCTGAGCTCGGCCATCTTGGCCCGCACATTGTCGGCGGTCTGGAGCGCGTTGGCGCCGGCGGCCTGGCGGATCGCAAGACCCGTCGACGGCATCCCGTTGTAATACACGTCCACGTCGTAGCTCTCTGTGCCGAGCTCCGCGCGGCCGATGTCGCCCACCCGGACGATGGATCCGTCCGGGTTGATGCGCAGCGGGATGGCGGCGAACTCCTCGGGCGTCTTGAGCATGCTCTGGACGATGATGGAGGCGTTGAGACGCTGGCCTTCGACCGCGGGCGCTCCGCCGAACTGGCCGGCCGAGATCTCGACGTTATACGCGCGCATCGCCCCGACCACGTCGGTGAACGTCAATCCGAACTCGTTCAGCTTTTCCGGGTCGATCCAGATACGCATGGCGTACTGGCCGCCGAACACCTCCACTTCGCCCACACCCTCCACACGCGCCAACACTCTTTCGAGATTGGACCTTGCGTAATCGCGCAGGTCATGCCCCGTCATGCTGCCGTCCTCGGAGACCAGGCCGACGACAATGAGGTAGTTGCGCGTGCTCTTGTTAACCATGACACCCTGCCGCTGCACAACCTCGGGCAGACTCGCCATGGCGAGCTGAAGTTTGTTCTGCACCTGCGCCCACGCCAGGTCCGGATCGGTTCCGGGCGCGAACGTCAGTTCAATGCGCGCCATGCCGGCCGAATCGCTTGTCGCCGACATGTAGAGCAGGTTGTCGAACCCGGTCATCTTCTGCTCAATGATCTGGGTGACGCTGTTCTCGGTTGTCTCGGCCGAAGCGCCGGGATACACGGCGGTGATGGCGATCGAGGGCGGTGCGATGGGCGGGTATTGCGAGATCGGCAGGTTGTAGATCGCGAGCACGCCCGCGATCATCAGGATGATCGCGATCACCCACGCGAATACCGGCCGTTTGAGAAAGAATCTGGAGAGCATGGTCGTTCCTTATTGGGCGCCGGAAAACTCCCGGCCGTCACGCGAGCCGGACAAGGCGGCCGCGCCGTTGGTTTGGGATCCGCCGACCGAGGCGACCGTCGGATCGGCCGGGCGCGCTGTGACGGCTGCCGAGGCGCGCGCCGAGAGTTCACCGCCGTTTCCCTGAGATACTTCCTTGACGGGCATGCCGGGCCGCACTTTCTGAGCGCCCTCGACGATGATTCGGTCGCCGGGTTTCAAGCCGCCGCTGACGAGCCAGCGATTGCCGACCGCCCGTTCCGTGGTGATGGGCCTGAGTTCGACCGTGCCTTCGCCGTTCACCAGGAGCGTGAGCGGATTGCCCTTCGAATCGCGTGAGACGGCCTGTTGCGGAATCAGAATCGCCGAATCGTTAAAGCCTTCCTTGACCACGGCGCGCACGAACATGCCCGGAAGGAGAACGCCGTCCGGATTCGGAAACACCATGCGCAGGACGACCGAGGCGGTCGTGGGATCGACCGAGACGTCGCGGAATTCGAGCGTGCCCTCATGCGGGTAGAGCGTGCCGTCGCTCAGGATGAGCTGCACACGGTTGAGATTGGTTCCGGCATGTTTGAGCTGCCCCTGCTCGAGCCGGCGTTGGAGCCGGAGCACTTCGTTGGCGGACTGCGTCACGTCCACGTAGATCGGGTCGAGCTGCTGAATGGTCGCCAGCGGCACCGGCTGATACGCGGTGACGATGGCGCCGTCGGTCACGCTGGACCGGCCGATGCGGCCCGAGATGGGTGACGTCACCCGCGTGTACCCCAGATTGATCTGCGCGGTCTCGACCATTGCGCGGTAGTAGGCCACGTCCGCTTCCGCCTGGCGCAGCGCCGCCGCCGCGTCGTCGTAGTCCTGCTGGCTCACGGCCTTTTCGGCCAGCGCCTGGCGATATCGTTCCGCCCGGGCGCGAATCGCCGGGAGGTTCGCTTCGGCGCGATTCAATGCGGCGCGCGCGTTCTCCAGGGCCGCGCGAAACGGCGCGGGATCGATCTCGTACAGTTCCTGTCCGGCCACGACGTCGGCGCCTTCGGTGAACAGCCGCTTCAGGATCAGCCCGTTCACCTGCGGCCGGATTTCGGCAATCCGATACGGAGCCGTGCGCCCGGGCAGTTCCGTGGTGAGCAACAGCGGTTCGGGGGTGACGGTCACAGTGACGACTTCCGGCGCCATGGCCGCGGGTGGCGGCGGCGCCTGCGTCCGCGAGCACGACGTCAGCGCGACTGCTGCCCCAACGAGAATCAAGGTGTGAGATCGAAGGTTCATATGAGGAAAGGAGTTCAGGCCGTTGGTCATGATGGGTTCAACTGACTGCGACGAGTGAAACGCGTCCGTAGCGTTCATGAGGCACCGTTCCGTTCGCCCTGGGATCGAGCACAGGCCGGCCGTCCACCATGAACACGTATTCATGGTGGCCATGGTTCAGCTCCATGCTCACCATCCAGCGGTTGTCCGGCATCCGCCGCATCGGCGTCGCGGTCGGGTCCCACTCGTTGAAATCGCCACATAACGTCACGGACTTCGCTTCAGGGGCGTTACAGAAAAAGTCCACCCGGTGACGGGTCCTTTTCGCTGAGCAACGGTCGGTCGCGTCCAGTGCAGAATCGGGGGTCATACGTCAGATCCTTCTTTCGAATCCCTGGGAGAATGGCGGTCGGGCGGAGTCACCAGGCCTTCGAACCGGGCGAGAATCGCCCCTTCGGTCGCGGTGCCCACAATGCTTCCGATGAGGCGCCCGGCGGAAAAACAGAGCAGCGTTGGGACCGATTGGATGTTGTACCAGAGGCTCAGTTCCGGATTGTCGTCCGCGTTGACGGCGACGACCTTGAGCCTGTCGGCGCACATTGCAGCGATACGCTCGAGGACAGGGCTCAGCACGCGGCAGGGCTGGCTCCAATCGGCGAGAAACGCCACCAGCACCGGGAGCGCGGCCCTCAGAACCTCGACATCGAAGTCCGCCTGGCTCACCTGGAGAATGTGTGCGGATGAATTGTTGGTGCTCATGTCGATCCACTGCCGGTTCGAGCGGTTCAGTTTTACCTGGGCATGGCCCGTGCCATTAGTTCAGAATAGTTGTAATCCATTGAAAATTATTCAAATGCATCAACTGAACCCGTCGGCTGGATAGGGTCGAAATTTTGAACGAACGAAGAATCGTGCCGTGAGGGTGGACGAATCGTCCTTTGTCAGGCACTGTGGGGCGTGATGGAAACGGTGCGGCAAACGGAAAGCGACAGCCGGTTTGATCCGAACTTCGTGACGCAACTGCTGTTGGACGCGGCGCAGGAGCATTCGGTGGACGAGCTGTTGCGCAAGCTCGTCATGCGCGCGGTGGAACGGCCCAATGTCGTTGCGGTCCAGGTCTGGCTGGCGGAAACCGCGCCGCAGGCGCGGGCGCGGGCCGAGGCGGAGGGATCAAACGGGTCGCTGGATGCGGGCGACCCGGACGAGTTCTACCTGGCGGCGCATGCCGGTGTGCCGGTGCCGCATGGAGACGGTTCGCCTGCGGAAGAAGCGCGCCTTGGCGTTCGGATCCGGTCGGGCGTCGGTCTGATGGGGCGGATGGCCCAGGCCCGGAAGCAGATGGCGTTGCACGGGCAGCAGGAGGTGGAACGGGTATTCGGGCATGTCGAGTGGGTTCGGGAACATGGCGTGCGCGGATTTGGCGGTGCGCCGATCATGTTCAAGGAGGAGCTGCTCGGTGTCACCGGTGTGTTCGTTCGGAACGAGATGCCGAGCGAGGCGCTGCCCTGGGGACAGATTTTCGCCAACCACATTGGCGCGGCGATTGCCAACGCGCGGGCGTTCGAGGAGATCGAACGATTGAGAGCGCAGCTCGAACAGCACAACGCGTATCTCGAGGAGGAGGTGGTGCAGGCGCGCGCGTTTGGCGAGCTGATCGGCCAGAGCGCCGCGTTGCGGCAGATCGTCAGCCAGGTTGATCTCGTTGCGCCCACCGACGCATCGGTTTTGATCCTCGGCGAGACGGGCACGGGCAAGGAACTGGTGGCGCGCGAGATTCACCGGCGCAGCCGCCGCAAGGACGGTCCGTTGGTCCGGGTGAATTGCGCGTCGATTCCCAAGGATCTGTTTGAAAGCGAGTTTTTCGGGCATGTGAAGGGCGCGTTTACCGGCGCGGTGAAGGATCGCGCCGGGCGGTTCGAAACGGCGGAAGGGGGGACGCTGTTCCTCGATGAAATCGGCGAAGTGCCGCTCGACATGCAGGGCAAGCTGTTGCGGGTATTGCAGGAGAAGCGGTATGAGCGCGTGGGCGACGATCGGACACGTTATGCCGACGTGCGGATCATAGCGGCGACGAACCGCAATTTGAAGGAGCTGGTGGCGGCAGGGCGGTTTCGCGAGGACCTGTATTACCGGCTGCACGTGTTTCCGATTCACGTGGCGCCGTTGAGGGAACGCCTGGACGACATTCCGTTGCTGGCCCGGCATTTTGTGGATCTGTCCGCGAAGGAGTTGCGCGCTCCGCGGCCGCGCCTGACGCGGGCGGCGCTGGCCCAGTTGCAGAGTTACAACTGGCCGGGGAACGTCCGCGAGCTGCGCAACGTGGTGGAACGCGCGGTGATTCTGGCGCGCGGCGGTCCGCTGCAGTTCGATCTGCCTGTTACGGAATCGCGCCCGGTTTCTACGCCGGCGCGCGCGGCCCGCGCAAAGGGCGCGGCGGCCCGGGATTTTCTGACGGAAGCGGAGTTGCGCCGGCAGGAACGGGAGAACCTTCTGCTGGTTCTCGAACGGACCGGCTGGCGCATCAAGGGCGCCGGCGGCGCGGCGGAGCTGTTGGGGGTGAAACCCACGACGTTGCTGTCGCGCATGAAGAAGATGGGGTTGAAGCGCGCGAGCCGGTAGGCGGTCGCGGTGTTCCGGTTCAAATTCGTTTTCGGCTTGTCGGCTGAGTTTCATGTCGTGAACATCAGCGCCACTTAAGACCAGATGGATGCCGGCATACTGTTCGTCAAAGATCTCGCTGTAGTCATGGTGGTGGCCGGAGTCGTTGGCCGGGTGTTCCAACGCCTCGGGCTGTCGGTCGTTGTCGGGTATCTTCTCGCGGGGATTCTCATCGGGCCGCGCACCCTGCCCTACCAATTGGTGGAAGACACGGAGCGCATTCAGATCCTGTCCCAGGTCGGGCTGGTGTTTCTTATTTTCTCGATCGGCCTCGGGTTGAGTTTTGCGCGCATCCAGCGGCTTGGGCTTTCGGTGATCGGCGCCACGATCATCGGCGCGATTCTGGTGCTGAACATCTGCCGGTTGTTCGGCCTGATGATGGGCTGGAGCGCGACGCAGAGCCTGTTCCTGGCGGGGATGCTGATGGTGTCGAGCTCGGCGATCATCTCCAAGGTGCTGGAGGAGTTGAACGTGGCGCACCATCGTTCGTCGCAGATGGCGCTGGGCATTACCGTGCTGGAGGACGTGGTGGCGATCATCATGCTGACGCTGCTGACGTCGCTGGTGCGGGTGGATGCGGCGGAGGGGGCCACGTTGTGGAAGACGCTGGGGACGTTGAGCGCCTTTGTGGTGTTCCTGGTGTTCATGGCGCTGCTGATTCTGCCGCGGTTGCTGAGGTATCTGAGCCGGCACTCGACGCTGGAGTTGCGAACCATCGTGGTGGCGGCGTGCGTGTTGCTGGTGGGGTACGTCGGGGTGCGGGCGGGTTTTTCTGCGGCGCTGGGGGCGTTCATCCTGGGCGTGATCATTGCCGGCACGCGGTTCCGGGACGAGATCGAGCGCACGTTCGAGAGTCTGCGCAGCATATTCGGCGCGGTGTTCTTCGTGGCGATCGGGATGATGCTGGACGTGAAGCTGCTGGCGAACAACTGGTGGCTGGTGCTGCTGACGACGGCGCTTGTGCTGGTGGCCCGGCCGCTGGCGACGTCCATGGGCCTCGTCGCCATGGGCAATTCCGTCCGGGAAGCCGTCCGGGCGGGATTGTCGCTCACGCCGATCGGCGAGTTTTCGTTTGTCATTGCCCAACTGGGCGTGATGAGCGGGGCGGTGCCGGACAGCATGTACGCGGTGGCGGTGGGATTGTCGCTGACGACGGCGGTGATCGCGCCGGTGCTGACGCGGCATTCGGAGTCGATGAGCCACTGGGTGGAGCGGCACGAACCGCGCGTGATTCGGAACTGGACGGAGTTCTACCACGACTGGCTGGAAGGGCTGGCCGGGCGCCGCAACGCGAGTTTGCTCTGGCAGTTGACGAGCAAGCGCATTCTTCAGACGGCGCTGCAGATCCTGTTTGCTTCCGCGATGGTGCTGTTCGCCAACCCGGTTTATCAATGGCTGCTTCGGCGGGTGGGTCCAGACTGGCTGGTGCCGAATGGCACGATCATTGTGTTCTGGACAGTGTTCGGCGTGGTATTTCTGGCGCCGTTGATTGCGATCTGGCGGAACATCGACGCGCTGGTGATGATCCTGGTCGAAGGCGCCACGCGCACGAACCCGCGCAGGGCCCGGCTGCGTCCGCTGATCCAGACGGCGATCAAGACGGTCGTGGCGGTGGTGATGTCGGTGTGGTTGCTGGTGTTGCTGCCGTTCGGGCCGTCACTGCTGTGGGCGCTGGGGATTGTGGCCGGGATCCTGGCGTTTCTGGGCGCCGTGTTCTGGCGGCGTTTTGTGCGGTGGCACAGCCGGCTGGAGATTGAGATTCGCAACCGGATCCGGCTGGCCGCGACGCCGGCAACCGCCAAGGGTATTCCCGAATCGTTGGTGGAGCGGGAGGGCTGGGATCTGAAGATTGATGAAGTGACGCTGCCGCCGCAAAGCGATTATGCCGGGAAACGGATTCTGGACCTGGGACTGCGCCAGCGCTTCGGTTGCTCGATTGTGGGCATCGACCGACAAGGACATCTGATCGCGAATCCCGCGGCGTCGGACGCGTTGTTTCCCGGGGACAAGCTGCTGTTGCTGGGAACCGAAACGCAGCTCGCGGAGGCGGAGGAATTTCTGCGCAAGACGGACGAGGTGGTGAACCCGGAAACGTTCGAGGACCTGACCACGGAAATGATCACGGTGCCCGCGGACAGCCCGCAGATCGGCAAGACGCTGGCGGAGCTGAATCTGGTCAATCAGTTCGGAGTGCAGGTCTGCGGGATCGAACGCGGACAGGAGCGGATCCTGATTCCGTCGGGGACAGAGCGGGTCGAGCCGGGAGACCAGTTGTTCGTGCTGGGCACGCACAACAAGATCCAGGAATGCCGGGGTTACTTCGAACCCTGAGGTCAGATTCGGACTTTGAACCGTTCGTTGCGCTTCAGGGACAGGACGAATGCCGCCAGGAGCTGCGGGATTTGTTCCAGGTCGCGCAGGCTCACGAGTTCGACGGGCGAGTGCATGTAGCGGTTGGGCAGACTCACCAGCGCGCTTGCAATGCCGCCGCGCGTCCAGAAGATCACGTCGGTGTCGGTGCCGCTCGTGGCGGACATGGCCTCGTGCTGGAGGGGGATGCGCCTGGCCCGCGCGACCGCTTCGAGCCGGGCGACGATTTCGGGATGATTGCATCCGCCGTGCGTAAGCGTCGGGCCGCGGCCGATCCGCACGTCGCCGTGCTGCGCCTTGTTGACCGTGGGATAATCCGTCGCGTGCGTCACGTCCACGACGAGCGCGATGTCCGGTTTGAGTGAGTAGGCGATCTGCCGGGCGCCCAGCAGGCCGACTTCCTCCTGCACGTTGGAGACGGCGCAGACTTCGGCCGCGGGTTTGCGCCGGGACTCGCTGAGGAGCCGCAATGCCTCGGCCACGGCGAACGTGCCGACGCGATTGTCGAACGCGCGGGCGACGGCGAGGTCCTTGCGGAGGATTTCGAACTCCGCCGCCAGGGTGATCGGGTCTCCCACGCGCACCAGGGACTCGGCCTCTTTGCGGTTCGACGCGCCGATGTCGATGAAGAGGTCGTGGATTTTAGGGCGGCGATGCTTGTCGTCGTCCTGTTTGGTGAGGTGGGGTGCGACGTTGCCGACGACGCCCTTGACGGGGCCGTTGCGGGTGTGGATGACGACGCGCTGGGCCCGGGTGATGGCGGCGTCCACGCCGCCGAGCTTGCGGACGTGGATGAAGCCGTCTTCGGTGATGTAGCTCACGGCCATGGCGATTTCGTCGGCGTGGGCGGCGAGCATGACGCGGGGCGAGCCGCCCTTGTTGAAGACAGCGACGCAATTGCCGTAGGCGTCGGAAAAGGTTTCATCGGCGAAACGCCCGACGTAATCGAGCCAGACGCGTTGTCCCCGGGTTTCGTGCCCGGTGGGACTCGGTGTGTTCACAAGGGTCTTCAGGAACTTCAACGAAGCTTCACGCATGCGGGCCATTTAAGTGGGTGGCTGGCGGTGGAACAAACAATAACCGGTGAGCTCGGTTGCCTTTCTGATGCGGCCGGGTAAGCTCGGCCGGATGATAAAGGTTGAACGAACCCCGACGGACCCGGAACTGAAGCGCCGCATTCAGGAGCTCATTGAATACAGGGGCGGCGGTTACAACGAGGAGAGTGTGGCCGACATGATTGAGAACGCGCTCAAGGTGTTGACCGACGTGAAGGACAGCGGCGACGTGCGGGTGATGCAGACGGCGATGCGGGAGTTGCGGTACGCGTTCCGGTTGTTTGCGCCTTACGCGGGGACGCGCAAGGTCACGATCTTCGGTTCCGCGCGGACGCAACCCCACAAGCTCGAGTATCAGCAGGCGGTCGAGTTTGCGCGCAAGATCGCGGAGGCCGGGTTCATGGTGATTACCGGCGCGGGCGGCGGCATTATGCAGGCCGGGCACGAAGGGGCCGGACCGGAGAAGAGCTTCGGCGCCAACATCCGCCTTCCGTGGGAGCAGAGTGCGAACCCGATCATTCGCGAGGACAAGAAGCTGGTGACGTTCAAGTATTTCTTCACGCGCAAGCTGATTTTCATCCGGCACTCGGACGCGATCGCGCTGTTCCCGGGCGGGTTCGGGACCATGGACGAGGGTTACGAGGCGCTGACGCTGATGCAGACGGGCAAGAGCCAGTTGATGCCGCTGGTGCTGGTGGACCGTCCGGGCGGCACCTACTGGAAGACCTGGGACAAGAACGTTCGCGAGCATCTGCTGCGCGACCAGCTCATTTCGCCGGACGATCTCAACCTGTATCGCATCACCGACAACACGGACGAAGCGGTAAAGATCATCACGCGGTTCTATCGCAACTTCCATTCGAGCCGGTTCGTCAAGGACCTCTTTGTTATTCGATTGAAGCACGCTCCCACGGAGACGGCCATTGAAGCGATGAACGAGGACTTCGCGGACATCATCGTCGGGCCGCCCATTCGGGTCATCGAACCGACGCCGGAGGAGATTGAGGACAACGACCACATCGGGCTGGCGCGGATCGGATTCGGTTTCAATCGCCGCGACTACGGCCGGCTGCGGCAGTTGATCGATGTGCTGAACAGCCTTTGATCAGGCCCGGGGTAGGTTTTCACCCCATGTCGCGGCCGCATGGCGGTTTACTATCAAGAACAGATCGATGTGGGCGGTTGGCACGGAGCAAAGCCATGTTTACGCGAAACGGCCCCCTCTCTTGCGTCCCTGTTCAGGATGGGCGGAGTTGTGTGTCCCCACCAACTCCGTCATGACCTCCTCCGGCCCGTGCCGATCCTGAGCGCCAACTGTGACATGCCCGCCGGGCGGGAGCGCAACCGCCCGGTAAAATGGAGATCCGTGACAATCCTGTGCTGGATGCTGGTGTCCGGAGGGTGGTGCCAGGCGGGGACAGAAAGCCGGGACGTTGCTCCGACGGCAGCCGAGCAGTTCAAGCGCCTGACGTTCGAAGAACTGCTGAACCAGGAGGTGTCCACGGTGTCGCGACGGGAGGAGCCGCTCTCGACGAGTGCGTCGGCTGTGCAGGTGGTGACGCAGGAGGAAATTCGCCGTTCGGGGGCGAGCAGCATTCCGGAGGCGCTGAGACTGTTCCCGAACCTGCACGTTGCGCAGGTGGATTCGCGCAACTGGGCGATCAGTGCGCGCGGTTTCAACAACGCCCTTGCGAACAAGCTGTTGGTGATGATCGACGGGCGGACGGTGTACACGCCGTTGTTTGCCGGCGTGTTCTGGGACGCGCAGCATGTGCTCCTGGAGGACGTCGAGCGCATTGAGGTCGTGAGCGGGCCCGGCGCCACGCTATGGGGCGCGAACGCGGTGAACGGGGTCATCAACATCATCACCCGGAACGCGCGCGATACGCAGGGGCTGTTGGTCCAGGGCGGCGGCGGATCGTTCCTGCGGGATTTCGGCGCGATCCGATACGGCGGCAGCGCGGGTTCCAATATGTTCTTTCGGGTGTATGGCCGGCGGTTCGACCGCGAAAGCACCGTGTTCGCGAACGGCCAGGACGGCGGCAACGCGTGGGACCTCACCCAGGGTGGTTTCCGGATGGACTGGATACCGCAGGAGGCCAGTGCGGTCACGGTGCAGGGGGACGCCTACGCGGGCAACCTGGAACAACCGCAGCCCGGCCACACGACCATCGACGGGCAGAACCTGCTCGGCCGCTGGACGCATTCCTTCTCGCGGGCTTCGGAACTGTCGGCGCAGATCTATTTCGATCGCACCTGGCGCCGGGTGCCGAACCAGTTTGCGGAGGACCTGAGGACCGTCGATCTCGATCTGCAACACTGGTTCGACTGGCGGCGTCATCGGGTGACGTGGGGCGCCGGGTACCGCTTCATGCACGACGATGTGCGCAACAGCCCTGCGCTGGCGTTCCTTCCGGCCACGCGGCATCTCGAACTGTTCAGCGGGTTTGTGCAGGACGAGTTCATGCTGATGCCCGACACGCTGCGGCTGACCGTCGGATCCAAGTTCGAGCACAACGACTACACCGGGATCGAGTACGAGCCGAGCGGACGGATCGCGTGGACGCCGGCGGAGCGGCACACGGTCTGGTCGGCCGTGTCGCGCGCCGTGCGCATCCCCAGCCGCATCGATCGCGACTTCTTTCTCCCGCAACCGCCCGTTCCGCCGGGCACGACCAATCTGGCGGGCGGACGCGACTTTGAGTCCGAGAAGCTCGTTGCTCTGGAAGCGGGTTACCGTGTGCGGCCGATCACGAATCTGACGCTGTCGCTGGCGGCGTTTTACAACATCTACGACGACATTCGCAGTGTTGAGCCTGTCGGCCTGGAGACGTTTGAGGTGCGGAACCGCAACCGGGCGGAATCGTGGGGATTGGAGCTGGCGGGGCAGGCGCAACCGGCGCCTTGGTGGCGGCTGCGCGGCGGGTACACGTTTCTGCGCAAGAACGTTTCGCCGAAAACCGGCGGCCGGGACATGAGCGGCGGTCGCGCCGAGGGGAACAGTCCGGAGCATCAGGTGGGGGTTCAGTCCATGTGGGATCTGCCGGCAGATCTTGAATTTGACGTGAGCGGGCGTTATGTCGCCGCGCTGGCGGCTCCGCGCGTTCCGGAGTATTTCACATTCGATGCGCGCCTTGCATGGCGGGTGAGGAAGAATGTTGAACTGTCGGTCGTGGGGCAGAACCTTTGGGACAGACGGCATCCCGAGTTTGGCGAGGTCGGCGCGCGGCAGGAGATTCCGCGCAGTGTTTACGGAAAGATCACTTTGTGGTTCTAGAAGACATGCAGACGGGAACGCGCCAGCCCCGGGCGGCTCCGTGCGGCCGGGGCACGCGTCTGCGTCCGCGGCGTTGGGGCGTGAACCGGTTGATATGGTTCGGGATGGCGGTCTGTTCGCTCTTGATGGCCGCGCGAGCGGACGCGCAGGTGTCCCGGGAATACCAGCTCAAAGCTGTCTTTCTCTATCATTTCGCCCAGTTCACCGAGTGGCCGACGAACGCGTTCGCCGCCACCAACTCGCCCATTGTCATCGGCATTCTCGGAGTGGACCCTTTTGGCTCCGTACTGGACTCGGTAGTGACCAATGAGGTGGTCAACGGGCGGCGGATTGTCGTGGAGCGGTTCAGCCGCGTCGAGGACATTAAAACCTGCCATATCCTGTTCATCGCCGCGTCGGAGGCGCGCATTCTGCCGCGCATCATCCAGGCGCTCCAGGACCGGCCCATTCTCACCGTCAGCGAGATCGAGGAATCGGCCACGCGCCGCGGCGTGATGGTCCGGATGTTCACCGCAGACAACCGCATCCGGCTCCGCGTCAATCTGAACGCGGTGTCGAGCGCGCATCTGACGTTGAGCTCCAAGCTGCTCCGGGCGGCGGAAGTGTTTCCGAAGGAGGATCCATGAGACTGCAGGACCTCCCCATCAAGCGGCGCATCATTGCCGTCATCATGCTGACCACGTTAACGGTGGTGGTGCTGACGATCACCGGGTTCGTGCTCTACGACATTGTGACCTTCCGGGACAACATGGCGAGGAACCTCTCGACGCTCGCGCAGGTCGTGGCCGACACCTCGAGCGGGGCCGTGGCGTTCCAGAACGAGCAGGAGGCCGTCGAAGTGCTCTCGTCGCTGCGGGCCGAACCGCAGATTAGCGTCGCGGCCCTGTACGACGCGGAAGGCAAACTCTTCGTTTCGTACCCGACGAATGCGCCGACGGATGTATTCCCGGCGGAGCCCGGGCCGGCGGGGTACCGGTTTCAGGGGGAGGAGTTTTTTCTGTTCGAGCCGGTATCTCACAACGACGCTCGACTGGGCATGCTGTATTTGAAAGCGGATCTGCGGCTCTTCTACGAGCGGCTGCAGTTGTACCTGCTGGTTGCGGGCGTTCTGATTCTGGGTTCGATCGCGCTCACCGCGGTTCTTTCCAACCGCCTCCAGAAACAGTTGTCCGACCCGATTCTTTCGCTGACGGCGGTGGCCCGGCGCATCTCAGAGCATCGCGATTATTCGGTTCGGGCAACGCGCCCGGGCGGCGCGGACGAGCTCGGGGTGCTGACCGACGCATTCAACCGGATGCTGACGCGGATCGAGGAGCAGACGGTGGCGATCAAGGAGAACGAGGAACGCCTGAGGCTGGCCCTCGGCGCGTCGAGCACCGGCGCCTGGGACTGGAACCTGGCCACCGACCGCGTTACGTGGGATGACTTCACGCTCGCGCTGCACGGGTTGAAACAGGGTGAATTCAAGGGAACCCGCGGGGAGGTTCTGGGCCGCATTCATCCGGAGGACCGGCCGATGGTCGAACAGGCCCTGGCGGATGCGTTCGCGGGCAGGACGGATTTTGCTCTCGAATACCGCGTCGTGTGGCCCGACGGCTCGGTTCATTATCTGGCGTCCCGGGGCAGGGCGTTCGCGGATGCGGGCGGGAAGCCGGTGCGGCTGACCGGCGTGTCGCAGGACGTCACCGAGCGCAAGGCGGCGGAGATCGCCCTGCGCGACAGCCGTGTGCGCCTCTCCGGAATTATCGGGTCCGCCATGGATGCGATCATCAGCGTCGATTCGCAGCAGCGGATCGTGCTGTTCAACGCTGCGGCCGAGAAGATGTTCCGGTGCCCGGCGTCCACGGCGATGGGGCTTTCGCTGGATCGATTCATTCCGCCGCGTTACCGCGAGTTGCACCGGCGTCACGTGGAGGAGTTCGGCAAGACCGGCGTCACGAGCCGCGCCATGGGACACCTGCGTCCGCTGTCCGGCATGCGTTACGACGGCGAGGAATTTCCGATCGAGGCGTCGATCTCGCAGATCGAGGTGGGAGGCGAATCGATCTATACGGTGATTCTGCGCGACATCACCGAACGTCTCCGCGCGCAGGAGGCGCTTGAGAGCCAGGCGCGAATGCTGCGCGAGCAGGCGCAGATGCTGGACCTGGCCAACGTGATGGCGCGCACGCTGGACGACCGGATTTTTCTCTGGAACACGGGCATGGAGCGGATGTATGGCTGGCTGCGGACGGAGACGCTGGGCCGCGTTTCGCGGGATATCCTCCAGACGCGCCTGCCGCAACCGATCGAGGAGATCAAGGAGACGCTCATGCGCCACGGGCAATGGGAGGGAGAGGTCGTGCGGGTGCGCAAGGACGGCACTTCCATCACGGTCAGCAGCCAGTGGGTTCTGCATCGGGATCAGGAGGGCAAACCGAGCGCGATTCTCGAGGTGAACACCGATATCACGGAGCGCAAGCGGGCCGAGCAGGAGGTGCTCCGGATGAACAGCGAACTGGAGCAGCGCGTGAAGGAACGCACGGCGGAACTCACCGCCGCCAACCAGGAACTCGAGGCCTTTACCTACTCCGTGGCCCACGACCTCCGCGCTCCGCTTCGGCACATCGACGCGTTCACGAAAATCCTGTTCGACGATTTCGCGGCCGGCATGGATCCCGAAGCGCTGCGTTACCTGGAGAACATCCGAAAAGGCTCCCAGAACATGAGCCGGCTGGTCGATGACCTGCTGAACCTGGCCCGCGTCGGCCGCCACGAAATCAAACGCGAGAAGACGCCGCTCAACGCCGTGGTCGAGGAAGTCATTTCGGAGCTGCGCCGGGAAACCGAGCATCGCCAGGTGGAGTGGCGGGTCGAATCCCTCCCGACGGCCATCAGCGATCCCGGCCTCATCAAGCAGGTGTTCGCCAATCTCCTGTCGAACTCCGTCAAGTACACGCGCCCGCGCGACAAGGCGATCATTCAGATCGGCCAGACCCGGATCGATGGCGAAACGGTCGTGTACGTCCAGGACAACGGCGTCGGTTTTAACATGAAATACGCCGACAAACTGTTCGGCGTCTTCCAGCGGTTGCATCGCGCCGATGAATTCGAAGGGACGGGGGTGGGCCTGGCCACGGTGGACCGCATCGTTCGCAAGCACGGCGGCCGGATCTGGGCGACGTCCGAGCCGGGCAAGGGCGCGACGTTCTATTTTACGTTCAAGGGGCTGAACGGAAACGGCTCGTCCCCCGGCACGGCATGAAGGAACGGTTTGAAGGAACGGTTTTGCCTTGAAATTTTCGGCCCTGAAAAACACCTTTTAGCCGTCGATGGCTACGTCAGATCGAGCAGGCACAACCTCCGGCAGGTTTCGTCGGGAAAAGGAGCGGGAGCGCTTTTACCTGCTGCCCGGTATGGGAGGAAGGGCGGCGCGAAGGAAACATAAGAGAATCCTCACCTGGTCCATCGTGGTGGGCCTCATCGTATCAGCCGCTCTGGCCGTCATCCTTTACCTCGTCAATCGTGTCTGGCAGTAGATTGGCGGCAAAGGATCGCATTGCGCCCGATTTTTCCATCCCCGTTTCCTTCGCCGGAACCGATCCGTCTTGAGAGGGCATGAGCGCAGACGTTTTTCAGGCGCTGACGGATGCCGCCCGCGATCGCGAGCCGGTCGCGCTCGGGATCATCGTCGGAACGAAGGGTTCCAGTCCGCAAAAGGTAGGCGCCAAAGCATTGTTCTATTCGGACGGGCGCATCCGGGGCACGTTGGGCGGCGGCTGTCTCGAGGCCGAAATCCAGAAACGGGCCATCGATTCACTGCGCACCGGCGAGGCATCCACGTTCGATCTGCTGCTGGATCACGATTTCGGGTGGGACGACGGGCTGATCTGCGGGGGCAAGGTGTCGGGCGTGATTCTGCCCAACATGCAGGAGCACGGTCCGCTCTGGGAGCGGCTCGCGCGCCGCGAAAGCGAAACGCACTGGGGTGTCCGGCGCGATTTTTCAGTGGGACTCCGATCCGGGAACGACCCTGCCGGCGAGTGGCTGTATCGAGAGTGCGTCCGTCCGCCGTGTGTTCTGTGGATTGCCGGCGCCGGACACATCGCCCGGGCCGTGGCCCCGCTGGCGGCGCAACTGGATTTCGACGTCACTGTCTTCGATGACCGGCCCGCGCTGGCGAGCCGCGAATTTTTCCCGGAGAACATCGCGTTGCAGGTGGGCACGTGGGACGACCTGTGCGCGCGCGAACTGCCGCCGCGGCCGTCCTTCGCGCTGATCGTCACCCGGGGTCATCGTCATGACGCGCTGGTGCTTCGGCATTGGCTGAAGAAGCCGTTTCTGTTCCTTGGAATGATCGGCAGCGCGCGCAAAGCGCGCACGATTTTCGAGCATTTCATTGAGGAAGGCATTGCAACCCGGGAATCGTTGCAACGCGTGGCCTGTCCGGTCGGAATACGCATACGTTCGCAGAGCGTGCCGGAGATCGCGGTCAGCATCATGGCGCAGTTCATCGACAAGCGCGCCGAACTGGTGCTGGATCGGGGCGAAAGCCCGCCCGCGAAGGCCGAGTTAAAGGAGCCGGCTTGAGGAAGGAACGGTCAACGCTCAACCTTTAACACCTGTTCCTTCACCGCCGTGTCAGGCGGCTGGAGGACCGGGCGCGGCTGGTTGTTCTGGAGCGTTTTCGGGTTGCTTCGGCCAGTTGGCGTTTCAGTTCCCGGATTTCGGCCCGCGCTTTCGCCAGTTCGTCGTTCACGTTATCCTTCGCCTTCTTTGCCTCGGCGAGGTCGCGCGAGTGGCGGCGCAGCTCGAGCTGGGTCATCACGTGCCGGGCGAGCACGCGCAACGCCTGCTGCTGCTCCGGCCTCAGCTCCCGCGGAACCTTGTCGATCACGCACAGCGTGCCCAGCGCGTAGCCGTCCGGCGTGATCAGCGGCGCTCCCGCGTAAAAGCGAATCTTGGGGTCGGACGTCACCAGCGGATTGTTCGAAAACCGCGCGTCTTTCGTCGCGTCCGGCACAATGAACAATCCCTCCTGCTGGATCGCATGGGCGCAGAACGAGACGTCACGCGAAGTCTCGGTCACCGACATCCCGACCTTCGACTTGAACCACTGGCGGTCCTCGTCCACGAGAGAAATCAGCGCAATGGGCGCCCCACAGATTCTGGCGGCCAGCTCCGTCAGATCGTCAAACACCTCCTCGGGCACGGTGTCCAGAACGTCGTACTGCCACAGTACCTCGATGCGCTTCTTTTCGGTTTCGGGTTGCCGGGATTTCATGAAGTCCTGTTTGTGAAGGAGCTTATGCCTTCCGAGACGAAATGCAACGTTCTTAGGTTTCAACCCGGCTCTCGCAACGACTCCGCATGAGTCCGGAGCGACTTCCAGGCGTTCCGCAGCTGTTCCTCCCTTTGTCGAAAACTTCGTCGAAAGCTCTGCCGGGCTTGTCCGGCGTCAGATCCGCGCCGTGCGGCGGGACTAAATTCCCCGGCGGTTGACGATCCGGTTACCCTTTCCGAGCACGATGACACGGGGTTTCCACTTCCGCGCCCGGTTTTCGGGCACTTCGGTGAAGCTCATGATGGTGAGTTGATCGCCCTTGCGGCCCAGTCGGGCGGCGGCGCCGTTGAGGATAATGGCGCCGGAGCCGGGCTCGCCGGGGATGGCGTAGGTTTCAAAGCGGTTTCCGTTGGCCATGTTGCTGCAGAGAATTTTTTCGTACGGCACCATGCCCACTGCGTCCATCAGCCTCGAATCAATGGTCAGGCTGCCCTCGTAACGGACATTGCCGCCCGTGACCGTGGCGCGATGGATCTTCGATTTCAACAAATAGAACTGCATTGTGCGTTGGCCCGGCAGCGTCATTCAGGAACGCCCTGAAATAACGGTGCGAAGCCGCGGTAATATAGAATCTGCGCCAGTCTATTCAATCCCGATTCAAGCAGTTGGCGAGTCGGAGAGTTGGAGAGTCTGGGAGTGGAATCCGAGCCTCGTCTTTGTCGAAAGCTTTGTCGGACCGGACAGGGACATTCCAAAGGCCAGCCGCCTCGACAAAGACTTCCGACGAAGTTGCCAACAAAGGAAAAGCGCTCCGGGACGCGTGACGGCACTCGCTCGCCCCGTTACATTGGCCGCGATGTCAACGCCCGCCGTTATCGCGCTGGTTGTCGCCGGGCTCATTCTACTGAGGCTGGCGACCGAGCTTTGGCTGGCGCGGCTCAACCGGCGCCACGTGCTCCGGCATGCCGGCGAAGTGCCGGAACCGTTCCGCGAATTCATCGATCCCCCGACCTATGCCCGTTCCGTCGAATACACACTGGTGCGCAGACGGTTCAACGACGTCGCCGACGTGTGGAACACCGTCATTCTCCTGGCGGTGCTGTTCAGCGGTGTGCTGCCGTGGGCGCATGAACGGATCCGAAATACGCTGGGCGATTCCGTCTGGGCGATGTCGGCGTTTCTCGTGCTCGTCGGGTTTGCGCTGTCGTTGACCGGGCTGCCATTCGAGTGGCATGCGCAATTCCGGATCGAGGAACGGTTCGGGTTCAACACCACGACGCCGAAGACATGGTGGCTGGATCGGGTGAAAGGCTGGCTGCTGGGCGCGATGCTCGGGTATCCGCTGGTGGCGTTGATTCTTTACGTGTTCCACTGGGCGGGTGAATGGTGGTGGTTGTGGGCGTGGGCCGTCGTTGTTGCGTTTCAACTGTTGTTGGCGGTGCTCGCGCCGGTGTTGATTCTGCCGCTGTTCAACAAATTCACGCCGTTGCCCGAGGGCAGTCTGAAGGAACGGTTGCTCAGGCTGGCGAAACGCACCGCGTTCCGGGCCCGCAGCATCCAGGTGATGGACGGCAGCCGGCGGTCGCGGCATTCGAACGCGTTCTTCACGGGGTTCGGGCGGCTGCGGAAAATCGTGCTGTTCGACACATTGATCGCGCAGTTGACCGAGCCGGAACTGGAAGCGGTGCTCGCTCACGAGATCGGGCATTACAAGAAGAAGCACATCCCGCGGATGCTGGCGTTTTCGGTCGTGGCGCTGCTGGCGGGGTTTGGCGTGTTGGCGGCGCTGGCGAAGACCACGTGGCTTTACGAGGCATTCGGGTTCTCTCCCGGGTGCATCGAAGCGGCCCTGTTGTTGTTCGGGTTGCTGTCCGGCGTGGTCACATTCTGGATCTTGCCGATTCTCCACTGGTGGTCGCGGCGGCACGAATACGAAGCGGACGCGTATGCGGCGTCGGTGATGAACGATCCTGCCCCGTTGATCAGTGCGTTGCGGAAGCTGAACGAGAAGAACCTGGGGAACCTGACGCCGCATCCGGTTTACAGCGCGTTCTACTACTCGCACCCGGCGCTGCTCGAGCGCGAGGCGGCGTTGCGGGTGAAAACGGAGTGAACATTCAACGCCGAACATTCAATGCCGTTGGATATTCGATGTTGGGTGTTTTGGTTCTCGTGTGATTCGCGCAATTCGCGTTACGCCGTAGACGCAGGCATCCGTGGTTGATCACTCTGCCGGCGATATCGGTGATCGGACGACGGCTCGCGGGGACCCGCCTTCGCTGAGCTTCGGCGTGGCGGGCTGCTCGCCCCACCGACATTGTCGTCGCTCCAGAACTGCCGGTTCTTGACATCGCCGCATCAACCGCCTAGGTAGGGCATCGATTCTATGAGCAAAGCATACCTTCTCTCGCTTGGTCTCGTCGTCGCCCTCCCCGGTTTCTCCCTTGCCGCAACAGAGCTCACGGTGAAGGCGGTCAATCCGCTGCCGTTCGCGCGCCCCAGCCAGACGCTTGAACTCACGGCGGAACAGCTCGCGCCGCTCGGGCGCGAACTGGCGCGGGTTCACGTCCGGGACGCCTCGGGGCGCGAACTGCTTTGCCAGGCGGTGGATTCAGACGGCGACTACGTGCATGACAGGGTCATTTTCCAGGCCGACTTCGCCGCGAACGAGGAGAAGACCTTCACGGCGGTGCTGGGCGAGAGATGGGTTTACACGCCCGACCAGTTCCGCGCGTACGGGCGGTTCGTGCGGGAGCGGTTCGACGATTTCGCATGGGAAAACGATCGCATTGCGCATCGCACCTACGGGCAGGCGCTCGAGACGTGGCAGAACGAGCCGCTGACCAGCAGCACCATCGACATCTGGTCCAAGCGCACGCCGAGGATGGTAATCAACGAGTGGTACATGGCGGACGATTACCACGTGGACCATGGCGAGGGCGCGGATTTCTACTCGGCGGGTCTGAGCCGGGGTTGTGGTGGCAACGGGTTGTGGGCGGCCGACCAGCTCTGGGTGTCGCGCAACTTCCGCCATTCGCGCGTGCTGGCGAACGGCCCGATCCGCGTCCTGTTCGAACTGACCTACGAGCCGTTCAACGTAAACGGTATCAGCGTGGCCGAAGTGAAGCGGATTTCGCTGGACGCCGGCCAGCACCTGGACCGGTTCGAGAGCCGTTATGTGCCCTACACGCGCCCGGGTCAGCCGGTGACGCTGACCATGGCCGCGGGGTTGAAGAAGGTCTCGGGCGAACAGCGCGAGCAGAATACCGAGCGCGGATGGATTGCCAAATGGGAGCGCATGGAAAAGAACGCCGGCAACCAGGGCCTTGCGCTCGTGGCCAATCCGGGAGACTTCCAATCACTGGCGGAAGACCGCCTGAACTGGCTGATGATCAGCAAGGTTTCGGCGGAGAACGTCGGTGTTTACTGGGCGGGCTTCTGTTGGGACAAGGCCGGGCAGTTCACGTCTCTCGACGCGTGGAAGAAATACGTGGATGAATTCAGCCAGGGTCTGCGCTCGCCGATTCAATTGACGGTGTCGAGCCGGTAATCGTTCAGGCCATTGCCATTTCCACGCGGCTGCGGCCGCGTGTGTGGGAGGCCGGCTTGCCGTTGCGCGCGCCGCGGGCCGTGGCGCCGCCGTTCTTCGCGGGCAGGACGCAGGTGACCACCGTGCCGTTCTTCCCGTTCGGACGGATGTCCAGCGTGGCTCCCACGGTGTTCGCACGATAATTCATGATCCGCAGCCCCATCCGATTTTTCTTCTCGGGCGGAACCGAAAACGGAATGCCGGCGTTCTTGATGGTCAACGTGCATTTGTCGCCCGACTGGCACAGGGAGATGGAGACGCGCCGGGCTTTGCCGTGTTTGACGGCATTGCTGATGGCTTCCTGGGAGATCTTGTAAAACTGAACGATCGTGTTCGGCGGCAGATCGCTCAAATCGCCCTTCAACGCCAGGCCGCACGGGATGCCGAACATTTTCTCCACATTGTCAACCAGCCCTTTGAGCATCGTTTCGAGGTCGTCCCCTGTCGCCCCCAGCGCGCTGAACTCATGCGCCAGGTTGTGGGTGTGGTGGACGATTTGCTCCACCAGTTCGCGGATCCTTCGCGCCTCCTCGACATACGGATGGCCCTCGTGCGCGAGCCGTTGTTCGAGCCCTTTGAGCATCAACGAAACGCCGGTGAGCTTCTGCCCGAGATCGTCGTGCAGGTCGAATCCGATGCTGCGCCGCTCGTTTTCGGCGATATCGAGCAGTTCGTTTTCGAGCCGGCGGCGTTCCTCGATCACCTGCTGGAGCTTGAGATTGGCGGCCCGGAGGTCGGCGGTGCGCTTTTCGACCCGCATTTCCAGTTCGTCGTGGGCGCGACGCAGTTCCAGTTCGCAGCGCTTCTGCTCGCGCCGCATGGCCGCCTCCCGCAACTCGCGCTCCACCGCAGGAGCAAGGCGCGCGAGGCGGTCTTTCATGATGTAATCGTGCGCGCCCGCGCGCATGGCGGCTACGGCGGTCGTCTCCTCGATGTGCCCGGAAACAATGATAAACGGGATGTCGAGGCCGCGTTGCTTGGCGAGTTCGAGCGCCGCGGGGGCGCTGAAGCAGGGCATGGCGTGGTCCGCCAGGATCACGTCCCATTCCTGCGAATCAAGCGCCTCTGCCATCGCATCGGAGGTGTCCACGCGACGGCAAACCGGCCTGAACCCGCCCCTGGCGAGCGCATGCTCCAGCAACAGCGCGTCCATGGGGGAATCTTCAACCAGCAGCACGCGCAGTTCGCGCGCCGCAGTCCGGCTGGTAATCTCTGACCGCGTATTCATGGCATCAACACTGGGCTCTCATTCTGTCGCTCTGGGTGCTTGAACCTGTCGTTCTGGCTTCGCACCGAAGCAAGAGTCGATCATGTTGAGCGCCTGTGGAATTGTTTATGGGGTTAAACCCACAGACTTGATTCCGCCGATTGCGGTGCGCTAGCTTTCCGGCACCCAATGATGTTCAACGGAATCAGTAAGTTATTTGGTGGAACGCCGCCTCAGAAAGGCGGCCCTTTAATTCGTGAAACTCCTCATTCGTCGCAGGGCCAATCCCAGCCGCGCACCCAGAGTTATGCCAAGGTGTTCCGCTGGCGTCTGCCCGACGGCCAGACCCAGGCGCCCAGCACGGTCGAAGTGGTCGGCTCGTTCACCGGGTGGCAAAGAGTCCCCATGCTCCGCGACAACGCGATGGATGCGTGGCATGTGACCATCCATCACATCCCGGGCAATCGCACGCACCATTACATGCTCCTGGCCGACGGGCAACCGGTCCACGACAAGGATTGCGACGGCCTGGCGGTCCCCACGACTCCGCAGGAGCAGCAGTATCAGATCATGACCGACCGCGGTCCGCGCGTGTTCATGCTCTTCGCGCAGGCCAAATAGCGGCGCGCGTCAGAGCTTCGACAGCAACTTTTCCAGCGGGTCCAGGCCTCTTCACGGGCCTTCTTGTCCGCGGCGTTCGCGCCGGGCGCCTCGCCCTGGCGCATGAAGCCGTGACCGGCGTCCTCGTACGTCACGGGCTCGAACGTCTTGCCGTGTTGCTTCATCCGTTTGGAGGACTCCGGCACGGTCGCGTTGACGCGCGCATCGTTGCCGCCATAGAACCCATAGACCGGCGCCGCGATCCGGGCGAGCTCCTGTTCATTCTCGGGTCCCGATCCGTAGAAAACAAAAGCGGCCTTGATGTCCTTGTTGTTTGTGGCGAACCGGAAGGCCTCGCTGCCGCCCCAGCAGAAACCCGCCACCGCCACCTTCCCGTTGCACGCCGGCAGCTTCGAAACGTAGTCCACCGTCGCGTTCAGGTCGGCCGTAATCTGATCCGGCGGCAGCGACCGGATTGCCGTGCGCGCGCCGTCGCCGCCATCAGCCCCCGGCGTTCCGGTAAGCAGATCCGGCGCGATGGCGATGTAACCGGCCTCCGCGAGCTGGTCGGTCACGCTGCGAACCCAATCCGTCAACCCAAAGATCTCGTGGATCACGACGACCGCGGTGGCCTTGTCCTTTCTCTCGGGGAAAGCGATGAAGCAATTCACCTCGCGGTCACCGTGCTTGACTTTGACCCACTCCATGTGGCGCCGGGAATTGTTCAGGCGCTCTTTTGCCCAGTCCTGGGCGGAGACAGAAACAGAACCGAGAATGGCAAGAGCAAGAGCTGTGATAATGGTTTTCATAAGTCCTGATGGTTCCGGGACAATGTAATCGGGGAAGCCGGTTTGGAAAGCCCCAGTTTCCGTGTGCGCACGCGGCAGGGTGGCGCTGTGCGCTGTTGCGTTTCGGGTCGCGGCATTCATGCCGCCTCATGATACGAAGGTGCGAAGCGTATGCGACGATGCGGTGATCCGGCCCTGATGAAGCACGCGCGCGGTGATGCGGCCCGAAGGTCGCGGTCCTCTCTTCAAATCACGGTGCCGTGGGGAACGACGCCGTTCTTGGGGACGATCACGACGCCGTCGCGGATGTAATACAACGGGTGATCGACGGTATCGGGCTTGCCGCGCGGCGAGATGACCACGTTGTCTCCGATGCGGGCGTTCTTGTCGATGATGGCGTTTTCGATGCGGCAATGGCTGCCGATGCCGATGCGGGGCCGGCCGGCGGCTTCATTGGCCTGGATGGATTCCATCGATTCGTAATAGTCGCAGCCGAGCAGGATGACGCGGTTCAATTCCGTTCCCGCGCCGACGATGCTGCGGATGCCGACGATGCTGTTGTGGATGCGGGCATGGTTGATGATGCAGCCGTCGGAGATGACCGCGTGATCGATGTGCGCGCCGTTGATTTTTGACCCGGGCAGGAAGCGCGGACGGGTGAAGATCGGCGCGGCCATGTCAAAGAAGTTGAACCGCGGCAGTTCGGAGGTCACGTCGAGGTTCGCCTCGAAGAAATTGCGGATGGTTCCAATGTCCTCCCAGTAACCCTGGAAGATGTAGGCGTAGAGCCGGTGCGTCTCGATGGCGCTGGGGATGATGTGCTTGCCGAAATCCGCCAGGGTGTTGTCGAGCATGCTGCGCAGCACGTCCCGGCTGAAAACGTAGATGCCCATCGACGCGAGGAAAAGCTCGCGATCATCGTTGAGTCCCAGCTTCGGATACCACTCGCGCTCGAGCCGAAGCGAATCCTGCAACGCGGGATCCTTCGGTTTCTCGACAAACCGCCGGATCCGGCGGTCTTCGTTCACCTGCAGGATGCCGAAGGACTGCGATTCGCGCCGGCCGACCGGGATGGTGGCAATGGTGACGTCGGCGTGGGTTTCGACGTGCTGCTGGATGATCAGCCGGAAATCCATCCGGTACAACTGGTCCCCGCTCAGGATCAGGAGGTATTCGAAGTCGTGGTTGAGGAAGTGAATGAGGTTTTTCCGGACGGCGTCGGCCGTGCCCTGGTACCACGAGGTGTCGGTGAACGTTTGCTCGGCGGCGAGGATCTCGACGAAGCCGCCGGAGAAGTGATCGAACTTGTACGATTGCGAAATGTGCCGATGCAGCGAAGCCGAGTTGAACTGGGTGAGCAGGTAGATGCGGCGCAGGCCGGAGTTGATGCAGTTCGAGATGGGGATATCGACGATGCGATACTTGCCGGCGAGGGGAACCGCGGGTTTGGCGCGTTCTTTCGTGAGGGGAAACAACCGAGTCCCCTGTCCCCCTCCCATGATGACAGACAGAACGTTGCTCGTGTTCAGCGACTGGCGCCCGGTCTGTAGCATAGCAGTTTCCTTTCTCGCGGTTCGGCTAAGGACTTATACGACGCCCTTATCGCAGCGGCAAGCCGGTGTTGAATTCTGAGCCCGGCCAAAAACCGGGCAGGCGAGGACAAAAGAGGGCAAGGCTTTTTTCAGACCGATTCTGCTTCGGGTGATAACATTCGGGGCAACTATCGAGAATCCTTTTCAGTGAACGGCACATTGAGCGCAACAACTGCTCCGTTTGTCGGTCTGGCGCCTGCCGGGGTGCCGGACGCGTTGTCCGTGGTGCGTTGCTACCACTGCGGAGAAGTGTGCGCCGATGATCGGCATGCGCGGGGCGAGCGCGTCTTCTGCTGCCAGGGCTGTCTGACCGTCCACGAGCTGCTGTCCGAGAGCGGTCTGGAACGCTTTTACGAACTGCGCCGGCATCCCGGGATCAGGGCGCGCGCGAGTTCGACCGGAAGCTGGGCGTTCCTGGATGACCCGCGGCTTCAGCAGCAACTGCTCGACTTCACCGACGGCGTTCAGAGCCGCGTCACGTTTCATATTCCGTCGATTCACTGCATCGCGTGCGTTTGGCTCCTGGAGAATCTGTATCAGCTTCGAAACGGAATCGGGCGATCCGAGGTGAACTTTCCCCGGCGCGAAGTGGCGATCACGTTCGACGCGCAGCGCGTGCGGCTCAGTGAACTGGTTCAACTGTTGTCGTCCATCGGTTACGAACCTGCGCTGAACCTGGGCGAGCTGGGGAAGCAACGCGCGGAAACGGGCGCGCGGCGGCGGTGGCTGCAGGTGGGCATTGCGGGGTTTGCCTTTGGCAACATCATGCTGTTCAGCATCCCGCAGTACTTCGGCCTGGACGGTTTCACGGGGCCCGGGCTGCAGGCGTTTTTCGGCTGGCTCAGCCTGGCGCTGGCGCTGCCGGTCGTGGTGTTTAGCGCGTCGGATTACTGGAAATCCGCGTGGCTGGCGGTGCGGCAGCGCGTGATCACGCTGGACGTGCCGATTGCGCTGGGCCTGGCGGCGATTTACGCGCAGAGCGCCTTCGAGATCATCACGGGCACCGGCGAGGGCTATTGTGATTCGCTGACGGGCCTCGTGTTTTTCCTGTTGTGCGGACGCGCCTTCCAGCAGCACGCGCAGGAGCGGCTTTCCTTCGATCGCGATTACCGCGCGTTCTTCCCGCTGTCGATCACGCGCATCCACGGCGGCCGGGAGGAGTGTGTTCCCATCTCCGATCTGCGGCCCGGAGACCGCCTGTTGGTGCGGCATCGCGAGATCCTTCCGGCGGACGCACGGCTGGTGCGAGGGCAGGCGCTGATCGATTACAGCTTCGTCACGGGCGAATCGGACCCGGTGGTCCGGGCGGAAGGCGATCATCTGTACGCGGGCGGACAACAGATGGGCGCGGCGATCGAGGTGGAAACGGTGAAGGCGGTTTCGGAAGGCTACCTGGCGTCGCTTTGGAATCACGAAGCGTTCCGGAAGACCTCGGGGCACGATCTGAACACGGTGACGAACCGTTACAGCCGGCGTTTCACCGCGACGGTGATTTCGATCGCGTTCACGGCGGCGGTGTTCTGGACGCTGTCCGGCGACTGGGGGCGCGGGTTGAAGGCGTTCAGCTCGGTGTTGATTGTGGCGTGTCCGTGCGCGCTGGCGCTGGCCGCGCCGTTCGCGCTGGGCACCGCTCAGCGATGGCTGGCGCGCTTCAATGTCTTTCTCAAGAACGTCCACGTGCTGGAACGCCTCGCCCGTGTGAACGCCATTGTGTTTGACAAGACCGGCACGCTCACCGCCGGCACGAAGACGCCGGAGTTCCAGGGCGAACCCCTGACCGCGGAGGAAGCGGCGTGGATTCATGCCGTGGCGCGCCAGTCCACGCACCCGCACTCCGCCCGGATCGCGGCGGGCCTGTCGGCCCATGGCCGCGCTGTTGCCGTGGAGGATTTTTCCGAAACACCGGGCTGCGGTGTGCGCGCGCGGGCGCACGGTCACGACGTGCTCCTGGGCTCGAGCCGCTGGCTCTCGGCGTGCGGCGTTGACGTGCCGGAGACAGAGGCGGCGGGCAGCGTTGTGCACGTGGCCATCGACGGCCGGTATCGCGGCGCGTTCCTGCTGACGGCGAAATTGAGGTCCGATGTGCGGGACCTCATCCGCCGGCTGAACGGCGTTTACGAACTGTCGCTGTTGAGCGGCGACAACGAGCGGGAACGGGAACGGTTCAGCGCGTTGTTCGGCGGAAAGGAGCATCTGCATTTCGAGCAGAGTCCCGAAGACAAGCTGCGCTTTATTCAGCGCCTGCAGCAATCGGGCAGGACCGTGATGATGATCGGGGACGGGTTGAACGATGCCGGCGCGTTGCGCCAGAGCGACGTGGGTGTGGCGGTGGTGGAGAACATTGGAACGTTCTCGCCGGCCAGCGACCTGATCCTCGACGGCGCGCAGGTGGGGCGTCTGCCGGAGATCCTGTCGCTCGCCCGCCGCGCGGTGCGGACGGTGTATGCGGGGATCGGCATTTCCGCCGCCTACAACGTGGTGGGCATTGGCATTGCGGCGGCGGGGATTCTGTCGCCGGTGGTGTGCGCGATCCTGATGCCGTTGAGCTCGGTGAGCGTGGTGCTTTTCGCCTGCGGCGTGGCGGCATGGGCGGCCCGTCGCGTTTTCTCCCCGGTTTCGAAAGGAGGGGCGGCATGAGTGCGATCGTGATTCTGATTCTGGCGAGCCTCGGTCTGGCCCTGGTTTTTCTGGCGTGTTTCATCTGGGCGGCGCGTTCCGGCCAGTTTGACGACACGTGCACCCCTGCGCTGCGCGTGATCGCGGACGATCCCGCCCCGCGCGATCCCATTTCAAACGACGAATCCAACAAACCACTATGAGTTCAGCATCGTTGCCACAGGAACAAGCCAACCGTCCCGGTGCCGCGCGCGTGCCGATGGAGGTCTTTCATTACGACAATGCGATCGTGCGCGCGTTTGCGATCGCCACGGCCTTCTGGGGCCTGGTGGGTTTCAGCGCGGGCCTGCTGATTGCCTGCCAGTTTTTCTGGCCGGCTTTGAACCTCGAGCTGCCCTTCACCACGTTCGGCCGGATTCGCCCGCTGCACACGAATGCCGTGATCTTCGCGTTTGTGGGCAACGGCATGTTCATGGGCATCTACTATTCGCTGCAGCGGCTGTGCAAGGCCCGTATGTTCAGCGATTTCCTGAGCTGGTTCAATTTCTGGGGCTGGCAGGCCATCATCGTCGCCGCCGCCATCACGCTGCCGCTCGGCCTCACCACCAGCAAGGAATACGCGGAACTGGAGTGGCCGATCGACATTGCCATCGCGGTGGTCTGGGTGGCGTTCACGATCAACCTGATGGGCACGATCGCGAAACGCCGCGAGAAGCACATGTATGTGGCGATCTGGTTCTACATCGCGACGGCGTTTACGGTGGCGGTGCTGCACATCTTCAATTCGCTGGCGATTCCGGCGGGCTGGTTCAAGAGTTACTCGCTGTATGCGGGGGTGCAGGACGCGCTGGTGCAATGGTGGTACGGGCACAACGCCGTGGCATTCTTCCTGACGACGCCCTATCTCGGAATGATGTACTACTACCTGCCGAAGGCGGCGAACCGGCCGGTGTTCAGTTACCGGCTTTCGATCATTCACTTCTGGGCGTTGATCTTCATCTACATCTGGGCCGGGCCGCATCACCTGCTCTACACGGCCCTGCCCGACTGGGCGCAGTCCCTCGGCATGGTGTTCTCGGTGATGCTCGTGGCGCCGTCCTGGGGCGGCATGTTGAACGGCCTGCTCACGCTGCGCGGCGCCTGGGACAAGGTGCGGCAGGATCCCATGCTCAAGTTCATGGTCGTCGCCGTCACCGCCTACGGCATGGCGACGCTGGAAGGCCCGACGCTCGCCATCAAGAGCGTCAATGCGCTCTCGCACTACACGGACTGGACGATCGCGCACGTTCACACCGGCGCGCTGGGATGGAACGGGTTCCTCACGTTCTCCGTGCTCTACTGGCTGTTCCCGCGGCTCTACAACACCAGACTCTGGTCCGTTAAACTCGCGAACTATCACTTCTGGATCGCCCTGCTCGGCATGATGTTCTACGTCGTCCCAATGTACGTCAGCGGCGTGACGCAGGGGTTGATGTGGAAACAGTTTAACCAGGACGGTTTCCTGCAATATCCCAATTTCCTCGAGATCGTGATGCAGATCATCCCGATGCACCGGCTCCGCGCCGTCGGCGGCTTCCTCTACATCATCGGCGCCGTGCTGATGGTCATCAACCTGTTCAAGACCGCGAAGTCGGGCCGGTTCCTCGCCGAGCAGGAAGCGCAGGCGCCGGCGCCCGTCGGACGCGAGACCCCCGCGCGCGAGCACGGGCATCGCTGGCTCGAAGCCCGGCCGCTGCTGTTCACGACGCTCGCCATTGTCGCCATCCTCGTCGGCGGGCTGGTCGAGATCGTCCCGATGTATCTGATCCCGAAGAACGTTCCGACGATCAGCTCGGTCAAGCCGTACACGCCGTTGGAACTCCTCGGGCGCGACATCTACATCCGGGAAGGTTGCGTGGGTTGTCACTCGCAGATGGTGCGTCCGTTCCGCTCCGAGACCGAGCGTTACGGCGAGTATTCGAAGGCGGGCGAGTTCATCTATGATCATCCGTTCCTGTGGGGATCAAAGCGGTCCGGGCCGGACCTGCATCGGGTGGGCGGCAAGTATCCCGACGCGTGGCATTACGGGCATATGGAGGATCCGCAAGGGTTCTCGAGCGGATCGATCATGCCGCCGTATCCGTGGCTGTTGACCCGGAAGCTGGAAACCAACCAGCTCCCGGCGCGGATCAGGGCGCTGCGTCGCACCGGCGTGCCGTATCCGGAAGGTTATGAAAACGGCCCGGCGCAGAAGGATCTCGAAGCGCAGGCCGCGCAGGTGGTCGCAAATCTCAAGGCCGGCTCTGTTGAATCCGAGCCGGACCGCGAGATCATTGCGCTGATTGCCTACCTCCAGCGGCTCGGCACGGACATTAAAGCCGAACCGGCGGCGACGCCGGCCGCGTCCGCGCCCGTGGCCTCGAACCCATAAAGCGTATGATCCGGAACGTGCTCACCAACATCGGCGGAATCGGCCTGTATGGCGTGATTTCGATTCTCATCTTTGTCGGCATCTTTCTCACGGTCCTGGTCTGGATGCTGACCCTGAAGAGATCGTACGTCGAAGCGGTGCGGAAGCTGCCGCTCGAAGACGGGACGATCCGTGAACCCGAAACCCACGACGAATTATGATGAACGAAAGCGATCCTCTGTTGCTGGACCACGAGGTGGACGGCATTCGCGAGTTGGACAACAAACTCCCGCGCTGGTGGGTGTGGTTGTTCTACGGAACGATCGCCTTCTCCATCGGGTACCTCGTGTACTATCACGTGCTCGGCGCCGGGCCGCTGATGGCGGAGGAATACGAGCGCGAGATGAAGGCCGGCGCGGCGGCCAAGGCGGCGGCCATGAGCCGTTTCGAGGCCAACATCGCGTCGCTGGAACCGTCGCAGGACGCTGCCGTGCTCGAATCGGGACGCCAGCTGTTCACCACGTTATGCGCGCCGTGTCACCGCATGGACGGCGGCGGACTGGTCGGGCCGAATCTCACGGACGATTACTGGATCCACGGCTCGACGTTTGCGGACAACGTGAGAGTGATCTGGGACGGCGTGCCGGCCAAGGGGATGATCACCTGGAAGAACAACCTGCGGCCCGACCAGATCCTTGCCGTCGCAAGCTACATCTATACCTTGCGCGGCGCGAAACTTGAGACGCCGGGCAAACCGCCCGAGAACCAGGCTCCGGTGGACACGGGCCCGAGCATTTACGAATAGCCGAGATGGCGGTTGACATGGAAGCAACGAACCGCGCGCAGGGCACTGCGGCGCGCGGCGCGGACCGCCGCGACTTTCGCGATCACCTGTCCACCGCGGACAAGGAGGGGCGTCGCAAGTGGATTTATCCGCGGAAGGTCAAGGGGCCGCTGTTCCGCGCGCGCACGTGGGTGAGCTGGCTGTTGCTGGCCATCATGTTCGCGGGCCCGTTCATCCGGATCGGCGGCGAACCGCTGCTCCTGATGAATGTCATCGATCGCAAGTTCGTTGTCCTTGGACAGGTGTTCTGGCCCCAGGACGGCATCATCCTCGCCATCGGCCTGCTGGTGTTCTTCACCGGCATCGCGATCTTCACCACGGCGTACGGACGGTTGTGGTGCGGGTGGACCTGCCCGCAAACGGTGCTGATGGAAATGGTGTTTCGAAAGATCGAGTATGCGATCGAGGGAGACGCGCATCAGCAGCGGGCCCTGGCCGCCGCGCCCTGGACCGCGCGCAAGGTGCTGAAGAAGGCCGCCAAGCACAGCATCTTCTTCCTGCTCTCGTTCATCATCGGCAACACGCTCCTCGCGTACATCATCGGCACCGAGCAACTGTTCCGCATCATCACTGACAACCCGGCGAATCATCTCACCGGCCTGACGTTCATGCTCCTGTTCACGATCGTGTTCTACCTGATCTTCGCGCGGTTCCGCGAACAGGCCTGCACCTTCATCTGCCCCTACGGCCGGTTCCAGTCCACGTTGCTCGACGAAAACAGCATCGTCGTCGCCTATGACTACAAGCGCGGTGAGCCGAGGCGCGGCCTCAAGCGAAGTGAAACGCACGAGGAACGCAGAGCGTCCGGCATTGGCGACTGCATCTCGTGCAACCAGTGCGTGGCTGTCTGCCCCACCGGCATCGACATCCGCAACGGCACGCAGATGGAATGCGTGCATTGCACGGCGTGCATCGACGCCTGCAACGCCGTGATGGAACGCGTGGGCCTGCCGAAAGGCCTGATCCGCTATGCCTCGCTCAACGGGATCGAAAAGGGCGAGCGTCTGCGCCTCACACCGCGGCTCGCGCTCTACTCGGTGATCATTGTCGCGTTGATCGCGATCGAGGCGTTTCTCGTGTTCACGCGCTCGGATGTGCAAACGACCTTGTTGCGCGCGCCCGGCTCGCTCTACCAGCAGATGCCCGACGGCCGGTTCAGCAACCTCTACACGATCCGGATCGGCAACAAGACCGGGCGCGATATGCCGGTCGAACTCCGGCTCGAACAGCCCGAGGGCGAACTCCGCGTGATGGGCCTCGAGAAGATCGTCGTGCCGCCGGGGAAACAGGTGGAAACGTCCGTCCTCATTCAACTGGACGGCGGCGTGATGGCCCCGGGCCGAACGCCGCTGGTCGTGGGCGTTTACTCGGAGGGCCGGAAACTGCAAACACTGAAGTCAACCTTCGTTGGCCCGCGCACGGGCCGTTAATCCATGAACACACGCAATTTCTGGCCGCTCGGCATCATCTTCGCCTTTGTCGCTTTCATCGGCGGCACCGTCGCCCTCATCGTCATCGCCGGCAGCAATCCGTCGGAACTCGTCAAGCCCGATTACTACGAGGCCGAGATCCGGTACCAACGCGAGCTCGACGGGCTGCAACGGGCGCGCAGCGCAGGAGGCGCGGTGTCGTACGACGCCGCGCGCCGGGAGGTCGTGGTGCTGTTCCCGCGCGATCACATCGGGCGCCACGATTCGGGCGAGATTATTCTCTACCGGCCCTCGGCGTCGAACGAGGACCGGAGTTTCGCCGTCACGCCGGACGTTGACGGCCGGCAGGTGCTCGATGTGAGCGGGCTCCCTGCCGGACCGTGGAGCGTACGCGTGTCGTGGCAGGTGGACGGGGTGGACTATCTCATCAACGAGCGGATTATCATCAGAGACTCGTAACATGGAACTGTGGACGGCATTCCTTCTTGGCCTGGTCGGCAGCCTGCACTGCGCGGGCATGTGCGGCCCGCTCGCGCTGGCATTGCCGTCACCGGGCTCCGGCGGCGCGCACGTGCTGGGGCGGGTCGCGTACAATCTTGGCCGCGTCGCAACCTACGGTCTCATCGGTGTGGTGTTCGGGTTGTTTGGCAGGGCGCTGCTGCTGGCCGGGCTTCAGCGTTGGCTCTCGATCGCGCTCGGCGTCGCGCTGCTCGGCGGCCTGCTGACGTCGCGCCACCTGGCGTGGTGGCGGCCCGTGACGTCGATCGTGCAGCGGCTCAAAAGCGCGATGTCCGCTCTGCTCCGGCGGCGGTCGCTGTCGTCGCTCGCACTCCTGGGCCTGCTGAACGGGCTGTTGCCGTGCGGGCTGGTGTATGTAGCGGCCGCAGCGGCGGCGACAACCGGAGGACCGGGCGCCGCGGCGGTTTACATGACTGCGTTCGGCGCAGGGACGATTCCGTTGATGTTAGGTATCGGGCTTTCCGGGAAGCTCATACCGCCGGCCGTTCGCTTGAAACTGGCCCGGGCCATGCCGGCGACTGTCTTTGTTTTGGGCGTGTTGCTCATCGTGCGCGGGTTGTCCCTGGGCATACCGTATCTCAGCCCGGACCTCACCGCGGCTTCGTGCTGCCATTGACAGTTGTAACTTTTGTCCGAACTTGCGGCTCAGGTTATGGAGCGGGACAGTGGGCATGTGGCGTGCTGCGTCAGGCCGTCCAGAAACACAACCGGCTGAACTATGACAACCTTGATGATAATTCTCGTGGGAATGGTCCTCGGCGGCGTCCTGGGCCATTTCAGCAAACGCAACGGCGGCGCCCGTCCGTCGTTGACTGCCGCCTGGCGGCGAGGCGCGCTCTACGGCGGGCTCCTCGGGCTGTTGACCGGCGTTGCCTGCACGCGGGAAACCAGCGCGGCCTTTGACACGGACAACGTCCTGCCGGTGAGTGAAAGCGAGTTCCGGGCGAAGGTGCTCGAGTCCGAGAAGCCGGTGGTGGTGGATTTCTACGCGACCTGGTGCGGGCCGTGCCGGGCTTTGTCTCCCATGCTGGATGAGGCGGCGGCGAGCCGGACCGATCGCATTGCTTTCTACAAGGTGGACGTGGACAAGGACCCGGGGCTGGCGCGCCGCTACAACGTGCGATCGATTCCAACGCTGGTGTTCTTCCGGGATGGCAAGGTGGTGGGCACGCTCGTGGGGCTGCCGTCCGAGCGAGAACTGGAATCGCGCCTGAAGGCATTGACGCCGACGATCCACATCGGCGCCAAGGAATCCTGAAGAAGTCACCCTTCCACATTCAACGGTCGGCATTCGACGTTGACGGCACGGGGATGCGCGTGCGAGGAAGGATCCCGGGCCGGGCCACAATCTCTCTCCGGACATCCGGTATCCACGAGAGGCGTGCCGGCATCAGGTCGCCTTCGCCTTGAACTGAAGGATTTCGATCGGGACTTTGTCCGGTTTGGAATGCCGGTCTCGCGCCTTCCGGATTTGGATTTGCCTCGAAGCTGCGTTTGCGTTTAATGCGGGCATGCACAGCCTGCTCGCCCTCCTGACAAACTGTTTTCCTGTCTGGGTGCTGGCGGGCGGAGCACTGGCGCTGGTTCGACCGGGCTGGTTCACATGGTTCAGCGGCGAGTTCATCACCTGGGGCCTGGCGGTCATCATGCTGGGCATGGGAATCACGCTGTCCGTCGATGACTTCAAGGCGGTGTTCCGGCATCCGCGCAGGATCGCGGCGGGCGTTGCCGCGCAATACCTGCTCATGCCGCTTCTGGGATGGAGCGTCGCCCGTCTTCTCCAGCTGGAACCCGGCGTGGCGGTGGGGCTGATCCTGGTGGCCTGTTGCCCGGGCGGCACGGCGTCCAACGTGGTGACCTATCTGGCGCGGGCCAACGTCCCGCTCTCAGTCCTGATGACGATGTGCTCCACGTTCGCCGCGATTATGTTCACGCCGCTCCTCACGAAATGGCTGGCCGGGCAGTACGTGCCGGTCGATGGATGGGGCCTGTTCGTCAGCACCGTGAAGATCGTGCTCGCGCCCCTGGTCATTGGCCTCGTGTTGAACCGTTACGCGGCGGGTCTGGTGCAGAAGGTTCTGCCGGTCGCGCCGCTCGTGTCGGTGCTCACCATCACGCTCATCTGCGCCAGCATCATCGGCGAGAGCGCCGATCGGTTGAAAGCTGCGGGCGCGGTTCTTCCGCTTGCGGTATTCCTCCTGCACGCCGGCGGGTTTGCGCTCGGGTACGCTTTCGGACGCGTCTTTGGCTTCCCCGCTGTCGATCGGCGCACGATCTCGATCGAGGTGGGCATGCAGAATTCCGGGCTGGGAGCGGCTCTGGCCAGCCGGCACTTCCCGCTGATGCCCGAGGCGGCGCTGTCCTGCGCAATATCGGCGACGTTCCATTCCGTGATCGGGAGTTTGTTGGCGGGTTACTGGCGGCTGAGGCCGGTTTCAAGAACGCCATCCCCGGCCGCGGCAGCCCCCGCCGTCGTTCTCACCCGCCAATAGGGGGACGGGAACTCAACGATCAACATCCATGGAATTTTCCAGCACTAGGCGCTCGACATTGACGGGCGCGTCCGGTTTTCTTTTCCGACTTTGATCATTGCCGATAACGAATGAACGCCGAGCAACTCGCCAAAGCCAAGTCGTTGGGCTTTTCCGACCGTCAGATCGCGCATTTGACCGGCCGGACCGAGGATGAGATCCGCGCCGAGCGCCGCCGGCTCGGGATTGTGCCGAGCTACCGCCTCGTGGACACCTGCGCCGCCGAATTCGAGGCGTACACGCCCTACTATTATTCGACCTACGACCGCGGCGACGACGAGATCCGGGCGACGCCGAAGAAGAAGGTGATGATTCTGGGAGGCGGCCCCAACCGCATCGGCCAGGGGATTGAATTCGACTACTGCTGTGTGCACGCCGCGTTTGCGCTGAAGGAGGACGGGTTTGAAACCATCATGGTGAATTCGAATCCGGAGACGGTTTCGACGGACTACGACACGAGCGACAAGCTGTTTTTCGAGCCGCTGACGCTCGAGGACGTGCTGCACATCTACGAGCGGGAACAGTGCTGGGGTGCCATCGCGCAGTTCGGCGGTCAGACGCCGCTCAATCTCGCGCTCGGCCTGCAGCAGAACGGCGTGAACATCATCGGCACGTCGCCGCAGGGAATCGAGATCGCGGAAGACCGCAAGCTGTTTGCGGCGATGCTGAACAAGCTGAACATTCCGCAGCCGCCGAACGGCATTGCGACGAACGAGGCCGAGGCGCTGGAGGTGTCCGCCCGGCTTGGTTATCCGGTGCTGGTCCGGCCCAGTTTCGTGCTCGGGGGCCGCGCTATGCAGATCGTTTACTCCGATTCCGAGCTGCAGCACTACATGCGCTTCGCCGTCGAGGCCTCGCCCGAGCGACCCGTGCTGGTGGACAAGTTCCTCGAGGACGCGACTGAAGTGGACGTGGATTGCATCGCGGACGTGGGCCGGTATTCGGATCCGTCGGAGGGCCACATCGTGATCGGCGGCATGCTCGAGCACATCGAGTTTGCGGGCGTGCATTCGGGCGACGCGGCGATGGTGCTGCCGCCGCACACGCTGTCGCAGAAGGCCATCCAGACCATTCGCGAATACACGCACGCGATGGCGCGGGAACTGAAGGTGATCGGCCTGATGAACGTGCAATACGCCGTGAAGGACGAGGTGGTGTACGTGCTTGAAGTGAATCCGCGCGCATCGCGCACCGTGCCGTTCGTGAGCAAGGCGATCGGCGTGCCGCTGGCCAAGCTGGCCGCCAGGGTCATGGCGGGCAGGAGCCTCAAGGAGCTGGGCTTCACGTCGGAGGTGTGGCCGAAATACTGGGCGGTGAAGGAATCGGTTTTCCCCTTCGGACGGTTCCACGGGCAGGACATTCTGTTGTCGCCGGAGATGCGGTCCACCGGGGAAGTGATGGGTTTAGACGAGGACCCGGGGATTGCGTATGCGAAATCGCAGATGGCGGCCGGCGCGCCGTTGCCGTTGAGCGGGCGCGTGTTCATCAGTGTGAGTGACGCGCACAAGCGGGAGGCGGTTGAGGTGGCGCGGAGCTTCGCGGATCTGGGTTTCGAACTGGTGGCGACCGGGGGCACGGCTTCGGTGCTGGAAGCGGCGGGCCTTCAGGTGCAACGGATCTTCAAGCTCCAGGAAGGCCGTCCGAACGCCATTGACCTGCTGAAGAACAAGGAGATTCACCTCGTCATCAACACGCCCTCCGGCCAGGTGCCGCGCGCCGATGAGGTGAAGATCCGGACGACGGCCGTGTACACGGGAACGGCCATCATGACGACGCTCGGAAGCGCGCGCGCCGCCGCTCGAGGCATTGCCGCCCTGAGGAAGGCGGGCTACGGCGTCAAGACGCTTCAGGAATACCACCACAGCCAGGACTGAGGTTGCCATGCGGTCTCACCCCGGGCAGAAGCCGCGGCGGATCCTTCGCCGCCTGGCCTGGCTCCCGGTTGCCGTTGCCGTCGTTGCGGCGCTCAGCTTTGTCGTCAACCGGATGATGGCCGACAAGCGGGCTGTGACGATTCGCACCATTGGAACCGCCTCTTCCGGAACCCACACCTTTGACGGCACGCTCAGGCTCGCCGCCTTCAACATTGCTCATGGCCGCGGCACCAATGACAGCAACTGGAGCAGCGCGGCCGAGCGACGCAGCCGCCTGATTGCCATCGCGGACCTGCTGAAAGAGGAACAGATCGACATCGCCGTCCTCAACGAGGTGGACTTCAGTGCCTGCTGGACCAGTCATGAGAACCAGGCCGAAATCATTGCCGAGTGCGCCGGATTTCCGTTTGTTGTGGAACAGCGAAACCTCGATCTCGCCGTGCCGTTCGCGCGGCTGCGATTCGGCAACGCGATCCTGAGCCGGTTTCCCGTTGTATCCGCGCGCCTGCTCAACTTGCCTTCCCTTTCATCGTGGGAATGGCGATTGGCCGGCGGAAAGAAGGGGATGACAGCGGACATCGACCTCGGTGACGGGACGATTCGCGTGTGCGCGGTTCACTGGGAGCATCGCGACGAGCCTACCCGGATCGCATCAGCCCGGGTCGTCGCGAACGCTGCGCGGGAGTCTCCCTTTCCGTTTATTTGTATGGGAGATTTCAACAGCCCGTTGACGATTCGAAACGGGGATGAGTCGGAAGCGCACACGCCAACCGCCCTCGATACGCTGATAAACTCGGGTCTGTTCCAGCACCGCGCGGATGCGGAGCAGGCACCCGAGCAGTTCACATTCGCATCGTATCACCCGCGGGTCACCATTGACTGGGTGTTGATCCCGCCGTCCTGGGAATTCGTCACATACCGTGTTCAGCCCGTGCAACTGTCCGACCATCGGCCGGTTTTCGCCGAGATCAGGCGGAAGGAGTGAGGTTGGCGGTCGTCCAGCAGCGCACGTTCATTCCGGGTGCCCGGATGGCCACGGCGCCGGCGTAACCGGGCGCCGGAGCGCAGTCTTCCAATTGCCACTGCCGCGCCTTTTCCGGATCGCCCTCGAACGCCAGCACCCGCGCGTCTTCCCCTGGCAGGAAGGACACTTCAACAGTGCTCAGCTTCGTGATCCCCACGCCTGTTGCTTTCAGCAGCGCTTCCTTGCGCGTCCACAGATTGAAGAACGCGGAAGGTTTCTCGGCTTCGGCGAGCTTCTGGAACCGCTCGTTCTCGCGGAGAGAAAAAAAGCGCTTCACCAGGTGGTCCATCTCCTTCACCTGCCGCACCAGTTCAACGTCCACGCCCACAGGTCCGATCCGCGTCACTGCGACAAGAGCCATGTTCTCCGAATGCGACACGTTGAAGTGAATTCCCGAATCCGAAAAGAGCGACGCCAAAGCCGGCTTGCCCAGTGGTGAAACGACGAAAACCAGGTCCTCGGCCCTCACGCGCAGGTAACCGGCGAGAACACGGCGCACGGTGCCGCGGCACGTCACGTAACGATGCCGGTGCACGTCAAAGATGAACCTGGCGGCGCGCTCCCGTTCGTCCGGCGCGATCGTCTCGAAATGCCGTTGCAAGGCCCCGGGCCCGGACTCCAGCGAAATCGCCCAGACATGAACGTCGCCTTCCGCCAGCACCGGGTCCGGCGGCGCGGGGCGCCAGCCACTGCTCGTCGTCGGGAGAGTCATCAACGGCATCGCGGCCACAACTGCCTGTATGCCGCGACGAGACTGTGCCAATCGTTCGAAGCGGCGTCCAATTGCTTCTGCAGGCTCCGGCGCGAGGCATCGTCCGCCTCCATCCAGAGAAGGATGGCCAACGCCTTCAGAAAGCGTCCGCGGGGATGCCGCCGGACGCGTGCCTGGAGTGCGTTTCGCCAGCCGAATACGCGAACTCCCAGCAACACGTTGCGCACGGTCGAAGAGACCGGCCAATGATCGACGTCCGACAGCGCATACTCCGGGACAGAGGAGAAGCAACGATTCAGGCGCAGGCTCTCCACCCAAAGCCAGACCTGCCGCGCCAGTTCCGAGACCCGTCGGTGTTCTTCAGCAAGATCGCCGGCCGGTGATCCCGATCGCTCCGGGTGCAGCTTGAACTGCACGCCTCGCGCATGATGCCGTTCCACGTCTTTCATCCACGCGGGCTTGTCCATCGGCACCCGTATTCTGAGATCTCCGGCCAGGGGCGCGCCCGGCGCGCCGGCCGGCCAGTCGGAAGCCAGCAGGCCGCAGCGGTCATGGCGTTCCAGGCAGTTCCAATGGTAGCGGCCTGCGACGGTCAGCACTGCGTCACCCAATGCCAATTGCGCCTTCGCGATGTTGCGCGCGATGAAGTCCGAGTCATCGGGATCCAGCCTTGCTTTCCCGAGCAGCTCCTTTGCAAGCAGGAGTCCCGTGCATCGGTTGAACAGGAGCCGGGTGGCCTCGTGGCAGGGAATGTCGAATGCCCTCAAATGATGTTCGCAGTTCGCAAAAGGGTCGCGCGAATCGTCCTTCTCCGGCCAGAGCGTTCGATGGCCTGAAACGAGGTCGTAGCTGAACATGGAAACGCCGCTGCGGTGCAGGCGGGCGATCGAATCGACCTTGAACTCGACATGGACGCCGGCTTCCGGCGACAGGCGCTCGCCCAGCGCATTCAATCCGGGTTGGAAACGGCGTTCGTTGAACAAGCGATTGCCGCGAAGGAAAACATAGAACTCGAAATCGTTGTACGGCCGGTCTCCGTCGCCTGTGGAGAGCACGCCGCCCTGGCCGCGTCCATAACCGCCCCCGAGCACGAGCGCTTCCAGGCGGGTTTGGGGAATTATCGCGCAGACTTCGTCGAGCACGCGCCGACACATGCGGTCGAGGTGCGCTTCGAGCCGGGCGCTGCCGTCCAGTGTAAACCGCCGGCCCGCGCCGGACATCCGTTGCGCCGCCTCGATTGTGATCGGCTCCGCGCCGGAAACGCTGGTTTCGTCTGCCGCCTTCATCCGGCCGGTTGTGATTCGCGATAGAACTTCCAGCCGTCGCGAAACCCGCTAAGGCGGGCGCGCCGTTGTTCCCATCGGATTCGAAGCGCATGCGGCCATTCTTTCGCGCGCCCGTTCTTCACACACCAGACGAGGTCCCGCCGCGCATCGTTCAACCAGCCGAGGAGGACGGTCTTCGGCCAATTGACCTGTTGAGAGGAACCGTTCCAGACGGCTGCCAGCGCGCGCGCCTCGCCGAAGCTCCGCCGGTAGGCCTCCTTCGGCGTGTAGTTGTGCGAATGCATCGCGACCGATTCAGGAACGTAAACAACGCGATAGTCGCGGCTGCGGCACCAGCGCGTGTATTCGTCGTCCTCCGAGTATTGCATCCGCGGATCGAACCCGCGCAGGCGCCAGATGTCCTTGCGGATGCCGCTGCTGGCCATGCTGAAGAAGTGATCCCATCGGGCGGATTCACGGTTGGACCCGAAGCACCGCTCGTAATCATGCGCGAACACCGCATGGCAATGCGGGCGCGGGATCTGCCGCCCGAACACAGCCGCCGTCCGCGGATCCTGCAATCGCTCCACCAGCGGCCTCAGCCAGTTCCTCCCCTGCGGCGTGGCGTCCGCGTTCAGAAAAATTCCGAATTCCGACCGTGACAGTTCCATCCCGACATTCAGCACGCGCGCGGGGTTGTAGTCCTCGCGCCGGATCCGGACAAATACCTGCGGCCGCGCGCTCCGGATGAGATCGACCGAACCGTCCGTGGAGTTGGAATCAATGACGATCAGTTCCCAGTTCCGGTAGTCCTGCGCCTTGAGTGCGGGCAGTGTTTCCTTCAGGGCCCAGCCCTCGTTGCAGGAACGCATGATGATGCTGACCAGCGGTTCCATGGAATCAGGCGACGCTCGTTCCGTTCAACGGATGCATGGCCGGCTCCCGTGAGGGCAGCGGCGTCCCGGACGGCGGTGTCACACCGGCCGCGCGGCCGGGAACGCGCCCCGGCCGGTTGCGCGCATGCGCCATCTCCGCGTCCCGCGTCATCAGGCGATACAGGTCCGGGATGGCGGTGATGTCGTCGGGCACGCTTTCCTGGTTCGTGCACAGCGCCGCGAAACTGTGGGGATCGTCGGGATGATAACCGTGCATGCCGCGGATCAGCCGTTCGCCCATGTGACTGGGCACGATCAACACGCCTTCCTTCACCAGAAAAATGAGCTCCCCGAAGTAGCTGTTCGGGAACCACGCGCGCAACTCCTTCAATTCGGCTTCCGACAGAATGCGTCCCTGCGGCACCTCACTCAACGCCGCAGTGATGTCCTTCTTCGCGCGCTCGTCGAAGAACCAGAACCGCGCCATCGTGGAGTCATAGACCGCGGCGTAGTGCTTTCCCAATCGCCAGGGCAACCGGTCGATTGCCGGGCGCAGATCGAGCAGCTCGTCGCAATTGGCCATCCCGTGGTCGCTGAATACATACAGGCGCACTTCGGCGTAATGCCGTCGCGCGGCCGCGACGAGCGCGTTCAGCCGGCGCTCGTACACGCGGAGTTTTGCCGCCACCTCCGGCGATTGGTTCCCCACGCGATGCAACAGGCCGTCCAGGGCGGGCCAGTAGAGAAAGGCGAAGTCGATCCGCTCGAGCTCGATCTCGCGCAACAGCGCGGAAAGGTTCGCTTCCTCGGAGCGTTCGGGCGCGCTGACGTGATACGGAATGCCGCGCGATTCGAGGAAATCAAAGATGTTGTCGCCCCGGTTCATTCCCCCCGGTTGCAGCGGGCTCTTCTTCTCGCTGAAATCGTAAAGGGCAATGTGCTCGAACGGGATGTTGTAGAGGTCGAAGTAACCGCGAAAGCTCAGTTGCGCTTTGACGAACTTCGAGAGCCACCGCCGGAAGATGCGGCGGCTGGTGATCGCGCGCGGCAGCCGGCGTAACGGGCGCAGCGACTGGAACGGCGAGTTCTTCGGGTCGTACACGAAGTAACACCAGTTCCAGTGTTCATCCGGCCAGCGGCCCGAAAGAATCGACGGCACACAGGCCGAGCTGTAGCCGAACACCGACCGCAGGCGCCTGCGATGCGGGGCCAGCTCGCGGACAAACGGGTCGTCCCGGATGATTTCCCACCCGCAGGCGTCCACAAAGACGAACAATGGCAACACCGATTTCATGAGCGCGCCCCTGAATCGAACACGACGCGCCCGAAAGTGAAATCAGGTGAAATCCCTAGGGGGGACATCCAACATCGAACATCCAACATCCGACGCCCGGGGACAGGCCCGGGATTGACGATTGACGATTGGCGCGTTCGCGAAGCCGTCGACGGTTGTACCGGCAGGGCGAGCAGCCTGCCACGCATTGGTCAGGCAAGGCCACCTCCGCAGCGGGACAATTCCTGTCGCATATGCGCGCGGAATTGTCCCGGTCGGGATGCTGAAGGTCGAACGAACTGTCCGGGGGGACTCAACCGAATTCGGTCGCGGGCTGGCCTGGGCGTCGGATCGCCGAAATCTCCAATCGCACCATGCCCACGCTCACGATGCCCGACGGATCCGCCGGATGACGCGAGAGATACGCATCGACGACCTCCTGGATGAATTCCGCCCGCTCCGGTTCCGGGACGCGTTGTGTGTACGGCAGCCACGTGGTGCGAAACCACCCGGTGAACGCCTCGCGATCGGGAAAGGTCACCTGCTTTGGAACCAGCCGCACCGCGCGCGGTTCGAAGCCGAACCGCGGCAGCCACTCGCCGTACTCTTCCGGGCTGTAGAAGAAATAGGGCGCCTTCACGTTACGAAAGTGCTTTCGCCAGTGCGCCGCCCGCATTCGACCCCGCAACACAAGGAACACGTCGTTCGCGTTGCCCTTGCCCCCGCACGACACCATCAGCCGTCCTCCCGGTTTCAACACGCGCGACGCACCCGCAAGGAACGCAGGGTGATCCTCGACCCAATGCAGGGCCGCGTTCGAGAAAACGATGTCGAACGTTTCATCAAAGGCGATCCGCGTTGCGTCCATGACGCGGAACGCCAGATTGCGTTGCGTGGAGAAGGCGGCGGCGGCAAATGCGATCATCTCGGCCGATGAATCGATTCCCACGACGCGTCCCGACGGCACGGCCGCGGCCAGCTCGGCTGTCACCTTCCCGTCGCCGCAGCCGACATCAAGGATGCGCTCGGTTCCGCGCAATCGGAGCCGGGCCATGAGTTCGCGCGCCCAGGCCCGTTGCGACGAGGAGTGGGCGGCATAGTCAGCAGGGTCCCAGAGAAACTTCACTCAGAGATCCATCAATCCTGTTGTTTCAGGGAAACCGCAGACGATGTTCATGCTTTGCACGGCCTGGCCGCTGGCGCCTTTGACCAGGTTGTCCTCGGCGCTTGTCAGGATCAACCGGCCTGTCCGCGGGTCCAGCCGCCACGCGATTTCGACCACATTCGTCCCGGAAACGTTCTTGGTATCCGGCAGGTGCTTCGCATCGAGCAACCGCACAAACGGCTCGTTGCCGTACGCCTTTTGGTAGGATTCGCTCACGCGCGCGGCCAGTTCCTTCATTCCGGCTTCGTCGCTGAACGGGCGTTCCGGGTCGGCGTAAATAGTCGTGAGAATCCCGCGCGTCAGAGGAACCAGGTGCGGCGTGAACTGCAGCGTCACCGGTGTCCCGGCCGCGATCGACAGCTCCTGTTCCATCTCCGAAAGGTGCCGATGTTTGGGAATCCCGTAAGGGCGCATGCTCTCGTTGCATTCGCAAAACAGGTAATCGAGCTCGATCTTGCGCCCGGCGCCGCTCACGCCGCTCAGTGAATTGGCAATGATGCCCCGGGAGCGGATCACGCGGTCGCGCAGCAGGGGAATCAAGGGCAGCAGCACGCTCGTGGGATAACACCCGGGCGACGCAATCAACGTAGCCTTGCGGATCGGTTCCCGGTAGATCTCGGGCAGGCCGTAAACCGACTTTTCCAACAGTGCCGGCGCGGGATGAGCGTGCGCGTAGAACTCCTGGTAAACGCTGGGGCTCTTGAGGCGGAAATCCGCGCTCAGGTCAATCACTGTGCAGCCGGCTTCGAGCAGCGGCACGGCGTACTCGGCGGCGACGCCATGCGGCAGCGCCAGGAACACGATGTCGGCCTGCTTCGCGAGCTCCTGCGCATTCGGCTCGCTGAACCGCACGGACCGCGCGCGCGGGTGATGGGCAAAACGGGGGAAGACGGCGGCGATCGGTTGCCCGGCGTATTGGCGCGACGTGACCGCCGTCAGTTCGACCTGCGGATGGTTCAACAACAACCGCACCAGTTCGGCTCCGGAATAACCGGAGGCTCCCACAATCGCTACTTTCCTGTTTTTCATTTAAGTCAAGTTGACGGCGGACACAGTTGTACCTCGTCGTGGCGCCATTTTCCATTCATTCTGTGCTCTGCATTCTTCAATGCCCTCGGTGGGGCGAGCGTCGTCGCGAGCCGTCGTACGATGCGGCTGATCGTCCGAATCGGCTCCTGAAAAGGCGCCTCATTGGAGGTTGGATGTTTTTCACATCCGGTGCGAGGGTCCTCGCGAGCCGTCGCGCGCGACAATCTCCATCCTCAGCGCAAACGAAAAAACCCCGCTGACCACTGCCAGCGGGGTTTTTCGAATCGAATTCCGATCAGCGTTTGCTGAACTGGAAGCGTTTGCGAGCGCCGGGCTGGCCGTATTTCTTGCGCTCTTTCATGCGCGGGTCGCGCGTCAACAGGCCCTCGGCCTTCAGCGTCGGGCGCAGATTGGCGTCGGCGACAATCAGCGCGCGCGCGATGCCGTGGCGCACTGCGCCGGCCTGGCCGCTCAACCCGCCGCCCGTCACGTTTACACGAACGTCGAACTTGTCGGCGGTTCCCGTCACTGTCAGCGGCTGAGTCACCATGCCGCGAAGCGTTTCGACGGGGAAATAGGTCTCAAAAGCGCGTCCGTTGATGGTGATCTTTCCGCTGCCGGAAAGAAGCCGGACGCGGGCGACGGAGGTTTTGCGGCGTCCGGTGCCTAGGAAAGCTTGAGCTTGAGTTTCAGCCATAGGGAGAATTCGGAGGAATCGCTATTTGGCCAGCGTCAGCGGGGCGGGCTGCTGAGCGGCGTGCGGATGCGTGCTGCCCCTGTAAACCTTGAGCTTGGTCAGGAGCGCCCGGCCGAGCCGGTTCTTCGGAACCATCCCGCGCACGGCGCGATGGATGAGCATTTCCGGGTTTCGCTGGCGCAGTTCGGTCACACTGATGTAGCGCTCGCCGCCTCTCCAGCCGGAGTACGTCATGTACTTCTTCTGGGTTTCCTTCTTCCCCGTCAAACGCACTTTCTCGGCGTTGATGACCACGACAAAGTCCCCGGCGTCGAGGTGCGGGGTGAACACAGGCTTGTTCTTTCCGCGAAGAATATTGGCGACCTGCGCGGCCAGGCGGCCCAGCACGACGCCATCGGCATCAATCACATGCCACTTGCGCCCGTCTGGATTCACTTTCGGTAAATGCGTCTTCATCTAAAAGTCCCAGTCAAAGGAAGGCAGAAACTAGCAAACGAGCGCTTGAAGTCAATAGGCTTTTCCCGGCTTTTCAGGAACGATTTGGACAGCGAATGGCCTGCGCGGACAAGCCGACGTTGCTCGCTGACGGACAAGTCCGCCAGCGGCGCTGCGCCGAAGTTCAGAACGGGGCAAACGACGGGTCCCGGGTCCAGTCGCGATTGAACCGCATGAGCTGCGGGCGACCATCACGAAATGCGAGCAGCAAGGGAAAGGCCCATCGGCACGCCGCAGCCAGTAGACGGCGCCCGTGCTGGGGATGCCGCCCGGGGCCGAACCGGCCGAGGCCGACAGTGCAAGGACGAATGGCAACACCACCCAATGCGCCCCACCTGCGTTCATCCCACGTTTCATTCGAGTGCTCTTCACAACCTCGTCCAGTCGTTGCGGTAACATCGAGGCTTGCCGCGCCATGTTGTCAACGTCGGGTCATGGAAGTGTAAAGAATTTGTATGCGGCAATGGGGATGATGATGATCTTGCCAAGAGTTGGCGTTCCGATAGAGTTCCGGCCATGGCCGAAATCGTGGATTTTGTAAATCGCGGGGCCGCAACCATCACACCCGCTGTCATGGACAAGCTGGTGCGATCGTTACCCCAGTGGAAACTGGAATTCACGCAGATTTACGAACCGCTCTTCCCTCACCTCGGCGCCCAACTCGATTTCCTTGCCAATGCCATCGAGGACTTCGCCGAAGGCGCCTACAAGGAACTGCCCTACGTGGCCATCGCACAGGCCTGTTTCGCGCTGATTTATGCCCACAAGAAAGTCGGCATCATCCCCGACGCAGTCCTCAACCTCGGCCGCGCCGACGATTCGAGTGTCGTGCGCGCGGTCCTGATCCAGAACGAAAAGTCGTTCACGATCTACGCCGCGGCCCAGAACATCGAATGGTCGAAGATCACGACCCAGCCCTAGCCGCGGTCACTGGATGTTGCGGGTCGCGCGCGGCGCGTGCGTGGTTCCGCCCTTTCCCCTCAACAGATTCCACACCCGCAACGCCTCCGTCACGGACCATGATTGCGCGTCGCACCCGCGCGGCGTGTGCGGCGCGTCGCCGTCCAGCACTTCGGGCAGATGGCCGAGGCATCCCTCGTTGATCAATCGGTCTGCGCTCGCGAGGCAGGCGCGCGCGGCGCTCACGGCTTCCGGCGCAAACTCCCACGCCCTCGCCAGCGCTTCGCAGTAAACCGGCAACGACCATGTCCAGGCCGTGCCGTTGTGATACGCCGGCTTCCGGCGCGTGTCCTCGTCGCCTTCGTATCGCGGCTGATAGGGATGGTGCGGATCGTTCAACGGCTCGCCGCCCCGTCCGATGACCGGCAATGGAACGGATACCGGCAGCGGCGCCAGGGACCGCACTGCGCCGGGAACCAGAAGGTAACGCGACGCGGCATCGACACAGCGCTGCGCGCGCGGACCCGAGATGAGCCCGAGGCTGACGAGGAACAGACAGTTGCTCCGCAGCGCGTCGCCTGGCGTGGCCGCCGCCGCAGGCTGCCCGCGCGGCGCCAACAATACGTCGGCGTACCAGCCGTGCGCCTCCAGCCAGAAGAAACTCTCGACCGACTTCAGCGCCCGGTCCGCCAGCTCTCTCCAGCACTTTGCGTCGGATCCGGAGCTCAGCGCCGCCAGCAGACGCAGCAGCCGGATCCAGAGCGCCTGAATCTCGACCGGGTAACCTTCGCGCGGCGTGCCGGCGGGATGGTTGGTGTCCATCCACGTGAAATGGCTCGGGCTCCAGACCAGGCCCGAGTCGGGGTCCACGCGGATCCCGTTAGGCGTGCCTTCCATGTAATGTGTCGCGATGCTCGACAGGACACCCTTCAGCGTGCGCCCGGACTCGTCCACGACGGTGGAATAGAATGCGTCCGCCGCGGCGCCGCCCCTGTCGCGCGCGAGCGCGTCCGCCAGTTCCTCGCATGCAATGCCGAACCACAACGGCGCGTCGGAGGTGTCCCGGTTGGACGCATCCTCGCCCATGATGGTGTTCGGCAAGGTTCCATCGTGCTCGAACCGGGCGAACGTCAGCAGGATGGATTTCACATCCTCGATCATTCCCGCCGCCAATAATCCGCGCGCGCAAATGAGCGTGTCCCGTCCCCAGTCCAGGAACCATGGATAGCCGGCAACGACGGTCTTCCCGCGCCCGCGCCGGACGACGAACATGCGCGCCGCGCGGGCGAGTCGGGATTCGAACATGTCGCCGACGGTCTCGCTTTCGAGGCTGAATCGCGGCGGCGTCAACTCGGGGTCCGGTTCGGCTGTGAGCGTGAGGGTGGACGCGCCGCCTTTGGGCAGGGGCAGTTCAAACCACCCGGGACTGAAAGCATCGCCGCTTCCGACCTGCCCGCGCGATTGTTCCACCGGGTGCGGAATGTTTTCGCACCACTCCGGCTGGGGATGGTAGAGCCCGTTGTCGCTGAACACGCGCAATTGCCGGTCGGGCGCGGGCGTGAATGCGAAACCCGCCGGCGCTCCCGCCCGCCCGTCCGCATTCAGCGGATGCGTGTGAGTCGAGAAATGATGCTCGGCGCCGCCGTTCCGGTGCGTTTCCCAGTGGAAATTGCGGTCTTCAATGTCCACCCGCACTGTCAGCCGGACCTCGGCTTCGGCGGGCAACTGCTTGCCCAGGGCCGCTTCCGCTGTGGGCCGGCTGAACCGGAACACCGTCGTGTTCTTCCCGGGCAACATTTCCGCGCTCATGTCAATCTGCACCGTCCGGCCGTCGCCGGCATTCGCAATGAAATGCCAAACCGGCTTCGGCCCCGGCTCAAACGACGCCAGATTCCCCGCGTCCAGCGGAGAAAGAAATCCGTCCGCGTTGACCCAGGCACGAATGCGTTTGACGAACACGTGCCGGTCCACGGGAAGATCCGGATGCAGGTTCGCGCCGAGCACGCAGTCGTACTTTGAAGTAATGCGGCCCAGATCGACGTGAATCCGCGCCATGCCGCCTCTGCCGTTGGTCAGGAGTACGAGATCGTCGGAACGCGGCTGGGTGATGACATCCGGCAACAGCGCCGGCGTGGGCGACAGGAACCGAATCGCGGCTTCCACGTGCCGGTCGGCATCCGCATAGCGTTCGAGCCGCAGGCGCGCGTCGGCCGGCAGTTCGCGCGGCGCAAAGCACGCGACGTGGCATTTGCCCGCTGCAATACTCTCCACGTTCACCGGCGTCTCGCCTTCCGTTTGCAGCGAGGCGCGGAAAGGACTGCTGTCCTCCAACAGAAGCCAGTGCCCGGGCGGCACCGGCGTGATCCGGCGCGCGTCGAGGAGGGTCCAACGCGTGACCTGAGGAAACCCGGGTGAGTTCATGGCGGCATCCAGCGCGCCGACCAGGTCCCGTTGTGCGCTGTCACGCTTCAGCCTCCGGATCGCCGCCAGAAACTGAAGCGGCGATTGTTCCACCCGCTCCGCCAGCGCGCGCCAGTCATAGCCTCCAATGTCCGCGGTTGAAACCTCTGCGGCGAGGGCCTGAACCGCCCATGCGGCCTGCGCCCGCTTTCGACGATACTCGTCTCCGCTCAGACCAACAGGCCGTTCCGTGCGCGCGAGGCAATGCGCGGCGCCCGGGCCCAGCCTGAATTCAATGCGTCCGCCGTCAATGCGCGAAGCCGGAAGAGCAAGGCCGAGCAGGTCGTGCTTCATATCGGCAAGGGACACCTCCCCGGTTTTTTCCGGAAGGCGCACGCTGTGCTCCCGGTCCGGATCGGTGTTGACAAGAACCAGGACGCTGTCGCTGCCTTCCGCCGACACGCGCAGCAACGCGTACACGGGCGAGTCCGTTTCGCTCAGTCGTGTGAGGACTGGGCCGTCGAAGAAGGCGGGGTGCTCCCGCAGCAGCGCGTTCAGGTCCGCCAGTTCCGGCACGATGTTCTCCGCGTTTCCCCAGGAGAGTCCCGTGACGTCGTGCACGCGGATCTTTTCCGTGGCCAGCCATTCCACACCGCAAGTGAATCCGAATCCGCCACTGACGCTTGTCAGCGCGCAGAGCCGGTTGCGCAGCAGCGACCAGCGCCGATCCGGGCGCCCGTCCGGCGGAAGCGCGGCCGTTCCGCGCGCGGCCAGCCGGTTGTTGTCGTGTGTTTCGCTGTAGTGAACGTAGAGTCCGACCCGTTCGCTCTGACGCAGCGCGTAATCCAGGTAGGTGGAAACCTCGCGGCCTGAGTAATTCTGGAACAGTTCCGAGTAGGCCCACTGCATGCCGCCTTCGGTCAGCAACGCTTCGGTCGCTTCCCACGAGCCGCCCAGGCCTTCGAGCAGGAATACCGTTTCCGGATACTCCTGGTGCACCCGCGCGATGATGTATTGCCACGCGCGGACCGGCACCATGTAACCCGCGTCGCAGCGAAATCCATCCACGCCCCGCCGGCACCAGGTGAGGAACATATCCGACAAGCAGTCCCAGAGTTCCGGGTTGACGTGATGCAGCTCGACGAGGTCTTCCCACGTGACTCCCCAGGCGCCCGGGCTGGCGAATTCGCCGTGCGCGTGCCGGACGAACCATTCGGGGTGGTTCTCCTGGAGGACCGATCCCCAGCCCGTGTGATTGATCACAATGTCGAGCATCACCCGCCCGCCGCGGGCGTGCATCGCGTAGGTCAGTTCGCGAAACTGGTCAATGCCCGTCGTTCTCCGATCGAAGACCACCAGAGCCGGGTCCACCGCCGTCAGATCCAGCGCCGCGTAAGGGCTGCCCATCCGTCCGAAACGGGCGTATGTCGTGGGTGTCGGATTGACCGGCAGCAGGTGCAGGATGCGGCAGCCCAGCACGTCGGTTATGTGCGGGATCAGGGGTATCAGATCGCGCAGCTTGCCTGAAGGAGGGATGATGGTGAACCCGCGGGATTCGATCTGTTGGATCTGGTTTTCCAGGGCTTCGTTCCGGGCGTTCACCAGGCTTCTGGCCGGTCCGAACAAACGCGGAAACGCGCAATACAGCGTGTTCGCCGTTCGGTACCGGTCCGGGTGCACGGAGACCCCCACGTCCGGTCCCTCCGGCCAATGTTGCCAACCCTTTGGATCGACGAGGTAAGCCTTGGCTTTGAAGAATCCGACCTCGGCGAGCGGCAGTTCCAGCGACCACCCGTTTTCGTCGGGTGTCATCGGCAGGTCCCGCCACGCCGCCCCTGCGAGCGGGACTCCGCGCGCATGAGCCTCCACGGTTTCGCGCCGCAAGGTGTGGGCGCGGCCGATATTGGTGCGCAGCAACGCCCGCCAGCCGGTTTCCGGTCTGGATCCGCCGTCATAGCCAATGAAAAAGCGCAGCCGATCGCCGACAAACCGCTGAAGGCGGTCGCCGGGCGCCGGCCTCATGTAAGGAGCGATTCTTCCCATGCAAACCGCAGGTTCGAGGCGCCTTAGAATTGCAGCTCAGGCGGGGATTGCAATGCTCCAGTGCCGGAACTGGACAGAAGTGTCCGACAATGAGTTGCGTTGGTTGTCCGGACGGCGGTGTTGGGCGGCAGGATGCCCCATTTTCGCAAAATTGAGCAAGCTGGCTAACGTCTTGCTATAACCGCTCTCGCCCGGTGCAAATACTTGAACGAAGGTTTCTTTGCTTCGGGTTTGTTTCGAAAATGGCGAGCACCTTGACGCAAAGCGAAGAAGCTCAATTGGCACAGACCATTGAGATGTTTGAAGTCATTACGGAGTCGCAGCCGCATGACTATCAATCGCTCGAAATCCTCAAAGAAGCCTACTCCAAGCTCGGCCGCGAAAAGGACGTCATCCGCACCGCCAAGCGCATCGCCGAGGCCTACGTGGACATGGGCCAGCTTTCCTCGGCCATTCTCGAATACGAAACCATTCTCCAGCGTTGTCCGGATGACCCCGATGTCCAGGCCGCACTCCGGCAGATTGAGAGCCGGGCCAGCAATCTGACCGAGGAAACCGCCCTCGCTGAGCCGGAGTCGCGCAACACCGAAATCCTCAAGGCGCCCAAAGCGCCCGAAAAGAACGGCGCCGCCCGGGTCGAGGACGGCCGGCAGGCCATGTACAAGGTTTTCGTCGAAAGCAAGGTGATCACCGCCGCCGATTTCGATCAGTGCTGGCAAGCCTCCGAGACGCCCTCGGCACACGGCATCGCCGAGCCGTTCATTCAGATTTTGGCCGACCGCGGCATTCTGCCGGTTGAAAAGTCCCTGAAGCTGGTCTCGGACAAGTCGCGGACGGCGTTCCTGCCGATCGAGAAGTACGACATGGACATTGAGCTGGCGCGGACGTTCCCCGCGCAGGTCTGCCGCCGCTGGTGCGTGCTGCCGATCGACCGCATGAGCAAGTCCATCCTCGTGGCCACGGCCAACCCGTTCAACCAGCAGGCAGCCAAGGAACTCGCCGCCGCCACGCCGCACCGGCTTCTCTTCTACCTGACTACGCCGGTTGAACTCGTGAAACACCTTCAGAAAACTTTCCGATAAACCATGGCCGCCGTTAAGTCATTTGGCGAACGTATTGCCGACGCTCTGGTCGAGGATGGACTGCTGACCTCCAAACAGGTCGACGAGCTTCTGGAACAACAGAAGAAGGGCGGCACCCGCCTGCTCAAGCTCATCCTCGAAAAAGCCTACGTGAGCGAGCAGGACATGGCCGTGTGCATGGGCCGCGTTCTGAACACGCCCCCTATCAATCTCTCGCGCATCAACATCCCGCTCGAAACCGCCGACCTCATCCCGCGCGAAGTCGCGCAGACCCACAAGGTCGTCCCCGTTTCCCGCCTCGAGAACAAGCTGTTCATCGCGATGGCCGACCCGCTGAACGTGCTGGCCCTCGACGACGTCCGGCGCATCACGCGCCTGGAAGTCGCCCCGATGATCGCTTCGGAGAAGTCTATCCTCGACAAGCTCGCCAGCTTCGAAGCCGCCAAGGGCGGCAGCATGGAGGAGATCATCCAGGAAAGCCAGAGGGAGAACGGCGACGACGAGGTCGAGATCAAGCGGGAATCGATCGAGGAGGTCAACCTCGACCAGCTCGCCGCCTCGAGCGAAGAAGCGCCCGTCATCAAGCTGGCCAATCTCATCCTGGTCCAGGCCATCAAGGACCGCGCCAGTGATATTCACATCGAACCCTTCGAGAAGGGGATGAAGCTGCGCTACCGCATCGACGGCGTGCTCACCGAAGCCACCCCGCCGCCGAAACACATGCAGCTCGCGCTGGCCTCCCGCTTCAAGATCATGAGCAGCCTGGACATCGCCGAACGGCGCCTGCCCCAGGACGGCCGCATGCGCGTGCGCGTCAGCGGCAAGGACTACGACCTCCGCGTCTCGATCATGCCCACCGTTCACGGCGAGAAGATCGTGCTTCGCGTGCTCGACAAGTCCAACCTGTCGGCCAGCCTCGACAAGCTGGGCCTCGATCCCGACACGTTCCAGCAGGTGAAGGCGGCGGTGGATGCGCCGCACGGATTGCTCCTGGTCACCGGGCCCACGGGTTCAGGCAAGACCACAACGCTCTACTCTGCGCTGAACGAGCTCAACAACCCGATCTACAACATCATCACCGTCGAAGACCCGGTCGAATTCCAGATCCCCGGCATCAACCAGGTGCCCGTCAAGAAGGAGATCGGCCTCACCTTCGCCAACGCCCTGCGCTCCATTCTCCGTCAGGACCCCGACATCATCATGATCGGTGAGATCCGCGACACCGAAACGGCGGAAATTGCCATCGAGGCGGCCCTCACCGGCCACCAGGTGCTCAGCACGATGCACTGTAACGACGCCCCCGGCGCCATTGCGCGTCTCGATGACATGGGCATCGCCCCCTTCCTGATTTCCTCCTCGGTGATCCTTTCGTGCGCACAGCGTCTCATGCGCCGCATCTGCTCCCATTGCAAGGAGCCGGTCACCTACCCCGAAAAGATGTTCCAGGACCTGAACATCGACCCGAGCACGTTCGACGGCGTGACGCTCTATCGCGGACGCGGGTGCGAGCGGTGCAGGAACTCGGGTTATGCCGGCCGACTCGCCATCATCGAGGCGATGACCGTTACCGACGAGATCCGGAAACTGATCATCGCCCGTGCCAATACCCGCGAAATGGCCAAGGTCGCCATCGGCCAGGGAATGCGAACGCTGCGCATGGTTGCGCTGGATCGTGTGCGCGACGGCCTTTCCACCCTCGAACAGGTGCTCGTCCTCACCGCCGCGCATTAATCCCGGCTTCGCCGCCTGGATGCAAGCTGCTTTGCCAGGCGAATCGCCGCGATCATGCTCGAAGGATCGGCCACCCCTTTGCCCGCAATGTCGTAGGCCGTGCCGTGATCCGGCGACGTGCGGATAAAGGGCAGGCCCAGCGTCCAGTTCACGCCGCTTTCGAACGCCACCATCTTCAGCGGCGCCAGGCCCTGGTCGTGATACATCGCCACCACCGCTTCGCAGCCTCCGTTCAGCGCGCTGTGAAACAGCGTGTCGGCGCTCACAGGGCCGTGCACGTCAATGCCGCGGTCGCGCGCGGCCCGGATCGCCGGGCCGATGATGCGCAGTTCCTCGTCGCCCAGCTTGCCCCCTTCGCCCGCATGCGGATTGAGTCCGCACACGGCGACGCGCGCCCGAGGGAGGCCGAGATCGGCGCAGGCCCTTGCGGCCAGGGTGATCGCCAGCTCGACGTTCGCTTGCGTCAGGCGCTCCGCCACCAGCCGCAGCGGCACGTGCGTCGTCGCCAGCGCCACCCGCAGCCAGCGGCCACGATCGTCGTGCCCAAGCAGCATCATGATGGTGTCGGACGTGCCGGCCAGTTCAGAAAGGAATTCGGTCTGGCCCACGAACGGAACGCCCGACCGGATGATCGCTTCCTTGTTCACGGGCGCGGTGACCAGCGCGTCGAGACGCTTCTCGAGGCAGCGCCGGGCGCCTTCGCGGAGCCATTCGACGGCGGCGCGCGCCGCTTCCGGCGCTCCCGCAGGGAGGTTCGGCGGCAGCGGCGTTGCGTAAGGGTTCAGGCAAAGGATCCGGTCCGATGCGGTCTCGCTCCGTGTCAGAGGCAGCGGCAGGCCAGAGGTTGCATGGACCGAGGCCAGGATATCGGCGTCGCCGAGAATGACGTATTGCGTGTCGTCGGCCGGCAGTTCGGCGGCAAGCGCCTTGAGCGTAACTTCGGGGCCGATGCCGGTGATGTCGCCGAGTGAAATGCCGATTTTCATCGGCGCCTCAGAAATACCGGACGAAGGTCTTTCGTTTGAGGCGGCTGATCCACTGATCCTGAAGGCGCTGGCGTTCCTCGCGCAACAGGGTGGCTTCGATCTCGTCGCGGACTTCGCTCAAGGGACGGACGTGGGCGGGGCGCTTGTCTTCGACGAGAATGAGGAAGCAGGCCTCGGGCGTGCGGATGACGCCGCTGTGCCGGCCGGGTTCGAGGTCTTTGACGGCGGCGATGAACTCCTCGCGCAGGCCGGATGTTTTCTGCCAGTCCCACCGGCCGCCCTGGGAACGCCGCGAATCGTGCGAGTAAACCGTCGCCATCTCCGCGAACGAAGCGCCCGCGTCGATGCGCGCGAGGATCTCCTTGGCCACCTGCACCGTCTGCTCGGGATCAGCCGGGTTGTTGGTCAGTGTGATCATGCTCAGCTTGACCTGGTCTTCGACCACGAAGTCGTTGGTGTGCGCCGCGTAGTACCGCTCGATCTTGTGGGGCGAGATGATGACCGCCTGGGAGTTCTTGAGGCGCATCTGGTAAACGATGAACTCCTTCCGGATGCGCTCGCGGTACCGCTCGAAGGTCATGCCTTCCTCCTGCAACGACCGCGCCATGGCCGCGCGGTTGCTGTAGCGCTCGCGAATGCGCTGCTCGACGAAGTCGTCGATGACGCTTTCGGGCACCGCGAAGCCGGAGTCGGCGAATTCCTTGAGGATCAGTTCCTGTTCGATGAGGCGCTCGGTGTTTTCGTCCATCAAACGGGCGCGTTCCCTTTCCAACTCCTGCATGTTGCGGGCGGTGCGGGCGACGTCGCGAAGGACGGACATGGTGAGATCGTTCACCTGGTGGTAGGTGACGATGGAGTCATGGACGATGGCTTTAACGCCGTTGGCGAGCTGAGGCTGGGCGCTTGAAGCAAAGGCCGCAATCACCAGCGCTCCCGGAATCGTGAACAGGAATCTCATGACCGGCGGCAGTCTAGCAGCGGGCAGAGACCGGTCAACAGGGGAAGGGAGACTCCGGCATCGAACATCCAACATCCAACATCCAGGGGAACGGAGAACATTCAAATGCAACGGTGGGGCGAGCGTCCCCGCGAGCCGTCGTCCGATGTGGCAAGTCGTTCGAAGCAGTGCATCGAACGTCAACAGCATCGCCGGAAGGCAGGCCGCACAGGTCCTGATTTGGATTTGTCACTTTGGCAAAGTGGAGATGACCCAATACGGAACCCTTTTCCCTGGACGCAGGTTGCTTCGCGTGAGGACTTGCTTTGGGAGATGTGAGTTGTCGGACGACGGCTCGCGGGGACGCTCGCCCCACCAGGCCCCAATGATTGAATGTCCGACAGGAAATCGATCAAAGCAGCTTGATCTGGGCGCGTTCCTTGGCCAGGGCTTCGGTCAGGCTGGTAATCCGGCTGTTGCGGCGCTCGATGATGTGCTTGTCCACACAGGGATCATACGGCACCGGATAATTGCCGTCGTAACACGCCATGCAGAACGAGTTCCGCGGCAGCCCCGTCGCCTTCACCATGCCGTCCTGCGACAGGTAATACAGCGAATCGGCGTTCAGGTACTTGCGGATTTCCTCGATGGAATAGTTCGCCGCCATGAGCTTGCTGCGGTCCGGGAAATCGATGCCATAGACGCAGGGATTCATGTGCGGCGGGCAACTGACCAGCACGTGCACTTCCTTCGCGCCGGCCTCCTTCAAATTGTTCACCCGCGCCTTGCACGTCGTGCCGCGAACAATCGAGTCGTCCACCACCACCACCCGCTTGTCCTTCACCAGCTCGCTGATGAGGTTCAGCTTCACCCGGACGTTGAAGTCGCGAATGAGCTGCGAAGGCTGCAGGAAGCTGCGTCCGACGTAGTGATTGCGCACGAACGCCATCTCGTACGGAATCCCCGACTCCAGCGAATACCCGAGCGCCGCGCAATTGCCGCTGTCCGGAACGGGCACGACCACGTCCGCATCGACGGGATACTCGCGGGCGAGTTCGCGTCCCATCTCGACGCGAACCTTGTAAACGTTGCGGTTCGCGATCGAACTGTCCGGCCGGGCGAAGTAAACGTATTCGAAAATGCAGAACGCGCGCCGCTGGTGCTCCGGAAAGGCCTGAATGCTCGTCAAACCCTCCTCGGTAATGATGACGACTTCGCCGGGTTCGACGTCGCGGACGAACTTTGCGTGGATGAGGTCCAGCGCGCAGGTTTCGCTCGAAAGCACCCAGGCGTCGTCGATTCTGCCGATGCACAGCGGGCGAAACCCGTGCGGGTCGCGCACGCCGATGAGTTCCTTGTCGGTCATGAGCACCAGCGAGTAGGCGCCCTCGATCCGGCGGAGGGTGTGGACGAGGTGATTGCCGTTGCCGTTGTAATGCGGCTGAGCCATCAGGTGGAGGATGATCTCGCTGTCGACCGTGGTCTGAAAGATGGACCCGCGCGCTTCGAGTTCCTCGCGCAGTTGCGAGGCGTTGGTGAGGTTGCCGTTGTGCGCGATGGCGATCTGTCCGCGGGCGCAGTCCACCGTGAGCGGTTGCGCGTTGCGCAGGTGCGACGATCCGGTGGTGGAATAGCGCGTATGCCCCACCGCCATGCGGCCGATCAGCCCGTGCAAAATCTCGCCGTCGAACACCTGAGGGACGAGGCCCATGCCGACGTGTTTGCGAAATTGCCGCCCGTCCGATGCGACGATTCCGGCGCTTTCCTGGCCGCGGTGCTGGAGGGCGTAGAGTCCGTAGTAGGTGAGTTCCGCCGCATTCGGATGGCCGAACACGCCAAAGACCCCGCAATAATGTTTTGGATAGTCCATCAACGCGTCATCGCGCGCGCGATTGCATTCCACCACAAATCATGCAGTTCGCGCAAGTCGCCTGCAAAGGTGCACTCACCGGCTTTCAATTGCAATGACGACCCTCCGACGGTTCCAACACGCCGGGCGTTGATGCCGAGAAGCTTCGCCTGGGCCAACACCTTGCCCGCGTTCACCGCGGATGTGGTGATGAGGATGCGGCCCTGGCTTTCGCCAAACAACAACGCGTCCAGCCGCGCCTTCTCGCCCGCTGCCTTCAGGACTTCTGACAGGTCCACTGTCGCGCCGATGAGCCGGTGTGTTTCACGGGCGGTCTGTTGCGACATGCAGCATTCCGCCAGCGCCACCGCCAGCCCGCCTTCGCTGCAGTCGTGCGCGCTCTTCACCGCGCCGGAATGAATCAACGCGCGCAGCGCAAGGTGCAGTTCCTTTTCCTTTTCGAGATCGCATCGGGGCGGCGTGCCGGTCTTGCGGCTGTGCACCATCTGCAAGTACGCGCTGCCGCCCAGGCCCTGCAAGGGATCGCCGGTGTCGATCGCATCCCCGAGCAGCAGGATCGCGTCGCCCTCGTCCTTGAACCATTGCGTGGTGACGTGCTCCGGTTTTTCGATCAGCCCCACCATCGCGACGGTGGGCGTGGGGTCGATGGGCCCGGCGGGACTCTGGTTGTAGAGCGAGCAATTGCCGCCGGTGACGGGCGTGTTGAACACGCGGCAGGCTTCGGCAAGGCCGCGAACGGATTCCTTCAGTTGCCAGAACAGTTCCGGCTTGAACGGGTTGCCAAAATTCAGATTGTCCGTGACACCCAGCGGCACCGCGCCGGTGCACGCCAGGTTCCGCGCCGCCTCCGCCACCGCAATCTTCCCGCCTTCGAACGGATCGAGATACACATAGGCGGCGTTGCAGTCCACGGACAACGCAATGAGCTTCTCCGGCACGGACTTTGGCGGAGCGCCGTCGGCGGCAACGTCCGGCAGCGAATCCGCCTTGATCCGGATGACGGCCGCGTCGCTGCCCGGGCACACCACCGAACCGTTGCGGACCATGTGATCGTACTGGCGGTAAACCCAGTTCTTCGATGCGATGGTCGGCCACTCGAGCAGCTTCTTGAGATCGCCCAGCGGGTCCCCGGTGTCGGGGATTTCATCCAGCCGAAAGGCGCGGGTGGTCTTGAGATAATCCGGCTCGCGCGCCTCGCGGTGATAGACCGGAGATTCATCGGCGATCTTCTTTGCCGGAATGTCCGCGACCACTTTGCCCTTGTGGCGGACGACCATGCGCCCGGTGTCGGTGACGACGCCGATCTCGGCCCAGGGCAGGTCCCACTTGTCGAAGATGCGTTTGACCTCTTCCTCGCGTCCCTTGTGAACGATGATCAGCATGCGTTCCTGGGACTCGGAGAGCATGATCTCGTAGCTCGACATGTTCGGCGCGCGCTGCGGAACCTTGTCGAGATCGATCTCGATGCCGGTGCCCGCCCGCGCCGCGGTTTCGCACGTGGAACACGTCAGCCCGGCGGCGCCCATGTCCTGGATGCCGGCCACCGCGCCGGTGGCGAGCAATTCGAGGCAGGCTTCGCACACGAGTTTTTCCATGAACGGATCGCCCACCTGGACGGCGCCGCGCTGCTGCTCGGCCGATTCCTCGGTGAGGTCCTGGGAGGCGAACGCCGCGCCGGCCAGACCGTCACGGCCGGTGGCGGGTCCGACGTAGAACACCGGGTTGCCGATGCCTTGGGCCTTGCCGCGCGCGATCTGCTCGTGGCGCAGCACGCCGAGGCAAAACGCGTTCACCAGCGGATTGCCCTCGTAGCTCTTGTCGAAGTAAACCTCGCCGCCGATGGTCGGGATGCCGAAGCAATTGCCGTAATGCGCGATGCCGCTGACGACGCCGGCGAACAGCCTGCGGTTGTTGGCCACCGCGGACGCGCGCGCGTTCCCGCTTTCCTGTTCGTCGCTCGACGGCAGTTGCCCCGCGTTGCCCGCGCCCGGCAGGTTCGCCTGCTTCAGACCGGGCGACGGCACCGCGGGCGAGCCGGCGCCGGAATTCCCGTCGTTCTCGGTGATCGGACCGAACCGGAGCGAGTTCAACGCGCAGATCGGGCGGGCGCCCATCGTGAAAATGTCGCGAATGATTCCGCCCACGCCGGTCGCCGCGCCCTGGAACGGTTCGACCGCGCTGGGATGATTGTGCGATTCGATCTTGAACGCGATGGCCAGACCGTCGCCGATGTCGATGATTCCGGCGTTCTCTTCGCCGGCGCCCACGAGGATCTTCGGCGACTTTGTCGGGAAGGTCTTCAGCAGCGGGCGCGTGTTCTTGTAGGAACAATGCTCGCTCCACATGACCGAAAAGATCCCCAGCTCGGTGTAGGTCGGGTCGCGTCCGAGAATCTCGCGGATATGCGCGAATTCCTCCGGCGTGAGGTTGTGTTTCTCTACAAGTTCCGGCGTGATGGCGGGTTCGGTCATCGATGACACCTCAAGCGGCCCTGGCGACAGCCTTGTTCTGGAGCGCCTCGATCATGCTTTCGAAGATGAAATTGCCGTCGCTGCTGCCCAGCGCGGCCTCGCACGCGCGCTCGGGATGGGGCATGAGCCCGGCGACGTTGCGGGTTTCGTTGCAGATGCCGGCGATGTTCAACAGCGATCCGTTCGGGTTGGCTGCGTCGGTCACGTTGCCCGAAGCGTCGCAATATTGCCACAGCACCTGGTTGTTCTTTTGCAGGCGTTCCAGGGTTTCCGGGTCCGCGAAATAGCAGCCTTCCCCGTGCGCGATGGGAATGCGCAGCGGGCGATCCGACGGGATGCGCCGGGTGAACGGGGTGTCGCGATTGAGCGTTTTGAGAAAGACGTGCTCGCAGTGGAACTGCAGGTCGCGATTCCGGACCAGCGCGCCCGGCAACAGGCCGGCCTCGGTGAGCACCTGGAACCCGTTGCACACGCCCAGCACCAACCCCCCGTTGTCGGCAAACTGCCGGACCGCCTGCATCACCGGGCTGAACCGCGCAATCGCGCCACAGCGCAGGTAATCCCCGTAGCTGAACCCGCCGGGAATGATGACCGCGTCCGCGTCGCCCAGGGAATGTTCCTTGTGCCACACGAACCGGGCGGAATGGCCGAGCCGGCGAATCGCATGCACGGCGTCCTGGTCGCAATTGGACGCGGGAAACTGGAGAACGGCAACGTTCATAGGCGCGGCAATCTAATCCACAATCTCCAGTTTGTAGTCCTCAATGACGGGATTGCTGAGAAATTTGTGCGCCGCCTCCTCGAGCTGCCGTCGGGCGGTTTCGCGGTCGGTGGATTCGAGCTCGATCTCGAGGTATTTGCCCACGTGCACGGCCTTGACGCCCTGGTAACCCATGTGTTCCAGCGCGTTCTGAACGGTCTTTCCCTGCGGATCGACCACGGCCTTTTTCGGGGTGACGATAATTCTGGCTTTCATTTCATGTCGAACGGCCAGGCGATCGCTGCCGCGCCGCCGCCGTAACCAACTCCCGGATTCGGGAGCGGTCATGTTGCGGAACGCGGCGAAGATTGTGAAGTCCGAAAACGGAGGAGGAATGCGCAGGGGCGCATCTCAATTTTCTTGTATATCCCACAAGATTTCGCCGGAAACCGCTGCATAGCTCCCGTGACACTTCGGAGAAAGCGGCAGCGGTGTGCAAAAATTGAGATGCCCCAGTGTCCCCTGTTTTTCGGCTTTTCCTTCCGCTTCGCTCTCACCAAGCTCGCGGTCGGAGGACAATGCAAGATTCAGGCGGCTATACCAAACCAATCAACGTCATCACATCCGAATATAACAGGAGCGATGCATCGCAGAGATCAGGGTGGACATCCGAACGCGGCTGGTAAAGCGGCGGCCAATGACAGCATTGGCGCCTCCAGTCAACCCGGAGGGTGCCAGATCGTAGCCGGAGGTAGCGGCACCGCGAAAGCCTCCTCCGGGAACCGGCAAAGGGGCGAACGACACTGAGACTCCGCAAGATTTCGGTGGCCGCCTCGCGAGGATGAGCCGTCCCCCGCGCGTGCTGAAGTTATAGATTCTTCGTTCTCTCGCGCTTCTGTTTCTCCAACAGCGCGGCGCTATCCGTCGCGGGCGTGGAAGAACTGTCGTCGAGCGTTATCGTCTTGCGTTGCCCCTGGAGCTCAACCGTGATGCTGTCCTCCTCGACGGCAACGAGCGTCACGCCTTCAATCACTTCGCCCACCTGCACCGTCCGGCCATTGATGACCGCGCTGGAACGGTCCCCGTTGCAGACCAATCCGCGCACGCGCAGGGTCGGAAACTCAAGAGGCGGCGCCGGCGGAGGCGGGGGCGGCGGTTCCGACTTCTGCACGACGGGCGGTGGCGGAACCGGCCTGACTTCCGGCTCGGGGGTGCGGGCGAGCAGACAGGCGGGCACGGCGGCGATCACCACCAGCGCGCCCCAGAAATCGAGCCGTTTCAGAAAACGCAGCGGATGATCACTGGCGTCCCTGCGGGTGCGGCTTCCGATGTAGCCGATCAACACCAGAACCAACCCGGACGTCACAATGCCGCTGCACACATAAGCCACCTTGCTCCCCGGCAGACCGATGAAATGCAGGATGGCCGCTCCCGCGATCACAAACAGCGCAAGAAAAGCAACGAAGAACCCCCAAAACACTCTCCACGAAATGCCAACCGTCATACAACACTCTTTCAACGCGGATGGCGGTCCTGATGCCTTCAGCGGCCTTTCCAGGCCCGCGATCCACAAAAACTGCTTTCAGCAGCCAATGGATTTATCGGCCGAAACCCGTCGGGCTTAAGGAAAAACGGAGAGCCGACGAAGAGTGACGTGGGTGCTGACGGAATCCCGCGTGAATTTTGATCCGGCTGGCTGCGCGGCCGGCTTTTCGGGCCCGGCGTCGCCCGCCGACCGATGAGGCTCATTCGCCGCGCACCGCAGAGAGTTTTCCGGTGCGCACGTCGTACATGAACCCGTGCACCGCGATGTCCTTCGGCACCAGCGGATGGCGCCGGATCCGCTCCACGTCCGTGATGACGCTTTGCGGATTGTCGGAGATGGTCAGCCAGTTGATGTACTCGCCCTCGCGCGAACCCGGGCCGCCGCCCTCATCCTTCCACTTGCCGTTGGCCAGCGTCGCCGGCTTGAGACTGGATCGAAGAAGATCATTCATCACGTCGCTGGTGAACGTCTCCATGCCGCAATGGGTGTGGTGAATGACAAGCCATTCCCGCGTGCCGAGGAGCTTGTAGGAAATGACCAGCGACCGGATGGCGTCGTCGGTGGCGCGGCCGCCCGCGTTGCGGATGACGTGCGCGTCGCCCTCCTTCAATCCCGCGAACTTCGCGGGATCGAGCCGGGCGTCCATGCAGGTGAGAATGGCGAAGCGACGGGCGGGCGGCATCGGCAGCCGCGAACGATCGCCGAACTGCGCGGCGTAGGATCGGTTTGCAGACAGGATTTCATCGAGAATTGCGCTCATGATTGCAATGCGTTCGCCATGAATGGTCGACGGGAATTCTATGGTGGTGCTTGCCGCGCGGGATGGGGTGAACACCCAATCCTCCATACGGGCAGAGCGAGCATCTCGGAGCGGGCATTGCGCTGAAAGCAGCAACGTTCGCACGGTGGGGCGAGCAGCCCGCCACGCCGAAGCTCAGCGAAGGCGGGTCCTCGCGAGCCGTCGTGCGATGAAGCAGAACTCCCGGGTCGGGACAAGTCCTGATTTGACTTGGCACTTCGTCCTTTGCCCACCGCCGCCATCGAACAACCTGTTGGCAGTGGTTCGGCTCAGGCGGGGCATGGCTTTTGGTGATCGTATCCCGAAGGGATGCCAGACAATAGCCGGAGGTTGAGCGCAGCGATACCTCCGAGACCGGACAGCCAATTCTCCCACGACCCCGAAAGGGTTGCGGAAACTCCGCTTGAATTTTTCGGCAAACGGAATCCAGCGATCCAATGTGACAGCGGAGGGCGAATGTTCTTGCACCAACTTCGGGGTGCAGATGCTTGATGATTCGTTTGCCGGAGGTTTCCGCATTGCTGCGACCTCCGGCTACTGTCTGGCAACCCTCCGGGTTGACGTGCTGCGCGCATCTCAATCTCCTGCAAAATCTTGTGGGATGTTCAAAAGTTGAGATGCGCCCTCGCGCGAAGCCGCGAAGCAAAAGCGGTTGAATGTTTGGTGTGAATGTTGGGTGTTGAATGTTCAGGCCGTCCCGCCCGGTGCAGGCTCATGGCCTTTGCGATTGACGCTCCTGATCCCCGGCCATAGAGTTGGCACATGCTAAGGAAACGAGGAAAGAATTCCCAGTTTGTCGATCAATATCTGCTTAGCAGGAATCGATTCCTAGCAATTAAATAGTTCGGCGTATGCACGCGGCAGTTCCACGCGTCGCACAAGATCAGGAACATATCGTTCACCCTGTATTCCGGGTAATCGTCGTAGCACATACTCAGTTGCACGCTGCATTTTGTGCAGTAGATCGCGACGGCATTGGACATTTTGCCATCAGTTATGTGGCGGAATCCTTGCGCGGTATCGGATTCGGCGTCGCCACCGCAAAAGGGGCACGGAAGCAACGCCGAACAACCGGATGCAGACAACCCCGGTCGAGCGTCACGGGTTGGCTGGGAAGGTTCAGTATTATTCATGGTTTTTGGTCCGGGGTGTCTGATCCGGAGCGTTGGACCAAATCGAACGCGCAACGACGACTATGAAGACGACCTCTGTATTCGCAACCGCAATGCTACTGGTTCTCTTCGCGAACCAGCAACCTGTTCACGCCATCGAAGACCTCCGGCTACAGGTTCAGGGCACCAATGTTGTCCTGTCTTGGCCGAGTGTTGAGGGCGAAATGTTCATTGTCCGCTATCGGCCTCGCTTGGACGAAGCCCATCCGTGGACGATTCTCACCAACGACTACCCCGCTGCACTGGGCACGAACCGAACGACCTTTGTCCATGCCGGAGTTGTCGAGTATCCGGCAGGCGGAAGTGGGGAGGCGGGCGGAGCTCCGCCCGAATCGAAGGATGGTGACGCAGACACCGACAGCGAGTATAACCAGCAAGAACCGCCCCCGTTGCCGCCTGTCTCTTGGGATTCGCGTTGGATTCGAGACCCGAAAGATCAAGCTGAAGGGGCCAGAACCGAGAGCGGAGGCGAGCAGGTGCCGCTGGGGGCCACCGGCTTCTATCAAGTGGTGCGACACGGGGTTCATTTCATCGGCTTGACCAACGGGATGCGGTTGAGCGGCGTCGTGGGCCTGCCTATCGAGGTGGGGCATCCGGAAGGGGAACTGTTGCATGTGACCATCATGATTGATGACTATGGCACGGAGGCCGCCGCGATGCTTAAGCCGCCGTTCCCTACCCCGTTTCTGTATTTCACCCTGGACACGCGGTTGCTGAGCAACGGCGTTCACACCATCCAAGCGGAAGCCACATGGATGGTGGATCCGGCCAATCCGGACCCGGCGGCGCTGGTCAACATCGCCAGCCCGGTGATGGAGATCGAAGTGTTCAACGAGATTTCCTTCCCCAACTGGTCGTTCCATTTCGGGGAGCTTTACGATTCGCTGCTGATTAACGCCGTCTCGGCGCACCCGGACGTGGATTGGGAGGTGGCCATTTTCGACAGCCAGAACCAGTATGTGGGCAGTTTCTTTGGGCACACGACCGACGGGCAAATTCGGGCGGTGTGGAATCTGATTGATCCGTTCGGAGTGCGCCGGGACGATCCGTGGTTTGATGCGGACATTTACACTTGGTGGGACGGAGGCGAGGCTGCAGCCTCGGTGCCGGGTGCGGAGACGAAGGTGAAGATGGTCTATGGCTCGCGTGGCAAGGGAGAAGGAACACTTGAATCTGGTGGAAGTGCCGCCACGATGACGCCCAAGAAGTTTTTGAGCTCCGACCGTTGGACCGGGCCGGGCAACTGGGTGGTGGTCAACCAGCAGGCGTTCAATCACTTGATTGACCACGAATTGCTGGACGAAATGACCGACAACTTCGTGGGCGCGGCGGAAAGCCGCGGCTACGTGGTGCGCCCGCCCCATCCGCCGGGGCAGGCGTATCGGCTTCGCACCAGCCCCTTGAGCACCGCGACCAACGATTGGAATGCGCTGCGCACTGCGCTGATCCACCCCACATCCCGCAACTTCTTTTACTTCGGGCACGGTGGTCGGGATCAGATCGGCTCTGGCACAAATACCCTGACGCGGATCACCACTGCGCAGCTTTACAACGCCCTGGCCACGGAGAATCCGCTGGCCACCAACCGGCACGCCTACCGGTTTGTGTTTCTGGACGGATGCGAGACGGCCAAAGGCGATTTGCCGCTGGCGTTTGGGATACCGAAGAAGACGATGACAGTTGCCGATTTTGCCGATGATGGTCGGCGGCCCTGTGCGTTCATGGGCTGGACGGCTACCAAGTGGATCGGGATTCTCAACCGCGTTTGGTATGACCACATTAATTTCGTGACCTGGTTCAAATATGAGTGGATCGAAAAAGGGGAGTCGCTCAAGGAAGCTGTGCGACGGGCGAGAACTTATCCCGGCACAAGCGGCATCAACACGAGCAACCTCAAAATCTATGGTTACGACGAACTCCGCTATAACCAATACAACAATCCGCCGTGGTGAGGATTTATGCCCGACATGATTCACGTTACGTTAGAGTATTCGAACGCAGTTCTAGTTGCACTGCTACCGATCTTTTCCGACTTTGCCAAAAAGCTGGATTTGCCGGTGCCGGTGCCCATTACCGGCGACTCGGTGCAACGATTTGTTCCCGGAAGGCTCCCCGGGGATGTTGGTGGGAGTCTCCTCCTTACAAATGGATGGCGATTCGTTTATTCCAGAGGCCATGTGGATGCATTCGAGGCGCCTAAGAACTACTTTACCGAACAACATCCAGATCGCGTGCAAGAATATCTCGGGGAACTGAACATGAGCCGCCGCGAAGCCCTGGCACTGGCTCGAGAAACTCTCAAACGAATGGGGTATGCGGAGAGGCTGCCGCAGACGTCCAAACGTCCTAGCAAGATGGAAGGGCCGGTTAAATGGCGCGGCCAGACAATCCCTTGGTATCGCATAGAGTGGGAGTGGAGGACTGGAGACGCCGAGCATGCTGTGTGGTTCAACATAGACGGACAACGTCGCCAGGTCGTGCGCTTTTTCGCGGCTTCCACGAATCTCTGGAGCAAGCCGCCAGAGATAAACGTGAAACCTGAACTGGAATCTGAATACAGAAAACGAGTCATGGGAGGGAAACAGATGCACCGGCGCGACCCGCCGCCAGAGCGGCTTCCGCCTCGTTCAGTCAGTCATTAATGGACGAAGTATTGGTCCAACAAGGTCACTGGAGCGAACAGCCGCCCCGTTTTACAGTTCGAGAGTCGCGGGCTTCGGCGGCGCGCTCTGATTGTCGAGCGTCACTGGCGTTATCACGGCGGGGCGGCTGTCGCTCAGTTCTATCGTTGAACTAAACCGCTTCGCGG
>DGDZ01000007.1 GCA_002385705.1 Verrucomicrobia subdivision 3 bacterium UBA3939
CGCGAGCTCTCGGCCATTGCTGCGACTCACAGAGTCGCCCTCCGTTTCCTTCGCGCCTTCGCGGCTTCGCGTGAGACAAAGCCTTTCTTTCGTGCCTTTCGCGGTCCAGGCCTTTGCCGTTCGCCGTCCTTTGCGTCGTTGCGCCTTTGCGCCTTTGCGTTAAAACCCCCGACCGTACAACCCACTCGCAACCCCTCTTCAACGCCAAGCCGCCAAGTCGCCAAGCCACAAGCACGACAAGCCTTTCACCTCCGTTCCCTCCGCTATCTCCTGGCCCCGTGTAGTTGGCCGCCATGCGGAGCTATGCTCCGCGCTCCGATATCATTCGAGTCCATCCGCGTCCATCCGCGGTTCCCAAAGCCGTCGCCTCGACTCCTTACGTCGTCGCCTGCAAGAAAGTCGCCTGCAAGAAGCCTTTCAGCGTTTCAGCGTTTCCCTGCAAGCCTGAACGTTGGATGTTGGAAGTCTTCCTGATCACCGGTTCGTCGCGGCTGCCGCGTTCGTCTGCTGCATCTTCGCAACGTCCTCCGCCTTGATCACTTCGATCTTCGCGCCTTTGGCCAGCTCCTCCGCAGAAGGCACCTTGATGATATCGCTGGTCAACGGCTGCGGTTTCTCCACGGAAAGCAGTTCCACCTCGTAAACGACCGCCGCCCCGGGTTCCACCGGTCCCATACCGGTCACCCCGAACGCCAGTGAATCCGGAAGGAAGATCTGCCACTTTCCTCCCACCTTCATCATCTGCAACGCCTCCCGCAATCCCTGCGGCAGCCGGCTCAGAGGCCGCCTCTGGTTCGACCCGCTGTCAAATTCCTTTCCATCAACCGTCGTTCCCGTCACGTTCAAGACCACCGTGTCCCCGCCGGCCGGGCTCTCACCCGTACCCTCCGTAATGACGCGATACTGCAGCTCGACAACCGAGTCGTCGCCCAGTGTGACCTCACGTGTTTTGACGTCCGGCTTCTTCCTGTTCTCGGCAAGAAACTCTTCCGCAGCCTTGCGGTTTTTTTCCGCCAGCTCCCTGCGCTCCTTTTCCTGCCGGGCGCGCACCTCCTGCAAAGCCGTATTGATCGCCTCCCGCATCTGTTGCTCGTTCAGCCGCGTTTCGCGCCCCCCCAGCACGTCCTTCATCCCCTCCACCACGATGTCCACGTCCACTTCAAAGCCAGCGTTCCTGATGCTGCGACCGAAGCTCATGCCGACGCTGTAACTCAAGTCCTCGATCCGGTTCGTCGCCGCAGGAGCCTCGCTCGCCTCCACGCTGGAGCAACCGAACGCGACTACACCGGCAGCCAACAACAACAACATCTTGAATTGCGTTCTCATAAGTGAATCGGGTCCAAAGTCGCCTTCCGTTTACCCGAAAGCCATACCCGACGCAAGCAGCGATCCCGGCGTCGAACGGCCGGGCGCGGACCCGCCCCGGCAGCGCAGGCACCTGGAACACAGGCGCCGCCCTCGCCGCTTCGGTCGGCGGGCACTCGTTCCCGTTACATTTCCTTTACAAACAAATTACGCGTGCCGGACAACTCCCACGCCTTCTTCGCTTTCAATGGGGCAGACAGGATAAGCACAAACCACAATGAAAACCAAAGACCTCGCAACCATGGGTTCGGCGGCACTCGTCACGGCTTCCCTGACCGCCGCCGCCCTTCTCATTCACCCGCTGCACGCCGACAATGACACCGCGGCAAAGGAAGTCGCCCAACCCAAACTCGTCGCCAACGGCATCGAGTTCACACTCGTCCCCAAGGACAATCGCGTCCCCCAGGCCGGCGACGAACCCGAACTCGTTCTGACGGCGTTGAACACCGGGTCCACCACCGCGGAAGCCTCGATCGAAATCATCATGACGGCCAGTTCGCCGGCCTCGATGCTTTCCCGCATCCCAACCCGTCCTGAGAAGCTCTGGCAACATCCGTGCTCCCTGACACTGAAGGCGAATGAAACCAAAACCATTCTGCTCGCAACCGGAATCAGACTGCCGCCTGATCAGATCATCCAGGTCACAATGCAGCCCGCCAAACCCGAGGCCCTTCCGGGCGTAACCGATGCGCCGGGAGAAGTTCGCAACCTTGTTGTCTTTGACCCCACCGCGGTGGTGGCGCAGATGTGGTCCACCATGGCGCGGCAGCAGGAAGGCACACTCGTCACCGCCCGGTAACCGTGCCCCGCTGGCAGACACTCACCGGTATCGCGATCGGTCTCGCCATCGGATCGTTCATCGCAGGACTGGCCGGCGCGCGGCATCCAAAACCGCCGCCGGCCGGTCCCATCCTTTCCGAATGCAGCGGGCACTTTCGCGAACTGGTGATCCATTACGAACCCTCCGCCCGGGAGGTGGTTGAGTCGACCTACAGCCAGTTCCTGACCGCGCTCGAAAGCGACGTCACCGTTTACGTGGTTTGCCCGACCCACGCCGCATTCGATGAACTGCTGAACTTCGTCGGCCCGGTCCGCTGCCGGCTGAAACCCATTGCCGTCAACCATGACATGACCGTCTGGTCGCGCGACCGCTGGATTGCGCTCGGCCCGGAAAACGGCATCACCACCCTGCTGCATTCACCCGCGGAAGCGTCCGCCGAGATCTGGCCCGCGCGCGCCGGCGACGAACGCATTAGCGGCGACATCGCCCGCGCGCTCTCCGCGGCGGTCGTGGCACGGTGCGCGGCGTTCTATTTCGACGGAGGCGATTTCCTCGTGGACGACGAAACGGTATTCGTCGCGCCGCGCGTGCTCCATCGCAACATCCAACGCACAACTCCCGACAAGGAGCACTTCATAACTGACCTCGAGCGAACCTTGAACCGCCGCGTGGTGCTGCTCGACCAGGCGCCCAATCACCACGCCGCGATGTTCATGGTTTCCGTCGGGAACAACACAATGCTCGTCGGTGATCCATCCCTCGGACGCGCCTTCCTTCCGACGTCCGCCTCCGTTCCCTTCCCCGAACTCGCCGGCGGACCTGATTTCTCGAAAGAAACGCAACACCTGTTTGATGCGGTCGCCCGGCAATGCGCCGACACCGGCTATCGCGTGGTTCGCATTCCCACAATCCCCGCAGCGGACGGGCGCAGCTACCTCACGTACGTCAACTGCTTGATCGACCGCCAGGGGTCCCGGCGTTTTGTCTATTTGCCCTTTTACCAGAACGCCGATGCCCTCAACGCCGCCGCCCGGGCGATCTGGGAGGAACTCGGCTTCGAGGTTCGACCGGTCGATTGCACTTCCACCTACCGGCAGTTCGGCGCTCTGCATTGCCTCGTCAATGTGCTGAGCCGATCCACGAACGATCTCGCCAAGCGATCGGCAGGCAACTAGCCTGCGCGCGTGTTCGCGGCCATCCTGACGACCATTCTGTTCTCGTTGTCCGCCATCTGCGGACATCGCTCTGCCCGAATGATCGGCGGCACGGAAGCGAACTTCTGGCGCATCACCGTCGCCACCGGCCTGCTCGCCATTTACGGCTTCGGCCTCGGCGCCGGCCTGACCGGCGCGGGCCTGCCTTTCTTCCTCATGAGCGGCATCCTCGGCATCGGCCTCGGCGACGTCGCGTACTTCCAATCGTTGCCCCGGCTCGGACCGCGCCTGACGTTGCTGCTCGTTCAATGCCTGACAGCTCCCATCGGCGCCTTGATCGAATGGATCTGGCTCGGCACAACGCTGACGTTGGCCCAATTGCTCTGTGCCCTGACCATTCTCGCCGGGGTCGGCATCGCGCTCGCGCCGGAGGAACACGTGAAGATCACAAGGCGCGATCTGGTCATCGGCAGCATGGCCGGCCTGCTCGCGGCGCTCGGCGGCGCCTGGGGCGCAGTGCTCAGCCGCAAAGCCTACGAAGTCGTGCGCGCCGCGGGAGAATCCATCGACCCGGTCAGTGCCGGCTTTCAACGCGTTCTGGGTGGCCTTGTTCTGTCAGGGCTGACGCTCTGGCTGGTGCGGCGGCATGCCCAGCGGGTCACAGGACATCCGGTGCCGTTGTTCAAGGCGTTCGCCGCGGATCACCGGGTGTGGTTCTGGATCACGCTCAACAGTCTTGCGGGACAGACCATTGGCGTAAGCTGCATGCAATGGGCGCTCGAAACCACCCCGTCCGGTGTTGTGCTGCCCATCATTGCCATGTCGCCGATCGTCGTGATCCCCATGGCCTGGTTGTTCGAAGGCGAACGCCCCGGAATCCGGTCGCTCGCCGGCGGCGCCGTCGCGGTTGCCGGCGTCATCGCCCTCACCCTGGCACGCTGAATCTTCCATGAAAGACGAACTGCAGGAGATCATTGAATCCATCGGCGCCGACACCTGTCGGCGGCACATCTTCATTTGCGCGGAGCCGACAAAGCCGAAGTGTTGCAGCGCGGAGACCGGGCGTGAATCCTGGAAATACCTCAAGCGGCGGCTTGAGGAACTGGGATTGAGCGGCGCGGGCGGACTGGTGTGCCGGACCAAAGCCGATTGCCTCAGGGTGTGCACGCGCGGCCCGATCGCCGTGGTGTATCCGGAAGGCGTGTGGTATCACTCCTGCACGCCGGCTGTGTTGGAACGCATCATCCAGGAACACCTCATCGGCGGCAAACCTGTGAAAGACTACCTGCTTCTCGACCGCAGCTTTCAGCCCGGCAGTTGAAACCACTCATCGGTGTTCATTGGTGAGGCGAGCAGCCTGCCGCGCCGAAGCTCATCTGCGCGATTGGCAGACACGATTGCCTGGGGATCCCTGACTACTTTGAGCCATTGGCCATTGCTGCGACTCACAGAGTCGCGCTCCGTTTCCTTCGCGCCTTCGCGGCTTCGCGCGAGACAAAGCCTTGCCTTTCTTTTCGTTTTTTTCGTGGTTCCGGCCTTTGCCGTCAGCCGTCCCCTGCGTCTCTGCCCCTTTGCGGTCAGAAGCAAAAACGGACAACCCCT
>DGDZ01000010.1:0-129 GCA_002385705.1 Verrucomicrobia subdivision 3 bacterium UBA3939
GGCACATGTTACCGGTCCAACCCCGGGCAGGCAAAATCAGAGCAGGAATTCACGTGGCCCGTTCCATCGTGCCGAGCGCCGGCCCTTCAGCTTGTCCTGGCAGCGATTCCTCCAGCATGCCCTTCACGC
>DGDZ01000010.1:290-38382 GCA_002385705.1 Verrucomicrobia subdivision 3 bacterium UBA3939
ACCGCTTCAACGATCATCCAGATCTCCAACACAATCGTTCCCGCCGCGATGATCACCAGCATCCAGTTGCCGCTCCGAATCCACCCGACCGATCCTCCGCTCCCGATAAACAACTGAACCAGCATCGCCCAAAGCGGCATCACCAGCATGAACGCCATCGGCAGAATCAGAAACCACACCGGCCGGCCGCGGCGCCACAGGTAGAACAGGATCACCAGAAACGAAAGCCCACCTAACAACTGGTTGGTTGCCCCGAACAGCGGCCACAGAATCAGCCCGCCCTTGCCTGCCTGCGCAAGCGACCAGGACGCTCCGGGCGGCGGCGCCGCCGCCAGAGCCGCCGCCAGCGCCACCGCAACCAGCGTCGCCGGATGCTTGCCTCTCAGCCAATCCAACCCCCACCGCGCCCCGGTCTCACCGGGCAGCGAAGCACAGGCAGCCAGCTCCTGTATCACATACCGCTGCAGCCGACACGCCGTGTCCATCGTCGTCCCCGCAAACGACGCCACCAGAACCCCCATCAGGGCAACAGCGGCCGTCCCGGGCACTCCAATCGTCCGCAGCAGATTCGCCGCTCCGTCCACAAACGACGACACCATGGCTCCCAGCGCTCCGGCGGAGTCCCACGAAACATAACGGGACGACCACGCAGCCTCCCCAACCAGCGTCGTGCCGCCCGACTGCACCCCCAGACTGAGCCCGGCGGCGCACGCCAGAATCACCAGTGTCGCCAGGAACCCCTCGGTCAGCATCCCCCCATACCCGACAAAACGCGCATCGGTTTCGCTCCTCAACTGCTTGCTGCTCGTGCCGCTGCTCACCAGGCAATGGAAACCGCTGATCGCGCCGCACGCGATCGTGATGAACAGGAACGGAAACATCGCCGGCGCACCCGCAGGATTCCATTCCACCACGGGCGCGACGATCGACAACTCAGGCCGAACCCCGTCCGCAAGCGGCGCGCCACCGAACAATGCCGCCGCGCACAAGCCCACCAGGATCAGGGCCAGCGCGGAAAGCAGCTGCAGCGAGTTGATGTAGTCCCGCGGTTGCAAAAGGATCCAGACCGGCAACACGGAAGCAATATAGGAGTACAGCAGAAGCAGGAGAACCCACACCCAGCTCGGCCAGCCTGCCATCGTTGTATTGACGGAATGCAACCAGCCCACGTCACCGTAAATCACGGACAGGTACATCGTGACCAGCGCAATCAGCGAAGGCAGGAACAGGCCGATGCCCTTTCGATGCAGCCAATACCCGATCGCAACGGCAATAGGTATCTGGATTGTGCACGGAAATACCGATGCCGGGTATTGCCGGAAAACCGCGGCGATCACCATCCCGAAGATGGCCAGCACCACCGTCAACGCCATCAGCAGCACGAGCAGAAACAACAATCGCACCCGACGGTTCAATACCCGCCCCGCAATGTCCCCCACCGTTTGCCCGTTGTTCCTCAGGCTCACCACCAGCGCGCCAAGGTCGTGCACCGCGCCAATGAAAATCGACCCCACCAGCACCCACAACAGCGCCGGCAACCAGCCCCACATAATCGCAATCGCCGGCCCCACGATCGGCCCCGTCCCCGCAATCGACGTAAAATGATGCCCGAATACGACCCCCTTCGGCGTGGGCACGTAGTCCACCCCGTCGTTCATCCGGACGGACGGACATACCGCTGCCGCCGAAAGCTCGAAAATCTTCCGTCCAAGCCACCGCCCGTAGGTGTGATACGCCACAATAAAGCCCAGGCCGGAAAGAATGGCGATAAGCAGAGTTGCCATGTTCAGTTGCGTTGCCGCAGGTTCATGTCTGTAGCCCTTAAACTAGAATACCTGTCACCGCAATCAATCTTTCCCTGTGTTGGAAGGTTGACCCGGCAGCACATCCTGCGCGCCTTTCGGTGGGGCGAGCGTCCTCGCGAGCCGTCGTCCGACCATCCGTTACGGCACCCCCGACCTTCGCGCAATCTCCGCGTCAGTCCACTGGATGTTGGATGTTGGATGTTGGATGTTTTCCTGCGATACATTCCCGCCGTATGACCGATCCCATCCAACTCCCCATCGACGGCGTGCTCGACCTCCATACCTTCAGGCCGAAAGAAGTGAAGGATCTCGTCACTGATTACCTCGAAGCCTGTCGCGAGAAGGGCATTCTCCAGGTGCGGATCATTCACGGAAAAGGCATCGGCAACCTGCGGCGCACAGTGCACGCCCTGCTCGCGCGTCATCCGCACGTGATCTCCTACCACCTCGCCCACGAACAACTCGGCGGCTGGGGCGCCACCATCGTTCACCTCAGGAAATAATCCCTACTCCGCCTTGGCAGGTTCCAGCGTGATCTTCCGGATCTCGAACTCGCTGCCCTCGCTCTGAATGACAATCTTTCCGGACGTCAGATTGCACTCCGTCGCCTGGTTCATCAGCTTGCCATTCACATAACACTTCACGGTATCGCCCGCGCACACGATCTCATACGTGTTCCATTCGCCCAGCGGCTTCTCTGCCGAAGGACCTTGTTTGGGCACGCGACGGTTGTTTCCACGTTCCTTGAACGTCACACCCTCGAACGCGATGAAGTCGCCCTGGTTCCCCGTCTGGCCCTGGCACTCGAGGCTCGTCGGCCACAACTTGTCCTCCCCGCGCATATGGATCAACACGCCCGAATTGCCCTGTTGCGGGAACCGCCATTCGACCGTGAGTTTGTAGTCCCGATAATCCTTCTCGGTCCGGATATACCCGAACGGCTGTCCGGTGCATTTGATCAAACCATCCTCGACCCGCCACGTCTTCGCCGGATCGGCATTGGTCCGCATGAAGAACGTCCAGCCGCTGAAATCCTTTCCGTTGAACAACTCCATCCGCGCCGTGGGCGCCACCGCCTCGGGACTCACGTCGTCGGCAAAGCAGTTCTCACTCAACACAAACGGCAGAACCGCAAACGCCGCCAACACACCGGCGCGCAACAGCTTCCATTCACCAGACCGGCCCGAAACAAGGGGACGCAACAGGGAATTCGATGAATTCATGCCTTCCCTAGACGCTGCCCCCGACTGAAAGTTTCATGGAATGAAGCGCGAACAGCAGGCCTGTTCACCCACTCCGCTGCCCCCTCAGCCTCCGTCGTCAAGCGAGATATCCGAGGACACTTCAATGGCGCCGTTATGGTACCGAAAACGAACCGACCTGCCGGGCTCGCTCAGTCCACCGAAACCCACAGAGCCCTTGTCCCTGTAAATCCTGAACTCGAAGATCCCGCCGCCGCCGGTCCTGATGAACTCACCCGCAACAACACTCGCCGTCAGGGGAAACTCGGCCGGGGACACCTCCGACACGTCGCGGCGTTCGCCATCCACCACCAACACACCCTCGAACGCCTGGCCGGCGTCTCCGAACGTCCGCAACGAGAGCTGTTCAGGCACGGTGCTCGTGCGTCGAAATCTTCTCGGGGCGTTCCCTGATCGCGAGACGACACAGCCGGCCATGACCAACATCACGCCGCCCAGCACACACAGCCGAAGAACAGGCGCGTTCATATGCGGATTTCAGTGCTGGTTCGCGAAGATGCGCGCTTCCTGCTCGCTGATGACGCCATCGCGGTTGGCGTCGCACACTTCCACCGCGCGATTGAACCGGGTGTTGGGCCCCGTCACCACCTTGCGCTCATGCGAAAACACAAACGGAATTCCCACATTCGTCGCGCTCTCGGCAGCGCCTTTGTCAAAGCCCCCGCTGCTCAGCGTCTCGTAAAACAGCCGCGCCGCGGCGTCGGATTCAAACTCGACCTTCCTTCGCTCCGAATCGCGGTAAACCGTCGATCGATGGGTAATGCAGCCGGAGGCCGTAAGCGCCAGTAGAACAAGCAATGTGTTGAGTTTCATCTTGAATTTGTTCGAGTGGATCTGCCTTCCGCAAGTTCCCGCAGCAGCGCGTCCCGCTTGTTGAATGCCGTAATGGTCTTCGCCAGCTCGATCGCTTCCGCTGTGTACCCCTTCTTCGCCAGCTCACGAGCCGTCTCTGCAGCCGCTTCATCGCGCGCCGAAAACGAAGTCATTCCTTTCACGGCTTTCGACGCGATCGCATGGTCGCACCCCGCCGCCGCGGCTTGCGCAACAATCCTCAACGCCTCGTCCTTGCGGCTGAATGCGGTGATTCCTTTGGCCGCCTCGAAGGCATCGGCATAGAGTTTCGCCTTCACCAGGTGCGTCGTCACTTCGACCGCCGCGCTGTCGCCAACCGAGAAGAAGGTGATCTTCTTCAGCGCCTTGATGGCCGTTGCCGGAATCCCTGCCTTCGCCGCATCCACCGCCACTGCCTTCAGCGCCGCGTCGGCCTGGGTGAAAAAAGTGATCTGAAGCGCCGCCTGATACCGCGCCTCGAGCTCGCGCTCCAGGCGCGCCCGGTCCGCCGGGATTGGCCTGCCCCGCGGCGGCCTGCGTCCCGTGATGCGTTCATACACGCGATGCGCCGCCTCGGCGTGCTCCGCGCGTTCGAGATACTCATCCAGGATCCGCGCCGCCTGCTCGCGCTGGTCTCGAACGCCCCACGCTATCCGCCCGAAACTCCCCTCGTCGTTCATTTCCTGGTCCGCCAACGCCAGTTCCAGCAACCGCCTCAACACCCGCTCGTCCTTCCTGGGAATCGTCGAAAGCCCGAAATACACCGCGCTGTGCCTGACTTCGCGATCCCGGTCGCGCGACAAACGCAACATCAATTCGATCGCTTCGGGATGTTGCCGTTCCGCCGACCAGATCCAGCGCTCGCCCACCTGCCGCGCCACTTCGCTGCGCACAGCCCGGTCCTCGTCCTCCGCGCAGCGCGCATACGCGCGGATGAATTCGTCGTCCATGATCAACGCGAGCCGCTCACGGGCGATCAGTCCCAACGCGTCCTTGCGCTCTTTCGACGAGCCGTTGGACAACACCTTCTGCAGCCCCGGCAATTCCCCGTGACGATTGATTTCCGCCGGTTGCCGCGCCACTTCCGTGGCCCCCGTGAACGCGTTGGTCTGCCACGGAACCATCGGCTGGACCAATAAGGCCTGTTCAGGCACATCGTTCGTCCGAATCCAATACTCGCCATCTGTCCCCGCCTGCAGAGCGGAAATATCATAGCTGAGCGTCTGCTCAATACCCTGGTTCAGGAGTCTCACCTTGTGCGTTTCAACGTCGATGCCAGGAACCTCAATTTCGCCACTGCTTTCGCCCGCGGCCAGCAGCAGCGTCCGCGCGGAGCCATTCGGCTCGGTCACCCGGACAATCGCGTAGTTGCTCCCGTGCATGCTCGTAATGCCCCGCAACAGCACTTCCGGTCGCGTGTCTTCAGCCGGCGGCACAACCGCAGAATCCCCCGTCAATGCGTTGGTGGTTTGCTGGTCCTGCCTTGCCGCTTCCAGCCGGGCTTGCTCCCGAGCGGATTCGAGCCGGGCCAGCTCCTGCTGCTGGCGTTCGCGAGATTCCCGCCGGTGCATCGGCGCAAGGATCAGAAAACGACACCGCCGCGATCGCACCTGCCAGACAGACGGCACCGCCTACCGTAAACAGTACGAAACGCCCCAGCCTCTCCCGGCGGCTCATCCAGGCGAACACAACGGCCAGGCACAACGCCAACGCCCCGAACACCAACGCCGGTTCCTCCCGCGGCGACAGCGACATCAGCGCCAGCGTTCCCAGTGTGCCGGCGAGAAACAACCCCAACGCCAGCGGCCCGTACCATGTTGTCCTGGCTTCCGACCGGTTTGCGCGAGGCCGGGACGCATGCGCGGCGGCCGGCGAGCCTGAGCCCGCTGCTTGCGCCACCGTTTCCACCTCCGTCTTGAACACGCGCGCCTGTTGATAGCGCAACTCGGGTTCTTTCTCGAGCGCGCGCAGGACGATCTCACCCAGCCGCACGTCCACCTGCACCTTGCGCGACGGCACCGGAAAACGGCCCAGCGGCAGTTCGCCCGTCAGCATCTCGTAGAAAACCACCCCGAGCGAATAGATATCCGCCCGGTGGTCCACCTCCAATGGCCTTTCCAATTGTTCCGGTGCCATATACTGCGGCGTGCCCATCACCTCCGCCGACTGCGTCAGCGGCAACGATTGCCCTTCCCGCCCCAGCAGCTTGGCCAATCCGAAATCCGCAATCTTCACCCGGCCCTGCTTGTCCACCAGCACGTTCTCCGGCTTGATGTCGCGATGCACGATCCCGCGGTCGTGCGCATACTGCAGCGCTTCGCAAATCTGCGGCACGATCGCCATGGCTTCGCGTGGCGACAACCGCTGCGCTCGCAACAACTGCCGCAGGTTCACGCCGTCCACGAACTCCATCACAAAGTAGTAGAATCCGCCCGCGTGCCCGAACTCGTGAATGGTCAGGATCCCGGGATGACTCAATTGCGCCAGCGCCTGCGCCTCGCGAGTGAACCGCTCGGCAAACGCCGGGTCGCGACCCGCGTTCGGCGGCAACACTTTCAACGCCACCAGCCGGTTCAGGTTCTTCTGGCGCGCCTTGTAAACAGCCCCCATCCCTCCCTTGCCGTGGAACTCCAGATCCTCCAGCTGCGGGAAATGCGGCGCCAATTCCTCGGGAGTTGGCGGGACAAAACCTTTCGGCCCGCCCTCCACGCCCGGTTCGCTGCCCATGCCGACCTGCATAAGGCATTCGGGACAAAGCCCATGCACCGCCTTGGCTCCAAACGGCTTTCCGCAGTGCTGACAAAATCTCTCAGTGTCCATCTGTGCTCCAGCCTGTACCACGCAGAAACCCCGAAAAGGTTTCAAGCAATCGCGCCATCACGCCCCGCTCAACGCCCGGAACAGCCGATGCAACTCGTCTTCGACCTCCCCGGGTTCCGACACCGTGTGCGCCACTTCTTCACGGAGCAATTCGCGATATCGCTGCCGCATCCGGTGAACAGTGATCTTGACCGCGTTCTCCGACATGCCCAGGCGGTCCGCGAGTTCCGCGTAAGGCACCTTGCTGCGATCGCCCGTCAGGCAGAACTTCAATGCCTCGAACTGAACTCCCTTTCCCCCTTTCTCGAACTCCTCGCGCAACGCTTCGTACACGCGGTTCAACAGCGCCAACGCCCAGTTCTGTTCGAACAACTTCTCCGGCGTCAACCGGTCCACCGGCTCATGCCGGAACCGCGTCTCCGCATCGGCGGCATCCAGCGATACGACCAGACGATTGCCTCGCTTCTTCGCGCCCGCTTTCCGCCATTCGTCGGTCAGGAAACGATTCAATGCCGACAGCAGGAACGAGCGGAAGCGGCCGCGCGCGCGCGTCACTGATTGGAGCGTGTTCCGGCGAAGCAACCGCGCGAAGAACTCCTGGGTCAGGTCCTGCGCGTCATGAGAGCCATGCCCGCGCTGGCGAACATAGACGTAAAGCGGATACCAGTAGGTCTGGCACAACCGCGCCAGCGCCGCCTCTGCCTCGGCCTCATTGCCGGCTCCGGCCTTCAGCACCACCGACCACTGTGTCGTCACGAACGCCGCATTGCGCCCGGGAACAGCCGCAACGCTGGACGCCCCGCGATCAGTGCTCGAAGTGCTCATGGCATCCGCGCCTTCAGGCCGCCCCCTGCTTCTGGCTGATCCGTTCGGGATGCCGCGCGCGGCTTACCGCCGTGTCGTACGTGATCAAACACTTGCAGTAGAGATCGTAAAGGCAATTGTCCATCAGCACCATGCCTTCCTTCCGGCCCATCTGGATCGTGTTCTCCAGATGATGAAACTGGTTCTCCCGAATCAGGTTCCGCACCGCGCCGTTCGCTACCAGCAACTCATACGCAAGCACGCGGCGCGTCCGGTCCGCCGCCGGCAACAGGTCCTGCGCGATGATCCCCTGCAACGCATTCGCAAGCTGCAGCACAATCTGGCGCTGCGCGTTCCCCTCGAACACGCCGATGATCCGCTCCAGCGCATGCGACACGTTCGGCGAGTGCATCGTCGCCAGCACCAGGTGCCCCGTTTCCGCAGCCGCCAGCGCCGTCGAAATCGCCTCATGATCCCGCATCTCGCCCACCACGATCACATCCGGGTCCTGCCGCAACACATGAATCAGCGCGCGGTTGAACGAGCGCACGTCCGTCAACACCTCCTGCTGCACCACAATCGCGCGTTTGTTCTCATGCACGAACTCGATCGGGTCCTCAATCGTCACAATCTTGCACCGGCGCTCCGTGTTGATCAGATCCACGAGATAATTCAGCGTCGTCGTCTTGCCCGCCCCCGTCGGACCTGTAATCAGCACCAGCCCGTTCGGACGCCGTGCCAGGTCGTCGATCTTTTCCGGCAACCCGAGATCCTCCCGCGTCGCGATCCGGTCGCCGCAAAAGCGCAGGCTCAACTCCGGATACCCGTTGCGGCGATAAAATGTCACCCGCACGCGCCCGGCCGCGCTGTGCCGCAGCGAAATGCACAGCTCCCATTCCTGCTCGAACTTCTTCTTCTGATAATCGTTCAGCAGTTGATCCGTCATCGCCGCGAGATCGGCCTCCGTCAGCGCGTCCTCGTCCGCAAGAATGATCTCCCCGTTCACCCGGAATGCCGGCGGCACACCGGCCACCAGATGCAGATCCGACGCGTCGAACTCGCTCGCCGCCGCCAACAAGCGATCAAGGCTCAAGGTGCTCATGATTGAAAAAGCCGCCGCCACCATCCCCGCAGGCGCGTCTTCAGCCCGGTCTCCCGCAGACGCAGCAATGCCAGGTCCGCCTCGCGCGAGTTTCGATTCAACTGTTGCGCCTGCAGGAACGAATGCCGGGCGGGTCCGACCAACCCCAGCGCCTGCTGACACTCGCCCAGTTGCAGCCACAAAATCCAATGACCGGCGTTCAACTCAACCGCCTGCTGCAGGAGCTTCAGCGCCAGAACGAACTGCCTGTAAAAGAATCGAATCCGCGCCGCCAGCCACGTCACAAACCAGTCCTGCGGCGCCAGCGCCAATGCCCGCTCGAAGCAGTAATCTGCCTTCTGCTCCGCCCGCGCCAGCAATACGTCCGCCCGCGCCAGCCACACATACGGCCTGTCGCCCCGCTCCGAAATCGACGCGTCCGAAAACACCAGCGCCCCATGCGTGTCGCCGCTCCGCGCCAACGCCACCGCCTTCGCCGCCAGCAACTCGGGTTCAGACGGAAATCGTTCCAGCGCCTTGTCCGCCCACAGCCCCGCCTCCTTGAACTCGCCCAGCTCGATCAACATCTGCACCTGGCCGGTCCACGCCGCCGCGTTCGATGGATTGAACTCCAGCACCTTCGAGTAAAGCCGCAGGCCCTGCTCGAATCGCGCGTTCTCGTGCGCCGTCCGCGCCTCCGCAAAATAGTACGCCTCGTCCTTGACCAGTTCCTTCGGGCCACGCCCATGCGGTGAATCCTCGGATTCACCGCCCAACTCGAGATTGCCGAATCGGGTCATGCAAAATGGCGCCGGACTGCTTTGGCAGAATCAGCCCATCAGGCTCTGAATCAGGGCCAAACGCGTCCCCGGCATTCCACGCCGCACTAATTGCCAGAACACCGGCAACAAACCAATGCTTTTTCATCATCAGCCCCAAACTTCAGCTTCCAATCGCTGAGAATCCTCTATCAATCGGTGGGGCGAGCGTCCTCGCGAGCCGTCGTCCGACCGCCAAAGTCCCACAGAACGGCAAAGGCTGTTTTACCACAGAGGCACGGAGGTACAGAGAACGGTTCGAACGCCCTCCCCACTCCGCTCTGCGGAGAGGGAGGTGACTGGCGCTGTGCGCATAGCCAATAGCCAATCGAAGGCGTGAACACTCAACCTTCAACCCTCATTGTTGAAGGCAAAGGCGCCGCCTGAAGGCGGGACTCCATGCGGCAATTCGGATTTCGAACTTCGGATTTCTTTCGGATTTCGGATCTCGGATTTCGGATTTTAACCTCCTCCGCCCTTTTGCATTGAACCCCTCACCCGGTTCTTTCACAGTATCGCCCTCTATGGGCGCCCAATGGAAACAGGCCGGCCGCGAGGCCAACGCGCAGAAAAAAGGCCAGATCACCGTCAAACTGGTTCGCGAAATCATGGTCGCCGCCAAACTCGGCGGACCCGACCCCGACCTCAACCCGCGCCTCGCCGCCGCCGTCGAAAAGGCAAAGAAAGCGTCCGTCTATCGCGACACCATCGAACGCGCCATCAAGAAGGGCGCTGGCATCGGCGACGAGAAAGTCGACTACGAACTGGTGACCTACGAGGGGTTCGCACCTCACAAGGTGCCCGTTGTCGTGGAATGCCTGACCGATAACCGGAACCGCACCGCGCCCGAGATCCGGAACCTCTTCAAGGCCGGTTCACTCGGCCAGCCCGGCAGCGTCGGCTTCTTCTTCAATCACCTTGGAGTCGTCGAAGCCACCCACACCGACACCAACCGCGATCCCGAGGCCGACGCCATCGAAGCCGGCGCGCAGGAGGTGGAAGCGCTCGAACCCGAGGAAGTGCCGCCCGGCCAGAAAGGCGCGCGGTTCATCACCGAAATCAAGGACCTGGACGCCGTGTCGAAATGGCTGAAAGCCGCGGGTTGGAATGTGATCGCCGCTGAGATTCGATACCTGGCGAAAACTTTCACCGAACTCGCCGAGCCAGCCCGCAAGGAAGTCGAAGCCTTCCTCAACGCCCTCGACGACCACGACGACGTCCACCGCGTTTACGCGGCATTGAAGTAGAAAAGTTGTCAGCGTCTGACATGCTCGGGTGACGCGAAAGACGTTTCTTAACCGCAGATGGACGCTGATGAACGCAGATACAACAGGACTGCTGTGCCTTCGCCTTCAACATCTGCGTCCATCTGAGTCCATCTGCGGTAAAACGCCTTTGACTTACCAATCGCGCACGTCGTCACTCGCGCCCGGGCAGATGAAACCGAAGGCGCGTTCGTGGTTCTCATTGATTCGACAGTTCCTCAGGGCGGGACTCCTGCGGCACCGTCGGCAGAATCTCCCGGATCGTCCGCAGCGGATGAAACGGCAGCGCGAGGATCCGCGGAATGAAAAAGATCGGTTCGCTCTCCGGCTTCTGCACCGTGCCGGTAATCCGGTATTCGTAAACCTTCGACACCGGCCACAACACCAGGCTCACCATGGGCCCCACCGCCGGGATATCGCGCAGCAACTCCGCCTGCACACGCGCGTTCACCCGCCCGGTCAGGTCCACGTCACCGTTGTATTGCAGCCGCATCACCGGCGCCCGAATCTCAAAGTCCTCCGTCCGCAGCACGCCGTTGGTCACAATAAACGTGCCCGAAGCCGCCCGCGCGCGGCTGCTGCCCAGCCCGGGCGCAATCCCGTCCAGCGCCGGCGTCAGAATGCCGAAGATCGGAATGTCCCAGATGAATCCGTCCGTCAGATCCACGCGGCCCCGGCCCTGAACACTGTGAATGTCTGTCGAGGTCCCCTGCGTGATCGTCAGCCGCCCGTTCAACCGCCCCTCAAGCCGGTTCGAATGACTCGTCATGTCCCGCATCAACAACCGCAGCTCCGCGTCCGTCACCAGCACGTCAAAGCTGAAATCCGCCCCCCGCTCGCGCGCGAAATCAAAATCCGCCTCCCCCACCGCCGTGCCGCCGTAAAACTCGGCGTGCACATTTCGCAACGACAGCTTCTCCCCCACCCAATCCAGCCGTCCCTCGATCTCCGGCACCCGGAACTTCCACCACTCAAACGCCCCGCCCTCGATCTCGAACCGCACGTTCGCGTCGCGCTCGTCCCGCATCGGAATAATCCCGTTCACCCGCGCCCGAACGGCATGCCCGAACCGATACGGTTCCATGTGCTGGCCGATGCGCGGTCCGATCGCGCGCGCCACGGCCAGCGGATCGACATAGCCGACGCCGTTGGTCAGGTACACGCGATGCGTGTTGAAGTCGGCCTGAACGGCGGAAGCCGAAAGATGCTCCGCGCCCCGCTGGACCCGCGGTTCAAAGACGTAAAGGACGCCGTTGGTAAACGCGACCCGTGCCTCCGCGCTGCCAACGGCCTGGCCGCGAACCGTGAAATTCGTCGCCGCCACGCTTCCTCTGAAGCGGATCAACTCAGGTTGATACCACCGCCCCCAGACTTCGCCCGCAACCAGCGGCGGCTGCGTGAACTCGACGATGTCCAGTCCGCGCCCGTTGTTGGTCTTCAACAACGGCTCCAGCGCTTTCACATCGATCGTACTGCGAAGCCGGAAATAGTAGTCCCGCGTCGCTTCATTGGACGCGTGAGCGAGCTCCAGCCGGCCTTCCGGCCGCACCGCAACGAGGTCCGGCAGACGCCACACGAGATTCGAATAACTGAAGCGCGAGCGGGCGGAACTGAACGCAACGCCCCGAAACGCTCCCGGCCCGACGTCAAAGTTGCCGTTGAGCGTGACGGTCGGCCGCACCTCGCCCCGCCAATCCGGATGCCGGTTCGTCCACGCGGGCAGCACGAGCGTCCCTTCCGCCTGAACAGCGGGCGGCCGGCGCCAGGTGTACTGGGACAGCCACTTCCGGCTCTTCTCCGTCAACAGCGGACCCAGCCGGTGCGCGTCAAAATCCGATGAACCGCTGAACTGCAATTCCCGACTGTCGACGTTCAATGACGCCCGGCCCCTCAGCAACCCTCCGTAAAGCGTGCTGTTCAGCCGATCCACCGTGAGCCGCGGAGAACGCCATTCGCCCGCGGCCGAAAACTCCTCCGCCTGGAGCTTCTCCGAGCGCAGCCCCTGCACGCTGCATTCCCAGTTGATGGCGAACGGCGCCAGATTCGTCCACCACGACCAGGCCGGGTCCGACACAACCGGCCCGTCCGAGGCGACCAGCGATCCCGTCACGCGCACCGCATCGGCACCTCCCCACTTCGTCTCCGGCCCTTCCACACGCAGCGTCCCTTCGCCGGACAACGGAATGGCATTGGTCAGCGAATGCATCCAGCCCGCCGTGAAAGTGGCGCCGCTCGCGCGGACGTGAGCCGTCTCAATGCTCCCGGCGGACAGCTCCAGCCGGGCACTGACGAGATCCTGCCGAAGACGATCCGTTTCAACGTTCAACCGCAGCACGAGATTGGTGATGCCGGCCCAGCGCGTCGCCGCCCGGGCCGCATAAAGATCCACGCGCGCGTGCGACACGCCATCGATCGGCGCGGGCAGGAGCACCAGCGTGAAGAACGCCTCCTGCACCGAACCCCAGGGCGTCTCCGCGTCCGGCGTGTCCACGTTCAACCGCACGGTGAAGCTCTTCAGGTCGCGCGCGTCGCCCCGCACATCCAGCTTCAACTCCGGCGTTCCGGCAAAGCGGATCTTCTCCATGGTCTCGGCCACCTGTTGCAGCCGCTTCTCCAGCGTGCCGGGCGCCGAGGGCGCCGCCCCGTGCAGGAACTTCCATTCGCGAATCGCCGACGCGTTGGTGATCACGCCACCGAGATACAACTGCGCCCCGGCAAACCGCGCCTCGAAATTCCTCAACTCCCATTGGTCGCCGGGAAGCAGGCGCAATTCGGTCTCGACGTTCTCGATCGATAACACGTGCGCGGCGCCGTTGGTCTCGGGCATGCTCCAGTCGAGCCGGCCGTTGCGCAGCACCAGGCCGTTCACCGCAACGCGCAACCGCGCCAGCGCCCGGTAATCCAGTTGAACCTGCGCTTCACGGATCCTGAATGCGGGATTCAACCGCTCGGCCGCGGGGCCGAAACGGACGTTCTCTGCGACCACACCGTGGCCCCAGCGCCAGCGCAGGCGCGTGAACTCGAGATCCACTCCGCGGGCGCGAACGGCCTGCAGCAGCGGCCCCTTGATGAAACCGGGCAGCCCGATCTGGTTCAGATAAACGAAGCACCCCAGCAGCAGAAGAATGATCACCCACACCGTAATGCGGAACCTGCGGAACACAACGCGCGCCACTCTCCAGAACCTGCGTTTGTCGCGTCGCGCCATGCCTCACAATCTGTACGGTTCCAGGTGCACTTCCATCATCTGATACGTCAACCACGGAAACTCAAACACCCACGTTTCGCCGTCCAGGTTCACCCGGGCAAACGGAAACTGCGACGGCGCGTCATGCCCGAACTCCACCGTCCGCTTCTCCCCGTTCTGCAGTTCCACCGTCACCGCATAGTCCTTCTCCGTGAAACCGTACGCCTCGATATTGTCCGTCCCGCGCTGCACCCACACGGCCGCTTCCAGATCGCCAATCCGGTGAACCGTTTCCTCGACCGCGGCCGAGCGCACCGGATCCATGATGCCTTCCCACCCGGGACCCGGCACCCAGTTCTGCGGTCCCCGCCGAATCAGCTCGCGCGTCCTGCCCCCCTGGCGAATGATCAGCCGCGCCACGTTCGTCTCGGAAAAACGCCACACCCGCCGGTCCCGCAATTGCAGCCGATGGAACGGCAGCCGGTTCATGTCCTCCGCGTTCATCGCAAATACAAACCCCTCGTTCGCCCGCCGGGCAAACACCTTGCCGTCCTTGATGCCGAAATGAATCTCGGCAATAACGCGATTGGTGATCGTCCCGGATTCGGTAATGCCCGATGTCCGCAGGATGTATCGCGCGCCCGGAGGCGCCAGCCCGTACTCCGGCAACGCCGCCTCCCCCGCAATCTCCCGCTCAATCTGCGCCGCCTGCAAATTCGTCAGCGTCGTCAGGAACTCGCGCATCAGCGCCGTGTCCGCCAGGTAATCGTCCGGCAACACCCGCCACACCTCGCTGCCCTCCCGCTGCAGCGTGAAACCGTTCGTTTCATCCATCCGAATCTCAATCCCGTCCGGCCGCTCCGTCAGCGTGATCAGGTGCCGGTCAAAAAAACTTCGGAACAGATCCGACTTCGCCGCCGTCCATTGCTCAAACGCCTCCTTTGGCACTGTCACCACATTCGTCCGATCGCCCCGCCGCGCATAGGCCAGCGTGGGATCGTTCGTCGGGCTGCGCCCGAAATCGATCGACAGCAGCGTGTTGGTCCCCCGGAAAAAAGCGATGCTCATCTCCGGACTCCGCAGGCCGAACACGTCCAGATCCACTTCGGGATCGTCGGACACAAACTGTCGCGCGTGCAATAGCGTCAGCCGCGCCAGCGCCTCCTGAACCTTCTCCCCATCGGCGCGCGTCGCCGTCGGCTGAATGATCCGCCATCGGGACGTCTCCGGATTGATCCGCAGCTCGAGCACCTTGCCAGCGTTGGTCACCGCGAACCGGTCAAACGCCAGGTGCTCCCAATCCACCAGCGCCGTCTCGCGCCATTCATCAACCGTGCGCGGCAGCAGTTCCAACAGCCGCGCGTCCACAACGAAAATCCCGTCGGCGCCCACGCGCTGGACGAACACCTGGTTGCCGAAAGCCGTCCGCCGGCCCACCAGCAGATGGAACTGCGGCTGGCCCAGCGCGAGCGAAAACTGCGGCGGATCAAACCCGTACTGCTCATCCGCGTTGGGAAGGTTCGTCACCTCGTGCATCGGAATGAACGTGCCCGAGGTCAGATGCTCCAGCACATACAGAAGCGCGTCGATGGCCGCCGAACGCGCCGGATACACCAGCGGCTGCGTCAGCCGCCACGACTGGTTCGTCCGCTCCGCGTAAATCGCCAGTTGCCCGCGCGGCAGCACCTGCAACCGCTGTATGTCCGCCGCGCGAAAGCCGGGCAGAATGGACCGCGGCCCCGTCTCCTCTTTCTCGATATGACGCTCGAAAAAGTAGATGAAGGCGAACAGGCCGAGTGCGATCCCCAGCCACAACCACGTGCGTTTCGGGTTCATGCGCGTAGCGGCGGGCCTCCGTGCCTGCCATAAAGGGCGCGCTTCCAGCCGCCCGGGTTCTGCCTCCAAAGTCCGTTGCCGTGCCGGCGCCCCCGCAACGTCGCACCCGCCCGCCGGACATTCCACAAAAGCGTTCCCGCCGGAGCCGCCGGTCCCGGGCCTCTCCCCCATCCCCGAGGCTCCGTACCGCCGTTCCGCTGCGCAACGTTTGCCCTGGGTTCGCCTTCCTTCATCGTCGCCGGGTCAGCCAGACTACGCCTCCAAAGAGCAGAATGCCTGCCGGAATCCCCCCCAGCAGAATCCATTGCAGCGACTTCATCTGCGCCGGCGCGATGACCAGCCGGTATTCGTTCACCGGCCGCGGGCCGATATCCAGCAACACCGACCGGTCCAGCAGCCAGTTCACCGCGCAGTCGGCAAACGTCCGATTCCCAAGCAGGTCAATCAGCTTGTTGCACAAAAGGAACGAATCGCCGCAAATCAGCATCCGCGACGGCACTCCATCCTCGCTCAGCGCCGCAACCGGTTCCGCCCGCTCCACCGCCACCAGCACCGGCAACTGCTTCCTCTGCTTGCCCTCGGAACTCAGCAAAAACGCATTCGTCCCCGTCGCCGCTATCACCTCGGTCTTCAACTTCTGCCGCGCAGTGTTCATCGACTCCAGCGCGTTGACCGGACGCGGGAGAAACATATACAGGCCCGAGCCCAGCACGGGGTTCACCGCCGGGTGCAGCGCAAACCCGCTCACCGCGATGTTCTGCTTGCTCTTCATGTCGAGCTGGTCGGGATCCACGACGATGTCCCCGCCGACCAGTGCGCCCCACCTGGCCAGCACCTTCTCGAGACCCGTGGGACGATTGGCCGTTTGCGCGTTGAACAAGGCGAACAACCGCCCGTTCCTTCTCAGGTAATCGTCGATCTTCTCCAGCGCCGCCTCCGGGATCGAGTCCGTCGGCCCCGGCACGATCAACAGGCTGCAATCCTCCGGCACCCCGTTCGTTCCCATCAGGGTCAGCGACGCGCATTCAATGTTGTTCTGCTTCAGAATGTTGGTGAACGTGGTAAGGCCGAGGTCGTTCGGATCGTAAATCGACAATTCGCCGTGGCCCTCGAGAAAGTAGGCCTTGAGCGCCCGCTCGCTCGTCACCGCCAGCAGCGCCTCGGTAAACCTCAGCTCTCCGTGAAAGGCAACCGGCTTGCGGCGCCACTCGCGCGGGCCAACCGCTTCCAGCGTGATCTGCAACAGCGCCTTCCCGTCCACAATCTTGGTCCGGTTGCCGCACTCAAAAATGATGTAGTTCTCGTTCGTCGCGGCGCCAAGGTCATACTTCGTCATCACCGCCACCGCCGCGCCCGGTTCCCGGTAGTAATCCACCGTCCGGACGTTCAGCCGCGGGTTCAACGACTGATACTCCTTCAGCAGATGATTCACGTCGCTGTACATCCCGTCCTCGTCGTTCCGGTCGAAATACAGCGTCACCTGGACGTCGTTGGTGATGGATTTGACGAGGTTGACGGTTCGCGGGGAGAGCTGGATCGCCGTGAGCGAGCTCAGGTGATAGCGCTTGAAATGCCGGCCGCTCAGGTAATTCACCATCACCACCAGCGCAAACACGACAACCACCGTGAGCGCCACGTTGAAGCCGATCGCCCACTTCCGGGCTGGAGTGAAACTGGGACGGGGGTCGCTCATCTCATTTCCAGCGCCGGCTCTCGATCACGCGCAAGGTGAGGAAGAGAAAGAAAAACGTCAGCGAAAGGCAGAAGACCGCCGGGCGGGTGTCCAGCGTGCCTCTAACAAAGTCGGACATGTGATCCGGCAGGGCCACCAGCGCAAGCACCTGCGATTTCCAGTCCGCGTCCGGCACGCGCGCGCCAAGGAAGCTCAGCATGAACACGCCCACGCTCAACGCCAGGCTGATCATCGCCGCCGTCACCTGGTTCCGCGTCAGCGCCGACGCGAAACAACCCAGCGACAGAAACAGCGAACCAAGCAGCAGAATGCCCAGAAACGTGGTGCCGATCACACCCGCATCCAGCGCCCCGCCCGTCGTGTAACGGGTCAGAATCCACATGCACCCCAGCAACGGCAGCCACATCACCACGTAAAACACCAGCGCCGCCGTGAACTTGGCCGCCACCACCTGCAGCTCCGTCACCGGCGTCGTCATCAATGTCTCGAACGTGCCCGAATACTTCTCGAGCGCGAACAACCGCATCGTAATGACCGGAATCGCCAGCAAGAGGATCAGCCAGAAGAAATGGGTGACATAAAAGAGTTCCGTGACCGGAACCGGGTACGGCTTGTTGCCCAGGGCCTGGAGAATCACGACGAAACTCAGCCCGATCAGGAACGCCGCCGCCGCAATGATGATGTAACCCGTGATCGAAAAGAAGAATCCGCCCAGTTCCCGGCGCGTGAGTGTCAAATAGGCTTGCATCAGGCCGTGAATTCCTCCCCCTCCTCCTCTTCGTCCGGGCGCGTGACCTGCACGTAAATATCCTCCAGCGAATGACGGCTCCGGGTCAGCTCCCGGATATACCACCCGCGCTCCTTCGCCAGCGCGTAGATGTAGGGACGCAAATCCAGCCCGTTCCGCGGCGTCAGCGCACACCGGTAATACTGCCCGTCCACCGCCGCCACGTCGAACCGCTCAATCTCCGCAATCTGCGTCCAGCACTCGTAAAGATCCGATTCCGGCGCCGCAATCTCTGCAATCACCTGGCTGTTGCTCGACATCAACTGCTGCAGGTTCTCCGGCGTGTCCGCCGCCAGGATCTTGCCCTGGTACATGATCACCATCCGATTGCAGGTCATCTCCACCTCCGGAAGGATGTGCGTCGAGATCAGCACCGTGTGCGAACGGCCGAGGTTCTTGATCAGTTGCCGCACCGAGCGGATCTGGTGCGGATCCAGCCCGATCGTCGGCTCGTCCAGGATGATCAGCTCGGGCTCGTGCACCAGTGCGTCCGCCAGCCCCACCCGCTGCCGGTACCCCTTCGACAACTGCCCGATAATCCTTCGGCTCACATCCGTCAGCCCGCACTGCTCCATCACCGTGTTCACCCGCTCCTTCAATCGCTTCCCCCCCAGCCCCTTCAGCCGCGCCCGAAACCGAAGATACTCCCGCACCCGCATGTCCGTGTGCAGCGGATTGTTCTCCGGCATGAAACCAATCCGCCGGCGCACTTCCCGCGAGTCGCGGAACACATCGAAGCCGGCGACGCGCACCGTACCCGACGTGGCCGGCATCAGACCGGACAAGATCCGCATCGTGGTGCTTTTCCCGGCTCCGTTGGGCCCCAACAGGCCGACAATCTCGCCGCGTCCAACCGTGAAGGAGATATCCGATACAGCGGTGTGACCGGCGTATCGTTTGGTCAGGTTCGCAACCTCGATCATCCAACCGTTGCTCATCAATGGCGACGCAAGTCTAGTCAACATGCCGCGGACGGAGCCAACAAAATCTCAGATTACCTCGCATAGAGTTGCACGGGCCAGAACCGTCCGACCGCGAACGCACCGCGCCTCTCCCACATCTGGATCTCCAACCGCACCGGATCGCCCGGCTTCTTCGAATAAACCAGCTTCGCAAACTCCACCAGGTCCGAAGGCGTGTGCCCGTCCACCGCCGTGATCAGCACTCCGTCCTGCAACCCCGCCGCCGACGCCGGACTGTCCGCCTCCACTTCCGTGACCACAAACCCGTCTCTCACCGGCCGAACGGTTATCCCCAGCTTGCGGCGGATCGTTTGAGCATTGAACGCCGACGCCTCCGGCACCAGATCGAACGTCAGCAACACCTCGTTGTCCCCGCGCAACACCGTCAACCGCGTCGTCCGCCCCGCCGCAGCGCCCAACAGCTCCGCGAAATCCACAAAACTCTTCGGCTCCCTCCCGTTCACCGCCAGGATCTGGTCGCCCACCCGAAGCCCCGCACGGCCCGCCGGACTCTCCGGCTGCACCATCGTCACCACCAGCGGCTTCGTCCCCACCTTCACCCGCGCGCCAAACCAATACGACTTCACATACTCCGTGGGGAAGATCTCGGACAACGATTGCATCACCCGCTTGATCGGAATGGCAAACCCGATCCCCTGCGCCTCCGGAAGCACGGCCACGTTGATGCCGATCAGCTCGCCGCGCAGATTCACCAGCGGACCGCCGCTGTTGCCCGGGTTGATCGGCGCGTCCGTCTGCAGCCAGTTCCGCGCATCCAGCCGCTCGCCTTCCTTCGGCGCGATCCGGCTCTTCGAACTCAAGATCCCCCGGCTCACCGACCCGCCCAGCCCGAACGGATTCCCCAGCGCCAGCACCGTCTCGCCCAGCAACAGATCGTCCTCCATCGCAAACTTGATCGCTTTGAACTTCTCCCCCGGCGGCGCCACGATCTTCAGCAGGGCAACGTCGCTGGCCGGATCGCTCGCCACCACCACCGCCTCGTAAATGTTCGTGCTGTGGCTGAACTTCACCGCAATCTGGTCCGCCCGCCGCACCACGTGGTCGTTCGTCAACAGATAACCGGCTTCGTCAATCACCACCCCCGATCCGATGCTGTACAGTTCCTCCGGTCGCCGGCGCCAGAACGGTCCGAAGAATTCCTGGAAATACTGCTCCATCGGATCGCGCACGCGCACGACGTTGCGCGTGGCAATGTTCACCACGCTGGGCATCACCTGCTCCACCGCCTCCACCGTGGCATCCCGGCGGATGTCGGTCTCGGCGGTGACTCCGCCCCAGGCGTTGCGCGGCAACGCCGCGAGAACAGCCGCCAACAACAAAACCCTCAAAATCCTCAACAATTTCACCTTCATTACAGTCATCGGAAAACGCCCCTTCGTTCAAAAGTTTCGCCATGCAGAAGGGGCGGGCACGGCTCGTCCCCGAAGCACCTTCCGCCGCGGCCGCAGCCTCCTTCGGCATCCCGCAGCCATGGCCGCCGCGCACGGCCCGCGTTCTCCCTTCACACCTGGCCCGGCGGCCACATACTCTGCCCCACGTCCGTCCGATAATAACTGCCGACGACCCGCAGCTTGCGGATATTCATATAAGCGCGCTCAATCGCGCGCTCCAGCGTGCTTTCCAGCGCAATCACATCCGCGATGCGATGCCCCGTCGCCATCAGCCTGCCCTCCGCGTCCCGCGCCACCTCGTTCCACCAGACGTCGCAATCCGGTTTCCCCGAAATATCCAGCGGCAGTTGCGGCCCGCGCACCTGCGTGAACGGATAGCCATAGCCGGCAAGCGTCACCGAGCACCCGAATCGCTTGCAAGTGTCAAACTCCGGCGCGAGCCGCTCGTTGCGCGCAGCCCGCAGCAACACCTCCACCGGGTTCTTCAGCATCCTCAGAATCATCGGCCCCGACGTGACCCCGATCCGGATGTTGTACTCCACCACGTGCCACCGCCCGTCGCGCCGGATCGCCGTCACCTGCAGCGGCCCGTGAAACTGCGCCTCCCGAAACCAGGGAATCAACGGGCGGATCAACTGCTCCGCCAGCCCGTACCGGTCGTCCGGGTCCTGCTCCACCAGCCCGCCCAACGGCGCGCCCGCCACAATGCCCAGGTTGCCGTTGAACGCATACTTGTATTCCTGATTGGTGACCAGCGAATGCACCTCGCCCCCGCTCACCAGCACGATGTGACCCGCTTCGGCGCGCCCAAGGTATTCCTGCAGGAACACGCCCTCTGCATAATTCACCTGCTTCAGCCATGCCCGCGTGTCCTCCACCGTCTCGCACAAAATCGTGTGCACCGGGCTCGTCGGCGAACACAGCGGATTCTTGATCACAAACGGCCGCGCGTGCTCCTTCAAAATCCGCTCGGCCTCAAGCCGGTTCGACGCCACATGCGACTGCGGAAACGGAACGCGGAAACGCGCGCACAACCGCCGCGCAAAATCCCGCTCGCGCTCAATCCGCATCGCCTCGCCCGTCGGACAAAAAATCGCCGCGCCCGATTTCATCAGATCGTTCGCCCACGGCGCCTGCGCCCAATCGATCGATTGCGGCATCACCAGGTCGATCTTCCGCTCGCGGACAAGCGGCACCGGGCTGGGATACACCTCGCGCGGAAACACCGGGCCGACCAGCGACGGCGGATAATGCCCGTAATTGCGCGTCAGGTACGTGAATACCTGCGCGCCGCCGTCGGCCAGCACCTGGCCGATGCTATGGGCAAACGAGCCGACGCCAAGAACCAGCACTCGCGCCTGCTTCTTACCCGAACGTTTTCCGGCTTTCGCAACCATCGGTTGGATCGATGCGCGAGCTTAGAAACCGCCGCCCCCGAACTCAAGGCACGGAATTGACCATCCGTCCCATCCATCGTGTCCGTCCCATCCCCCTGGAGTTCAGTTCTGTTGCAAAGCCCTTTCCCCGGTGGCACACTCCGCGCCCGAACCGAATGAAAACACCTATACTCCGCATCAAAAAGCACCTCCCTTGGCTCGTTCCCGTTGTCGTCGCCGGCGCATTGACCGGCTGTTCCGACCCCGCCGACGGCGTTCACAAATCCGCCGCCGGTGAGGCGCAAACCGCCAGCACCCGGACCGCCGGCAAACCCTACACCATCCAGCCCGATTCGAAGATCAACTTCGTCGGCTCCAAGGTCACCGGCAAACACGACGGCGGCTTCACCAACTTCTCCGGAACCATCTCCGTCGCCGACGGCAAAGTCGTGGACGCGGAGATCAAGATCAACCTGGAATCCACCTGGAGCGACAACCAGAGGCTGACGGCTCATTTAAAAAGCCCGGACTTCTTCGACGTGGCAAACTTTCCGACCTCCACCTTCACCGTCACGAGCATTGAAGGCTCCGGCGCTCAGCAGAAAGTCACCGGCAACCTGGAACTGCACGGCGTGACCAAAAGCATCTCCTTCCCCGCGGACATCCAGGTCAGCGACGACACGGTCACGGTCAAAGCCGAGTTCGCCATCAACCGCAAGGATTTCGGCATCATGTATTCCGGGAGAGCGGACGACCTGATCCGCGACGACGTCGTGATCAAACTCGACGTCAAAGCGACGCCGCAGACATAAAGCGCCAACGTTTCCGCGTCAATCCGCGGGACAAATCTTCTTCGAGCGCGCGCCGGGGATGTGGCCTTTCGCCACGTCCTCCGGCGCGTTCCAGTTTGCAAAGCAGCCGCGGTCGCGTTCGCTCACGGTGAACGGCCGCAACGCCTGCTCGCGGATACACGCCTCGGCAAAGTCCCGCACCGCGTGCCGCGATCGGGCAATGGCGTCGAACGCGATCGCATGACAGCGCTTCGGATACACCGCGGCCAGCGGCTCGAGTTCATTCTCCAGCCGCGGCACCGCGCCGGTCAACCGATCGCAGCGCGCCGCCATCTTCCGCAGAAACGCCACGGTCATGTGCGGCATGTCCACCGCCAGCACCAGAAGCAACGGCGAACGGCACTCGTGCAACCCCCGCTCGATGCCGCCCAGTGGCCCGAACCCGGGCTCAAGGTCATGCAACACCGGGCAGCCCGGAATGTCATAAGATTCGCCTTCGCGACAGGAAACGAACACTTCCACAACCCCCGCCTCCCGCACTTTCTCAATGGCCAGCGCAATCAACGGGCGCCCCTCGAACTCGATCCGCGCCTTGTCCCGGCCCATACGACTCGACCGGCCGCCCGCGAGCACGATGGCGCTCACGTCCACACGCGCTGACTTGAGAGCCGATGGTGGATGGTTGATGGTGGATCTCACCTGCCTGTGCCTTCAGCTAAACGTTGAGCTGACATCACTGCGATTAACGTTGCTGCGATTCGCAGAGTCGCGGTCCGGAGCATCCATTCACGCAATTCGCGTCAACACCTCGACTTTTCGATCCGTGTTCATCCGTGTTCATCCGTGGCTAATGCTTCAACCATCCCGCCGGAGCACGCCATCCGTCAGAATCCGGCAGCGCAAACCTCCCCGCCCGCGCAACCATTCCTCCGCCCCCGGCCCCAGCGCGTGGTTCATCCAGTAACACGGCCGGCTTTCCTCCACCCCCGCAAACCGCACGCCCTGCACTTCAAATTCGCACCCGATCAGTTCGTTCAGCCGCGCGCCCCGCACACACACGTTCCGACGCGTCGCCTGCGGCAGCGCATCCACCAGCCCCAGCTCGGCGCATAACTCGTCAAACACTTCCATCGAAAAGAACGTGATCTGCCCCTTGTAGTTCTCCTTGAAATCAAAAAAGCGATCGCCCCGGATCCCCCGGCCCGCCACGCACTCGATCCGGTCCACCGAAATAATCGGATACTCTCCTGGCGGCCCGCCATGGTGCCCGAAGAAATTGTGCCCCGGCGAAATGAAAAGATGCTCTATGCGGATCATCACCGCTCTCGACGCCGCGCGCCCCAGCGGCGCGCTCGTCCCGCAGGATAAATGAGTCTCACGCATGCGCAATCGCCTCGTAGGTCTCCAGACAACGCCCGCACAGCCCCTGCTCCACCGTCCACAGCGGGAACTCCGACCGGATCCGCTCCAGGAGTTCCGGCCGCAACGCCGACGAATCCGCCCATTGGAACGTCGGGAAATCGCACAACGGACACGAGCCGCCCGGCTCCGGCCGGCGCGCCTCCCGCAATCCGCGCGGATCCGCAATCAGCGACACCAGCTCCCAATGCTTCGGCGTCCGCGAACTCCACAACTGTTCAAAGACCTCATCCCGCCTTTCCACGGGCCAGAACGCATAGGCGCGCGCGAACGCCTGGAAGTGCTGTTCGCGTGTCGCAACGGGTTTGTGTCCCGCCCCTTGAAGCCGGCCGTCGATCGAAATGTCCCAAAGCAGGCGGTAGCGCTCACGCGCAATCCGCTGCTGCGCCGGATTCAGTCGCGGCAACTGCAGCTCCGGTTCATACCCGAACGCCGGGTCCACCATGTCGTTCAAATGCATGAACTCGTGCCGCACATAATCCGTTACTCCATTGCCGCCCGCGAAGGCCTCCGGTCGCAACGCCAGAATCGCGTTCTTCACCCCGCGCTCCCCCACGTACAGTTCCGCGCCCTCGTCGGTCTTCCCGCGCGCCTTGCGCACCGCCAGAACGTCCAGCTCCCCGCACAACAACGGAAAGTCTCCCACCAGGCGCATCAACATCTCTTCCAGACCCCACTCGCGAAACCATGCGAGGTGGAGATGAAAAAAAGCCGCGCTCCGCTCGTCCGGATCCAATATCAAATACAGCTTCTCCCGCTGGCGATGAAAGCGCGCCACCTGGAGCGCCGACACGCCCGGCCGCCGGCCATTCGCGCACACGAACACCGCCGCTTCAATGAAATCTTCGTCGTAACGCAATTGCATCTCAGTAAAACGAGCGCGCCAACTCCGAATGCCGCGAGGCCGGACCGCACCCTCGACCTCCAACTCTCGGCCTTCCTCCGGCGTTCGGATTTCGCCCTTCGGATTTCATTTCACGCCGCACGTCTCACACAACCGCTCGGCTCCCTCATCCACCGGGCGCAAACCCAGTTCCCCGCTCCCGGGCTCGACGCCGAAACGGGCGCACTCGGATTCGATGAACCGGCGGGTCAATACCGCCAGCTCACACAACGCCGGTTGCTGTGTGGCCGCCGCCAGCCGGCGCGAAAACGCCGGCAGCCATCGCCCCGGATGCTCCCGCAAAAACTTCTTCTGCGCGTTGCGGCACTGGGCCAGGCAATCGGAGTCAAGCTGATGCTCGAGCGCGTAGGCTTCTTTCGCCGCCAGCACGCACAGAAACTCCAGTTCCAGACTGATGTGATCCTGACGTTCACCAGCGTCTTCGGCCACTTCCAATCCGAACGCCCGATAAAACGCCGCGAGATCCGCCAGCCGATGCGGCTGAAACAACGGATCCGCCTTGATGTCGCCGTACTCAATCTCATTCAACGGACACGAACCCCTCGCCGCGTGCCCGAACGCCGCGGTGTAGGCGTCGCGAAACTCCTCGAACGCGTCCTCGATGAACACCGGCGCGGGCTCTTCCACCTTCACCGCCTTCAATGCCAGGAGCAGGTTCTGCCATGTCGCCCTGCTGCACAGCCAGCTCCACCCTTCCCGCGTCGGATCCGTGTAGGCGTGCGCCAGAAAGCGATGCACAAACGATCGCGCCACCGCGAGGTCAATCGCGCTCTGAAGCAGCGTCGCATCTCCCGGACCCGCCCCCGCCGTCAATCCCGCTTCAAAATCCCCCCCATCCCCCTCCCCGAGAGAGAACGTGTCCTGTTTGCCCGTGTCCGCGCGATAGTTCGCGAACACCGAACGCCTGGGCCCGTCGGCCGGCGCCGACCATTCTCCGCTTTGATTCTTAAATGGAGTTGGCATGTCTCTCGGGCCTCACGTAAACAGGTTCTTCCACCGTCGTCTCGATGATCTTCGTCCCGTCCTTCGCATAGCCGATGATGGTGTCGTTGTAGATCTCGAACTTCTTCCCGCGCACCTCGCCCTCAAACACTTTCGGACCTTCCTTGATCTCGTATCGATCACAAATGCGCTCGTCTTTGCCGAACAACTGGAGGACAGCGAGCAACTCGCGATCCGGCGCAATGTAACGCTCGATCGCTTCGTCCACGCCCGGGCCGAACATCTGCCTCAGGTACGGGCGCGGCACCCAGCGCGGCGGGATGTAGTACCCATTCGGTTCCGTCCCGAACTGCGGATACAGCGGCAGCGCCACCTTCGCCACGTGCACGAGATAGTACAGCGGATTGTTCCTCGCCTCCTTCCACGTGCCGTCCTGGTTCAGCTCGATCAACCCCTGCAAACGGATATGACCGATGCACGCCGACATGCAGCGCGTGATCATCGGCAGGCCGCCCCCGGACGGATCCCGGCCTTCCACCCGCGGATAACACGCAATGCATTTCTCGCTCGTCCGCGTGTTGCCCCGGTAATACGTCTTCTTGTACGGGCACGCTTCCATGCACTTGCGATAGCCCCGGCAGCGTTCCTGGTCGATCAGCACAATCCCGTCCTCGGGCCGCTTGTAGATCGCGTTGCGCGGACACGCCGCCAGACACGCCGGGTAGGTGCAATGATTGCAAATCCGCGCCAGGTAGAAGAACCACGTCTTGTGCTCGGGCAGCCGTTCGCCCCCCTTGAAATACTCGCCTTTGGCGCCCTTCTCATTGCCCGCCGGATGATCCTCGTAGCGGTTCGGCGCGGACCACTCGTCATCGGCCGGCAGATACCCGAGCGCGCGATTCGCCCCCTCCGGCCCAATGTGCGTCTGCGCCGCCTCAAACACGGTCTTGCCGTTGAACGTTCCGTAAGGCGCCCTGAGCGACTCGGGCGTTCCGCCCCATGTCTGCCCGCCGGGATTCGCTTTCTCGAGCATGTCGAGAAGTCTCACGTCCCAATGATGCGGATACCCGCCATACGGCTTGGTCTCCACATTGTTCCACCACATGTATTCCTGGCCCCGGGAAAACGTCCACGTGGACTTGCACGCCATCGTGCACGTCTGGCACCCGATGCAACGGTTGGTGTTGAAGACAAACGCGAACTGTTGCTCGGGAAACGCCGCTTCATACGGGTATTCCATCTCGCGGCCCAGTTGCCAGTTGAAGACGTTGCTCATAGGAAATCCGAAATCCGAAGGTCGAAATCCGAAAGACAGCCGAAATCCGACATCCGACATCCGAACGAGAGACCCCGCCCGATGCCCGACGTTCCGGCATGACGGACGTTCGCCAGCCATCGCGTTCGGATTTCGGCCTTCGGATCTATTTCGGATCCCGGCTTTCGGATTTCGGATTTCATCATGCGCCTTTCCATGTGACTGTTTTGCCTCTCCGCGCGAACACGTCGCTGATCAGTTCCCGAATGAACGGCTCGCCCCGCTTCGCCAGCGCCATGTTCGGCCCCACGTAATGCGGATTGCGGAACAGCGCGAGGATCTGCTTGTGCCCGTAACCCATCCACATGAATTCCTCGATGAAACACTCCGCCATGTCGTTCGTCGTGTCTTCCTCCGTCAGGAACGCCATCCCGTTCAACTCAAACGGATCCTCAAAATCAAATTCGTCTTTCGGCATAAATCACCGCTCGCCATCACTCGAACCTCCAGGGCCAACCCCTCGCCCACACCGCCCCCTCCGGCCCTCGGATTTCCGATTTCTTTCGGATTTCGACCTTCGGGTTTTCATTCGTATCCCGTCGCCCCTCCTCCCTCGCCTCGCCCGGTGAACTCTCCGGCCAGGTACTTCTGCATCGTCTCGTTCTCCGCATCCGGCGCCATCCCGTTCAAACCGGGCGCCCACGGACCTCGGCCTCCCAACCCGCCGTCCTCCGCCTTCGTCACTCGGACGAGACACTCCTTCGGCACCGTGTTCACCGCGTGATTGTCGGCCTCGCCGCCAAAGATGAAGTTCATGAACGCCTTCGACTTGTGAAACAACGTGTCGGTCTGGTGCATCGGCATGTGCCAGTTGCGCGTGATCGATTGCTGCGATCCAAACCGGAAGTTCGAAATGTAGCCTTCCTCCGTCAGCGACAACCCGTCCGGCCGCGTCTGCTGCGCCTTCACCGTCTTCTCCGTCGCGATGAACGAGCCGTGCTTCATCATCACCACGTGATACGGATACGCCGCGTTGTACGTCACCCGCAGCATCAGCCGGCTCACTTTGTAGAACGGATCGCTCGGCGTCGCGCCCAGATATGGACGGTCCGCCGGGTTCGCGTCCACATACACATAGTCGCCGTCCGCGATGCCCAGGTCCCGCGCCGCCTGCGGATTCATGTGCAACTGATGCTCGCCCACGTTCGGCAGCCGCTTGTCGATCCGATACGGGTCCCCGAAGTTCGAGTTCCAGATCAAATGCCAGTCCACGTTCGCCCACGACGAATGCACGCTGTGCCGCGATTTCGGCGTCAGGCAGTAGAACTGAAACCCCTTCTCCCACAGGAAATTCCTCGTCTGCTTCGTCTCCGCCCAACTCAGCTTCACGTTCCGCACCGTGCGCTCGTCCCAATGCTCCGCGTCAAACGGAATGCCGTAATCCTCCGGCCGCACCAGCGGATTCGTGCTCACAATCACGTTCGGCAGATACGGCGTCGCCTCCGGCCCCTCCCGATGCACAATGAAGTTCTCCCCGCACGCCAGCGCCGTCGGATCGTCCGTGTACGAATTCATCCGCCCCGTCTCCGTGTAGAACGGATAGTTGTCGTGCACCTGCTCGTAGAACGGGATCCGCGGATAACTCCGGAACAACATCAGCGCGCCGCCCGGCGGGCCGTACTTGCCGGCCATGATGTCCTCCACCCGATACCCCGCCGTCGTCGTGCACGTGTCCAGCAGCCGCTGCAGATACACCCGCCGCCGCTTCTCGTGCTCAAACTTGAAATGATTGTAGAAACGCCGGTCGCCCGTCACTTTCCCCAGCGCCGCCGCAATCCCGGCCAGGATCGTCAGATCGTCCTTCGAGTCATACAGCGGCTTGATCCCGCCCTTCCAGATCTGCAGAAACGGATTCGAACAGCTCGCCGTCACTTCAAGATCCTCAAACTCCACCCACGAGTTCGCCGGCAGCCCGAAGTCCGAATACTCCACGCTCGCCGTCATCTGCGTGTCGATCGTCACGATCAGTTCCACGTTCGGGTTGACGTTCCGGATCATGCCGTACGCCCACTTCGCGTTGTTGATCAGGTTCACGTTCGTCGTGAAAATCGCCTTCGTCGGCGTCGGCATGTGCGTCTTGCCCGTGAACACCTTCCTCCCTTCCTTCGGCGTTTCCACAATCAACGGACGATCGCCATGATTCCAATACGCCGGTTCCTCGTCCTTCGTGTAGGCATGCGCGTGAACCTCCCTGCCGTGCGCCTTCGGATCCAGGTTTTGATCGAACGGATCCTCCATGATCCAGCCCTTGAAGCCGGGACCCGTCATCGGGCTGCCCTGGAACAACGCCGCCTTGTAGTTGCCCGCCCACCCATGACAGCCCGCGCCCGGCTTGCCGATGTTGCCCGTCAGCATCAGCGGCAGATACGCCGCGCGATTCGCCTCCGTCGCATGAAACCAGTGATTGATCCCCTCGCCCTGGTGAATCGACACGGGCTTGATCGTCGCAATGTCCTCCGCCAGTCGCTCGATCAATTCCTGCGGCGCGCTCGTGATCTCCGAAACCGTCGCGAGATCGTAATCCTTCAAATGCACCTGGTACAGGTTCCACGCCGTCGCCACTTCGACTTCGCTCCCGTCCACCAGCTTCACCGTTCCCTTCCAGTCGAGCTGTGGATCGATTCCGTGTTTCGCCAGCGTCTCGCCGACCATGTCCCGCGTCACGGCTTTGGGTGCGTTCGACGCGTCCCATACCACGAAATCCCCCAGCTTCCGGTGCTGCTCATCCGTGATACCCTGCACGCGCTTGCTCGGGCCGTCCGCCGGCAGAGCGCTCGAGTAATTCGGAAACACCTCCGCCGCGCGCAGCCGCTTGCCGTTGTCCACCCGCACCAGCAGCGGGAAATCCGTGAACCGCTTCAGGAACGCTTCGTCATACCACTTGCGCTCGATCATCAATCGCGTCACCCCGAGCCACAACGCCGCGTCTGTCGCCGGCCGCACCGGGATCCAGTAATCCGCCTTGGTCGAAGGCGCGCCGTATTCGGGCGCGATCACCACGATCTTCGCGCCGCGTTCCATGCATTCAACAAACCAGTGGGCGTCCGCCATCTTGTTCTCCACAAGGTTCTTCCCGTTCATGATGATCAGCTTCGAATTCCGAAGATCGTTGAAGTCGGTCTCCGAATTCTGCAGCCCGTGCACCCACGGATGCCCCGGCGCCTGGTCGCCGTGCCACGTGTAGTTCGACCATACCCGCCCGCCTTTCGCCTGCTCCGGACCCACCCCGCGGATGTGCGCGTCCAGCAGCGCCAGCGCATTGCACAGCCGGTACATCCCGTACTTCCCCAGCACGCCTAACAACCCCATGCCGCCGCGCATCTTGATCGTGCGCGTCCCCGCCCCTTCCATGTCCTCGATCATCTCCTTCGGATATCCCTGCGCCTCGAGCAGCCTCGCCCCCGCCTCCCCGCTGTACCGCGCCGCAATCGCCTTCGTCCCCCGCGCGATGTAGTCAAACGCCTCCTCCCATGAAATCCGGTCAAACTTGTCCGTCCCGCGCGTGTCGAACTTGTACTTCGCCTTCAACTCCGGCGTCAGCTCCGGGAACCCGTCGTCCGCCCAGCGCTTCCACCCGCGCCGCACAATCGGATGCTTCAGCCGGTACGGCCCGTACAGGATCCGATGGAACGTGTAACCCTTCGCGCAATGACGGTTCCCCCAGTTCGCCGTGGCGTGGTTCCCGTAAAGGTCGCGGTAGGTGTGGATGTCATACTGCTCGCCCATCCGCACGATCACGCCGTTGCGGACGTGCGCCGTAATCCGGCAATTGTGCGTGTCGTTCGGCGCGCACACCCACGAAAACTGCCGGTCGTAGGCGTACTGGTTGCGATACACCCGTTCCCAGCCGCGGTTCGGATACGCCGCCAGCGGGTTCAGCACGTCGTCCACCGCGGTCTGCGCCTGAAGAAAGCGCAGCGGCAGGAACTGCGCCGCCGCAATCCCCGCGCCCACGAGACCGCTGGTCTTGATGAAAGAACGTCGATTGAATGAATCGTGGTTCATGAAACAATCCTTTTCACCGCCTGCTGACAGATCGACCGCCCTCCTCAAACACAAGCTGATACCAGTTGCTGATCATCTTCCGCCCGTTCCGATCGCCCTGCTCCCCGTTCCACACCGCAAACGCCACCGGCACCGCGCGGCGCCGCGTGAACTGGACGTCGTCCGGATCGCGCGACCGCAACTCGCGCACGAACATCACGCTCCAGAACCCGTCGTGCCAGATCCCCTTCCCCGTCACGTTCTGGCGACTGATCGGTTGCGACCGGAACGACCCGAACCCGCGCGCGTTTGCGTCTTCAATCGGGGACTTGTGCGGCAGCGAAATCACATTCCCCGCACTCGCCGCCGTGTTGAAGTTCGTAAACGTCCACGCATCCACGTGCATCGAGTTGTAAACGTCGTCCGGGTCCGGCGCGCCCCGCTCGACTTCCGTCTGCCAGCCCGCCTTCCAATGCCAGATGTTCACCGCATGGTTCGTGTCGCCCATGCCCAGGAAGCCGTACTCGCCCGTCATCGAGAACTGCACGGCCGCCGCGTCCTGAAAATCCTGCACCCGGATCGCCGTGTCCTGCGGCAGTTCATCCCGCCATTGCAACAGCACCGCCAGGCGCCGCCCGTCCGTCACCGCCGAAACCGCCACCGCATACACCTGCTGCGGCTCCGGCCACAGCGGGTTCAACGGCACCCGCACCGGATCGAATCGCTCCCATAGAGTGTCCATCGGATCCGCAGGGAGCTTCGATACCCGCTGCACCCGAATCGCGCCGTCCTCCGGCGTCAGCAGATCGTTCACCGCCACCTCCGTGCGCCGCAGCGATTGCACGTAATGCACCAGCGCCCAGCGTTCCTCAGGCGTCAACACGCCTTCCCCATACGGAATCATCGGCGTCCCCGGCAGTCCGTTGTGAATCCGCAAATACAAATCGCGCCCGGTATGCCCGCCGCGAAACAGGCCCGTGTTGAAATCACGCGGAACAATCGGCAACCCCGCCGCATCCCGCAGCGTCGGCACCTGCGGACCGTCCCCCGCGCCGGTATCCCCATGGCACAACTGGCAGGCCATCCGCGTGTACACCTCCCGGCCCAACACCAGCTCCTGCACACCAATCGCCGGTTCCGGCGGCACTTCGACCGGTTTCCCGATCAACCCCTGCTCCGCCGCTTCCTCAAATCGATTGACGCGTTTCCCGCTCGCATCCACATACGCCGTCAGGCTCTTCACATACGCCACCACATCCCGCCGTTCCTGCTCGCTCAGATACGAAAAACTCGGCATCGAACTGCCGGGCATCCCGCGCGTGATCGTCTGAAACAGATCCTCATCCGTCGGCAACGATTGGCCCGGCGTGGATTTGATCTTGAAAAGCCCGGCGCTGAAGTTGCGCGGCTTCGGATACAGCCACACCGACGCCGGCCCGTTGCCATCCCCCTTCGCCCCATGACACGCGGCGCAATGCCGATCGTACACCACGCGACCCGATGCGAGTGCATCGCGCGCTGCAGTAATAGAGGGAGTCTGCGCGGCGACTGGAACAACCGCGGCGAGAAGGGCGACGACGCTCGGAACACGCTCCGCAATCTTCATCAGCGCCGAGAATGACCCGGGAGCCAAAGATTACTTTGACTCAAGTCAAGAAAGCGGGCGAAGAGGCGGGGACGGCTCGTCCCCGCGAAGAAGGAGGACACCGCACACGCGCGGCAACTCGGTAACCAGAATCTTGGGTGTGGCGGTGCTACAGAGACGGCTTCCACAAATGCACGTGCAAGGTTCGTGGCCTATCAGGATGTGCATCTCCTGAGAGAAGTGGCCGGTACCGATTTGTTGATTGACGACACCAGGCCAAGGTTTGGGCAGGATGTCATTGGCGAGAATGTGCCTGAGCTCACTGCTGGTTCAGGGAGGAATGGAGACGAGGGGGATATACAGATCCGAGTGAGAGAATCCGGCAAGTGTATGCGCCGGAGTCACCGGTGTTCAAAGAGGTGAGAGTGGATTTCGTTCAACTCACTGCGATCCGCCGCCATGGGGATGTAAATCGTAATCCGTAAATCCCCTGGATGTTGGATGTTGAATGTTCAATCTGTGCCCGCTTGCACCCCCTCCCCCCGAACTGCTAGCTTCCTCCCGAAGTGAAACGGCTGCTTCGCATCGCCATCCCCCTCGCCGCCGCCGCGTTCCTGTTAGGGGCATGCAACCCGCGCTCAACCTCCAACACCGTCTCCGGCACCATCGAGTCCGATGAAGCCCGCGTCGCGTCCCGCTACGGCGGACGCGTCCAGGCCATCCACGCCCGCGAAGGCGACGCCCTTTCCCCCGGCCAGCTCATCATCGAACTGGACGCCGCCGAACTGCGCGCGCGCCGCGACGAAATCGCCGCCCTGCTCGCCGAACTCGAAGCCGGACCGCGCAAGGAGGAGATCGAGGCCGCCAAAGCTGAGTGGGAAGCGCAAACCGCAGAATGGGAACTCGCCGTCGCCAACGCCCGACGCGCCGAGGAACTCTTCGCCCAGAACACCATCTCCACTGCCGACCGCGACCAGGCCGTCACCCGCGCGAACGCCCTCCAGAAAGCCGTTGCGGCCGCAAGAAGCCGTTACGATCTTCTCCTCGCCGGCACCCGCCCCGAGCAGATCGCCCGGGTCCGCGCGCAACTCGACCAGATCGACGCGCAGTTGAAGGAAATGAAGATCGTCGCCCCGACCAATTGCGTGCTCGAAACCCTCAGCGTCAAAGTCGGCGACGTTGTCGCTCCCAATCAGCCGGCCGCCACACTCCTGCTCCCGCATCTCTGGGTCCGCGTGTTCGTCCCCGCACCGTGGCTGGGCCATATCAAGGTCGGCGACGTCGTGCCCGTGCGGGTGGATTCGTTCCCCGACAGGGAGTTCGAGGGAACGGTCGAACAGGTCGCGCGTGAAGCCGAGTTCACCCCGCGCAACGTCCAGACCGTCGAGGAACGGATCAAACAGGTGTTCGGCATCAAGGTTCAGCTCGATCACAACAGCGACGCGTTGCGCGCGGGCATGTCCGCCGATGTCGCTTTCCCGAATGTCCCCCGATGACGGCACAGTCATGATCGAATGCGAGAACCTCACGCGGAGGTTCGGCCATTTCACCGCCGTCGACAGCGTGAGTCTCCAGGTGCGCAAGGGATCCATCTTCGGTTTTCTCGGGCCGAACGGCTCGGGCAAATCGACCGTCATCCGGATGCTGTGCGGCATCCTCGCGCCCACCAGCGGCTCCGCGCGCATCGCCGGGTTCGACGTCGTCCGCCAGCCGAACGCCATCAAGGGACTCATCGGATACATGTCCCAGAAGTTCTCGTTGTACGACGAACTGACCGTGGCCGAGAATCTCCAGTTCTACGGCCGGCTCTACGGGCTTCGCGGAAAGACCCTCGACGCGCGCCGCAACGAGCTCATCGAACTCACCCGCCTTCAGCCGTATCTGAATCGCCGCGCCGGCCTGCTGTCCGGCGGCTGGCGGCAGCGGCTCGCCATGGCCTGCTCGCTCCTGCACCAGCCTCCCGTCCTCTTCCTCGACGAACCCACCGCCGGCATCGACCCCGTCGCCCGCCGCGAACTCTGGGACTTGCTGTTCGAGTTCTCCGGCCGCGGCATGACGTTGTTCGTCACCACGCACTACATGGACGAAGCCGAACGCTGTTCGCACGTCGGCTATATCCACATGTCGAAGCTCGTTGTTTGCGGCGTGCCCGACGACCTCAAAAGCCTGCCCGCTGTCAACCCGCCGAACACGCGCCGGCTGGACATCACCTGCGACAACGTCACCGTCGGCCTCCAGGCATTGCGCCGGCTCGAGGGCGTCCGCACCGCGACCGTCTTCGGCCAATCGATGCACCTCCTGGTCGATGACGGTCTGCAGGAACAAACCATCCGCAACGAACTCGCCCGCGTCGGCATCGCGCAGGCCGACATCTATCCAATCGGCCCTTCGCTCGAGGATGTCTTCGTCGCGTTGACCAGCCTGAACAACGGCGCAACTCCGGTTCCGAAATGAGAACTCCCTTCCGCGGTTTCACCGCCATTCTTTACAAGGAGTTCCTCGTCGTGCTGCGCGACCCCGCCACGCTGTTCTTCATGATCTTCCCGCCGCTGATCCAGATGATCGCGTTCGGCTACGCGCTGGACACCGACGTCCGAAACCTGCCGCTCGTCGTGCTCGACGAGGATCGGACCGCCGAGAGTCGGCGCATCCTCGATGACTTCGTCAACACCGGCACGTTCCGCTACGCCGGCGAAGTGTCGAGCATCGAGGAATTGTCGCTGAGGATGCGGCAGGGAAAAGCGGCGGCCGCGCTCCAGATCCCGCCCGGCTTCACCCGCGACCTCCACGCCGGACGCACCGCGCACGTGCAGGTCCTCATCGATGGGTCCAATTCCACGACCGCCTCTTCCGCGTTGAACACGTCCATCGGTCTCGCCTTCCGCGAATCCATCCGGCGATTGCTCGGCTCCCTGGCCAGGCGCGAACCACCGGTCGAGGTGCGCCCGCAAATCCTCTACAACCCCGCCATGCGCAGCCCGAATTTCTTCGTCCCCGGCGTCATCGGACTCGTGCTCCAGATTGCCACCGTCTTCGCCACCGCGATGTCGCTCGTCCGCGAACGCGAGCGCGGCACACTCGAACAATTGCTCGTCAGCCCGATGTCGCGCTGGGGATTGATGCTCGGCAAAATCGTGCCATACCTGTTCATGGGCATGATCATGGCCTGCGGACTGTTCGCCATCATGCGCTGGCTCTTCCATGTCCCCATCGCCGGCGACGTCACCGCGCTCCTCGTCGCGTCGTTCCTCTACATCTTCGCGCTCCTCAGCCTCGGGCTGTTGATCTCAACACGGGCGCAGAACCAGATGCAGGCGCTGCAAATGACGATGACCTTTCTGCTGCCGTCAGTGTTCTTTTCGGGATTCATCTTCCCGCGCGACACAATGCCCTGGATCTTCCAGGCGCTGGGCGCGGCGTTGCCCGCGACCTATTTCATCGAACTGATGCGTGCCATCATCCTGCGCGGCGCGACCATGGTCGAGTTCTGGCAACACCTCGCCATCCTCGCCGGCATGGGCGCCGGCCTGTTCGTCCTCTGCGTCCTCCGCTTCCGCAACCGCATCGCCTGACATCTCCCAACCCCTTCCCACCCAACCCTTTGCAACCTTTTGTTGCATATACAACAAAAGTTCGCACACCCGGAGGCACCGCCTAAGTCATTTCTCCGCAAGGATTTGCAACCTTTTGTTGTATATGCAACAAAAGTTCGTCGTCGGTCCCGGCACGTTGTGTGTGCGTCTGCGTGCCTCTGCTTCCGCAGGGAGATCAATCGTGGTTGTTCGTTGCCGGGTCGGGCGGCAGATACGTGATCAGCCGGGCGCTGCGCTTGAACGCGAAATACGAATACGCCCACTGGATCAGCACCGCGATCTTGTTCCGAAATCCTATCAGGAAAATCAAATGCACCAGCAGCCACGCCAGCCACGCCGGGAAACCCGTCATCTTCAGCTTCCCGATCATCGCCACCCCGGCCGAACGCCCGATCGTCGCCATCGTGCCCTTGTCCCAATACACAAACCGCGGCCGCGGCGACCGGTTCGGCCCGAGATCGAGTTCGTCCGAAATCAACCGCGCCACGTGCCGGCCCATCTGCATCGCCGCCGGTGACACGCCCGGCACCTGCCGGCCGTCCGGATTCATCACCAAAGCCATGTCGCCGATCGCAAACACTTCCGGATGTCCCGGCAGACTCAGGTCGGGGGCAACCTTGATCCGCCCGGCCTTGTCGAGCTCAACGCCCAGCTTCTTCGTCAATGGATTGGCCGAGACTCCAGCTGCCCACAGGATGTTCTCCGCGCGAATGACCTCGCCGTTGTCGAGCTCCACTTCGCCCCGGCGAATGTCCTTCACGCGCGTGGAGGTTCGAACCTGCACGCCCAATCGCTTCAGTTGTTCGGTTGCGCTCTGCGCCAGGTCCGTGGGGAAATGCGACAGCACGTACGGCGAGCCTTCGATCAGAATGATCCGCGCGCGGGACGGATCGATGCGCCGGAAATCGCGCCGGAGCACGGTGCGGGTCAGCTCGGCCAGTGCCCCGGCCAGCTCGACTCCGGTGGGGCCGCCGCCCACAACAACAAACGTCATCAGGCTTTCGTCCCCCGCCGCGGCCAAGGTCGTTTCCGCCTTTTCAAACGCCAGCAGCACCCGGCTGCGGATCTGCAGCGCGTCATCGAGCGTCTTCAACCCGGGCGCAAACTGCTCCCATTCCGGGTGCCCGAAGTATCCGGTCCGGCTGCCCAGCGCGAGCACGAGGTAATCGTAGGTGAGCGTGTTCTCCTCGAGCAGCACACGCCGGTTCGCGAGGTCGAAGTCCACCACCTTGTCCAGCAGGCTGGTGATATGAGGATGGTCGGACAGGATGGCGCGCACCGGCTGCGCAATCTCCGGCGCGGACAACCCGGCCGTGGCAACCTGATACAGCAAGGGCTGGAACAGGTGATGGTTGGTGCGGTCCACGAGGGTCACATGCGCGCGCGGATGCCGGAAGTGCTTGCAGAACTCCAACCCGCCAAACCCCGCGCCCAGCACGACGACATGAGGCTGTCGGGTCTCGGTCATGGAGATAATCTGGGCAGCCAGCGTGAAAATGCAATGGGCCGATCGGTGTAGGCGCCCCTTGTTCCCCTCGCCCCGCGCCGTTAGCGGGGAGAGAATTCTCCCAAATGGAATTTCGCGCTTTGAACCCATGAACCTGTCTCTTTTCCACATCT
>DGDZ01000059.1:0-1846 GCA_002385705.1 Verrucomicrobia subdivision 3 bacterium UBA3939
GGCTCGGAGATGTGTATAAGAGACAGGACTGGCAACGTTGCTGAGGCCGATCACCTGCGGATTCCGTGGACTCAGCGCTCTTCACGCGCTGCGGCTGAGGACAGCCGCGCTCCGCGCTATTGCCCAATTTCCAATTGCAAATGACAGACGGGCAACGCCGGCACCAATCGTCAATCGTAAATCCGAAATGGCTCAGGGGCCTGCATTCCCACCGTCCACCAGCCGCAGCGTGCCGAATTTCTCAGGCCGATGCGGTGTCCATTCGCCGGTCGGTTGCCATGCCATGAACGTGCGCGATTGGCGTCCGTCCTGCCGGCAGAAGTTCACGGACACTTCGATGCCCGGCCGCGGCAAAGGCAGGTTGATCGACTTCATCGGGATTTGCATTTCGCCGTACCAGATCTTTGCCTTCTCGTCGATGCGCGCCTTGACTTTCATGCCCGAGTCCCACAGGTGCTCATCACCGTAGCCCGGCCTCGGACGGGTGGAATCGATGTTGAGATCGAGAAACTCGCCCAGAGGCGACATTTGGAACCCGCGGTAAAGATTCGGATGCTCGGGATCCACGCCCACGTAAACCTCCATGCAATCGTGGAGCCACAGGCGATGCGTCTCGGATTCCGTGTTCGCGTTCGTTCTCAGGTTGAGCGTCTCGTATTGCGCGATGAAGAGAAAATACAGGTTCTCCTGCGTCCATCGCGACCGGATCTCCGCGTGCAAGTTTGTGGCCGGGGCGCCGAGAATCGAGTGCCGGATGAAGACCGGCGGGCAGTTCGTCCAGAACGGCGTATTCGGGTCGGCCGTAAGCTCCACATCCTGTTCAGCTTCACGGCTGAGCAACATGTATTGCTGTTCCTGTGCGCCGGCAGCCGCCGTCCACAAGCAAACAGCAATGCCGAGGAGAGCTGTCTTGTTCACGATGAACATCGGTTTGCTGGCGCCGGTCGGTGCAAGTGTCGTCACGCAATCCTTCGCCGACCTGATCCACTGGACAGACGCCGCCACGAACACGATTGCGGATTTGGCGGATCTTGAGGCGGTGTTCCCGCTCGATCCCGCGTCGGCTCCGGCGCTTTTCCATCTGCGTGTGGAACAGCGCGAGTCATTTCAACGCCCGTAACCCGGACACGGGCCGCCAGAGCGCGCAATTCAGCGTTCGGCCCTGGTGCCTTGCCGTTCATTCGATGTTGGATGTTTTCCTTCTTCTGCCAACCTCCGTTTCACCAGCAGCAAATGTTCGCAGGCCAGTACCGTTTCGCCCCGCTGATTCAACACTTCCAGCGCCTCCACCACGATCCCGTGATCGGGTTTCTTGTAATCGCGCTTCTCGCGGATCGTGACCCGGGTCCGGATCGTGTCGCCGATGAACACCGGTTTGATGAACCGCAGCCGGTCGTAGCCGTAACTGAACGCCTGCGGATTGATTTCGCCCGCGGTCAATCCCACCGCCACGCTGAAGACCAACGTTCCGTGCGCTATCCGCTGCCCGAACGGCTGCCTCCGACACCATTCCGCGTCCATGTGATGCGGATAAAAATCTCCGGTCTGTCCGGCGTGTAAAACGATGTCCGCCTCGGTGATCGTGCGGCCGGACGTCTCGCGCACAGCGTTCAACTCGTAGTCCTCGAAGAAACAATCCTTTGGCATTGACTTGATTTAATCAATGGACTTGGCTTCCACAACAAAACAAAAATGCCCCCCGTTGCGGAACGGAACCTGAAATTTCTGGTGACCGGCGCCACCGGCTTTATCGGCTGGGGGGGCGGGGGCGCACCCCCCCCCCGCGGCGCCTCCCTCCTCTTCGCCGCCTCGGCGGCCCCCCCCCCCCGCCCCCCCCCGCGCCCCC
>DGDZ01000059.1:1958-17688 GCA_002385705.1 Verrucomicrobia subdivision 3 bacterium UBA3939
TGCATTCATCTCGCCTACCTGATGAGCGCGGAAGTCGAGGCTGACCCGCCTCTGGGCGCGCGCGTCAATGTGCTCGGCATGATCAACCTGTTCGAAGCGGCCGCGCGCCACCGGCTCGAGCGGCTCGTCTTCGCCAGCAGCGAAACCGTTTATGGCGCGTCGCAGGAGCCGTACGGTGACCGGGATGTGACCGAGAACGATTTCTGCGGGCCGCAACATCACACGTTCACCTACGGTGTGATGAAGATTCTCAACGAGTTCACCGCGCAGAAGTATGTGCGCAAACACGGCATCAGCATCGCCTGCGCCCGCCCGCCCGTGGTGTTCGGATACGGCCGCAAGCGGGGATCGGTGTTGTGGGCCGAAGACTTCGCCACACTGCCCGCATTGGGCAAGCCCGTGACGCTGCCCTTCCCCGCGCGCACGCGCGACTGCTGGATTTACGTCGATGACTGTGCGGAACAGTTCGTCCGGCTCGCGCTCAAGCCCGAGCTGGCGCATTTCGCCTACAACAGCGGCGGCACGTCGGTGACCGCTGCCGAACTGGCATCGCTCGTCCGCCGCTGGCTGCCGGCCGCCAGAATTGATTTCGACGAAAGCAAACCGACCACCCCGTTGATTGATCGCATGGACGGCAGCCGGCTCGAACGCGAGATCGGTTTCAAACCGCGCCCGCTCGCGGACGGCATCCGCGCGCACATCAACGAAGCCCGCGAAGCGGCGGGACTGGAGAAAGTCTGAATTGTGAACCGATACCGAAACACCGTGGTAGGCAGTTACCCGCGCCCGACGCAGGTCGCGGACACGCTGAAGAAACCGACGCTGACGCCGGCCGAAGTGGACGAACTGATCCGCTGGGCCGCGCGCGACCAGGCCGATCTCGGGCTCGATGTCATCACCGACGGCGAGGGTTACCGCGAGAACATGTACTACTTCTACCAGAAACGCCTGGACGGCGTTTCGATGGAGAACATGCCGAAAAAGACCTTCGGCACAACCGGGTTCGGGATCGAGTGCGCGCGCGTGGTCGGCGAGATCCGCAATCCAAGATTCAACCTGGCGCACTGCTGGAAGACCGCCCGCGACGCCGCCCCGTCGCGTGCCAACGTCAAGCAGACTGTCACCGGCCCGCACGTGCTCACCCGGTTCAGTGTCAATGAACGCCCCGATCTCTACCCGGACGAACAGGCGTTGTGCCGCGCCTATGCGAAGGTGCTCGCGGAGGAGTTGCGCGAGGTGATCGCCGCGGGATGCGAGTTCATCCAGTTCGACGAGCCGATGTGGACGGAAGCGCCGGAGCAAAGCGTGTGGGCCGCGGAAGTCCTCAACGAACTGATCGCGTCGCTGCCGAAAGTGCGTTTCGCGCTGCATGTCTGCGGCGGCAACCCGCGCCGCAAACGCGTTTACTTCACCCGGTACACCGACCTCGCCCCCGCGTTCAGCCTGGTGAAGATCGATGAAGTCCTCCTGGAACACTGCACGCTGGGCTACGACCTGATGGATCTGTGGAAGTTGTGGCCCTTCCGGGGCGACCTGTCGCTGGGCGTGATCGACCAGCGCAGCGACGAGATTGAAACGACGGATGTGATCGCGAAACGGTTGCAGCCCGCGCTGGACTGGTTTCCGCGGGAACGGCTGATCCTCACCAGCGAATGCGGTTTCGGCCATGTTCCCCTCGACATCACCCGGGCGAAGTTGCGGGCCCTTGTCGAGGCATCGCATCGTCTGTAATCCCCTTGCCCATGAAACCACTCGAAGGACTGCTGGTGCTGGATTTCGCGCAGTTCCTGTCGGGGCCCAGCGCCGCGCTGCGCCTCGCCGACCTCGGCGCGCGCGTGATCAAGATCGAACGGCCCGGCACCGGCGATCTTTGCCGGCAGCTTTACATTTCGAACCTGGAACTCGATGGCGACAGCACGCTGTTCCATTCGATCAACCGGAACAAACAGAGCTTCGCCGCCGACCTGAAAAAGCCCCAAGACCTTGCCGCCGTCCGCCGCCTGATCGAACGCGCAGACGTTCTGATTCAAAACTTCCGGCCGGGCGTCATGGAGAAGATCGGGCTGCACTACGCCGCCGTGAAGGAATGGAACCCGCGCCTGGTCTATGCCTCGATCACCGGTTACGGCGTGGAAGGGCCATGGCGCGACAAACCGGGACAGGACCTGCTCGTGCAGGCGTTGTCCGGACTGACGTGGCTTTCAGGCGACGCAACGCAAGGACCGGTGCCGATGGGGTTGTCGGTGGCGGACATGTTCGCTGCGGCGCACACGGTGCAGGGCGTTCTCGCCTGCCTCGTCCGGCGCGGCGTCACCGGCAGGGGCGGGCACGTTGAAGTCAGCCTGCTCGAATCCGTCCTCGATTTTCAGTTCGAGGTGATCACCACGCATCTGAATGACGGCGGAAAACTTCCGGAACGCAGCGCCCTGAACAATGCGCACGCGTATCTCGGCGCGCCTTACGGCATTTATCAGACGGCCGACGGATACCTCGCCATTGCGATGGGCTCGGTGCCCCGCCTCGGCGAGTTGCTCGCTTGCGAACCGTTGACCCGATACACGGACCCGAAAACGTGGTTCACATGCCGGGACGAGATCAAAGGCGAATTGGCGCGGCATTTGAAGACGCAGCCCACGGCCCATTGGCTGGGCATCCTCGAACCGGCCGACGTATGGTGCGCGGACGTGTTTGACTGGAAACGCCTCATGGCGCATGACGCGTTCCGATCGCTGCAGATGACGCAGGAAGTCGCGCGAGCCAACGGCGCGCGCCTTTCCACCACGCGCTGCCCGATCCGGATCGACGGCCAGGTGCTGCGCTCGCCGCTTGGCGCGCCGAAGATCGGCGAGCACAACGAGATCGTGCGACAGGAGTTCCTGGCACTATGAAAATCATCGACACCCACCAACACCTGATCTACCCGGATCGGTTCCGCTACTCGTGGACCGCGTCGGTGCCGGCGCTTCACGGAAAGCCCTTCCGGCTCGAGGAATATCGCGCCGCCGCGGCCCGCACCGGCATTGCCGAAACGCTCTTCATGGAGGTGGACGTGGACGAAGTGAACATCCGGTCCGAAGCCGCTTTCTTCCTTCAGATGGCTGACGATCCGGTGAACCGGATGCCCGGTGTCATTGCCGCGTGCCGCCCCGAACACCCCGGCTTTGCGGCCGAGCTTGAAGCCATTCTCCACCCGAAACTCAAGGGCCTGCGACGCGTGCTCCACACCGGGCCCGACGAGTTGTCACAACAACCGTTGTTCGCCGAAAACATCGCGCGGCTCGAGGAACACCGCCTGACCTTCGACCTCTGCCTCTTGTCACGACAGTTGCCCCTGGGCAAGACATTGCTGCGCACTATCCCCGACGTGCAGTTCGTGCTGGATCATTGCGGCATTCCCGATATCCGCGGCGGCGGCCTCGACCCGTGGCGGCAGCACATCCGCGACCTCGCCGCGTTCCCCAACCTCGTCTGCAAGATTTCCGGCGTTGTCGCCTATTGCGATCCGCAGCGCGTCACCGTCGAGCAGATCCGTCCGTACGTCGAGCATTGCATCGAATGCTTCGGCTGGGATCGCGTCCTGTTCGGCGGCGACTGGCCCGTGTGCAATATCACCTCCAGCCTCGGGCAATGGGTGACGATCCTGAAGGAGATCGTCGCAGGCGAATCCGAGGAACGACAACAAAAGCTGTTCGCCGCCAACGCGGAAAGGGTGTATCGGCTCAAACCATGACTCTGGACGTTTCCACGCTGCGCCAGACCTGGCCGCGCCCGTCGCGGCCCCGGCCGATTGTCATCATCGGCGCGGGCGGCATCGTTCGTGACGCGCACCTGCCGGCCTACAGGAAAGCGAATTTCCCCGTCGCCGGCATCTATGATCTCAATCCCGCCGCGGCCGAGAAACGCGTGGCCGAGTTCAATCTGCCTCGGGCGTTCCGTTCCATCGAGGAAGCCGCGGCCGTGCCCGACGCGATCTTCGACGTCGCCACTCCGCCCGGCGCGCATGAATCGGTTCTCGAGCAGCTCCCCGACGAATCGGTCGTGGTGATCCAGAAGCCGATGGGCCGGGACCTGGAAGGCGCGCGCCGCATCCGGGACCTGTGCCGGCGCAAGCGGATCAAGGGCGCGGTGAACTTTCAACTGCGCTTCAGCACGTTCATGCTCGCCGTCCAGGACCTCGTCCAGCGCGGTGAAATGGGTGAAATTGTGGATGTGGAGTTCCGGCTCAATCTCCAGACGCCCTGGGAATTGTTTCCGTTCCTGCTCAAGGAACCGCGCGTCGAGCTCCTCGTCCACACCATCCATTACCTCGATCTCATCCGCCTGTTCCTCGGCAACCCGCGCCGCGTATACGCGCGCTCTGTGAAACATCCGCGCTTCCCGAACCTCGCCAGCACGCGCTCCAGTGTCATTCTCGATTACGGCGACCAGATCCGCTGCTGTCTCTCCATCAACCATTGCCATTCGTTCGACACAAAGCACACCGACGCCTCGGCCCGAATCGAAGGAACGGAAGGTTGCGCGATCGCGACGCTCGGCCTGCTGCTGGATTACCCGCGCGGCCGGCCCGATCGCCTCGAAGTCTTCGCGCGCTCGAACCGGCAGTGGCAGGAAGTGCCGCTCTCCGGCGGATGGTTCCCCGACGGTTTCGTCGGCGTGATGTCGAATGTGCAGCGCTACGCCGCCGGTGAGGACGCAGCGCTGGTGTCGTCCGTGGAGGACGGCTTTGAAACGATGCGCCTGGTCGAAGCCTGCTATCGCGCCGACGCGGAAGGCGGCGTGCCGTTGTAGTTCGGCTTCGGCTTGCAACTTTCGCGTTTCACCCTTCAACTGTCGCCTATGCAACGCTACGGAATGGTCATTGGAGTTCGACCCGAGAAAGTCGAGGAGTACAAGAAGCTGCATGCCGCCGTCTGGCCCGGCGTGTTGAAGATGATCCGCGAATGCAACATCCGGAATTACTCCATCTACCTGCGGCACTTTCCGAACGGAGAGTACTATCTCTTCAGCTACTTCGAATACACGGGCAATGACTTCGCGGCCGACATGGCGAAGATGGCCGCCGACCCGGAAACACAGCGCTGGTGGTCGGTCTGTATGCCTTGCCAGGACCCGCTCTCGAACCGCGCCGAAGGCGAGTGGTGGGCGAAGATGGAGGAAGTGTTTCACATGGACTGACCCGGCCGCACCGGCCGGAGTTGGGCCATCGTTTCACGATCAGCAGTGCGAGCGCGGCCCCCGGCAGCGCAGCTTCCGCGTGCCGGACTTGCCATTGCGGAAATCAGCGTCATAATCCGGCTGCTGCTCGCGGCAGTCGCACATGCAAGATCTGAACGCACTCAATATCGCGATCATCGATGGTGACGCTTCCGCTGCGCGTGCGATCACAAAACAGGCCCTTGCCGAGGGCATGGACCCCCTGGAGCTCGTCCAGCAATACATGGTGCCCGCCATGAACGAAGTCGGGCGCCGCTTCGAGTGCAGCGAATACTTCGTTCCCGAGCTCCTCCTTTCCGCCCGCGCCATGAAATCCGCGCTCGAACTCATCCGCCCAGGACTCGCCGCCACCGACCTCCCCTCCGCCGGACGCGTGGTTATCGGCACCGTCAAGGGCGACCTACACGACATCGGCAAGAATCTGGTCGCTGCCATGCTGGAAGGCGGCGGCTACGACGTGATCGACCTCGGCGTCAACGTGGACCCGCAACGGTTTGTCGAGGCGGTCAAAGACAAGAGGCCGCAGGTCGTGGCGCTTTCGGCGTTGTTGACCACAACCATGCCGGCCATGAAGGCCACCATCGACGCCCTCGAGGCGGCCGGCGTTCGCGAACAGGTGAAAGTTCTGATAGGCGGAGCGCCCGTGACACAGCATTATGCGGAGGAGATCGGCGCCGACGGATACGGTGAGACCGCCGCCAACGCCACACGGCTGGTGCGATCCGTCCTGAGTTGATCCGCGGCGCGCCGGCATTGCCGATATGCATGCCCTGGTAAAGAAACTGGTCGAACGCGGTCCGGTTCTCACGGACGGAGCGTGGGGAACACAACTGCAGGCGCGCGGACTGGCTCCCGGCGAGATGCCCGACCTGTGGAACCTGGCGCACCCGCAAAAGGTCGTCGAAGTCGCGCGCGCGTACATCAAAGCCGGTTCCCAGGTCATCCTCACCAATACGTTCGGGTCCAACCGGATCCGATTGCGCGGCACTGAGGGGGAATCGAAAGTCGCCGAGTTGAACGAAGCGGGCGTCCAACTGTCGCGCCAGGCCGCGGGAAACCGCGTTACGGTCTTCGCATCCATGGGTCCCACAGGAAAACTCCCGTCCGCTGGCGAGATCTCAGCCGAGGAACTCGCCGAGGCATTCGCGGAACAGGCCGAAGCACTGAAACGGGCCGGCGCCGACGGCATTGTGGTCGAAACCATGTCCGACCTCGACGAAGCGCGGATCGCGGTGGACGCGGCAAGGAAGACCGGGCTGCCGGTGGTCGCGAGCATGGTGTTCGATTCGGGCAAGGACAAGGATCGCACGATGACCGGGGTGACGCCCGAAGCCGCGGCGGTTGCGTTGCGGCAGGCCGGCGCGGACGTGATCGGCGCGAACTGCGGCCAGGGCATTGCCGGGTTCGCCGGTATCTGTGCGCGACTCAAGGCGGCTGCGGAAGGCTCGCCCATTTGGATCAAACCGAACGCGGGCCTGCCTGAGATGCGCGCGGGCAAGTGTTATTACGACATGACGCCCAAGGAATTTGCGAGCCATGTTCCCGCGCTGATTGAGGCGGGCGCGTCGTTCATCGGCGGCTGCTGCGGAACGACGCCGCAATTCATTCGGGCCATGCGTCTCGAGTTGATCTCGCCCTCCTCCGGCGAATCCGCCCGCGCCTGACGCGCAACCCCTTCTCGCCCAGGCAAATGCAACCTTTTGTTGCATATGCAACAAAAGGTTGCAGGCCCTTGCGGCCGATGTAATGCGTTGCAATTCAGCGGATTGCAAACTTTTGTTGCATATACAACAAAAGTTCGCACAGCTCCGCGGCAGGGGGGTGGCGGCCGGAGAGGTGTTGGGTAAGGCGGGCGGCGTGAGGCGCTGCGGCTATTGGCCCTGGCCGAGATAGTTGCCGTAGTCGAGCAGGAGCTTGCCGGCGATCAACAGCGCCACAGCCAGCGCCAGCATCGCGTGCGTGCGCGGACGGCAGCCTTTCCATTCCTTCAACGCCACGCCGATCAGGGTTCCGAGAAGGATCGACAGGATCATGTGAATTGCCCAGCAGGTCTGCTCGAATCCTTTCACCTTGAGAATGAAGAACGCGCCGAAACCGTAGAAGAAGAATTGCCCGTACCACAGGCAGCCGGTGAGGATCGACAGGCTCCAGTTCCTGCCGAGGCTCGCCTCGGCGCCTGCCGGCAATGAAAAGATCTCGCCAAACGTTCTCTGCTTCCGGTGCAGATAAAGACAGTACAGCGCTGTGGTAAGGAAGGCGCCTGTGTTCGAGAACGGATAAATGGCGTTGCCGCCGAACGTCGCGGCATCCACGCCCAGAATCGTCCTGCCCTCCGCGTGCTGTTCCGCGAGCCGGGCGATCGGCGCGCCCTCGGTCAGGGCCATGCCATAGACGCCGGACAACACGCCGGCGACGACGCACAGGAGCAGTCCGATGATCGCGATCCGCGCGCCGGCCGCCTGTTGCGCCGCCGGAGTGTGATCGCGTTCCTTCCAGCGGCCGGCGATGCCGCAGAAGACGATGCCGACAATTCCGGTGGCGATGCCGAACAACACCCAGCCCGAGCCCGTTTTTGCCAGGAACGCTTCAAGATGGTCGCCCGCATGCGCGAGCCCGTTGTCGCCCTTCAGAATGGCGTAGGCCGTGCCCACCACGGTCGAGATGCCGATAGCCATTGCGTACGTGATGGAAAAGCCCACATACCGGATGGCCATGCCGAAGGCGGTGCCGCCGATGCCATACGCCATGCCTAGCAGGAACGTCCGCACCATGACGTCCCTGGGCGCCTCCTGCACGACGGACCAGAAGTTGGGGACGGTGAGGAACGCGCCGGCGATGGGAAGCAACAGCCAACAGAACGACGCCTGGGTGAGCCAGTAGGATTGCCAGGACCAGTTGCGAACCTTCTTTTGCGGCACATAGCAAAAGGCGGCGGAAGTGGCGCCAATGGCATGGAACAAGATGCTGGCGGCTAAGGGGTTCATGTGTGCGCGAGAGTAGGTTCATCGGCGCGCGCATTTCAAACCGAAAACAAGCATCCAACCTCCAACGCCCAATGGAATGGCCGGGGCCGTTCCGCCATGAAGACAGCGGACCGTGCCATGGAGAGAGGGCGTCAGGAAGTGCGCGATTACCCGGTGGCGACGGCTTCGGGATGTTCGTCGAGCACGAGAACGCCGTGCGGCGGCAGGTCGTAATTGCCCGAGAACGTGTTGCCGGTAAGAAAATCGTGCATCGGCTTGTAGAACTGCACGCGAACCGGCGAGTTCTGGTGATTCAACAGGAAGTACACCCGCGTGCCCTCCTTCTCGCGCATGCTGACCTGCACGGTATCGGGCACCTTGAGCAGCGGGTGCAGGTTCACCACCTGCCGCAGCCACGTCACGAGGTCATGATAGAAATGCTGGTGACTCTGCGTGCCGATGTAGATGGCCTTGCCCAGCCCGAACGCGTTCATCGTGATCGCCGGGCGGCCCGCGTAGAAATCCTTCGCGTAGGTGGCGAGCACCTGGCATTCCTTCGGCTCGATGATGTCACACCACATGCGCGCCGGATGCAGGTGACTGGTCGGGAACGCGCCTTTGAACGTGAGATGGTTCTCCTCCCCGGGCGGCAGCGGGTCGAATTCCAGCACTTCGAGTCCGAACAGGTCGGTCATGTCATGCGGGTAGCCGCCGTCCGGGGCGATGTTGTGCTCGTCCACCAGGCCGGTGTTGAACGTGGCCACCAGCGTGCCGCCGTTCTGAACGTAGAGCTTCAGCAGGTCGGCCTCGCCTCCGGACAACAGGTGCAGCGACGGCGCGAACACGATGCGGTATTTCGAAAGGTCCTCGGTGGGCCTTGCGAAGTCGACCGAGATGTTGCGGTCGTGCAGGGCGTTGTAGAAGAGCTGAATGTGCTCGCGCAGCCTGAAGTTCCTGTTGGGCTGCATCGGCTGCTGCAGCACCCAGTCGTTGTCGTGCGAGTAAAGAATGCAGGCCTCGGCGACGACGCGCGTGTCCTTCAGGGCCGGCGCCAGCAGCTTGATCTCCTCGCCGATTTGCGAAATCTCCTTGAACACGCGGTTGTTGCCGTGGATGTGATGCGGCAGGACGGCGCCGAAGAATTTCTCGTTCCCGATGCGCGGCTGGCGCCAATGATAGAAGAAGACGCCGCACGCGCCGCGCGACAGCAGCTGGTATGTGAACAGGCGAAGCACTCCGGGGCGCACCAGCGAGTTCACGTCGTGCCAGTTCACCTGGCCGGCTTTCTGTTCAATCACCCAGAACCCGTAGTCGCCGTCCGGCGTGCGGATGTTCTCCTTCTTCAGCGAGCGAAGGATGTCGATGTCGCAGGCCAGTTCGGCCGCCTTGCTCTTGATGGCGGGGTTGCTCTCGACCGAAACGAAGTCGATGATCTCCGCGACGTCGAAATGGTCGAAGCGGCGTTCGAGCGCGCGCAGGTTCGTGGTGGTGGGGATGTCGGGAGTCAGTTCACGCAGGACCTCGACCTGCATGTTGACGAAGGCGACGACGGCGTCGCTGCTGAACCGGGCCCAATCGAGGAGCAGCGCCGGGTTGTGCGCCGTGGGCGCGTACATGGGCATGGGCACTTCCTCGAAGGAGGAAACGACCTGGCCGAGGTACCGGAGCCCGAGCAGTTCGTTGAGGCGTTCGACCGTCTCGTATTTGAGCTTGAGCCAGTTCTGCCATTCGAGGCGGGTGTCCTCGTTGAACGACCACTCGGTGTGATGTCCGCCGATGCCGCTGTCGATCTGCCACGCGATGAGCTGCGGGTGGTTGCCGAGCGCCTTGGCCATCGCTTCAACAATGCGCTTCGAGTAATTCCAATACGTGTCGTTGTTGAAGCAAACGGCCCGGCGCGTGCCTTCGCGCAACGGGATGCCTTTTTCGTCCAGCGGCAGGATGTCGGGGTGTTTTTTTGCGAGCCAGAGGGGCGGCGCGGCGGTGGGTGTAGCCAGGACGACCCGGATGCCGTGGCGCCCCATGATATCCATCACGCGTTTCAGCCACGAAAAGTCGAACTTGCCCTCCTCGCGTTCGCACAGGCCCCAGGAGTATTCGCCCATGCGGACGGCGTTGATTCCCGCCTGGACCATGAGCGCGGCGTCTTCTTCCCATTGACCTTCGGGATTGTCGGCGGTGCCGCCGTAGGGGAAGACCCATTGCTCGGGATAGTAATCAACGCCGAAATACATAAGGTGCTCCTGTGTTGTCTGTCGTGCGCCGCGCCCTACGTCGCGACTCTAATCACATCACTGCAGGGTCGCAAGGAAAACTTGGCCTATGAGGCCGCGCCGGGCGCCCGAGCTGCTGTTCACTGACGCGATGCGCCGTCGCGAAAGCGCAGAGCGCTGACGACAGAATTTCGGACAAGGGAAATTGCGAAGTCACCCGGCGCAAGGCCGGGCGACGGCGATGGGAAAGCGAGCCCGTTGCGCGAAGAGGGCAGCCGATCGCCTACCCGCGATAGACGATCATGATGGCGTAATCCGTGAGCAGCTTTTGCGTCCCGATGTCAAGATGCGTGTAGGTCATCGGGCTGATGTTGATGATATTGTGTTCGCCCACCTTCGCGAGGAAGTTGGACACCACTTCGTCGAACTTGTCATGCCCGACCTCCATGCAATCCGTGTGGCGGATGGTTTTCACGCGGATTTTCTTGTCGGATTCCTTCGCCGCCGCTTCCAGCGGAGGCAGCGGTTTGGTGATGAGGCTTTCGGCGGGTTTATCGTGGACCGGGACCTTCAAGTGCCGTTCCACCTTTGCGGCGGCGGACAGCGCGATGGGGTTGACGGGGCCCGGTGTGGGAGAGACCGGCAGGCGGCCGCTCGTATCGGCGCCGCTGGTGCGCGTGCCCTTGGTGCCGACGTGCGGGATGACGATGGTCTCGCCGCAGGACGGGCATTCGATCTGCGTACCGGCGCCGGAAACGTCCACCTCGAGTTCCTGTTCGCACTTGGGGCAATTGAAGATGATATCCATAGCGTGAGCGCGTCGATCGAGCGCAAGCCGAGCCTAAAACCGCTTCGCGTGGAAGGGAAGAAAAATCTGCCGAGGCACGGCCCTGCGAACCGGGGTTGTCTCCCGGTCAAACCTCCCGCTCACGACTCTTCGATGCGCTGCACGCGCGCGCCGAGTTTCCGCAGCTTCTCGTCCATGCGCTCGTAACCGCGGTCGAGATGGTACACGCGGTTCACCTGTGTCGTTCCGCGCGCCGCCAGCCCGGCGAGCACCAGCGCCGCGGACGCGCGCAGGTCGCTCGCCATGACCGGCGCGCCGCTCAGCGGTTTGCCGCCCTTGATGATGGCGCTCGGCCCTTCGATCTCGATATCCGCGCCGAGCCGCGTCAGTTCGCTCACGTGCATGAAGCGCGATTCGAAGATCCTTTCGGTGATGATGCTGATGCCCGGGGTCACGGCCATCAGCGCCATGAACTGCGCCTGCACGTCCGTTGGAAAACCCGCATACGGCAGCGTCGTCACGTCCACGGCCTTCAAACGGCCGTTGCGCCGCACCGTCATGCTCGCGCCCCTGCGTTCCACGGCGACGCCGGCTTCGTTCAGCTTGTCGATCACGGCCCGCATGTGATCGGCCCGGGCGCCGTGCAACGTCACTTCGCCGTTCGTCACCGCCGCCGCAATGGCGTACGTCGCCGCCTCGATGCGGTCCGGAATCACCTCGTGTTCGGCGCCGTGCAGTTCCTTGACGCCGGTGATCGTCACGGTCGGGCTGCCGGCGCCCGCGATGCGCGCGCCCATGGCGTTGAGGAAATTCGCGAGGTCCACGATTTCCGGTTCGCACGCGGCGCTTTCAATTACCGTGACGCCTTCGGCCAGCGTCGCCGCCATCATGACGTTGGCGGTGCCGAGGACGGTGGAACCCGCGCGGCCGCCGAGGAACATCGGCGCTCCCACCAGTTTGCGGGCCTGCGCCTGAACGTAGCCCCGCTCGATCCGGATCTTCGCGCCCAGCGCCTCGAAGCCTTTCAAATGCAGATTGATCGGGCGCGCGCCGATGACGCAGCCGCCCGGCAGCGACACGGTCGCCTTGCGCAGGCGCCCCAGCAACGGACCCATGATGCAGATCGAGCCGCGCATCTTCCGCACCAGGTCGTAGTCGCCCGAGCCTTTGATCTTTCGCGCGCAAATGCGGATCGTTCCGGGCTCCATCTTCACCTCGGCGCCCAGCCAGGTGAGGATCTGCCCCATGAAACGCACGTCGCTCAGGTCGGGCACGCGCCGGATGACGCACGGCTCTCGGGTGAGCAGCGCCGCCGCCATGATCGGCAGCACGGCGTTCTTCGCGCCGCTGATGACAACGTCGCCGTGCAGCGGAACACCGCCTTTGATCAGTAAGCTTTCCATTTTCTGGCCGGACGCCCGCGGGATCCGCGCGCCGCCGCATGCATCCGCATCAGTCCCGTCGCGCGATCACAATCCGTTCGCGCCGAGTGTAGTCATGCCGGATTTCATCGACAATCCACTTCTGCGCTTCGAGCAGCGAACGCACGGCCGGACCCTGTCCGTCGCCCATCTCCAGCATCAATCGGCCGCCCGGCGCGAGATGCCGCGAGCCTTCGGCCGCAATCTCGCGGAACGCGTCCAGGCCGTCTTCGCCGCCGTCCAGAGCCGGGCGCGGATCGAATTCGCGCACTTCGGGATCGAGCGTTTCGATCTCGGCACGCGGAATGTAGGGAGGATTGCTGATAATCAGGTCGAACCGGTTTCCGGCCACGGGTTCGAACCCGCGCCCATGGCGGAATTCAATCCGCTCGTGAACGCCCTGCCGCGTTGCGTTCTGTCGCGCGACATCGAGCGCTTCGCCGGACACGTCGGTGGCGATCACGCGCGCCGCCGGGACTTTGGCGGCGATGGCGATGGCGAGGCAGCCGCTGCCGGTGCCGAGGTCCATGGCGACGGCGGGTCGGTTGAGTTGTGCGAGAAACTGCCAGCCCGCTTCGGCCAGCAGCTCGGTTTCCGGCCGCGGCACGAGCACATGGCGATTGACGGCCAGTTCGAATCCACAAAAGGACGTCGAGCCGAGGATATGCTGGAGCGGTTCGCGTGCACCGCGGCGGCGGACCAGTTCGCGCAGTGCGTCCACCTCGGCAGGCTGGAGGATGCGTTCGAAGTTCAGGTAGAGCTGCATGCGGGGCAGCTTCAGGACGTGAGCCAGCAGGAGTTCCGCCTGCAGGCGGGGCGAGTCCACCCCTTTCTTTTCCAGGAACCCGGCGCTCTTCTGAATACCCTCGAGGACCGTCACGGCGCTACGATAGGTTTGCTCTTTGAACGAGCGAAAGCAAAAAGCGCGAGGATCCAATCCGCCGATCTGTCGGGCCGGGTCCGGGTTTCCCGGCGGGTTTCCCTCCATAATCATACGGTCCCGATTCTGCCAAAACTACGGATGGCGTTTCGCGGAAGGACGGCTACGATGCTCATCGAGCAGCGTCGTACGCGACAGGGATGAAAGCGGCGCCGATCGATTGAAATGACGCAGAACCTGAGCACCGTCAAAACGTCTGTGGAATGCGGCATCCTGAGGAAGGGATCGCGCGTGTTCGCTCTCCTGGGAAAGCCAACCGCTTCCGGCATCAGTTCGTTTCGGCGCGATGACGTCGGGCGCAGTTGGGCCGTGACGGCCGAGATGGGCTGCCTGCGACTGGAGCGGCTGGAAGGCGACGAAGAGGTGACCGGTCTGCAGATCTTCCTGACGACGCCGTTCTCGTACGAGTATGGCATTGCGGGCGTGGACAACGCGCCTGAATTGACCCGCGCTATTTTCGGGCTGTTGCCGTCCGAGCTGGATCTCCTGGTGAGCACCCTGAGGAGAGGCAGTTTCCCCGTGCTCGGGTTTGCGCCGGGGAATCTCAAGTGCGCCGTGAGTTCGAGCATTATTCCCGCCGGTTGGCCGCACGTTGTCGTTTCCAATCTTTCCCTGTACGGCAACATCGTTTCGCTCGAATCCTTCGTGCGGATCGTCGTGGCGTCTTTGCCGAACGGGCAACTGACGACGCGCTATCCCGACCTGCAGCCGGTGATCAAGCAGATGCTGCGGCTCATGGTGGTGCATCGGCGCGGGCTGCCCTACAGCCGGGAGGTTGTGGATCTGGCTCTGGCGCCTGCTTCCCGCGGGGCCTGACTCGGCGTCTCGCTGAGCGTCACCCGTTCGCCATTTCACGCCCTGCGGCCTGCACAAACGGCCGCAGTTCCTCCATCAGGCGCTTGAACACATCCAACGACACCTGTTGCGCGCCGTCGCTCCACGCCTCCGAGGGGTTCGGATGCACCTCGATCAACAGCCCGTCGGCGCCCATGGCGGCGGCGCCTTTGCACATGGCGGACACGAGGTCCGCGCGTCCGGCGCCCTGGCTGGGATCGACGATGATCGGGCAGTGCGACTCTTTCTTGATGATCGGGATGGCGGAGAGGTCGAGCGTGTTGCGCGTGTAGGTTTCGAAGGTGCGGATGCCGCGCTCGCAGAACAATAGATTGCAGTTCTCATTCGCCAGCACGTATTCGCCCGCCAGCAGCCATTCCTCGATCTTCATCGAAAGCCCGCGCTTCAACAGCACCGGCCGGCCGGTTTTCGCCGCCGCGATCAGCAGCTGGAAGTTCTGCGCGTTGCGCGCGCCGATCTGAATGATGTCGGTGTACTCCGCGACCATTTCCGTGTGCGCCTCGGACAACAGTTCGGTGATGACGGGCAAACCGGTTTCCTGGCGCGCTTTGGCCAGCAGTTTCAGCCCTTTCTCCCCGAGTCCCTGGAAGTCGTATGGCGAGGTGCGCGGCTTGAAGGCGCCCCCGCGGAGGAACGTTGCGCCCGCCGCTTTCACGGCTTCGGCGGTTTTCAACAGTTGCTTCTCGTTTTCGACCGAGCACGGGCCCGCCATCACGTGGAACTGGCGGCTGCCAATGGTGCGGCCGCGCACCTTGATGGTCGAGCCCGCCGGATGCGCGTCGCGGCTCACCAGCGTGTAGCGTTTCTGGACCGGCATCACGCTCTCGACGGCGCGCGGGAAGGCGCTGACGAGTGTTTCGAGCGATCGATGAGTGAGCTCGTCGCCGATGGCGCCAATGACGGTTCGGGCCACGCCGCGCATGACGTGAGGGCGATAGCCCCGCTTGCGGATCTCGCGGAGGACCGCGGTTTCCTGCTGTTTCGATATGCCGGGCTTCAGGACAATGATCATAACGTCAGTGGATTGTTGCCGGGGTCGCCACACGAAAAAGCCGCAGGTGGCAACCTGCGGCGCGTTGGTTTTTTTCCTAAGGTTAGCGCAGCCGCAGATGCCAGGCATCCCGCCAGTAAAAGTAAAACCGGCTGGTCCATGCGCTGGCAAATTGCGCGCTGCAATAATTCACGGAGCCGAGACTACGCCGCCGCCCGGATCGCGTCAATCATTGTGTTGGAGGGTGTCGTGACTCTTTGAGAATGTACTCTTTCTGACTCGTTGAAAATGTCCCCTTTGGGAGGCAGTTGCGGTAGCAACTGCCTCTGAATGGTGACGTTATTGA
>DGDZ01000089.1:0-516 GCA_002385705.1 Verrucomicrobia subdivision 3 bacterium UBA3939
CAGGCCCGGCAGCGACTCGTTCAATTCTTTCAGGAAAGTGGAGATCTGTTCTTCAGTCGGGCAACTCTTCTCCTTGCCCGGCGGACAGGGGAGGTGCGCGGTGCCGGCAAGCATTTTTCCCTGGTACGGCACGACGAAGTACATCGGATGTCCGCGCTGGCCGGGTGAGACAGCCACCGCCGCCTTTGCGACAGCAGGCCGGTTGAGCACGAGGCTGAAGGCGAGGCTCATGGCAGGCCCCTGTGCGTTCCCTGATTGCAACTGCGCGGCCCACGGGCCCGCGCAGTTGATTACATCGGTCGCTCTGAACTCGCAGGCGCAGTTCGCAACCGAGTCACGCGCGTGAACCACGTAGCTGTCGGCGCTGGCGCGCGCGACCTCAATTGCGCGCATATAGTTCAGCGCCACGGCGCCGCCGTTGGCCGCCCATCGCAGGATTTCGATCAACACGCGCTGCGGCGGGACCAGGATGGCGTCGTGCCAAAGCGCGCCGCCTTTCAATCCCGCGTTCACAAC
>DGDZ01000089.1:701-1964 GCA_002385705.1 Verrucomicrobia subdivision 3 bacterium UBA3939
AGGAACCAGCGGCGCTCGCGAATCGATTCCAATTGCCGGGGAAAGTCCAACGACTGGACGTATCGCAATCCTCCGTGGATGATGCGATGGCTCGACCAGCTGGTGGCGCCGCCGAAGTCATCGCGCTCGAGCAACAGAACGGAAAGGCCCCGCTTTGCGGCTTCCAGCGCGTGGCAGCAGCCCAGGATGCCGCCGCCGATGACGATCACGTCATAGGTGTTCCGGGCGGCCTGTTGAGGTGCGCGGACAATCATGGTGCGACCGATTTTCTTGTCAGGCGCAGGCCGGTCTGCTGGCGCACGAACGCCAGGGGCGCCGCGCGCCGGCCGATGCACGCCGGCGAACCTGTCATTCGCCGGAGCTCGGCGGCCAGACTTGCGGCTGGACGACGAGCATCCCATTCGCACGAGAATCGAAAGCCGAACGTGCCCACTACGCGTTCCTCACTCTTCAATCGAAGGGGGTCGGATCCGGGCAGCACCGCGCGCCGGCTGAACAGGGCGGGGGACGGCCACCCGATGGGGCGCCCCGCGTTGTCGCCCAGCAGCACGTCGTGGCGTTCGACCGCCTGGGCGACGAGCCGGCCGCGGGCGCCAAACCATTTACCAACGCCCCAGGGGAGCACGACCAGCGCGCCGGTGGCTTTCGCGCGCTCGATGGTTTCATCGAGCGGCAGTCCGTCCGGGAACAGTTCGGATGTGCACTGAGCCAGCACTTCGATTTTCTCCGCCGTGATGATCTGGCGGCCGGCGATGATCAGGAGAGTGGCACCCGACTCCCCCTCTCCGCTTCGGTGGGGAGAAGGGGATGATCCCCGACTGGAAACCCTGGGCGTTGGATGTTGGATGTTGGATCTTGGATGTTCACCGTCATCCGTTCGGCGTTGAATGTTGAACGTGGAATGTTGAATGTTCGTTTCACACTCTCTGTTCAGGAACAGCGAACAGGATTCGTCCGTCAGTGTGACCGTCCAGGGCGCGTTCCCCGAGCGCCATTTGGCGAACACGTTGACACCTTGCATTTCCGCCAGGAGCAACGTGGGCTGCCCGGTGCCGTGTTTCGACAGGTTCGCATGCGCCGCTTCCAGGAATACGCGCTCATCATACGCCGGGTGGACATGCACGTGACCGTCAATCAGGAAAACGTTCACGGGAAAAGCTGAAACGCTGAAATGGATGTGCCGGCGGGTGGTGGTTTCAGGGACGCGCGAGTTGAACCCGCGGTCGATGGCTTCGTTCACGTGCTGCGGCTGAGGACAGCCGC
>DGDZ01000089.1:2022-2635 GCA_002385705.1 Verrucomicrobia subdivision 3 bacterium UBA3939
AGGACAGCCGCGCTCCGGACCGCGGGTCCGCCGATGCCGGCGTCAATCGCAAATCGCCAATCGCACATCCCGGGCTGTTCCCTGGATGTGGGATGCTTTTCGTCGCGGCTTTTCCATCCGGCGAGCTTTGCTCCCCACAGCCCGACAATCATCAGGATGCCGATGCAGGAAGCGACATCGCGCGCGGCCGGTGTGTGCACATGCATTGCCAGCACGGCCACGGTTTGTTCGTCCACGAAACGTCCGCGTATCGAGACCGTTGCGTTTCCCTCTACGTCGGCGCCGGAAAGTTGCAGCCGTTCCCCCGCGAACGTTCGGATGCGGCCGCCCCCGGCGTCCGGCACGCAGGGGACACGATCGAATTCCACATAGCGTCCGGTTCGATGGGGAGAAGCAAGGATCTGCACGAAATGGTTGTCGGCCGCTGTTGCTGCATTTATCCCGAGGACGGGCAATGCGAAATACGCCGCGACCCCGGCGACCGCAGCCATCCATCGGCGTGGCGTCCGCGTCCATGCGAGAGGTTCCGCGAGGGCGCGGGGCAGCAGCGCGACGAAAAAGACGGCGCCACAAAGCGTCAGCACGGTGATGATCCAGTGTTCGGGCCACATCT
>DGDZ01000099.1 GCA_002385705.1 Verrucomicrobia subdivision 3 bacterium UBA3939
CATCCTCGATTTCTCCAAGATCGAATCCGGCAAACTGGAGCTCGAACGGCAGCCGTTCGATCTGCGGGCGTGCATGGAGGACGCGCTCGACCTGCTCGCCGCGAAGGCCGCCGAGAAGAAGCTGGAACTCGCCTACCAGATGGATGACGGCATTCCGGCCTACGTTTACGGAGACGTCACGCGGCTCCGGCAGGTGCTGGTGAACCTGCTGAGCAACGGCATCAAGTTCACCCAGGCGGGCGAAGTCATCGTTCAGGTGAAAATCCTCTCGGCTCCCGCCGAGAGCAACGGCCACTGGCACCTCCAGTTCTCGGTCCGCGACACCGGCATCGGGATTCCGGTGGACCGCCTCGCCCGGCTCTTCAAGAGCTTCAGCCAGGCGGATGTCTCCACAGCGCGCAAGTACGGCGGCACCGGTCTCGGGCTGGCCATCAGCAAACGACTGGTCGAGCTCATGGAAGGCAAAATGTGGGTCGAAAGCATTCCGCAGAAGGGATCCACCTTCCATTTCACGCTCCCCTTGCAGGCGGCTCCCGCCCCCGAACCGCGCCAGGCCGTGCTCGAATCCAGGCAACCCCAACTCTCGGACCGCCGCCTGTTGATCGTGGACGACAACCCCACCAATTGCCGGATCCTGGCCATTCAAACGGCCAAATGGGGCATGGTCCCGCGCACCGCGGAAAACGCCCAGCAGGCGCTCCAGTGGCTGCGCGACGGCGAGCAGTTCGACCTCGCCATCCTCGACATGCAAATGCCCGGCATGGACGGGCTCATGCTGGCCAGCGAAATCCGCAAGCTGCCGACCTGCGGCACCATGCCGCTCGTGCTCCTGACCTCCATGGGTGTCCGGCCGGACAAAGCCGGGCCTGCCAGCGCCACGTTCGCCAGTTGCCTGACCAAGCCGATCAAGCCGGCGCAACTCTACGAAATCCTGCTTCGCGTGGTTTCCGGAGCCAAACCGGCTCCGAAACCGGCGCCGGTTGCGGCGAAACTCGACCCCACCCTGGCTCAGCGGCTTCCTCTCCGGCTGTTGCTCTGCGATGACAACGCCATCAACCAGAAAGTGGCGGCCCGGCTCATTCAGCAAATGGGCTACAAGCCCGACCTCACCTCCAATGGCGTCGAGGCCCTGGCCGCGCTCGACAAGCAGCCCTACGACATGATCTTCATGGATATTCAGATGCCGGAGATGGACGGCATCGAAGCCACGCGCATCATCCGGCAGCGCCAGCGCGACCGCAACCGCTATCCCACCTACAAGTCGCCCATCATCATCATCGCCATGACGGCCAATGCAATGGCAGGCGACCGGGAGAAATGCCTGGCGGCCGGCATGGACGATTACCTGCCGAAACCGGTGCGGCCGGAAGATGTCCGCAGGGTGATTGAACGCTGGGCGGCCACCGCAGCCGCTCAGGAGGCGCCGACTGCGGAGCCCGCCGCCACCGCGACCGCCACCGAAGGCGCTCCCGCGCCGGAAACCGCGGACGCAGCACCGGTCAACATGGAACGGCTGCTCGATTTCACCAACGGCAATCCCGAGGACCTTCGCGAACTGGTATCGTTGTACCTGCGCCAGACCGGCGAGCAGGTCGAGCAACTCAAGAAGGCAATCGAAGCCAACCAGCCTTCCGAAGTGCGCCGCCTCGCCCACAGTTGCGCCGGAGCCAGCGCCACGTGCGGCATGGTGCGCATCGTTCCCCTGCTCCGGGACCTCGAACGCCAGGGCCACGACGGCAAACTCACCCGGCCCGAACTCGGGCGGGAAGTCGAACTCGAATTCAACCGCATCCGCGCTTTCCTGGAAGAGTATCTCCGGAAGCACACCACGGTCGCCGCACACACTGACGCATGAAGAAGAAAATCCTGCTCGTTGAAGACGATCAGCTTGTTGCGAACGTTTACCGCAACAAGCTTCTCCTCGAGGGCTTTGAGGTTGAGGTCGCTCACGACGGCGAGGCGGGACTCGGGCTGCTCCAGAGCTTTCGCCCGGACGCCCTGCTGCTGGATCTCATGCTGCCCAAACTGCCGGGCGTGGAGATCATCCGGAAAATCCGCTCCGAAGAATCGTCTCGGCAACTGCCTATCCTGGTCTTCTCAAACACCTACCTGACCAGCATGGTTCAGGAGGCGTGGAAGGCCGGCGCCAACAAGTGCCTGGCCAAAGCCAATTGCACCCCCAACCAGGTCATCAGCACCCTCGTCGGCCTGCTCTCGGGAGCCAACGGCACCCCCGCACCCGCCAGGGCCGCCACCGCTCCGGCGACGCAACCGCAGAGACAGGCGAGCCAGCCCGGCGACGACGAATTCCAGCGCGACCTCCGCAGGTCGCTGCTCGAAAGCTGGCCCGCCAGCCTGGCCGCCATCCGCACGCTCGTCAAAGCGGAGAACCTGGACGCCCGCACCCAGGCGATCCAGCAGTTGTACCGCCGGATTCACCCGCTCACCGGCAGCGCCAGCATCGCGGGGTTCGCTCAAATTGCCCAGCTCACCGACGCGCTCGAAGCGCTGCTCAAGGAACTCGGCGACAAACCCGCCAACATCAACGTCTCCACGATGCGCACCGTCGCGTCCGCCATCGACTTCCTCGCCCTTTCGTTCGAGCAGAACGCCCAACAACCGAAGCCGATGACCAACGCCAGGGTGCTGGTCGTCGATGACGAAGCCATTTCCCGCCGCGCCATCATCTACGCGCTCGAGAAGGCAAAGTTGAAGTCGGTCAGCGAGGAAAACCCCGAACGCGCGCTCGAGCTGCTCGCGCACACCCGGTTCGACCTGGTGTTTCTCGACGTGGACATGCCGGACATGAACGGATTCGAGCTCTGCACGCGGTTGCGCGGGCTGCCGGCTTACAAGAATACGCCCGTGGTCTTCGTCACCAGTCTCACCGACCTCGAAAGCCGGGCAAACTCGACGATGAGCGGCGGCAACGATTTCATTGCGAAACCGTTCCTCTTCATTGAACTCGCCGTGAAAGCGCTCGTGTACGTGCTGCGCGCCCAGATGCGGGCGCCGGAGAAATAGCGCGCGTCCGACCGGACCGCTACAGCCTGCGCGCAAGACTCTTAGCCCGGCTGATCCAGACACGATCCCGCCTGCGCTGGAATGCCGGAGCATGCGCGTCGTCCGCGAGCACGTCCTGCAATTCAGCCCGCGCCAGTTCCGGCTGATTTCGGGCGAGGTAGAGTTCGGCCAGTTGCACCTTCGCCCGCGGATAGGAATGGTTTTCGGTCACCTGCTTCCAGACGCGAATCGCTTCCTCCTGCTCGCCCAGGGCCATCAGCGTTTCCGCCAGCGCCATCATCGTGTGCCCGTAGTCGTGCTTCGGATTCTCCGCGATCACTCCTTCGAGCAGCGGACGCGCCTCGGCCGGGCGTTTCTGGCGCAGCAGACACTGGCCGAGATGCGCCCGTGTGTCGATGTCCTCCGGATCCCGCTCCCGAGCCGCGCGATAACACGCTTCAGCCTTTTGGAGTTTGCCCTGCTGAAAGTAGATGTCTCCGAGCTGCGAATAATGGTGCGCCTTGTCGAGGTGATGAATCTGCGCCTCGAGTTCCTTGATCCGCCGGCGATCGTGCGCGCCCGGAAGCTCAAAGCCGCGCGTGGCGGACGGCGTCGCGCGATAAACCATCAGATAATAAAGCAGTGCGGCCAGCCCCCAGCCGATGAAAATGAACACCGCCCAGATCCATTCCTTCTGGCGCACCGCATCCACGAACATCCAGAGCTGGAACACCGAAACGAGCAGAAACCATGGCTGGCTCAGCAGGTAGCCAGGGTTGTAGAGCAGGTCGAGCAAGGAGGCAACCATCGAGACGAAGGCTACGGGGAAGGATCCCGCCGAATCAACATCGAACATCC
>DGDZ01000091.1:0-7842 GCA_002385705.1 Verrucomicrobia subdivision 3 bacterium UBA3939
CCGTGGTAGTTGCCCTCGAGCATGGTCTTCGAATTGCCATTGGGTCCAATGACTGCAATCCGTTTGAACCGGGAACGGTCCAGCGGAAGAATGCCGTCGTTCTTCAACAACACCAGCGACTGCCGCGCCAGTTCCAGCGCAACCTCCCCGTGTTCCGGCGTGTCATTGTCTTTGATCGTGTATTTCGCGTAGGGGACCCGCTCCGGCGGATCAAACAGCCCGAGCCGAAACCGCGTCCATAACGTGTGATACAACGCGTTGTCCACTTCCTTCTCGGTAACGAGGCCTTGCTGAACGGCGCGGACAAGGGCGTTGTAATCGCCGCCGCAACAAAGATTGCAGCCCGCCTTGATGGCGGCCGCGGCCGCTTTCTCCGGTGTGTCCACGTAACGATGCTGGCGCTGCCCCCAGATGTCGCGGATCGCGTCGCAGTCTGAAACGATATACCCCTCGAAACCCCACTGTTTGCGCAGCAGGTCATCGAGCAGGAAGGAACTGGCGCTGCACGGGATCCCGTTAAGCGCGTTGTAGGCGCTCATCACGCCGGCCACTTTGCCCTCGCGCACCACGCGCTCAAACTGCGGCAAATACGTTTCATAAAGGTCCCGCTCAGAGGGCTGCGCATTGAAACGATGCCGGTCCCGCTCCGGGCCGCTGTGCACGGCGTAGTGCTTCGCACACGCCATCGCCAGCATGTAATCGGGATGATCGCCCTGGATGCCCTTGACATATTCAATCGCTAGTTCGCTCGTCAGGTAAGGATCCTCGCCGTATGTCTCCTGGCCGCGGCCCCAGCGCGGATCGCGGAAAATGTTGATGTTCGGCGTCCAGAACGTCAGGCCGGTCCACCACTTCGAATCTCCATTGTTCGCGTTGGCGTAATCGTTGTGCTTCGCCCGGCCTTCGATTCCGATGATGGTTCCCTGCTGGCGGAAGAGCGCGGGGTTCCACGACGCGGCACCGCCCACGGGTTCCGGGAAGACCGTGGCGATGCCGTTGTTGGCGACGCCATGCAATGCTTCGTTCCAATAGTTGTAGGCAGGCAACCCGAGTCGTGGAATGGCAGGCGCGGCGTTCTGCAACTGCGCCACCTTCTCGGCCAGCGACATGCGCCGGATCAGATCCTCCACGCGCGCTTTCAGGGGCTTCGAAGGATCGCGCCAGATCGGCGCCTCGGCCACATCCGGCACGCGCATGGCCGACGCCGTAAAGGCGTCTGCCAGCTCCGAGGCCTGAAAGGCCACCACCGCCGCGCCCGAAGCGTCTTTCACCTCGAACGTGTTGAACTTCGCCGTTCCCTTGCTCGCAACGAACGTAATCCGCAACGGACCTCGCAGCGCGTCATCCTCCTTCTCAATCGTGCCGCTGATCGCCGCTACCTTCCACGGCGCGCCCGCCGCCGAGAGAATGTCGAAATCCTTCGCCAGCACAACGTCGCCGGCGATGACGTCGAAGACCCGCTCGCCCGCCGCCCTCGCTACCGCCTCAACCGCCTTAATGGTCACCGTGTATCGACCCGCCGGCAGATGAGAGATGGTGACAGTGAAATTCGTTCCGTTGACGTCTTCTCGAAAAGCGGCCGGATTCTCTCCGATTCCCTCAACAACGGCGTTCGTCCGGGCCCGGTGATGCGAGAAGCTGCCGCTGACGGTCACCTGATATCCGCAGGAGGCACAAACCTCGTCCGCCGCAAAGCCGGGTGAAACTGCAAAGCACAGGACGAGCCCCAGTAAGACAATGCAAAAGCGTGTCATTTGATCGGCTGTTCCGAAGATAGTGATTCCGCCACGGGCGCGGCCGGATCCCACCGCACCTTTCCCACTCAGCGCGCGCCGTCTGCGGCGGGCCGTTCCGCTTCGGTTCGGGTCATCGGATGCCAGCGCGAAATTCTCTCACGGAACCCGCCATTCGCGACAATGTGATGTACGTCATATTCCGCCACAGCACGGCCCCTCCCGTGGAAAGGATCAATCGCGGCCTGCGCCGCCGACCGCCGCTCGGGACGCCGGTGAATCGTAATAATACGTGAAGGAATCGATGTCCACGTAACCGGATTCCGCGTCGTTGTTATAGGTGAAAAGGCCGATGCGCTCGCCGCGATAATCGGCCCAACCGAAGGCGTGCGTTTCGCCAAACGGGATGAACTCCGTGCCATTGGTGCTGTAGGCGTAACGGCATTTCCCGTCCAGCCCCCACGTTGAGCGCAGCCAGAGCTTCGGCGTGGTGATCCCCGGGCCCCGCGTGATCCTTTGGTTGCGGGCGGATTCGAGGGTGACGGCTCCGTTCTCACGACGAACGCCGATCATGCTCCAGTCTCTCGAGAAGTGACACAGCCCGGCCACCTGTCCGTCGGACATACTGCTCAATTCCAGCGCAACCGTGACGACGTTCGTGCTCGTGCGCAGCACCCGTTGGGTGAGGATGTTGCCGATCTTCTTCGGGTTGTCCCGTTCAAGCGGTTTGAAAGCGTGCAGGCGCAGAAAGCCGGGCCGCTCGGTTAACGACCACTTGTCGGCTCGCGGCTGATAATTCCACTCCCATTGCACCCCGAGTTTCGAGCCATTGAACTCATCGGAGGTCTGCGGCGTGACAATCCGGGTATTGGCAACCGGTTTGCGCGCGGACCAGACCATCCTGCCGATGCCGTCATCGCCCACCGCCCCGATGATGGGCCAGCCATCCACCCATGTTACCGGCAGGAGGCTGGCGCAGCGGCCTTCCCAATGGCCCTGACCATGATGGGTGAAGAAATACCATTCTCCCTGTTCCGTCTGCACGATGCCGCCTTGATTGGGTTCGCTGGCCTCCGGCTGGGCATGGCCCAGTTGGCGCTTCTCGAGGTAGGGCCCCGCGATGTTGGTCGAGCGCTGCATCATCACGTAACGTCCCACGCCGGGCCTGTGCTCGCTGTAAAAGTGATAATAGATGCCGTTGATCTTGTACAGCTTGTTGGCTTCGCGCCCTGAACCTTCATTCAACAGGACGCGCCAGCCGCTCATCAGGCCGCGACCGTCCTCCGTGAGTTTGAACAGCCACGTCTTGTAGTTGTCTCTGAAGTTCGTTCCGACGAAGTAACCCTGGCCGTCATCGTCCCAGAACGGACAGCAATCGTCCCAGCCCGCTTCGCCCATCACCTGGTGCAAGGGCTCCCATGGCCCCGCAGGATCCCTGGCGGTACTCATGAAGTAGCCTTCCTCCGGTGTGCCGAAGTACACCCAGAACCTGCCGTCATGATAGCGAATCGCCCCCGCCCAGATCCCGCGCCCATAGCGGTTCATGCGATCCCAATTCAGCTCCGGGCCGATCTGCCGGAGATCATCAACGACATGACCGAGAATGCGCCAGTTCACCATGTCTTTCGAATGGAGAACCACCATCCCGGGCGAATACTGGAACGTGGAGGAAATCGCGTAATAATCCGATCCCACCCGAATGCAATCCAGATCGCTGTAGTCCGAAGGCAACACAGGATTGCGATACGTTCCGTCGCCCTGATCGCCCCAGTCAGGCCAATCGCCCCATGCCCGCGGCGCAGCACCCCCGGATCCGGCACAGAAACCCTCATGCGCGATCGCCACTGCCAGCAGCAAGACCGCACAGGTCCACAAACGAAACAGTCCGCTCTCGCCCGAAGGCCGATCCACGAATGACGAATCACGCATTGTCAACGCGCCCAATATATGACGAATAGCACATTGTCGTCGAAGGAGATCTGCGAGAAAAACCTTGCGTGACAGTCTCCTGAACCCTACCAAGCCGTAGGTTCGTCGTTCACTTATGCCAAACTTGCATTTCGTCGGAGGCCAAACCCGCCGGACTCCTTGCATCGCCACCCTTATCAGCAGCATCACTCTGGCAGCCGGACCGCTCCTCGCGGCGGTCACGATCGGCAGCAACCTCGGGCCGCCCGCGGAACCGTTGAGCACATGGTACAAAGCCCCCGCGGCCACCTGGACGGACGCCGCTCCGATCGGCAATGGGCGTCTGGCCGCGATGGTCTTCGGGCGCGTGGATCAGGAGCGGCTGGCCCTGAACGAAGACACCTTCTGGTCCGGACAACCTTACACCCCGACGAACAGCAAAGCACTCGCTGCGCTGCCGCAAGCCCGCGCCTACATCTTCAACGGCCAATACTCCCAGGCCCAGAATTACATCAATGCCAATATGCTGGGCTCGCCGTCCGGCCAGGCAAAGTTCCAGCCCATCGGCAACCTCAATCTCGCCTTCCCTGTTTCAGGAACCGTTTCCAACTATCGACGCGACTTGAACCTCGATACAGCCATCGCGTCGGTCACCTACCAGCACGATGGCATCACGTACCTCCGCGAAGTCTTCTCCAGCCCGGTGGACAACGTGATCGTCATGAGAATCTCCGCCGACCAGCCGGGCGCAGTCAACTTCACGGCATGGTTGACAACACCGCAACGGCAGGGAACCAACCTCGTCGTCCTCGGCAACGACACGCTCGTGTTCTCGGGAACCGGCGGCGGCTCCGGCCCCTCCGGCGTCAGCGGAAATCTCCCGTGGCAGTCGCGCCTGCGCATCCTGACGCAGGGCGGAAGCGTCTCCGCCTCGAACTCGCAACTCGTCGTGACGAACGCGGACTCCGCCGTGCTGCTCATCGACGCAGCCACCGCATACAAGCGCTACAACGACACCAGCGGAGATCCGTCCGCCCTGACCTCGGCCCGAATCGCCGCTGCCGCCCTCAAATCCTATGATCAACTGAAATCGGCTCACATCGCGGAGCACCAGCGCCTCTTTCGGCGCGTGCGCTTCGACCTCGGGCGAACCCCCGCCGCGGACGCGCCCACCAACGAGCGGCTGCAGAACTTCAAGAACGGCGCGAACGACCCCCATCTGCCGGTCCTCTACTTCCAGTTCGGGCGCTACCTCCTGATCTCCTCCTCCCGTCCAGGAACGCAGCCCGCCAACCTCCAGGGCGTCTGGAACGAATCCACGTCGCCGCCCTGGGACAGCAAATATACAATCAATATCAACGCCGAGATGAACTACTGGCCGGCGGAGCCGGGCAATCTGTCCGAACTCACCGAACCGCTCACACGCATGGTGAAGGAACTGTCCGAGTCCGGAACCAACGTCGCCCGCGCGCACTACAACGCCCGCGGCTGGGTCGCGCACCACAATACCGACCTCTGGCGCGCCGCAGCGCCTATCGACGGCGCGTTCTGGGGCATGTGGCCCTGCGGCGGCGCGTGGCTCTGCACCCATCTGTGGGAGCACTTCCAGTTCACGCTCGACACGAACTACCTGGCCGACGTGTACCCCGTTTTGAAGAGCGCTTCCGAATTCTTCCTGGATTTTCTGGTTCCCGACCCGGCCGACACCAACTGGCTCGTCACTGTTCCCTCGATTTCACCCGAGAACGCCCATCCCTTCGGAGCCAGCGTTTGCGCCGGACCGACCTGCGATATGGCGATCCTGCGCGATTTGTTCGACCAGACCTGGCGCGCCGCCACCATCCTTGGCGTGGATGCGGCATTTCGAACCGAGCTCACCAACGCGCGGGCGCGGCTCGTGCCCTTCCGGATCGGCGCGCAGGGCCAGTTGCAGGAATGGAAAGACGACTGGGACGCCGCGGCGCCGGAACAGCAGCACCGGCATATCTCGCATCTCTACGGCCTGTATCCGAGCGCGCAGATCGACGTGCGCACCACCCCGGAACTCGCCGCCGCCGCCGCCGTCTCGCTGAACACCCGCGGCGACATCTCCACGGGCTGGGCCATCGCCTGGCGGATCAACTGCTGGGCGCGGCTCCATGAGGGCGATCGCACTTACAATATCATCAAAGCACTGCTCGACCCGTCGCGCACCTACAACAACCTGTTCGACGCTCACCCACCCTTCCAGATCGACGGCAACTTCGGCGGCGTTTCCGGCATGATCGAAATGCTGCTGCAAAGCCATCGCCGGATAAACGAATCCTCCCCCACCAGCCTCGAGTTTGAGATCGAGTTGCTGCCGGCGTTGCCCTCCGCATGGCCCAGCGGCTCCATCACCGGTTTGCGCGCGCGCGGCGGTTTCGAAGTGGACATCTATTGGCACAATCGACGGTTGACCAACGCCCTCATTCGGAGCGTTGGCGGAACCGCCTGCACCGTCCGCTACGGCTCGGAAACCCGCTCCTTCACCTTCACCAACGGGCAGACGGCAACGTTCGTCCCGACGATCGTTCCGCCGACGCGAATCGAGGCGGAGGATTTCAACAGCCAGTCGGGCGTCCAGACCGAACCCTGCTCGGAAGGAGGGCTGGACGTGGGTTACATCGAATCCGGCGACTGGACGCGCTATGACGGCGTGGATTTCGGCGCCCGCACGACCAGCATCAGTGCGCGCGTTGCCAGCGCCACCTCGGGCGGGAACATCGAATTCCGCCTGGGCAGCCCCGACGGCATGCTCGTCGGAACCCTCGCGGTGCCCAACACGGGCGGCTGGCAGACCTGGATGACCCTGAGCACCTGGCTGACGAATGTCCACGGAATCCAGGATCTCGTGCTGCGGTTCACGGGCGGTGGCGGATACCTGCTGAACGTCAATTGGCTTGAGTTCACGCCTGTGGCAACCACGGCGCCTTTGCTGAGTTGGAAACACGACAGCGCACAGTTACAACTCGAGTGGCCGCCGGCGCACATCGGGTGGCGTCTCCAGGCGCAGACCAATCCACTTCACGCCGGCCTCGGCACAGACTGGTTTGATGTCGCCGACAGCGAGTTCACCAACTTGCTTACGCTTCCGATCGCTCCGGCAGACTCCAGCGCCTTCTATCGGCTGGTCCTCCCCTGATGATCCGTGGTGCCGGAGTCGGCAGAATCACCGCGGATCCGCCAATACACCGAATAACGCTGGTGATGCACCGCGTACAACGGCCGAAACACGATCCCGTTTGCCGGACCGGCATTGTGCACACGGAACGTCAGGCTCTCCCCTCCCATCGGGCTGAGCCAATCCGCAGGATTCGCTGAAGGACCGACAATCTCCGGCACCGGAACGGCCGGCAGCCCCAAATGCGCGTCCTTGTCCGCAAAATCGTCAGGCATGTTCTCCCGGCCCAGTTCTCCCGCCAACAGAACGGGCCCGAAGAACACAGACTGCATCAACGCATCGTCCTTCGCCCGTTCCAATCGCAGCGCGGCGGGAAGGGTCAACGCAACAACGTCCCCTGACCTCCAGTTCCTGGTCAGCGAGACATACGTCGAAGGCGCTCCCGCGCGCTCCGTCACTTCCCCGTTCACCGTCACGATTGCCGGCTTCGCTATCCAATGAGGAATTCGGAAGTGCACCGTGAGAGCCTTTTCAGCCGCTTTCACAAACGTGATTCGCGCGGGCTCGCCTCGAGTGATGTCGCCTTCCTGACGAATCACCGCTTGCGCTTCCCGCCAGTCCACTTCGGACGGGATATACAGGTTCACCCAGAGCGCGTTGTCCTGTTGAAAATAGATGTTCTCGTTATACCGCGGCGGATTCTCAATGCCCGAACCGACGCAGCAATGCGTGCCGTCCAGGTAGGTCCGGAAATGCCCGTGCAACGGAGTGAAATACGTCATGGCGCCGGTGTCGGGCGCAACCGTGGCCAACAGATGATTGTACAGAGCGCGCTCGTAGTAGTCGGCATACTCGGCAGAGGGCTTTCGCTCGAACAGCCGGGAGGTCAAATCGAGCATGTTGCGCGTGTTGCAGCTCTCCGCCGTCGTGGCGGGAAGGTTCTTGCCATCGTCAATGCTGTGCCCGGTTTCCACTCCGGGTTTGTCAAACCATTCCTTGAAGGTATTGCCGCCAATGACAAAGGAATGATCGCGGGTGACGATGCTCCAGAAGTTCTCC
>DGDZ01000091.1:7954-25061 GCA_002385705.1 Verrucomicrobia subdivision 3 bacterium UBA3939
CAGAAGTTCTCCGACGCCTTCAACAGCTCCACGTCGCCGGTGAGATTGGCGCAGTGGGCGATGCCCAGCGCCTGCGCGATGTGGGTGTTGCCATGAAGCCCGGCCAGGCGGTCCTCGCCCCTGGCGAGCGGTCCAATAAACCACGGGCGGTTGAACAACCGGGCCGCATCAAGATGCCGCCTGTCTCCCGTGATTTCGTAAAGCGCGGCCAGCACATCGCCCATCGCTCCAAATTCATTCTGCGGATTGCGGCTTCCATCGGTTCGGAACAGCTTCTCAACCTCGTCTTCACTGAGCGCGGCGAGTCGCTTTTCAACATACTCCGCCATCTTCACTGAAATCCGCAGCGCCTGCGTGTTGCCCAGATAACGATAGGCATCCACCAGCCCGGCCATGATCTTGTGAATCGTGTAGTAAGGCACGACCACCCCGGCGCTGTTCCCGGGCTTGCCTTCCACCCGATCAATCGCCCCGGACGGAAACGCCGCAAGATACCCCTCCTGCTTCAGCGCTTCCTGGCACTTCTCCAGTTCGGCAACCAGGTGCTCGACCTTCTTGCGAAATGACGCGTCACCGGTGGCGACCGCCATTCGCGATGCGGCGGAAAGGTAATGGCCGGCCATGTGCCCCCGAATAAACCCGCTGTCCCAACCGGGGTACGGCCGCGCGCCCTCAGGCTGCGGAAGACCGGCCATCCGGCGGTAGTGATACAGCAACCGGTCCACGTCGAACGACGCGAGGTAGCCGGTCCGATGCAGCTCCTGGCGATCATGGAATGGGCTGCCCGGCAGCAGACGGACGCGCGAAGCATCCAGCATCCGGACGTCGCCGGCTCCAGCGCCATTCACGAAACCGAACAGGACCAGGCCAATCAGGCAAAAACGTTCCTTAAGAGCACACATAACGGTTCCAGTCGAGGACTTGCTTCACCAGCCGGAAGAAGATCGACGGAGTGCCTGGACCCGCGCCGTCAATGCTTTCGCCAGAGGTTGGGCAGAAAACGATAGTAGAGCAGGTGACGCCACGTGGCCCAGTCGTGGGCGCCATGGCCGCCGACGTAATACTCGTGGGTGATGTTGTGCTTCGTCAGCGCCTCGTGCAACGCCACGCAACGGGCGCCCATCCGCCCCTCAGCCTCGCCGGCCCCTTGTCCAACGAAGAGGTAATCGATTTTCTTGTTCACATCCGGATCGTTGAGAAATTTTTCGAGCGACCGCTCGGCATTCACGTCGCCGGCGCTGAGCACACCGAATGAGGCGAACAGGTCGAGCGAATTGAACCCGACGTACATCGTGTGGCGCCCGCCCATCGAGAGGCCGGCGAGCGCGCGGCCTTTCGGTTCACGGCGCACCGAGTATTCCCGCTCGACCAGCGGAATAACGTGCTTGCGCATCTCGGCTTCAAAAATCTCGAATGTCAGCTCGGCGTGCCTCGGGTGGTTGCGGTGGACGACCTGGTTGTTGGGAATCACGATCAACATCGGAACCGCTTTTCCTTCGGCGAGCAGGTTGTCCATGATGAAATTGGCGCGACCGTCGTAAATCCAGTTGTGAGGCAGTTCGCCGCTCCCGCCGAGGAGGTACAGCACGGGGTACGTGTTGCTGCGATTGTAGCCGGGCGGCGTATAAACGTACAGCTCGCGTTCGCCTTTGGTCACATCAGAATGATAAACATGGCGGGTCACCGTGCCGTGCGGAACATTGCGGGCGTCGTAGTAGGCCGGGCCGTCGCCGTGCACGATGAGTTCGCTGTAGGGCGGCATCGCCGTAAAGGCGGCATAGGTGTTGTTCGGGTCGGCCATGGTCACGCCATCCACATTGAGATGATAGGCGTACATGTCCGGGCGGAGCGGCCCGACCGTCAGCGTCCAGATGCCATCCTCGCCCTTCTGAAACGGCACAGGCCGGTTGGTTCCAAGCGCGGTCAGGATTGCGACGCCGGCCAGGCGCACTTCCTTTGCTTCCGGCGTCCGGAGCCGGAACGTCACCGTCCCGTCATCGCGCACGTCGGGCGAATTAAGCGACGCGCTGAAGGGAGTGAGGTTCTCCGTGTTCTTCTGCGGATTGTAGTCGAGGTTCACATTGGCCTGTTGAGACCAGCCCAGCAGCGGGATCAGCAGGCAACAAACAGGGAGGCAATACCGGATATTCATTGGCCTTCAGAGTTCAAGGTTGACTCACTCTGTCAAGTTCCGCCCGGACGTCAAGAATTCCCGAGACAGAATTCGGCGCAGCATCCAACCACCGGCTTCACAGCCGGTGAAACAGGCTGCATCGGCAGTCCCAGCGAAGCTCCACGTGTGTTTCCGAACACGCGCTGGTCAGTCGTGCTCGCCGCCCGCCAGGCCACGCCGGAAGCCGCGGCGGCAATGGAAATCACGTGCTTCTCTCACGAAAGCAAGCATTGGTCCCATTGTGCCGTGCGTCACTTCAAGCCGTACCCCGCTCTCCATCAGGTGGGAGGATGGAGATCACGGAGCGAGTCTCACACGATACAGCGCGTTCTCACCATCGGCCGGCACCGGCACAGACCAGATGAACGGAAGAGCCGGCGAGGAATTCGTGAACACAGGCACCCAGTCCGGCGGAGACAACGTTGGAGTACGTTCGATGATATAGTCGGGTCCCGCGTCTCCGGAAACAACGAAGCTGAAGTATCCATCGTCGAGCGAAACCGCCGAAAGAGACGGCGTGGCAGGCTTCAGCACGACGACGGTGAAAGATGTGGTGTCGTCCAGACTCGGAGAGCCGTCATCGAAAACGCGAACCACCACCAGATTGGTGCTGTTGGCTTGCGCCATCTGCGGCCGCCACGTGATCACTCCGCTGGCGGGATTGATGACCATGAACGGAGGAGCTTCCAACAGTTCGAACGACAGCGTTTGTGCCGGAAGATCCGGATCGGAAGCGCTGGCGGTCGCGCTCCATACCTGTCCCGCCAGAACCACCACGTCGGGTATCGGGGTCAGCACGGGAGGTCTGTTGGGCGGATTGGGAATCTGATTCGGGGCCCCGGGCGTGGGTGTGGTCATGAAGTAGCGGTTAATGCCGCCGTCCGGCCAGACACCCTCGCTGACGTCGCTGGTCTGTGGGCCGAACGTGACCGTTGCCACGGGGAGACCGTTCGGGGCGAACAGGCCGATCGCTTCGCCGCCAAGACTGAGGGCGAAATCCGCATGCAAATGCGGGCCCTGACCGTTTTGATCCGGCTCGTTGTCGGCCCAGACCAGGAGAAACTCTCCGGGCTGAATGATGACGCCATCGGGGATGGTCCACTTGTTCGGGTTCCCGAGATTATCGGTGAGGGTGAAGCCGGAGAGATCCACAGGATCCGCGCCGGCATTGTAAAGTTCAAACCAATCGCTGAACTTGCCATCGAGCGGATCGCTGATGGTGGATGAATTGTCGGCCATCCACTCGTTGATCACCACCGGCACTTCGGGATATCCGTTCGTGTTGGGAGCAGCCGGTGTCGCAAAATGGAAGCGCGTGCGATAAGCCGGCGTCCCGTCGGGAAACGCGCCATAACTCCGATCCGCGACCGGCAGGTTGTAATTGAGATAATCCACGATCGATGTGCGGTTGTTGACGACCTGCACCAGCGCGATCGAGCCGGCAGTCGGGGGGATCGTAAAGTCCGCGTGCCATTCGTCCACACCGGTCTGTTCCGGCTGACCATCGAGCCAGACGAGCTTGAATTCACCGGCGTTCACGGTGGCGCCCGGCGGGAACGCCCAGCGCGTCAGATTGCCGTAGTCATCCGTCAGGAAAAAGTTCTCGAGGCTGATGGCATTCGTGCCGGCGTTGTAGAGTTCCACCCATGGATCGCGCTCGCCGAAACCGTCCTGCGGTCCGGAGAGATTCTGAGCCTGCACTTCGTTCAACCAGAGCGGCGGCAGTGGCGGAAGGGACGCGGCCACCGAATTCAGCGCGCCCGGAGTGTATGCCGCAAGGGGCGTGAGGATCGCGTCCAGAGTCATGCCGAACACAATGTCCGTACTTCCGGCATTATTCTGATGAACTTCGACCGCGATGACATTGGCCCCCTGGACCAGCGATGCGGAGGAGAGAACGAACGGTCCCTCGTACGTGGCGTTGTCGATCGTGCGGCTGGCGAAGGTGTTATAACTGATGGGACCGTTGCCCATGCCCAGCGACAGAACATTCGTGCCGTTCAGATAAACAACCGCGCCGTCATCGACGATGAAGCGCGCGAGCAGAATGGTGCGCGCCGGGTCTCCCGAGTAGTTGAATGTTTTCCTGAAATAATAGGTGGTCCGACCAATGGTCAGCGGTGTGTTCTTTGGCGCTGGCATGTTGGCGTCTTCCACATAGAGCAACGCGGCCCCGGACGGCCAGCCAAGGTCATCATAGCTCGGCTGCCTCCACGCCGTGCCGAGGTCGATGCCGGATTGGTTGTACTTCCACACGTCGGTAATGGAGATCAGCCGATTGGTCTCGTTCCCGCCCGAGCCCGAAACCGCTGCCCAGTTTGCGACGCGGTTGTTGTCCTGAGCGCTGTCGATCAATTGCAGGGACGGGCCGAAACCGTTGGCCAGGGCTGGCCACGGCGGATCATCGTCGTACGTAACTTCGTCAATGAGCAAATCCTGCTCGGGCGTTGCTCCGAGTCGTATCAGCCGGAGTGTTTCGCCGGCGTTATCCAGTGCGCCCGGATAACTTCCGATAACGGGATGTCCGGCACCGTACGCAGCCAGGAACGTCCCCGAATCCTTGACGGCGAGCGCGTAACCGCCCGGTGGAAGGATCGTGCCTTCCGGAAAATTGAAATCAACGCCACGGAGACGGTAGCCCGTCAGATCGAAAGCCGTGTTGGTGGCTCGATTGTAAATCTCGACATATTCGGCATCGGGCACCGCGGGGTTGAACATGATCTCGTTGATGACCAGCGAGTCTTCGGGCGACTCGATGGCGCCGGTGAAGGTGATGGTGATGCTGTCGGACAGGCCGGCGATCAGATTGCCCGCAGTGTCAAAGGCCTGCAGAACGAGCGAATTCACGCCGGGCTCGAGGGCATACTGAATGGACCAGTTCGTCACTGAAGTCCAGGTCGCGGGATAGGCGACGCCGTTGATCCTGATCGTCTTGACTTGAACAGGCGCTGTGCCGGTCAGGGTCACGAAGTTCTCTGTGGTGCTGAAATTGTTGCCGCCATTGATCGTGAACTCAAAATCGGCGGCAACCTTGTTGAGTTCCTGCAGGATGTAATTCCGCCGCTGCTCGATCCAGGTCTTCACAGGGCCGGGCGCCGCCGCACCGATGCCGTTGTTGATCAACGCTGCGTGGATGGCATCCAGCATCGGCCCCGAGCGGGTGCTCAAGAGCGGGCCGTTCACTGCGTCATAAAGCGCGCGCAGATAGACACGCCGGAAAGGCGGATGCTGGTACATCCGTTGAAGGACGGGATCATTGACCTCAAACAGGTTGTACTCAGGACTGTCGCCACCCCCCGAGCCAAGCGAAAAATCAAGGTCCCACAACAGGAATTTCCAGCGGCCGCCGGCGCCCTTGTATGCAAACTGGTTCTTGCCGCGGCGGTAGCCGTACCCGTCCCAGTCACCCGTCACGTGGCGAACGGCAAACACCCGCATCCATTCCTCGACGTCCGCCACGGCCTCCACTGCGGCGGTGTAGGCGTCTGTGCCCGGAGTATTCACGGCGTCCACCAGCTCGAAAAGCCGGGTATAGTCGTCGTCCAATCCGCGGTTCGATTTCTTCTCCCAGTTCCAGCGGTATCGCGCCTTCTTTTTGACACCGCCCGTGGTGGTGAAATTCTGCAGCGTCGCGTCCACGTTGAACTCCATGGCAACGCTGTCATTGAACTCAAACCAGTCGTCGGTCTTGAACAGTTCGCCGCGCTCATCATTGGGGAACCAGCTGCGCACGTAATCGGAATTGGGCTGCTGGGAGTCCGTGTAGATGTTGCCCCGTTTCACTCCATTGACGTAAACATGCACGTACCGCTGATAACTGAAGGGAACCCCCAGTTGTTCGGCGATCCAGAACGCCGCCTTCTCGCGCTGGAACGTATCGTCGCGGCCCGGTTCGAGGCTGTCGAGATTGAACTCGTCCGCGCCTAACAGCTTATCGTCCTTGGGTGTGGTCCAGACGTAGGACGACGCATTGCCCGTGGGGCTGCTGTAGCCCGGCCGGATCCAGGGGCTGCCGCGGTAACGCCCGCCTGCGTTGTATACCGCCCGGAAGTTGCCATAAACAAACGTGGCATCGAGTTCTTCATTGCTCAGTTTCTCGCGCGTGGTCCAGATATCGATGTTCTTTTGCGTCATCCAGAGCCGGTACACGCCAAACACCCCGGACGGGCTCGCGTCACCGAACCGCACCAGGCACTCCCGATCGGGCGCGTCGTCCGGGAACAGCGTGGTTGCCTGGGCCGTGGGATGCGCGTCCGTTGCGCGAATGTGAAACGCGACGAGCGTGCCGGAGGGCTGCGCGGGAATGGTGCCGCTGAACAATCCCGCGCCATGATAGACCATGCTGACCACATTCAGATTGGTCGAAGGATCGACGCGATAGAGAAGCTGGAGGTTCGCCAGTCCGTCGGGGTCATCCACGCGGGCGATGACCTGGACGGCCTGGCCGCCGGCCGGCAGCACAGGCGAATGCGTCACATCGTAAATCGCCGGGCCCGCGTTTTCCACCGCGCGAGAGTTGATCGCGCCGGGCGTTCCGCCCCGCGGCGGCGGAGCAATCGAACCCACCGCTTCGAGATAATTCCCTTTCAGCCGGAGAAGAAGGTTCGTGTGGCCTGCCAGCCAGCGGGCCCTCGCGCGGATCGTCACGGTCTGTCCCGGTGAGAAACCGGCGGTGAGCTTGATCTTCGCGCGATTGGCGCCATTGTCGCCACCCCCGCTTGCCCGAAGGTGAAGACTGCGACTGCCCGCAAACCCTTCGTTCACCCGCAACGTCGAGTGAACGTGATTCCCCTGGATCACCCATCCGTCCAGGCCGGATTCAAACGTTCCATTCGGAACGCGATTCGGACCGCCAAACGCGAACACTTCCACGTTATCCAGCAAACACTCGCCCTGACCCAGAAGCATCACATGGAGTTCGTCACAGCCGCCGTTGCCGAGGTCCAGCACGCCGGTATGTTCAATGGTCACCCAGCCTGCCCTGGACGTTTCATCGCTGTCGGCCCAGTTTGAGGCCCGGCGGCTGTCGCTGCGGATATCACGCAGTTCCAGGCTGCTGCCGTCGCCATCGGCCCACCGGCCCCAGCGGCCGCCATCCTTGTACGTCACTTCGTCCACCTGGACGTACACTGCGTTCGTCACGGTCACGCCATTGTCGGTGCTGGCAATGAAGTCCAGCTTCGCCAGGGCAACGCGTTCGCCGCCATTGGCGAGGCTGCCGCTGAAATTACCGACGACATACGCGGGGTTGAGGGTCGGGTAATTGGTCAGCAACCGGTTCACGTCCCGTGCCACGACCAGGTACCCGTTTGCCGGGATGATGGTGCTCGTCGGAAACGTGAAATCAATCCCGCTGGTGAACCGCCAGCCACTGACGTCCACCGGCGCGTCCGTCCGGTTCCGCAACTCGATGAATTCATCGAGATCATCGCCGGAAAGCGGGCTGAACATGATTTCGCTGATGACGACCTCACGGGCCAGGGGTTTGGCATTCGGGCTTCCGGGGGTCACATTTTCCAGCGCCTCGAATTCCGGGGCGCCGTCCGGACTGCGGCCGAACGAGACGCCGTTCTCCTGGGGGCCGAAACGGAGCGCATCAATCACCCGTGTCCCGGTCGGGTTTTTCAGGAACACCTCTTCCCCCAGTGCGCTGAGCCCGAACCCGAGCTCAGTTTCGCTGAAGATCACGAAGCCGCCGGCCGGAATGGTCGTTCCGGGGGGGATGGTATATTTGTTCACGTCCGGCCGATCACTCAATATGCATCCCCCGATATTTACCGGCGTGGTGCCGTAATTGAAGAGCTCGATGAAATCCTGCGCCGCCGGATCGTTGTGTGCGAGAACCTCGTTGATCACAATGGTCCGATACGGGTCAGGCGTCACCGGGTCTTGAACACCGGGCGACCCGCCCACCAGGTCGCTGGCCGACCACGCGCGCACGTCGGCCTCGCCGAACGACGGACGAGCCAGCACCAGCGAATGTCCCGCGCCGTCCGCCGCAACCGGCCACGGAGGATCGTCCGAGTATTCGACCTCGAGCAGCACCGCGCCCAAACGGTTCTCGAGGCGGACGATGCCGGAACTGTTCGGCAGGCTGCCGGTGAACGGACCGGCGACATTCGCGATTCCGTAGACCGCCTGAATGTCTGCCGGAGCGGCGGCCACCACCAGGTAGCTTCGCGCGGCCAACGTCGTGCCGGGCGGAAACGTGTAGTCGATCGAGCCGGTGATCCGATAACCGTCCAGGCTCACAGGGTGCGATTCGGAATTGAACAGCTCGATGAATTCGAGATTCCGTCCGTCGATACGATCGGGCGGGTGATACATGATCTCCGTGATCGCCAGCCCGGTGGTCCGGCTCGACGGCCCCGGAGGCTCGGGCCGCCCTTTGATGAAATCCATGCTCAACGGCGTCGTGCTCAGGGAGAACGTCCGCTGGCTGTTGTCCAAAATCGTGTTGGGTGTCGCGGCCCGATCGCGAACGTTGTTCACCGTGACGGTGTAGGTGAGACCGGCGCTCAACGGCGAGGTTTCCAGGACGATGGTTCGGTCGTCTCCCGCGAACCGGGCGGCCAGGACGCTCGCGCCCTGGTCCAGCGTATAGTTCGACGGATCTGTCGCGGTAACCGGATCGACCGGTTCCGAATAAAGAAGGGTCACGCGGATGGGGTCGCCGAGATTCACAGCCGAGACGAGAACGGGCCGGGTGGTGTCGGGCAGAACCGTCAGCGTGGCAACGGCGCTGTTGGTCCAGCCGTAATTGTTGGTGATCGCACATTGGAACGTGCTGCCCGTATCGCTGAGCGCAACGGACCACAAGACGAACGAGCTTGCGTTCGCGCCCGGGATGTTGGTGCCATTCCGCTTCCACTGGAACGTGGCGCCGACTGTTCTCGCCAGAGCCACGCTGAACGCGGCGGTGCCGCCTTCAACCACCGTGACGTTGGTGGGCTGCGTCGTGATCACCGGCGGCCCGAGTCCATAAGGGACGCAGCGCGAAGCAGGGATCGGTTCCTCGACGACGCCGCTGGGCAAACGCCAGCGAACCGCCAGGTTGTCGCCCCCGTTTCCCTCTTTCATCAGCGCCTCGATGTAGTACTGCTGGCCCGCCGAAAGAAAAACCGGAGCCGACTGCTGTCCCGGGAACTTGTTCCATTGCCGCGGAGAGGTCCACTCCGGCACGTACGCACGCAGTTGTTTATTGGCGGGCTGATCGTCCGTGCTGACGTACAACACCGAGTTGTCGTCGCTCGCGATCCAAAAGGTGTAATTGCCGGTTTCCGGCGCGGTGATTAACGCCTGCAACCTCTGCCCGTATGCGTCATACACGTCGGTCGGTGCTTCGAAAGCAGTCGTCAGCACCTCCTCAAAGGAGGGATTGTCCGGGAACGCGGGGTTGTTGGTCAGGTCGGCCACACTGTTGCCGCCGCCAATGTTCAACCAGACTTCACGCAAGATGCCGTTGGTCTGGCCCGGCGCCAATGCGGGGCACATGAAAATCAACAGGGACAAGCCCAGAGTGAGACGAAACACATTTGTCATACGAAATGTAGCGGGTTTGCCCCGTTGCGGTTCACGGCGATCCCGAATTCTCCGGATTCTGGTCATGGCTTGTATTTTGTGAGAGGCAGCAGTTTGCGGTCCGGAACGGACTCCGCGTCAATTCAGCCCCTTGCCGGTTCACTTCACCAGGCGGTAGAACATTGAAGGAGTGTCCTGCGAAATGGGCTGCACCACCCGCCATCCGCCCTCCACCGCCTCAGGCTCGGGCGTCACATCCACCCACTCGCCCAACACCAGGTTCGTCCGATACTGCAGCCTGAATTCCTCCCCGCCTCCAGGCCACCACAACGTCAGCGTCGATCCCTCCACCAACAAACCCAAAGAAGGCACCAGCGTGAACTGCACCTGCTCAGAGTCGGCGCTCTCACCCGCCGGATTCAACGCCGACACCACGTAGTAATAAGTCCTGCCCGCGGCCAAACCCCCGTCAACATACTCCGTCGCGCTCGTGTTGGTCACGATCGTGTACGGCCCCCCATCCTCCGTCGATCGCTTCACGTTGTAACTGCTGGCCGTGCTCGATGCCTCCCAGCTCAGCCTCACCTGCCCATCCACCACCTCTCCCGCCAGCCCGCCCGGCACCGGCGGCACCGTCCAGTTCAACCACCCGGGCACCGTCACATTGTCAAACGCCGCCGTGCACACCAGCCCGTTGTTGTGCGCCGTCACCGCCAATCCCACATACACAATCGACGGCATGCTGATCGTCACAGCGCTGCCTTGCTGCGTCCAGATCAACCCATTGACCGATCGATACGCCGTAAACGTGTTCCCACTGCGCACCAGCCTCACCCAATACGGCGCCCCCAATCCCGTCGTGTTGCTGAAACTGCTGCTCCCTCCCGTCGCCGAACGATACTGAAACGTCACTCCATTGCCAGGCGTCACCGCCACATACGCGTTCACAGAATTCGCACTCAACGCCCCGCGAATCATCACCCCGGCCTTCGCCCACGGATCCGTGTTCTCTACAGAAATCACCCGCGCCGTAATCACACAGTTGCCCGTCACCGGAACATAAAGAAACCGAAAACCGTCCACCGTATCCCAAATGTCCACCCCCGACCCCGCCACCGTAAACACCCCGTTGTCGATGACTGCCTCACCCTCAAACCCAGTCGTCCCCACGTCCTGCGTCCGCCACGGATACGGCAGATCAAACGTCGCTTCAGCACTGTCCTGGCTCTCCTCCCCTTCAGCTATCGCGCTCACCACATAGTAATACCTCATCCCCTCAGGCACCGTGTCCGTAAAACTGGTCTCTCCCACCTCCGCCGCCACCACGCTGTAAGGACCTCCGCTGACTGGCGAACGCTTCACATTGTATGCCGTCGCCCCGGGAAACGCATCCCACGTCAAACTCATTTGCGTCGCCGATACCGGCGTCACCGATAACCCCGTCGGCATGAAATACTGCGCCGGAACACCCGCCTGCGCCGAGTAGCCACTCTCCCCCGCAAGGTTCAACGCCGATACCACGTAGTAGTGCGGCACCCCATTGCTCAACGCACTGTCCGTGTAGTTCGTCCCCATCACGTTCGCAATAAACGTATACGGCCCACCGTCGGTCGTGGACCGACGAATGTTATAACTGGTCGCGTTCGTCGACGCAGACCAGCTCAACTCCACCTGACCACCCCCGGCCGTCGCAACCAATCCCTCCGGCGCCAACGGCGGCATCAGGTTCTCCCACCCAGGCACCGTCACATTGTCGAATGTCGCCGTGCACAAACTCGAGTTGTTGTGCGCCGTCACCGCCAGCCCCGCATACACCGTAACCCCCATGCTCACCGTCGTGCTCCCAACCTGCGTCCAGTTCACCCCGTCCGGCGAACGATACCCCGTAAACGTGTTCCCGCTGCGCACCAGCCTCACCCAATACGGCGCGTTCAATCCCGTCGTGTTGTTGTTGCCGCTGTTGCCACCGGTCGTCGATCGATACTGAAACGCCACACCGTTGCCCGGTGTCACCGACACAAACGCATGCGCCGCGTTCGCATTCAAACTCCCACGGATCATCACACCCGCCTTCGCCCATTGATCGGTGTTCTGAACCCCTAGCACCCGCGCCGTAATCACGCAGTTCCCGCTGACCGGTAAATAGGCGAAACGGAAGGCGTCTGCGTTGCCCCAGATGTCCGCCCCGGAACCGCTGACCGTGAAGACCCCGTTGCTGAGATCCGCGTGGCCGGCCACTCCCGTCGCACCGATGTCCCGCGACAGCCACGGATACGGCGGGCTCACACTGGCTTCAACACTGTTTGGACTCTCAGCGGCGCCGGAAAGCGCCGTCACGACGTAGTAATAACGGATCCCGGCACTCACCGTGTCGATATAGCTGGTTGCGGTGAGGCCCTCGGCGATCGGGGTATAAGGGCCGCCGCTGCTGGCGGAGCGTTTCAGGGTGTAGCTGGTCGCGCCGCTCACGGCGTTCCAGGACAGCAAGACCTGAGTGGACGACAAGGCGGTGGCGCTGAAGCCGGTCGGGAACGCGGGAGCCCCCGGGGGCACCGCGACCCACCGCTGGCTGGCGCTCACCGAAGCCTCCTGTTGCGCCACAGGCGCCCGGTCGCCGGACCCGGCGTACAGCGACAGCCCGGAACTCACGGGCACGAATCGCAAAAACCCGCCGCCTGCAGGCAGAAGAATGAAACACCGCTCATTGCTGTTGTTCCAGGAGGACGCAAGCGCCAGCGAATCGTTCGAAACGTTCCAACTGCGGCCGTTCACCGCGGATGTCACTCTGTATTGCCCGCCGCCCAGGTGCTGCAGCACCCAGTGGTGCGCCGCTGCGCCCGCGTAACTGCTCGCGACGACGGTGTTGTTGCTCATCACGCCTTCCATCGCGAGCGCGGAGGCGGCGTTCAGGAACTTGTAGGTTCCGTTCGGAATAATGCCGCTGCTCGCCGGAGAGAGTTCGATCCAGTTCAGGTCGAAACCTCCCTTGACAACCCGCAGGCGCAGTTTCTGGCGGCCGAACGCCAGGAAAACCTGCGTGTTCACCGTTGACCACGTGGTGGCGCTGCCCGTGGGCGGAAGCGCCCGCTGCTCCGCCATACCCGCAATGGTGCTCATCAATTCAACAACCGACCCGCTCTCGGGCGCGGCGTAGCGCAGCGCAACATCGTAGTAACCCGGCTCGCGAACGAGAATCGTGTACTCCATCCACTCGCCGTCCGCCGTCGACGTCACCTTGAAGCCTCCGCCCGTATCGTTGCAGAACGTGATGTCCACCGGCTCGCTCGGGCGATATAGCCCGCCGCTGTTGACGCCGTCGGCGTCGTGACAGGCAACGCCCTCCCCGCCCGTATCGAAATCCTCCGCCTGGATACGCAATGTGCCGGTGAGAACATTGTTGAACCAGTTGGCGACGGTCGCGCGAGGTTGTCCGTTGTTTCCGTAAACTCCGCGCGGCGCGGGCCAGGTGCCGTAATCCGGCGTCCACGACAGCCCGGCGTTGTCCACCAGATCCTTGAACAGTTCCGACCGCGTGACGTCATCCGACACCCCCGTGGGCGGGATGTACTGGAACGTGAGCCACGAGACGCCAAGACGCTCGAGATCGGTGGTCAGTTCCAGTTCGAGGGCAACGCCCCGGCTGCGACCCCAGCGCGGCCAGCCGAACTCCGTCATGAAACACGGATAACCCGCGTTGATCAGGTTGGCTACGGCCGTTGCGGTGCCTTCCCATCCGCCGTAACCGTGAAAAGCCACCGCCTCATTGGTCCAGACAGCGTTCTGCACGCCGAACACGGCCTGGTTGAAAGCGCGAATGTCCGTCAACGCCGCATTGGCTCCGCCGTTGCCCGAGAGCACCGCGTAACTGAACAACAGCACCGGCGTATGCGGCGCCCTCGCCCGAATCGCCCGGTAAGCGGCGATTTCCATGTCCAGTGTCCCCGACGGCGTCGTGCCGTTGAGATAGGATGGCCCCCAGGCCATTGGCTCATTGTGGATTTCGTAGATGACGTGCGTCTCGTTCGCGTAGCGCGCCGCGTAGAGGTTCCAGAAGTTGGTCGCCCACTGGCGATTATGGTTCCCGTTGTTCGCGCCGTTGCCAATGGTCATGACCAGATAAAGCCCAAGATCACGCGTCCGCTGAACGATCTTGTCCACCTCGGCCATGTTGTACCCGGGCGCGGTGCTTCCGGGATTCGGATAGTTCGGATCGAACACCTCCGCGTAGAGATGCACCGCGTTGAGGCCAAGATCCTTGATCTTCGCGATCTGATCGTAGGGAGCGGCAGATGTCCACTCCGTGGAAGTGTAAGGACCACGAAGAGGCTGCCCGTTGTCGGCTACGAACGTTGTGCGGGCGGCATTGAGTCTGGGCCGGGCTCGCTGAGCCGGCATGGCATCCCAGCAGGATCCCAGGAGAAGCAACAAGGCGAGCGCGCCGCAAACGTTCATCTGCAGCGAACGGGCCTTGGCTGGTTTATCCTTCATCTCATTCTCAAATCGAAACGGCCAACACCCGGCGCCGGCGCGTAACATCCTGTCAGTGCGTCGCTAGAACGGTTTATCAGGACTTCAGTCAAATCTGAATATGCCAAACGTCATATGCCCCCGACCGGAGCATTCTCATGGGCCCGGCGCCGGCCGGGTGCCTTCAGGGATGTCGGGCGCGGCAACGCGGGCGCGCAATTGCGAAACATAGCGTAGAGCGTTCGGATCGTTGGGGTTGCGCTTCAGCACCTCCTCGAATTGCGCAAGCGCCTCATCAAACTTCGACTGCTGGTACAAGGCGATTCCCAGGTTGACACGCCCAGCGATGAGGTCCGGATCAAGCCGCAGGACTTCTCGAAACTCCCTTTCCGCCCGCGCGGGCTGATGCAGGCGGCCCAGTTGCACCCCCAATTGCATGTGCGGCTGGACCGCATCGGGCGCCAGTTCAACCGCCGCCTGATATTGCTGCAGTGCTTCCTCGTGCCGCCCGGCGGCAACAAGCGCTCTCCCGGCTTCCAGACGCAGGCCTGCGTCTGCCGGGCTAAGTTCAATGGCGCGGTTGAAATTGGTTACCGCCGAGTCAAACCACTGGCGACTGAAGCAAAAACGCGCCAACAAAGCCAGGTCATCGGCGCGGTTGACGGGATTGTTCAGAGCCATGGCAAAGCACTGCCCGGCGTCATTCGTCCGCCCCATCTTTTCGTAAAGTTGCCCCAGTCCCAGCCAGCCGGTGCCGTATTCCGGTTTCAATGCAAGCGCGCGCCTCAACTCGACCACGGCGTCGCCGGAACGCCCAAGCTTCTCCAGGCACAAAGCGAGATTGTGCCGGGCCCAGACCGCCTGCGGATCCAGAGCGCACACCTGCCGGAACGCAGCAATGGCCTCCTCGTATCGCTCCTTCTGGCCGAGAAGAATACCGCGCAACAGCCACGCCTCGCCGTTGCTGGGCAGCCGTTCCAGCGACCGCCCCACCGCCGATAACGCTCCGTCCAGATCACCCTGCGACTGTCGAATCTCGGCCAATTGCTCCCACAAGACCGCATCCCCGGGCCAACGCGCCAGCGCGGCTTCGATAACTGAGCGCGCTTCACCCAGCGCCCCCGGGGAGTCGGGCAACGGCAATTGTCGCAAGGCCTCGCCCAGCCGCCGCATCTGCTGGTCGTGATCCGCCTGAAAACTGAAAGGAATATCCGAGATGCGACCGCGAATCTCCGACAGGATCAACTGCCTCTCTCGTGCTGTGAACCCAAGACGTTGAGCGCATTCTGCCAGCTCGGGCCAGTCGCCGTCCCCCGAAAACCCCAGCGCTCTTTCCACTTCGCCGGCAATAGCCCTGGCAAGAAGATAGTTGCCCTCGAACGTGAGATGGACGTGCTCAAGAAACAACTCCGCACCCGGAATGCCGTCCGGACTCGCCTCCGCGAATACCCGGTCGGCATCGGCCAGCGCAATCCCGCCCGCCGCCTGCTGCCGGATGATCTCATTGAGCCGCGTGTCGCATCGAAAACGCAATGCATCCAGATCCCGCGCGGCGATGAATTCCCTTCGGGCAGCCTCGGGATCCTTCAACGCAAGCAGGCATTGGCCTCGGCGGAATCGCAGCTCCGCAAAGCTGTCGTCGATCTCCGCCGCCCTGGCGAAATGCAGGTTCGCCTGCTGGATGTCCCCGTCCGCATACGCTCTCACACCGGCGTCAAAGAAGCGCTGCCACTCCTCAAGGCGCGATTCCGAAAGCCCGGCACGGTGTAGTGACGCGAACGGGGCGCAGTCCTTCAAGTTGACCGCCACCGTGCTCAACACGATTTTTGCGCCGCTGTCGCGGCCGGCATCGAGGATGTCCTTGAGGTTCCGCCGAAAGTTCTCATACACCGCGTCCAGCCGCGGATCCGACCCGGCAATCTTGTGATCCACAAACGCGCGCATGCCTTCCCACTCGCTGCTACGGGCGGGGTCCTTCCGCGACGCTTGCCACAGCGAGTCCAACGCCTGGCCGGTTCGGGTCGCTTTGAACGCAAGATTGGCGCGAATCAGCGGGCGCGGCAGCGTCCGGTTGCCAAACACTGTCCCGGCGCCGAACGGCCCCACCACCTCATTGTTGCCCATGTAAACCACCCAAACGTCCGCCCGAGCCTGCTCGCAGTCCCGCGCCAGAAGGCGGATCACGTGCGAGTTGATCCCTGTCATGGCGGCGTTCACCACCTCGAACTTCCTGCCGGGATAACGCAGCGTGAGCATCGCTTCCAACATGCGCGGCAGCCCAAAGCGCGGCTCCGGATCGCCATACGCTGCAGACTCGCCGAAAACGAAAATCCGAATCGTGCCCGGCGGCTTCTGTCGCGGAATGGAAATCGCGCTGGGCAGCCGGGCGGCGCGCGGGCCGAAGAAGCGCCAGCCGAACTGGTTGTTCTGCACGAAGGTCTTTTCGCCCCCGTGGGAGGATTTCAGAAGAAACGCAGTTGGGAATCCGGCACCCGCCAGGCGAAGCCCCAATTCAAGCAGGCCCAGGCACAGCAGCGGCACGCCAACCGATGCGAGCACCCGGAAACAATACAGTCGCCGCCGGGACACTGTCGCCGCCGGCCTGTTCGCGCGTCCTGGCTTCGGTCTGCGCCGACTCATGGTATTGCGGAAGTTCCGGGTTCGCGGGCGCTGCCGCGGAACAACCCAGGTTTCATCCCCGGGATAGCGGCGAAGCAGTGCCTCAAAGTGTTCACGCGCAATATCAAACTTCCCCTGATCGCAGAGCGCAACTCAGAACGGCTTATCCGGAGAATCATTCGAACAGCGGTATAACCATCCTCTCTCCTCTCGCGCGCAGAACCGCAGGAACTCTCGGAACACGGCAGCACTGACGCCGAGTTCAACCATCTGCTGCAGGCCCGCGGGCGGAGGGATCCCCCTCCACCCGTTCTCTCAGACACATCT
>DGDZ01000092.1:0-16733 GCA_002385705.1 Verrucomicrobia subdivision 3 bacterium UBA3939
TGCCGTCGTACGCTGCTGCGGGTCGCAGACCCGCGGTCGTGTGCCCGGCAGGTGCTGGCTCTATCGGGATGGAAGTTCCCGCCGGGGCAGATGACGGCAACCGGTCCGGAGCGCGGCCTCTGCGAGTCGCAGCAGGGTTCTCCGTAGGGAAACTACCCGTTCTCCGGCGTGGAGGTTTTCTGGACTCTGTGATGGTTCATGGCAGCAAGACGAGCGTCAGGCGCGGGCTCACATCGACAGCCGACAGCGCACGTCGCAGGGAATCACACTGCATTCCGGCGCAAGTGGCCGGTTGGAGCGGAAGTGGTTCCCGGCGTGGGGGCGCATTTCCGCGTCTGGGCGCCGCGCTCGCCGTCTGTGGCCGTCTGCCTCGCGCCCGGTGCGAAGGCGTTCGGGGAAGCCGAGGACGGCGATGATCTCGTAACGGTCGAGCTGGAGCCGGAACCGAACGGTTACTTTTCGGGCGAAGTCCGCGGCGCGCGCGCGGGGATGCATTACAAGTTTCAACTGGACGCCGGCCTTTTTCCAGATCCGGCGTCGCGGTTTCAGCCCGAAGGACCGCACGGCCCTTCGCAGCTCGTGGATCCGTCCGCTTTCGCCTGGAGCGACCGGGCATGGACGGGAATCTCGGGCGAAAGCCTGGTGATTTATGAACTGCATATCGGGACCTTCACGCCGGGACGGACGTGGCGATCGGCACTGGAGCGGTTGCCGGATCTCGCGGACCTCGGCATCACGCTGATTGAAGTCATGCCGGTGGCGGACTTCGCGGGGCGCTTCGGGTGGGGTTACGACGGCGTCGATCTGTTCGCGCCGACGCGGCTCTACGGCAGCCCGGATGATTTTCGCGCATTTGTGAATCGGGCGCACGAGCTGCGACTGGGGGTGATTCTGGACGTTGTCTATAACCACGTTGGGCCCGACGGAAACTGCCTGAAGGAATTCTCGCACGACTACTTCACGGACCGGTATCCGAACGAGTGGGGCGATGCGCTCAACTTTGACGGTGAAAACAGCGGGCCGGTGCGGGAGCTTTTTATCACGAATGCCGCATATTGGATCGACGAGTTTCACCTGGACGGTTTAAGGCTGGACGCGACGCAGCAGATTTTTGACCGCTCGTCGGAGCATATCGTTGCGGCGATTGCGAAGTCGGCGCGCACGGCCGCTGCGGGCCGGCCGGTTTACATCGTTGCCGAGAACGAGCCGCAGGAATCGAAGCACGTGAAACCGGTGGAGCAGGGCGGCTGTGGATTGGACGCGATCTGGAATGACGATTTCCATCACTGTGCGACGGTGGCGGCGACCGGGCGGCGCGAGGCCTACTACTCGGACTATCGGGGGACGCCGCAGGAGCTCATTTCGGCGACGAAGTATCACTTCCTGTTCCAGGGTCAATGGTATTCGTGGCAGCAGAAGCGCCGCGGAAGCGCGGCGGTCGGACTGCCTCCCAGCCGGTTCGTGAGTTATCTCCAGAACCACGACCAGGTGGCGAATTCGCTGCGGGGCGTCCGGCTTCATCAGCTCACGAGTTTCGGGCGATTCAAGGCCTTGACCGCCTTGCTGCTGTTAGGGCCGGAAACGCCGATGCTGTTTCAAGGACAGGAATTCGGGGCGTCGAGCCCGTTCCTGTTCTTTGCCGATCACAATCCCGAACTGGCCGGCCTGGTGGCGGAAGGGCGCAGGAAATTCCTCGAGCAGTTTCCGAGCATCGCGTGCGCCGAATGCCGGGATGCGCTGTGCGATCCTCACAACGAAGCGGCGCTGGAGCATTCGACCCTGGACTGGTCCGAACGGGAAAAGCACAGGCATCATGTGAACCTGCACCGCGATCTCATCCGGTTGCGCCGGGAGGATCCCGTGTTCCGTCGTCGGGCGGCGGACGGCGTGGACGGAGCGGTGCTGGATCTGGAGGCGTTTGTGCTCCGGTTCTTTGGCGAGGACGGCGACGACCGGCTCCTTGTGGTGAACCTGGGACCGGACTTGAATGTGCGTTCGGTTGCCGAACCTCTGATAGCGCCGCCGGAGGGCCGTGTGTGGCGGGTGCGATGGTCGAGCGAGGATCCCCAGTACGGCGGTTGCGGAACGCCTTCGCCCGAAGGAGGCCGGCGCTGGTGCATTCCCGCTCATGCGGCCGTGGTGCTGGCGCCAGAATCCCTCAACGAACTCCAGGATGGACAAGCTGATTCGACGCATTGACTTGCGGGACGCCGGTGGCGAGCGCGCCCGGCAGTTGCTTCGCCACGAGTGGCTCGTCACCAACGGTCTCGGTGGTTACGCGTCGGGCACGATCTCCGGCGTGGTCACCGCGCGCTATCATGGCCTGCTCATTGCAGCGCTGCCGGCCCCGCTCGGACGCGTCGTCATGCTGAATCACCTTGCGGAGCATCTCGTTTTTCCCGGGGGCAGGCGCCTCCCAATTGGAGGCGAGGAATGCGCGCAACCTGACGACATGGAAACGTGCGGGAATTGGATCACGGAGTTCCGGCTGGAGGATCAGTTGCCGGTCTGGAAATACGAAGCGGACGGTGTGGTGATGGAGAAGTCCCTTGTGCTTCTGCACGGGCAGAACACCGTCTATGTTCAGTATCGACTTCTCTCGGGACCGGAAGGTTTGAGGATCGAGCTGGCGCCCTCGGTGGATTTCCGACGGCATGAGGCTCCGGTCAGCCAGCCCCTCAGTCCCGACTACGTCGTCGCCGTCAGGAGCGGCCGCTACGAGATTTCCGTCAGCGATGAATATCCCCGCCTGCGGTTGTTGTTGAAGGGCGAACGCCCCCGGTTCGTCCACGAAGGGGGCACCACTCGGGAGATCTTCTACCAGAAGGAAGCGGACCGGGGTTACGAATCGCGGGGGTTGCTGTGGAACCCGGGTTCATTTTCGGCGGAACTGACCGCGCAACAGCCGGCGACCTTGATTGCCTCGACGGAGAGCTGGCGCGCAATGCTGGCGCTGACCCCGGACGAGGCGATCGATTTTTACCAGCAACGCCGCGCGCGCCTGCTGCGCACGGCGGATTCGAAGGCGCGCGCCTCGCCTGTGGCCGACCTGGTGCTGGCCGCGGACCAGTTCATCATCGTGCCCGTGGGCCGCATCCAGGACTCCGCCCGGGCGTATGCGGCCGGCGATGACATCCGAACGGTGGTTGCCGGGTATCATTGGTTCACGGACTGGGGACGCGACACGATGATCAGCCTGGAAGGGCTGACCCTGACGACGGGGCGGCACGTGGAAGCGGGATGGATTCTGCGCACGTTCGCCTATTACATCCGGAACGGATTGCTTCCGAATCTCTTTCCGGAAGGCGAGAACGAAGGACTGTATCACACCGCCGACGCCACCTTGTGGTTCTTCCACGCGCTGGACCGATATGTCGAATGCACCGGCGATCGCAGCACGTTGCGCCTGATTCTGCCGAAGCTGGTGGACATCGTGGACCATCATCTGCGGGGAACACGCTTTGGAATTCGTGTGGATCCACGGGACGGTTTACTGCAACAGGGTGCCGAGGGATATCAGCTCACGTGGATGGATGCAAAGGTGCAGGACTGGGTGGTCACGCCGAGGAGAGGGAAGGCGGTGGAGGTCAACGGGCTTTGGTACAACGCGCTGAAGCTGCTGGAGAACTGGGTGCGAGAGGAGAAAGGTCCGGAGGCGGCCGAGTCCTACGGGGAACATGCCCGGCGCGCGCGGCAATCGTTCAACGAACGTTTCTGGTATCCGGAAGGCGGGTACCTCTACGACGTTGTAGATGGAGAGAACGGCAACGACGCGGCGTGTCGGCCGAATCAATTGCTGGCGTTTTCCCTTCGGTATCCGGTGCTGGAGGAGTCGCGCTGGAAGCCGGTGCTGGAAACGGTGCAGAACCGGCTGCTCACGCCAGTGGGCCTGCGATCGCTGGCCAGCGATCATCCGGATTACAAGTCGAAGTACTTCGGCGATCTGCGCGCGCGGGATGCGGCCTATCACCAGGGAACCGTGTGGGCATGGCTGATCGGACCGTTCGTGGACGCATGGTTGAAGGTGCACCCGGATGATCGTGCCGGCGCGCGGCGCTTTCTTGAAGGGTTCGTCCCGCACCTGAACGCGGCCTGCATCGGGTCGATCAGCGAGATTTTCGATGCGGAACTGCCGTTCACGCCGCGGGGCTGCATCGCGCAGGCCTGGAGTGTTGCCGAAGTGCTGCGTTGCTGGGTCAAGACGGAGCCATTCTGAATCCGGGCATTCGAGACGTCAGACCGGTTCCATCAACGCCACGGGAAAAAGACGGAGAGCCGAGGCAAGAGGCAGGGCAGGGCGGCCGCCGCGTTCCTCCAGTTGGATGATTTCGTTCGTGAACACGTTCCGGAAACGCGCTTTGGCTTTCACCGCCGGCAGGACGAGCACTGTGTCTCCCCAGAGTTCGTCGATGGGAGCGATGCGTTGTCCGCGGGTCAGACTCCGGACCAGTCTCGGCACGAGAGTGATGGTTCCAGACAGCGCGTCGCCCCTGAGAAAGGCGCAGACATGTTGTGCTTTCTCGCCGGACACTTCCAGCGGTGAGTAAGGACCGGTGTCGAACACGGCGCGACGACGATGACGCAGGTCCAGTGCGCGCCAGATGACGTGCATCTTGATCTGCCCCGAAACGGCGTTTTGAAGCAGTTCATCCAGGAAGCTCCGAGGGTTCGTTAAGGCGGAGTCAAAGCGCTTCTTCAAGTCCTCGAGCAGCCGGCGCCGTTCATGAAAATCCACCGGCCGGCGATTGTCCGGATCCACGAAGCTCAGATCCCAGAGTTCGCAACCCTGGTAGAGGTCCGGCACGCCCGGGCAGGTGAGCTTCAGCAGCGTTTGCGACAGCGAATTGAACCGTCCAAAGAAGGTCAGTTCGTCCGCGAACGTCCTGAAGTCGCGGAAGAACATATCGCCGCGATGCGGGTCGAGGAGGCGAACGACGAATTCGCGGACGGCTGTCTCGAAGGCTTCGTTGGGGTCTGTCCAGGAGGTGTAGAGCTTTGCTTCGCGAACGGCCTTCGTTACGAACGCGAGCGCGCGGTCGCGGAACTGTGCCAACGCGCCTGCCTGTTCTACATCGGGAGGGAACGCGCCCAGCAGACTCTGGTACAGCATGTATTCGTCATTGGCGGAAGGTGTTGGCAGTCCGTTGACGCGAGTCTTGTATGGCACGTTCCACTTCCGCCAACGGTTCACGGCCCGCTCCCATTCCTCCGGCATTTCAGAGATGACGTTCAGCCGGGCGCGGGCGTCTTCGCCGCGTTTGGTGTCGTGGGTCGCGGTGGCGAGCAGTGAGTGCGGCCACCGTTCAGCCATGCGCGTGTTGTAATCGTGAAATTCCCGGACGGAAATGCCGAACACCCCGGGATCGCCGCCGACTTCATTCAAGGAGAGCAGGCGATGAAAACGGTAGAACGCCGTGTCCTCGATGCCCTTGGCTGCGGCGGGCCCGGTGAGTTGCTGGAACCTGGCAACGAACTCGCGGATTTCCGGTGTTGCTGTCTCAGGAAGATCCGGTGGCATCTCCAGCAGCAGGAGCGCGCGCAATAGGTCGAGCGCGGCCGGATCGCAAGGACTGCCTGCTTCGCGCGCGGATGAAAGGGCTTTCTCAATAATCCTTCGATCCTGCTCGGAGGGTCGTGAGTGCCGCTCGTCGATGTAGGTGCGGTAAACCGGAAAAGCGGCAATCACCTCGATCAGCGCGAATTTCAGTTGATCGACCGGGACGGAACTCGCGCCGGTTCGGGACGCGATCTCTTCGAGCCGGCGCGCCAGTCCGTTCACATCGCTGACGAGTGAGGTTTCGAGAATCTGGCGTTTGCACGCAATGGCCAATCGGCCGAAATCCGTTTTCACCTGGCCATTGGCTCTTGTGAACTCGCGATAGATGCGATCGAGTGCGGGTGCGTTGCCCGCGTGGACGAACAGCCCGTTGGCCTGGTTGAGAAAGTCGTAGCCCGTGGTGCCGTCCACCGGCCAGTCGTCAGGCAGTCGTTCGTTCGGCGAAAGGATCTTTTCCGCGACGACATACAGGGCAGCCCTGGACGGCGCGTGTTGATGAAGCCCCTCGAAATATTGCTTTGGATCACGCAAGCCGTCCGGATGATCGACGCGAACGCCGGATACTCTCCTCTGCGCGATCCATTGGAACAACAGTTCGTGGACGGCGGCGAACACCTCCGCTTCTTCCATGCGCAGCGCCGCCAGCTCGGTGATGTCGAAGAAACGCCGATAATTGATCTCCGCGTGGGCAAGTCTCCAGCACGCCAGTCGATAATGCTGTCGATCCAGAAGCTCACGGAGCGCTTTGAAGGAGTGCGCGTCGCCGGGGCGGCCGTTCAGTTGGCGAGCTGCGCGCCTCGGATCCGAATGCCACTCGGCGGGAATGGTGTCGCGAGCCAGGGGCAGCGCATGGTCGTGGTAGCGCAACCGGAACCGTCCTTCAGACCATTCGATCCGCAGTTTGCCGCTCTCCAGCACGCGCTCGAAGTCATCCTCGAGAATCGGCATGAGAACCTTGTTGTGAAGCTCCGGCTGCGACGGACGCCAGTTGATGTCGAAAAAGCCCGCATATCGGGAATCCGGCCCGTGCTCGAGCACGTCCAGCCACCAGGCGTTGGCCGGTGAGGCGCTCATGTGGTTGGGCACGAAATCCAACAGAAGGCCCATGCCCAGTTCGCTTGATCGGCGCGTGAAGTTTCCAAAGTCCGTTTCCGTTCCAATGCACGGGTTGAGGCGCGTGAAACAGCAGACGTCGTAACCGTGCGTGCTGTCGGGCCGGGCCTCAAACAAGGGCGACGCATAGCAATCGGAGATGCCGAGGTCACGCAGGTAGTCGAGGACGTTCAGGGCGTCGGACAGTGTGAAGTCGCGGTTGAACTGGAGGCGGCAGGTGGCGACGGGGATTCGCTTCTGTGTTGCGTTCGCGGACTGCATGTTGGGACCGGATTGCCGGGAGTATGGGTTCGTTGGCGCCAGGGGCGCACTGGACTGAACACCTACCGCGGCGCCGCGTTCCGGCGGTGCTCGCCCCATTTGAAGCGATATCGCGGCGGGCGGAGTTTGCCCGATGAAAGTAAAGCGACAGAAGGCTGCGGGCAAACCCGGGAGAACGGACTCGGAACGGACTGCCTGCCGGAATGTGCTCAGCAAGAAGTCGCCCCGGGGCGAGAAGTCGTTGCCTGCGGATCGCGGCGCGTGCGAGAAGGAATCGACGGTGCAGGGGAGCGAGTGACGTCCGGTGGCGGACTCCTCGCGTTCATCAGCGCCTTCACCGCGCAGCGGGTTGCCACCGCCGTAGCAGGACGCAGTCGATTTACGACACTGTACCCGGGCCCCAATACCCCGTCCGGCTCAGCCAGGTGTTGTCCTTGAAAGCGCGGCCGTGAATCGTTAGGGTCTGACAGGCTTCCAATGTTGTGTCTGGAAACGAAGCGCATGAACCGCTCGACGCGTCCTGAACCGCAGCCACGCCGGAGTCCGCACGCGGAGGGCCGAGCCCGGCCAACCGGGTGGGGCCGATTGTGCCTCGCGCTCCTCATTGTCATGGCGACGGTCGGGGCATTTCACACGGCTTTCGGCCAGCGGCTGATGGAGAACCTCGGGCGCGGCGTGGTGGCCGTTCGTTCCAGCTCGAGCCAGGTCTTCATCAGTTGGCGGTTGCTGGGGCTGGACCCTCCGGACATCGCGTTCAATGTCTATCGCTCCGCCAATGGGGGCCCGGCAGTGAAGCTCAACGACGCGCCTCTCACCGGCGGCTGCAATTTCACCGATACCACTGCCAACCCCGGCCAGAACAACACCTACCACGTCCGGCCTGTCATCGGCGGCATCGAGCAGACTCCCAGCGGCACCTACACGCTCCCGGCGAACGCTCTTGTCCGGCCCATGTTCGCCATTCCGCTTCAGCCGTTGCCCGACCACTACGTTCACTTCGTCTGGGTCGGCGACCTCGACGGCGACGGCGAATATGATTTTGTGGTGAATCGGCTGCCCCTGGTCGGTGGGCTTACGCAGAAGCTCGAGGCGTACCTGCGCGACGGCACCTTTCTCTGGCGCGCGGATTTCGGTCCCAACAGCGTGGACCCGGACGGCATCTACACTCCCGCCGCCGCCATCGACGCGGGCCAGTGGGATGGGGTGACCGTTTACGACCTGGACAGTGACGGCAAGGCGGAGGTGATTGTGAAGTCGGCCAACGGAGTGACCTTCGGCGACGGCACGCAGGTCGTGGTCGGCAACAACCTGACGCAATTCATTTCCGTGCTGGACGGGATGACCGGCGCGGAGCGGGCCCGGTCGCTTCTGCCCAATCCCTGGCCGTCCAGCGGTCCATTGGGAACGTTGTTCGGCATCGGGTATTGCGATGGCGAGCGGCCGAGCCTGTTGATTCACGCCAAGAACCGTGTTGGCGGCAGCGGGACGCCGTTCAACGTCATCCAGAGCGCATGGGATTTTCGCGATGGAACACTCACGCAACGATGGAGCATTCACTGGAACGGCGCCGTGGCGCCGCCGGTGTCGCATCAGATGCGTCTGGTGGACGTAGATGGCGATGGAAAAGACGACATGGTGCCGGGCATGCATGCCGTGAGCAGCAGCGGCACGCTGCTTTACAACCTCGGCCTCCAGGGCGTGGTTCATGGCGACCGGTTTCATATCGGCGACCTGGATCCGAACCGCCCCGGGCTCGAAGGCTACGGCATTCAGCAGAACAATCCCAACGGCCTCACCGAATACTTCTACGACGCAAAGACCGGTCAGATTCTGTGGAGCCTGATTCTGGGCCCGCCCGGACCCGATGCGGCCCGGGGCGTGGCCGCCGATGTGGACCCGAATTATCCGGGCTACGAAGTGTGGTCGTTCAACGGCATTCGTTCCGCAACAGGAACACAGATCACGTCGGATCCGAACCGTCCGTGGCCGAACTTCCGGATCTGGTGGGACGGCGACGTGCTCAGCGAGAACCTGAACGAAACAAAGGTGGAAAAGTGGAATCCGAACACTCAGAGCGTTTCACGGCTGTTGTCCGCCCACAACTTCGGAGCCATCGACACCTGGCGCGGCGCGCCTACGTTCTACGGCGACATCATTGGCGATTGGCGGGAGGAAATCATTTACGAGAACGGCAACCATTCGGAGATCCAGATTTTCACCACAACGATTCCGACGAGCGTCCGCCTCTACACGCTGGCGCACAACCCGGCGTATCGGAACGGAATGACGGTCAAGGGCTACATGCAATCCCACATGGTGGACTACTATCTCGGCGAAGGCATGAGCCCGCCGCCGATGCCGGACATCGCGTACGTGCAGCCCGGGCCGCCGCCTCCACCGCCGGAAGCGCCCACCGATTTGAGCGCCGTCGCGGTTTCGCCGATTCAGATCGACCTTGCCTGGACGGACAATTCGACCAACGAGGAGAGCTTCGTCATCGAGCGGTCCGTGAATGGAATCGACTTCGCGCCGGTGACACTGGTACCGGCGAATACCGTGGAGCACGCGGACGTTGGCCTGGCGCCGGCGACGACTTACTTCTACCGCGTTCGCGCCGTCAACGCCGGCGGAACGTCGCCGTATTCGAACGTTGCCGAAGCAACCACCGAGGAGGCGACGATGATGATCAAGTCGGACACGGCGACGATGCACACGGCGGCGGACTGGAGCGGCATTGCGCCTTCTTTGAACGAGGTGGGGCTGTTCAATAACGTGCTGTCCGCGCAGAACGCCGCGGGTCTTGCGCTCGGAGGTGACGTTGCGGTGGGCGGGTTTGTCTTCGTCGATCTGAACGGGCCGGTCAACGTGGCTTCAGGAAACACGCTGACGCTCGGCAGCAGCGGAATGGACATGCGTCTAGCGAACCACAACGTGACGTTCCACAACGCCATCGCGCTGGCCGCTGACCAGACGTGGGACGTGCCGAGCGGCCGGTCATTGACGCTCGACGGCACCTTCACCAGCGCGGACCACACCGTCTTCAAGACGGGCGGCGGCACCGTGGTCCTGGGCGTGACGTCCCATGACGCCGGCGCCAACATCGAGGTCGCCTCCGGCATCGTGCAGGTCAACGTCAGCAGCGGCATCCGGATCACGCTGAACGGCGGCACCTGCAGGATTGCCGGACCGTTCCCCGCCAATCCGATCCATGTCCTGGCCGGGGGCGGCACCGAGCAGAACGACGGATCGAATCGCACCTGGACGGGCAATCTGACCGGCAGCGGACCTTTAACCGTTGTGGCTTCTGCGACTCACACCTGGAGCGGAAACAACTCCGGTTATGACGGCACCATCACGCTTCAGGGGTCTGGAACGCTCCGGCTGAACTCGGTTGCCGCCGTCAGCGCCGGCACCGCATACAATTTCGCCGGAGGCACCATGCTCGGCGATGTCACCGGCACATTCCACCTCGGCTCGCTCTCAGGGTTCGGCACGATCAATACAGGTTCGGGGCAGACGTTCTCCATCGGCGCCCTGGATGAGAGCACTCTCTTCGCCGGCGTCATCGCCGGGGCCGGGGCTCTCGTGAAAACGGGCGCCGGCACCCTCACGCTGACCGGCACCAACACGCATACGGGCGGAACAACCATCAGCAGCGGCGCGCTTCAGATCGGTGACAACGGAACCACCGGCATTCCGGGGCCCGGCAACATCACCAACAACGCCACGCTCATCTTCCGCCGGGCCGACGCGCTGTCCGATTCGATCTTCGGCGTGATCAGCGGGCCGGGAACGGTGATTCAGTCGGGCGACGGCGTGCTCACGCTGACGAACGTTCACACCTACTCGGGCGCAACGTCGATCGAAGCCGGCACTCTTGCACTGGCGGGGAACGGGTCGATCGCCGGCTCCGCCGATATCCGCGTCGGTGCCGACGCGGTCCTGGATGTGAGCGGGCGGATCGGTGGCGGCCTGCTTGTCGGCGGGGGACAAACGTTGCGCGGGCGAGGCGTGGTGAAGGGCGACATCACCATCGGCGGCGGCGCGACGCTGCTGCCCGGGGATTCGATCGGAACGCTGACGTTCAGCAATGGATTGTCTCTGGCGCCCGGCAGCACAACGGTGTTCGAGATCAGCGCCGCGCCGCTGAATCACGATCGTATTCACGTGGCCGGCAACCTGGCTTGCGGCGGAACGCTCATCGTGACCGATGTCGGCGCCGAACCGTTCTCGGCGGGAGACACGTTCGAGCTGTTCAGCGCGGGAAGTTTCAGCGGTTCCTTCGATTCCGTGGTGCTGCCGCCATTGCCCCCGGCGCTGGCGTGGAACACGAACCTGCTTGAAAGCAGCGGCGTGCTCTCGGTAGTCGGGACGGCGCCGCCGGCAATCAGTGTCGTCCTGCAGGCGGAGGATGGGTTCGTGTTTGCGGGCACGAACGGCCAGCCGGGCGCGACCTACCATGTGCTGACTTCCACGAATCTCATGTTGCCGCTGGCACAATGGACCCGGGTGGCCACCAACCAGGTTGACGGGAGCGGCACGTTCTCGTTCACCAACACAATCGACGCGGCCGAGCCCGGGCGTTTCTTCACCCTGGAACTTCCGTGAACGACCGCGCGACACACCCGGCGCGGTTTCACGCTGCGACAATGGCTTCGGCCGTCTTCCGCACGGACATGATGGCGGCAACCTCACTCTGCGCTGGAAACTCGCGCCAGATTGTGCGCATAGATGGACCAACACCATGACACCTTCTGCCTTACATCGACGTTGTCTCGCGCTTCTGATTCCAGCGCTCCTGGCCGCGGATGGGAGTTTGCGCGCCGCCGAGGACGCTTCCCGGCGCGTCACCTTCAATTTCAATCCCGGATGGAAACTCTTTGTCGGCGATCCCGAAAACGCCGCGGCCGTGGATTTCGACGATTCGAACTGGAAACCCGTCACGCTTCCGCGCGCGTGGAACGAGGACGCCGCGTTCAAGGTTTCCATCGCTCAACACCCCACCGGCATCGCGTGGTATCGCAAGACGTTCACACTTCCGCCGGATGCCGCCGGCAAGAAGGTCTTCCTCGAGTTCGAAGGCATCCGGCAGGGCGGCGAGTTCTACCTGAACGGACAGCACATCGGACGTCACGAGAACGGCGTGATGGCGGTCGGGTTGGACATCAGCGACCTCGTGAAACCGGCGCCCGCCGAGAACGTGGTCGCGGTGCGGACAGACAATTCCTGGGACTATCGCGAGAAGGCGACGAACGCGCGCTTTCAGTGGAGCGACCGGAATTTCAACGCCAACTACGGCGGGATCCCGAAGAACGTGAAGCTGCACATCACGGACCGGTTGTATCAGACGCTGCCGCTGTACTCGCACCTGAAGACGACAGGCGTTTACATCTACGCCACGGACTTTGACATTCCGGGCAGGGCGGCAACCATCACCGCCGAGTCCGAGGTCCGCAATGAGCACAGCGAACCGAGAACGTTCACGTATGAAGTGACGATCACGGAAACGGACGGCCGCCCGGTTCACCGGTTCGCCGGCGAAACCATCACGCTTCAACCGGGCGAGACCCGCATCGTGAAAGCGTCGGGGCGCGTTTCCGGGCTGAACTTCTGGAGCTGGGGTTACGGGTACCTTTACGACGTTCGCACGATTCTGAACGTGGACGGCAACCCGGTGGACGTGGTGCGGACGCGGACGGGCTTTCGCAAGACCGAGTTCGGCAATGGCTTGATCCGGCTGAACGGCCGCGTGTTGCAGGTCAAAGGTTACGCCCAGCGCACATCCAACGAATGGCCCGCCATGGGCTCGGCCGTCCCGCCCTGGCTCAGCGATTTCAGCAATCGCCTCATCGTGGAAGGCAACGGCAACCTCGTGCGCTGGATGCACATCACGCCTTCCAAACAGGACGTCGAATCCTGCGACCGCGTCGGACTCATCCAGGCCATGCCGGCGGGCGATGCGGAAAGCGACGCGCGCGGGCGGCAATGGGAACAGCGCGTCGAACTGATGCGCGACGCCATCATCTATAATCGCAACAATCCGAGCATCCTCTTCTACGAAGGCGGCAACGAGAACATCAGCGAGGCGCACATGGCGGAGTTGAAGGCGCTGCGGGACCGGTATGATCCGCACGGCGGCCGCGCGGTGGGTTCGCGCGAGATGCTGGACAGCCGGGTCGCGGAGTACGGCGGCGAAATGCTCTATATCAACAAGAGCGCGCGCCTGCCGTTCTGGGCAATGGAATACTCCCGCGACGAAGGCCTGCGGAAGTACTGGGACGACTTCAGCCCGCCGTTTCACAAGGATGGCGACGGACCGCCGTATCGAAACGCGCCGGCCCGCGAATACAACCGCAACCAGGACTCGCATGCGATCGAGAACGTCGTGCGCTGGTACGATTACTGGCGCGAGCGGCCCGGGACCGGCACGCGCGTGAGTTCCGGCGGCGTCAACATCATCTTCTCCGATTCCAACACGCACTATCGCGGAGCGGAGAATTACCGGCGCAGCGGCGAGGTGGACGCCATGCGCATTCCCAAGGACGGCTTCTGGGCGCACCAGGTCATGTGGGACGGCTGGGTGGACATCGAACGCCCCCGGGCCCATATCCTCGGTCATTGGAATTACCCGGCCGGCACGCGCAAACCCGTTTATGTGGTGTCGAGCGCCGATACCGTCGAGCTCTTCCTGAACGGCAAGTCGCTCGGCAAAGGGCGGCAGAGCCACCGATTCCTGTTCACCTTCGACAACGTGGAATGGCAGCCGGGCACGCTGCGCGCCGTGGGATACGACGCTTCCGGAAAACAGATCTGTTCGGCCGAAAAACACACGGCCGGCCCGGCCGCCGCCGTGAAGCTGACTGTCATGACCGCGCCCGGCGGCCTGAAAGCTGACGGCGCCGACGTGGCGTTGGTCGAGGTCGAAGTGGTGGACGCCGAAGGGCGCCGTTGTCCGACCAACCTGAACCTGATCGAGTTCGAATTGTCCGGCCCGGCGGAGTGGCGGGGCGGCATCGCGCAGGGACCGGACAATTACATCCTGTCGAAGCGCCTCCCCGTCGAGTGCGGCGTCAACCGGGTGTTGATTCGTTCCCTGACCGAGCCGGGCACGATCACACTGACGGCACGTTCGGAAGGATTGACGCCGGCGACGGTGAAGCTGGAGTCGAAAGCCGTGCCGAGCGCGGGCGGGCTCTCCAGAGTGTTCCCCGCAGACGAGCTGCCGTCGTATCTGGAGCGAGGGCCGACGCCTCAAACGCCGTCGTTCCGGATCTCCCGCATCGCCGTGCCGATCGTCTCCGCGACGGCCGGTGCCAATGCGGACAGGGCAGGGGAGAGCTACGATGACAACGAGATGACCGCGTGGGCCAATGACAATCGGCTGACAACGGCCTGGATCCAATACGACCTCGAGCGGCCGGCAACGCTGACGGAGGTTACGATGAAGCTGACCGGCTGGCGCAATCGCAGTTATCCGATCCGCATTACCGTGGACGGCCAGGAAGTGTATCGCGGCCGCACCCCGCGCAGCCTCGGTTACGTGACGCTGCCGGTGAAACCCGTGCAGGGCAAAAGCGTGAAGGTCGAGCTCGTGGACGGCGCGGCGGTGGGCGACGCGTTCAACATCACCGAACTGCAGAACCAGGAGAACGCATCGAGCGGCGACGAACGCCAGGGCCGCGGCACGCTGAGCATCGTCGAGTTCGAATGCTACGAATTGCCATCAGAGCAACTCGGCTCGCGCGACCAGGCCGCGCCGTAGTCTGTAGCGTCACGCATGCTGCGTGCGCCCCAGGGGCGGGGACGGCCTCGTCCCCGCGAATCTGGATGGATAGAAGGGCGAGCATCGTAGGGAGGCTGGACGCAGCGTGACTTTAAGAAGCCGTCGTCGGAATGAACGGCAACGAGAAGCAGCGAACCTTCGCAGTGTTTCGAAACTTTTCACGTTGTCCCGGCGACAGAGGACTCAGGGGCACAATATGCGAACCGGCAGGAGCGTTGGCACGCAGGCGGCCTTGCGAATCCAGAACTGAGCGAAAAGACATCCAACATTCAGAGAACGGCTCACGCCTCTGAGGCGTGACAGTCCTGCATGCGCCGCCCGCCCAGGCAATCGCGTCAATCGCAAATCCCCCTGGGGCCCATCTCGACATCCGCCCGTCCTCCGCCTAGTTTTTCAACATGGCATATACCGAGACGACGGAAGTATTGCCCGACATCGAACGGGATGAGGAGACCGGCTCGAAGTCCGATCTCGAAGCGGGTTGGCTCGTGATCTGTTGGAACGATCCGGTGAACCTGATGACCTACGTCACGCACGTATTCCAGAAGGTGTTCGGCTGGACACGGGAGAAGGCCGAAATGCACATGCTCCAGGTCCACCGGCAGGGCAAGAGCGTCCTGGTGCGCACGACCATGGAAAAGGCGGAGCACTACGTTCACGAGCTTCAGAAATACACCCTCCAGGCAACCATGGAGCGCGACTCGTGAGAATCCGCCGCACGCCGCAGGACCAACTGCTGCTCCAGCTCGACAAAGGCGAAAAGCAACTGCTGCTCGAGGCGATCCAGCTCTATCCGCTCGTGCCGGAATCGCACCATCGAATCAGCCGGCAATCGCCCCACGCCGGCACGGAGGAGACCCAGCGTCTGCTCGATCAGGCCCTGGCCGAACGACGCGAGGAGAATCGCCGGCAGGTGCTCGCCATGTTGAACGAGCCCGACCGCTTTCGCCGAACAAAAACCGGATTCGAGCTGCGGCTCACCCCGGGGGAAACCGAGTGGCTGTTGCAGGTGCTCAACGATGTCCGCGTGGGAAGCTGGCTTGCGCTCGGCGAACCCGAGCAGGACGAAGAACCCGAGATCACACCGGAGAACGCGAAGTATCTCGTGGCCATGGAGCTCTGCGGTCTGTTCCAGTCCGTCCTCCTGGCCGGGCTGGGCGTCCGGGAATCCTCCGAATGGCTTGAAAGCGATTGAAACCGCGCCTTTACATTCCGGTCCGGCTCGACGCGCAACTGCGCTTCCCGGATCCGCGCGACGCCCCGGCCGAAGGCCTGGTGGCGTTCGGCGGCGACCTGTCCGTCGCGCGCCTCCGCCTCGCGTATCGGAGCGGGATCTTTCCCTGGACGGCCAATCCCGTCACGTGGTGGTCGCCGGATCCGCGTGCGATCTTCGATCTGGACCGGTTTCACGTGCCGCGCAGTCTCGCGAAGTTCCTGCGGAAGCAGCCGTTTGAATTCACCCGCAACCGCGCGTTCCGCGAAGTGGTGCAGTGCTGCGCGGCCGCGCACGAGGACACCTGGATCACGCGGGAGTTCATTGACGCCTACACACGCCTGCACGAGGAGGGCGACGCGCACAGCATCGAATGCTGGCAGGGCGGGGAACTTGTGGGCGGCATCTACGGGGTCAGTGCGGGTGGATTGTTTGCGGGCGAATCGATGTTCCATCGTGTGCCCAATGCCTCGAAAGCCGCTCTGGTGCACCTGGTGGAACACCTCCGCGCGCGGGGCTTTGTGTTGTTCGATATCCAGATGATCACGTCTGTGACGCGACAACTGGGCGCGGCGGAGATTTCGCGTGATGAATACCTGGCCCGCCTCGAGTCAGCCGTGCGGCTGGAGTGCACCTTCGGTTGACAAGGACTGTCTGTTCGATGCGTTCGTGAGGTGAAGCGGTGTGAACGCCGCGCTCCCGTTCGGGAGCGCGACCTTCAGGTCGCGTCAACGTGCGAACACCCAGGTTCGCCCTGGTCCATTCTGCCCGAGCAACGGGAAGAAAAAGAAGAGCAATGGGGTCGC
>DGDZ01000092.1:16931-69388 GCA_002385705.1 Verrucomicrobia subdivision 3 bacterium UBA3939
GCAATGGGGTCGCATCTAAATTGTTGATATTTGACCTTGGCGAATCGTCTCACAAAGGCCGCGCGCGATTGGCAATGGAGCAGCGCCCGCCGTCGTGATCAACACGAATGCCTGCCGTGCGCAGTGTGAATCGCAGGGGCGCGGCACTGTGCTGCATCAACGTGCGCAGTTCTGAAGGCTCATGAAGACCTGATGTGCCTGGTTTGTCGGACGGTGAAGCGGCGTGAACGCCGCGCCCCGCTCGGGGGCGCGATTCAGGTTGCTTCAACGTGCGAACCGACACGCGTGAGGTGTTCTCCGTTCTCTCTGTTACCTGCTGTTCAACACAGTCTTTGACTGCAGGACGTCGTCGTTGTGTGAGTTGCGGAATCGGGTGAAGAGGGAGAGGCACTGCTCCGGGTGACGGCGGATGTGAGGCAGGAGCTGGCGGAGGAGGTGTTCGCCGGCGCGGGCCCAGTCGGTCCCGCCTGCAAGGCATACGCGGGGAATCGGTTCGCCAAGGTCCAATCGAAAGCGCCATTGGCCTTCATCCATCATCGAGCACGGGATCAGTTCGGCCCCGTGGCGGCTTGCCATCCGGATCGCGCCGGTGGCCATTCGAAACGTCCAGCCGTCCTGAACCGGAACTTCGATTTGCTTGCCGATGTCGGCGTCCAATGCCACCAGGAGCACGTTGCCGGTTTCAATGAAGCGCACGGCCGCCGGCAGTTCGTCCTGATAGAAGACCGTCGGCAGGTCGGGAAACGGCGAGAGACGATCCAGGAGGCGCCGGACAATCCGGCGTTCGGCCCGAGTGCCCCGGACGAGGGTTGCGGCTGGAAAACCGAAGGCGCGCAGCCAGAAACCGAGTTGCGCGTAGGCGCCGACGTGACAGAACGCCAGCAGGACCGGCTTTCCGTTCTCCCGTGCGCGCTGTAGATGTTCGAGTCCTTCAACCCGGCAGCGCCCGCGCCATTTAACAGACGATAGGCGCTCGGGGAACAACTCGACCGTCCGGTTCAGATAGTGCGTCCGGCGGCGCTGGGTTCTTGTGGGAACGGGCTTTGCCGGTCCAATGAAATCCGGAAACGGAGCCGTGCGCTCGCGTCGCTTGAGCGAGTAATGCAGGGCGGAACGCACGGTGGCGATTGGAAGGAGCACGCGATACAACGCATCCACCGGGAGGCAGCGTTCGATCCGGCGGAGCGTCCAGAAGCGCAGGATATCGGCGAGGCCGGTCATCAGTCGGCGAACAGATCGGCGACAACGAGATGGAATTCGGGCAGGAGCTGTTCGGTGACGGACTCGCGCCCGGCAAGGATCGCTTTCAGGGTCAGGCCGTACTGGGTGGCGTGATAGATTTCGACGTTGTCGTAGCGCGGGTCGATCATCCAGAGGCGCGGCAGGCGGAAGTTCTCATAGATTTGCTTCTTCACGACGGTATCGACGCGGTGATCGTCGGAGCTGACGATTTCCACGGCGAGCCAGAGCCGGTTATTGGCGGTGGTGACGAGGGCGGCGTCGGGGCGGACGGTGGTATGATTGGCGAGCGCGACCGGTTCGCGCGGGGTGAGCAGGCGGGCGCTGGCGAGGTTGGCGACGCTTGCCCGGAGGACGTCGTGCAGCCGGGCGCAGATGAGCTCGTGGCGGCGGCCGGGAGCCGGCCGCTGGAGGGTGACGCCTTCGAGGATTTCTTCGAACGGACTGCTCATTTGCCGAGCACGCTACGAAGGAAACGCCCGGTCTGCGAGCGTTTGTTTCGCGCCACGTCCTCGGGCGTGCCCTCGGCCACGATCTGCCCGCCGGCATCGCCGCCTTCCGGGCCGAGATCGATGATCCAGTCCGCTTCCGCCACCAGATCGAGATTGTGTTCGATCACGATGACGGAATGGCCGGCATCGACGAGCCGCTGGAGAACGTCCACCAGCCGTTGAACGTCCGCCATGTGGAGGCCGATCGTGGGCTCCTCCAGGATGAACAGGTTCGACTGGTTCAGCCATTTCCTGCCGGCGCCGGCACGAGCGCCGGCGTCTTCGGAGTTGTCGTCTGTGGACAGAGGCAACGCGGGCTGGGATTCGTGGCGGAGCGCGCGGGGCGGTTTTTCCGACGCTTCTTTGAGACCGGACAACAGGTGAGTGACGAGTTTGACGCGTTGGGCTTCGCCGCCGCTCAGGGTGGGGCTTTGCTGACCGAGCTTGAGGTAACCCAGGCCGGTGTCGCACAGCGCGCGCAGCGCGCGGCGGATGCGAGGCACACTGGAGAAGAATTCGGTGGCTTCCTCGACGGACAATTCGAGGATCTGAGCGATGTTCTTTCCGTTGTACAGGATGTCTAGCGTTTCGCGGTTGAACCGGTTTCCGTTGCAGCTTTCGCAGCGAACGAACGCCGGGGGAAGAAAGTTCATTTCGAGTTTGATCTGCCCGGCGCCCTCGCATTCAGGGCAGCGGCCTTGCGGGCTGTTGAACGAGAACCGTCCCGGTGTGTAACCGCGCAATCGCGCCTCCGGCAACTGTGAGAACAGTTGCCGGATGATGTCGAAGAAACCCACGTAGGTCGCGGGAACCGACCGCGGCGTGCGGCCGATGGGCGACTGATCGACTTCATGAACGGCCTTGAGCGATTCGAAGCCGGAAATGTCGGGGTGCGGTCTGCGTCCGCGCGACTTGAGTGCCTGGCTGAGGGCGGGGAGGAGGCACTCGCGGATGAGGGTGCTCTTGCCCGAGCCGCTGACTCCGGTGACACAGACGAACCGGCCGAGAGGGAACCGGACCGTGAGATTCTTGAGATTGTTCTTTGAAGCGTTCCGCAACGTGAGCCACTGCACGGCATTGGTGGCGGTTTTCGCGCGGCGAGACGGGGCCGGCACGGGACGACGGCTTCCGCGGGTGGGGTAGGACTTGTGCGTGCGCAGGCATTGGCCCGTGATCGAGTCCTTGTGGCGGAGCAGTTCGGACAGCGTGCCGGCGGCGACGACCTGGCCGCCGTGCACACCGGCGCCGGGGCCGAGATCGACGATGTAATCGGCGCGACGCATGGTGTCCTCGTCGTGCTCGACCACGACGACGGAGTTCCCGCGTTGCTGGAGTCGGCTGAGGGTGGCGAGCAATTGCTGGTTGTCGCGCGCGTGCAGGCCGATGGTGGGTTCGTCGAGAACGTAGAGCACGCCGCTGAGGTTGGACCCGAGTTGGGCGGCGAGGCGAATGCGCTGGGCTTCGCCGCCGGACAGCGTGGGGACGCCGCGGCCGAGCTGGAGGTAGCCGAGGCCGACCTCGCGAAGGAAACGCAGGCGCTCGCGAATTTCGGGAAGGATGTCGCGGGCGATCTCGCGTTCGCGCCCGGTGAACTGCGCCTTTTGGAACAGCGCATCCGCCTCCGCGACGCTCATTCGGGCGAGCGAATCCACGTCGAGGCCGGTTGAGCGGGACAGGCGAAGGCGCACAGCGCGGGCGACGGGGTTCAGCCGGGTGCCGTTGCAATCGGGGCATTCCTCCCGTTCGCCTTCCTGCCATTCGTACCAGGACTCGGCGATGGCGTCCTCACGCGCGCCGCGGTCCACGTCTTCGGGCATGTAGAACAGTTCGCCGAACCCGCGGCAGCGGGGGCACCAGCCCTGGGCGGAGTTATAGCTGAAGTTTTTGGGATCGAGCGGGGCAAAGGAGCGGCCGCACTTCGGGCAGGCGCGCTCGGTGGAATGAACGGTGACGGTTCCGTGATGGTCGAGCGCGAACAACGTGCCCTGGCCGAGGCGCAGCGCTTCATCCACTTTCGACTGCAACGGCGCCGTGCTTCCGCGGGTCTTGCCGGAAACATCACCGACGACGATTTCGACGTCGTGTTCGCGGAAGCGGTCGAGCCGGAAGGGTTCGGCGGTGGAGTACAGGCGGCCGTCGGCACGGATCCGGGCGTAACCGTGGCGCGCGGCCCATTCGGCGACGTCGGTGTGAAAGCCTTTGCGGTTCTTGACCACCGGCGCGAGCAGCAACAGATCGCCGCGTTTCCTGAGTTCGGTTTTGAGGCGGCGGGCGAGCTGGTCGCGCGTTTGCGCCTCGACCGGGAGGCCGCAGTCCGGGCAATGCTGCACGCCGAGGCGGGCGAACAGGAGGCGGATGAAGTGATAGATCTCGGTGACAGTGGCCACCGTGCTCTTGCCGCCGCCGCGCGAGTTGCGCTGCTCGATGCTGACGGTGGGCGGGATGCCGGTGATGAGATCGACGTCCGGGCGCGGCATCTGTTCCACGAACTGGCGCGCATAGACGTTCATGGAATCGAGGAAGCGCCGCTGGCCTTCGGCAAACAGCAGGTCAAACGCGAGCGTGCTCTTGCCCGACCCGCTCACGCCGGTGATGACCACGAACTTTCCGCGCGGGATGGCGAGAGACAGGTTCTTCAGATTGTGTTCGCGCGCGCCGTGGATGACGATCGCGTCGCTGGCAGCAATGTCGTCGGCCTTGAACATGTTAAGCGGACACCTTTCGTTCGAGAGCAGGACCGCGCCGGAGAAGGCGCGCGTGACTGTGAGCCGGCGGCGGTTCGTCCAGGGGCAGGGGCAACAGCGCGACGGCGGGATCTCTGAGGAAACGTCCCGTGTGGCTGTGCTCGCACGCGGCGACGTCCTCGGGCGTGCCCTCGGCGATCACCCGGCCGCCCTCGTCTCCGGCGTCCGGTCCCAGGTCGATGATCCAGTCGGCGGAACGAATGACATCGAGATTGTGCTCGATGACGAGCACGGAATGGCCTGCATCGACGAGCCGGTGGAATACGCCGAGCAGCACGCGCACGTCGTCAAAGTGCAGCCCCGTGGTGGGTTCATCGAAGAGAAACAGTGCCGGCGAGAGTGAGCTGTTGCGGTGCGGGCCTTCGCCGTGGGCCGCGGCTTCGGCCAGGTGCCGGACCAGTTTGAGGCGCTGGCTTTCGCCGCCCGACAGCGTGTTGATGGGCTGGCCGAGCCGCAGATAGCCGAGCCCGACTTCCTGGAGCAGTTGGAGGCTGGCGATGGCGCGCTGCACGGGGCGCGATTCCGGAAACGCCCCGAGGAAATCGATCACCTCTTCCGCCGTAGCCTCGAGCACATCGGCGATGGACCATTGCCGCCGGCGGGTGTCGGACGTCGATCGTTTTCGTGCGCGATCGCGCTGCGCGAGATCGCCGTCGCCGCCGGCGTCCACTTTGACTTCCAGAATGTGCGGCCGAAACCGGCGCCCGTCGCAGTCGGGGCAACGGATGAAAACATCGCTGAGGAACTGCATTTCGATCTTCTCGAAGCCGGCGCCGCGGCAGCGTTCGCACTGGCCCTGGGCCGAATTGAAACTGAAGGCGCTGGCATTCAGTCCGCGTTGCCGGGCGGCGGGGGATTGAGCGAAAAACTCCCGGATATCGTCGAACGCGCCGATGTACACGGCTGGGTTGGATCGCGGTGTTTTGCCGAGGATCGATTGATCCACGAGCACGACGCGGCTGAGGTGTTCGGCGCCTTCGATCTCGACGCCTGCCGGGCCCGACGTGCGCTCGCCCGGCGAATCGTCGTTGTCGGTGTCCAGATCAAAGCGGTCGGAGGCCTTGACGGGATGCCTGAGTTCAGCGAGGCGCGATTGCAGCCGTGCTGTGAGCGCGGGGAGGAGAACCTCGCGGACGAGAGTGGTCTTGCCGGAACCGCTGACGCCGGTGACGCAAACGAAGCGTTGGAGCGGGATATTGACCGACACGTCGCGGAGGTTGTGGGCGTTCGCGTGCCGGATCCGCAGGACCGGGCAGGCGCCGTTGGTTTCGGAAGTGCGGAAGGGAGAAACAGCTTCGTTCAGAGCGGCGGTGTGGCCGCCGTTTGCCTGTTGATCCTGCTTGCGACCGAGGCGAACCGGGCGGCGAGGGCGCGGCTCAACTCGCTTCCGCCCGGAGAGGTATTGCCCGGTGAGGGAGGTCTCGGACTTCAGGATCTGCGCGTAGGTCCCTTCGAAGACGAGCTCGCCGCCGGTGGCGCCGTGTCCGGGGCCGAGGTCGATGATGCGGTCGGCGGCGCGCATGACACCGGCTTCGTGTTCGACGACGACGACCGTGTTGCCGGCATCGCGGAGTTGCTGAAGGATGCGGACGAGGCGTTCGGTGTCGCGCGGATGCAATCCGACGCTCGGTTCGTCAAGGACGAAGAGCGTGTTGACCAGGCGCGTGCCGAGGCAGGTGGTGAGGTTGACGCGTTCGGTTTCGCCGCCGGAAAGGGAGCGGGTGGGGCGATCGAGCGTGAGGTAGCCCAGGCCGACCTGGTTGAGGAAACCGAGCCTGGCGCGGACTTCGGAAAGCGCGAGGGTGACGGGATTGTCCGGGCGCGGATCCTGCGCGGAAGCAAGGCAATCGATCCAGCGATAGGCGTCGCGGACAGGGAGCGCGTAGAAGTCGGCGAGGGTGATGGGGTTCGGTGTCCCTTCGAGATGGGCGCGGTAGAGCAGCGCTTCGGGCTGGAACCGGGTTCCGGTGCAGGCCTGGCAGGTGGTGTAGGCACGGTACCGCGAAAGGAGGACGCGGACGTGCATCTTGTAAGACCTGGATTCGAGCCAGCGGAAGTAGCCCTTCACGCCGTACCAGGCGCGGGGCCATTCGTGTTCCTCGTCGATGCCGTAATCCGGTTCGCCTTCGATGACGAAGTCCTGCCATTTTTTCGGCAGCTTTTCAAAAGGCACGTCCGTGGGGATCCCGTGGTGGCGACAGGCGCGAAGGAGGTCGCGCTGGCTTTCGAGGCCGTGGCCGGTGAGCCACGGTTTGACCACGCCTTCGGCGATCGTCCTCGAGCGATCCGGGATGGCGAGGTTGTAGTCGATTGAGATGACCCGGCCGAAGCCTTTGCAGGCGGGACAGGCGCCGAGCGGATGATTGAAACTGAACAGGGCGGGGGTGGGCTCGCGATAATCGATGTCGCAGGCCGCGCAGTGGAATCCGCTCGAGAAACGGAGTGAACGTTCAATGGCGAACTCCCTGGACGGGGCCAGGAGGTGCACGGTCAGTTTTCCTTTGCCGAAGTGATACGCCTGTTCGCATGCCTCGACGAACCGCGCGCGATTGGCGGCGGCCAGCTTCACGCGATCCTGGATCACGGCGACGGCGGCGGGGAGCGGCTTGAAACGCCTGTCGGACGCGGACAGATCGTCCAGGCGAACGACTTCGTTGTTCAGCAGCAGGCGCTGGTATCCCTGCTTTGCGATGAGGCCGAGGCATTCGTTCAACGGCAGCTTGTCCGTGAGCGGGACATCGAACACCACCAGCGCGTCCCGTTGTTCGGATGAGGGAACGCTCGCGAGATCCGTCCAGATGCGCTGCGGTGTGTCCTGCCGGACAGGTTTGCCGCAGCCCCGGCAATGCAATTCCGCGAGATGTCCCCAGAGCACCTTCATGTAGTCGCAGATCTCGGTCATGGTGCCCACGGTCGAGCGGGTCGTGCGTACCGCGTTGCGTTGCTCGATCGCGATGGCCGGCGGGATGCCTTCGATGCTGTCCACCTGGGGCTTGTCCATGCGATCGAAGAACTGCCGTGCGTACGGGGAGAAGGTTTCGATATAGCGGCGCTGGCCCTCGGCAAAGAGGGTGTCGAACGCAAGCGAACTCTTCCCTGAACCGCTCAAGCCGGTGATAACAATCAACTGGTTGAGCGGCAGGTCGAGATCGAAATTCTTGAGGTTGTTGTGGCGGACGCCCCTGAGGCGAATTACGGACCGCACGGACGATTTCGACATTATGGTCGGAAGGTAAGGTTGACGAGCGTCAGGCGCAAGAGGACCCCGGGGGGATTTGCGATTTACGATTGACGATTGATGCGGGCGTGGGTGTCGGGCGGCGACTGGCATTTGCATCTGCCATCGGCAAGCGCGAAGCGCGAACCAACCTGGAGGTTGGGTGTTGGATGTTCCGCCTCTTGCTACGTCCAGGTTTCGGCTTTGCGGGCAGCGCGGCGGAGCAGGCCGCGGTAGGCGCCGCCGGCGATGAGGCCGAAGACGACGTGGGTGAAGAGGACGGCGATTTCGTTCCCGCGGAGTTCCGGGGCAATGAGGGTGACAATCCCCAGGTTGAGGCAATAGAGTATCAGGCCGGCGACGGCGCCTGCGATGAGCGAACGCAATTGGGCGAACCGGGCGGCGACTACGGAGATGATCACGCCGTAGAGGAGGGATGCGCCGAGGTGGATTACCAGCGCCGCGGGGAACGCGATTCCCATGGTTTCGGGAACGGTCCTTCCCACGATAACGGGTGCGAAGAAGGTGAGGGTGGACCACGGGCTGCCCCTTGGGGCGACGAACAGGACCAGGCCGGCAATCAGTCCGGCGGCGAGAGCCGGCCACCATTGCACGTGGCCCGGTTCGTCCGGCTCGAGAGGTTGTGCAGGTTCAAAGTTTCTGATCATAAGGTTCTTTTAACGCCGGCAGAACAGGCCAAACTGGCCGATTCCCCCCGGGACCTTCAATGGGGCGGCTACCCCATTGAAAAGCTGAGAAGCGCATTTTCCTGCTTGCAAGCCTGGGCAGGGTGTGGTGGAGTCGTTTGCGCGCATTCGCCCTGCGTAACTCGTTGAAGCAGAAGCAGCTCACACGGAACACGGAGTTTTTGGGCTCGAAGATTTGATTTCGGACGGGTGTGGTGTATTCTTCGTGGCCGTCGGTCTTCCGGTGTTTGCAACTTCTTCAAACGCCTGTAGCAGGCAGATTTAGCGATGAGAAGCCGCTGACGGGTTGCGTGTATACCCGCAGAATAATGAACCAAAACCGGCAGGGTGCGTCTGATTGTTATGCTGAATAGAAAAGCTGTGAAATCGCCAAAAGGTCGGGCCAAAAGCCGCTCGCGCCGAGCGCAGGTGGTTCCTGCCAAAGTCGCGCGGCCCGCTCGACGGCGGTTTATTGTCTCCAGCAAGTCCAATTCACACGCCACCCCTTCCCGGGACCGGAACGGCCGGGCTGATCATCGCCCCAATCATTCCAGGGCTTCGGCAACGCAGCCGAAAGCCATGCAAAAGATTTCGTCGCAAAAGATGCCGATCCAATCTTCTGAAACAGACAAAGACAAAAACAATTCCACTGGTTCACAAAACAACACTGATCTCACCGAAGTCATTAAACAGCTCCTGCACCTGTCGCAGGAAAACGGTTACGTCACTTACGATGACATCAACGACATCCTCCCGGACAACCTGAATCCGGACGATCTCGACGAGCTCTACACGAAGCTGCGCGCGCTCGACGTGGAGATCGTGGACCAGGCCGAGGTGGAACGCGCCAAGCCGGCCCAGCCGGACGAGGACGAGGATGCCCGGCTCGAGATCCTGGACGACCCTGTCCGGATGTACATGAACCAGATGGGCAAGGTGCCCTTGCTCACCCGGGAACAGGAGGTCGAGATCTGCAAGAAGATCGAGGACGCCGAGCTGGAGATGAAGCGCATCGTTTACAGCCTCGGCTTCGCCGCGAAAGAACATATCGCCATCGCGGAAAAGCTGTTGTCCGAACCTCCGAAGGAACGCTTCGATCGCGTCATCGTGGACAAGCAGGTGGCCAATCGCGAGCGGCACCTGCGCAATCTGCGGACCCTGATCAAGAAGGTGCGCGCGCTGGACCAGAGCGTGGACGCGAAGTTCGTCGCCTGGCGGAAGGCGGCGGCCAAATCCAGGAAGGAAGGCCTGTTCCGCGAACTGCAGAAGCTGGACAAGAAACTTCAGGCGACGTTCCCGAAGTTCTTCTACAAGCAAAAGGTGATCGAGGAAATGATCGTCGTGGCCGGGAATGTCCATGAAAAGTTCCAGGCCAGCCTGCGCCGGATCGAAGAGCTCCAGGCGTTGCCCCGTTCGAACGCGCGCAATGCCGAGATCGAGGCGGAGAAGGCGAAGATCGCGACGCTGGAACTGTTCGTGCGGATGTCGCGCGAGGAGTTCTACAAGGCGTTTGACAGCCTGAAAGCGGCCGCCGATCGCGCCCAGCAGGCCAAGACGCACATGGCGGAGGCCAACCTCCGTCTCGTCGTTTCGGTCGCCAAGAAATACACGAATCGCGGCCAGTCGTTCCTCGACCTCATCCAGGAGGGCAACATCGGGCTGATGAAGGGCGTCGAGAAGTTCGAGTATCGCCGCGGTTACAAGTTCTCCACGTACGCGATCTGGTGGATTCGGCAGGCCATTACCCGGTCGATCGCGGACCAGGCCCGCACCATCCGTATCCCGGTGCACATGATCGAAATCATGAACAAGCTGTGGCGGGCGCAGAAGCAGCTCACGCAGGAACTGGGCCGGGAACCCACGCCCGAGGAACTGGCGGATGAAATGCACATGCCGGTCTCGCGCATCAATTCGCTCCTGAAGATGGCGCAGCAGCCGATCTCGCTGCACGCGCCCGTCGGCGACGAGGGCGACGTGAGCGTCGGCGACTTCATCGAGGACAAATCGGCGGAGAACCCGTCGGACGTGACCAGCTACAGCCTGTTGAAGGAGAAGCTGGGGGACGTTTTGATGACGCTGACCGAGCGCGAGCGGAAGATCCTGGAAATGCGCTTCGGGTTGATCGACGGCTACGAGCGCACGCTCGAGGAGATCGGGAAGATGTACAACGTCACGCGCGAGCGCATCCGGCAGATCGAGGCCAAAGCGCTGCGCAAGTTGCGGCATCCGACCCGGGTCCGCCATCTCCAGGGCTTCCTCGATGCGGAGGAAGAGGCGGCCGCTTAGCCGTTCGAGCGCTCGCGGACGCTCGCCCACTAGAGTGGTCCATGCACGGAATCGCGGTTTCCTGCGAGGACGCGCCTTCGCTGAGCTTCGTCGTGGCAGGCTGCTCGCCCCACCCTGGGGAAGGCTGAAACACTGGAATCTTCCCGTGGACGATGGAGCTTCCAGCCGTTCCCTGCATCGCATGTCGCTTGTGGGGTTGCGCGAAGGAGGGGCGCCCTTCAACGGCTGCGTTCATTCGGTTCCTTCCGGTGCCGAATGCAACTTCGAGCGGAGACCGGCTTTGAAGCTGTCGTAGTTCAAATCGAATTTGTGAAAGGCCGCGCCGTCGCGGTCGAGCCGGCGGAGCTTCGATTCCAGCGTGTGCCGGCGCTCGAGCGTGGCGGGGTGGGTGCTGACAAGCGACAACGTCTTCTCCGTTCCACCGGGAAGACCTCCGAGCGTCTTCTTTTCCTCCGCCTCGAGTGTCTTGAAGAACTCGACCATTCCGCCCGGGTCGATGTTCGCCCGCAACAGGTACTCCCACCCGACCGCGTCGGCCTCGCGCTCGAAGTCGCGTGAGAACTTGAGGTCGAGCAGAAAGGCGCCGTTGTTCGCGAGCACGGCGAGGAGGCTGGTGGCGTCGCCGACAAACATCTGGAGCACCTGGTAGAGGCCCAGAGAGGAAATGAGGCTGCGGAAACCATGGCGACGGGTGATGTGCGCGATTTCGTGAGCGAGGACGCCGGCGACTTCCTCCGGCGTATCCGCGGCCAGGAGCAGTCCGCTGTGGATGACCACGTGCCCGCCCGGAATGGCGAAGGCGTTCACAGTGGGGTCTTCAATGATGTGAAACTGGAAGGGGTAGCGTGAATCGTTGATCCCGTTGACGAGGGGGTCGGTGATCTTTCGGAGCCGGGCCGTCAGGTCCGGGTCCGTGACCTCGCGCTCATTCCGGATCATTTGTTCAAACAGGGTGTTCCCGAGGGAAACCTCCCATTGGGTCGGGATGCTGTTGGCCAGGCTCTCGACGATGCGATCCTTTGCGAGAACGACTCCGGCGATGAGAGCGATCAGGGCGGCGATGACGGACAGGACAAGGACGCGGGCGTGGCGTTGCCGGGACTGCACGCGTCCCACCTGGGCCGTCAGTTCGGGGCGCGCGGCGAGGACCGGATGCTTGAGCACGGAATGGTCGGCGGTATGGATCGCGGCGTCGGGCCGATCCGGGTGGGTGAAGAACACAAGGCGATCATTGGCGCCGCCGAGGGCGACCTGGAGTCCTTCGAGAGGCAGTTCGAATCGTCCGTTTGGGGAATCGAAGCAGACTCCGGCTGGCGAGATCCGGACGGTGCCGGAGGCTTTTCCCGATTCGAGGTCCGGATGGAATGCGCCGCCCTGATAACGCATATCGTTGGCGGGCCGCGTTTCCTCAATCATGGGGGAGCAAGACTAGGAATGGCGCCGGATGGGGGCAAGCGGCAAACGGCGGCTTTTCGGATCCGACGCCGTGCCGGTTTGGGAGTGTGAACTGAGTATGATTCTCCATCTAAAAAGTAGTTTTATCCATTCTCTCATTCGGATTCCTTCATTTAATGTGAGCGGCAGTAATCCCAATCGCTTTGGCTGAGACCATCAACCGCCCGCGACGGAGAGGTTTTACGCTAATTGAACTGCTCGTGGTAATAGCCATCATCGCCATTCTGGCGGCTATGCTGTTGCCGGCTCTGGGGAGGGCAAAGTTCCGAGCGCAACTCACGCACTGCGCCTCGAATTTCAAGCAGTGGGGTGTGTCGGTGAACATGTATGCGTCGGACTTCAAGGATTCACTGCCGAGTTGGGATTGTCCGACCGGCGGCAGTTGGATGTGGGATCAGGGGACAAGTTTCATTCCGGTGATGAAGAACTACGGGATGACGTTTGCGATGTATTTCTGTCCGGTCAGGCCGAGTGAAGTGAACCGCTACAGGGTTCCGGGTCAGGGGACGCCGCCTCGCACGATTGACGAGTTGTATTCCGCGATGACGGCGCAGTATAACGAGACGATCCTGGTGCATTCGTGGTGGGTGCCTCGGTTGGGAAGCGCGGGAATGTTCCCGCGGCGGCAATCCGGCGTTCTGTATAATAACACCAGCGACACCGGTTACGACTGGCCGAAGAAGACCACGGACCGAGCGATCACCAAAGTGCCGTTCATCAGCGATGCGGCGTACAGCGGCAGCGGCGGAATCGCCTCGAGCAGCTTCAACACGACGCGCAGCACCAGGGTCGAAGACATCCGGCGAGACAGCGCTCACTTTTACGCAGGAGTCCTGAATTCGGTGAATATCGGTTGCGCCGACGGTCACGTGGAAACCAGGAACAGAAACCAGATCAAGGCCATGCAGCCGTCGGCCAGTCCCGTGGATCCGATCTGGTTCTATTAGGCCTGTCGAGCCACGCGCCACTCGATCTTGTGTTCGGGGTTCGCTGCGCGCCCGTTGTATCCAATTCAATCCGACCAAACCCTAAAGTATGAAACTCCAATCCACACCAAAACTCCTCTTGACCCTCGTCGTGACGCTCATCGTGACGTTTCAGGCCGCGACGCCGGTTTCTGCTGCCCTGACGGACGGCCTGGTCGCCTACTGGCCTCTGGATGAGATAACAGGATGCAACAATCGAACGCCCGAAGTGGTCAACGGCTACGACCTCCAGCCGTATTTCGGCGGCGCCCATATTCTCACGAATTTCGGTCCCGACACGGTGTATCTGACGAATGACGCGGTCCGCGGGAACGCGTTCTTTTGGCCGAACCCGGCCAATGGCAACAACCGCAGCCTGTTGGGGTTCATCTCGACCAGCACCAACGACCTGGTGCCGGTGAACCGCTATTCGCCGACGAATTTCACCGTGTCGTTCTGGGTCAAGACGGACAATACAAAGAACGACATTCGTATCTGGACGGAGGGCAATATTAATAACAACAACCCGGGCATCGATATCGGGGCGACCGGGTCCAGTTGGGACTTCTTTCAGCGTCAGCAAGGGTTGGGCGCGCCTTTTCTGGAGCAGGGCGACAATCATACTCTTGGGGGCCTGATAGCCTTCGAGTTTGAACCCACCTGGCACAACATCACCCTGGTTCAGGAAGGCAATGATCCCGCCACCAACACCGCCGTTCGTCGCATCTACGTGGACGGCATGCTGGATCCGATCCCGCTGCCCAACAAAAACCCCGGGTTGTGGGATCTGAACACGGTCGCCGTTGGCGGCTGGCTCCGCGCGGGGGTGGCGGCGACAGTCAGCATGTTCAATGGCGCCATCGACGAAGTGGCTGTGTGGAGTCGCGCGCTCAGCGAGGAGGAAATTGCCCAGTACATTGCGGAGGGCATCACGAACGAGTTCACGACAACCGCCCCGCTGCAGATTGCGTTCTTCGAGAGCGACCTTGGTCTGATCGATCACGGGGACTCCGTGACGCTCACTTGGAACGCCTCGCCTGACGTGACGGGGCTGTTCATCGACAACGGTGTTGGCGACGTCCTCCCGGTGAGCACCTGCGGCGCGGGCAGCATCACGGTGGTGCCGACCGGGTCCACGGTTTACACCCTGACGGCCACGCGCGGAACGGAAGTCCAGACGGCGACGGTCAGCGTGCAGTCGGTTCCCCCGGTCGATGGCTGGAAGACGATCGATACCTTCACGCTGTCCGAACCGGGCGAGCTGGGCAACCAGGGGAACTGGACCACGGTGGCCGCAGGATTCAGCGGTCCTCACAACCAGCCGCACGTCCTTTCGTCGCCCGACGGATCGAACAAGTTTATTGGACTTGACGGAGACCATCTGGCCACCGCGGCGTTCCTGGGGGCGAACTCGGTCGGCGCGGGACAGAGCAACACGTTGTTCTTCCGGTTCTATATCGATCCTTCGATCAACGACATGGATCCGGAGACGACGATCATTCCCGACGTGGATATCTACGTGGGTATCGGGAACAAGCAGATTGTGGACGAGTTCAATTACCGGAACGGCGCGAACGGCCCGGAGATTCAGATCTTCCGAAGCACGTTCGGAACGGGCGGCCCGATCGATCTCATAGCCGCCAACGGCTCGGGCACGGGTCTCTTCTTCCAGTACCTGTTCGTGAATCCGGAGGGCCTTCAGGTCGGCAAGGTTTACAACGTGTGGATCGACGTTTACAACACCAACAACGACAACACGATCCCCGCGTCCGCATACTATTCCGTGCACATTCAGCGCGAGGACGAGCCCACCCGGACCACGCTCTTCACGGACTTCGTGACAGGGGACGCTCCGGGCGCCGAAACCTACGATCGCGTGCACATCGCCGCGTCTCAGAACACCACCCCTCAGGGGACGAATGTTGTCTTCTTTGACGACTTCTACCTCAGCGCCAATGGGTACAACGCCAGCGTTCCGGTACCCGCGGGAAGTTTCGTTGTGGGCACGCCGGCGGCGCCGGCGGGAATCACGATCTCGCCGACGGTGATCCGGACCGGTAATTCCACAACGATCAGTTGGACGCCGGCGCCTGCGGGTTCGTATAGCTACACGGTGCAGAGGCGAACGTCGTTGACCTCCGGCGACTGGGTGACCGTGGGCAGTGCCATCACCGGAACGACGTTTACCGACACCACGGCGGCCTCGGGCATGCACTTTTATCGGGTCACGTCGCCTTGAAGTGGTCTTGATTTGAGGGGTGAGCAGGCGGCAGAACGGATTCCGTTCTGCCGCCGTTATTTTTTGTTTCACGCTGGCGACAGGCCAGGGTCACACCCGCGCGATTCTGCTCCTTCAAGATCGGACAGAGCCATTGAAGGCCCGCCGGACGAGTCAAATTGTCCATGTCTCCCGTGGGATTATCTATTGAGGATGCGGCGCGGGGCCGGTATATCGGCGTCTGGACATGCGTATGCGAGTATGCCAATTGAAGTCACGGCTGGGCGCGCGGTTTGCCTCCTGCGCCAGGCGTATCGGTTGTCCGGTCGTGGCGCTTCTGCTATTGTGCCCGGCCGCGATGCACGGCGCGCCTGGTGTTTTCAGGAACCCGATCCTCCCGGGGTTTTATCCCGACCCGAGTATCTGCCGGGCGGGTGACGACTATTATCTTGTCACCAGTTCGTTCGAGTATTTTCCGGGCGTGCCGATCTTCCACAGCCGCGACCTGGTGCATTGGCGGCAGATCGGGCATGTGCTGACGCGCAAGAGCCAGTTGAACCTTGAAAAGAGACAATCCTCCCACGGCATCTTCGCGCCCACCATCCGGTATCACGAGGGAACGTTTTACATGATCACCACGCACGTGTATGGCGGCGGCAACTTCTATGTCACTGCCACGAACGCTGCCGGCCCGTGGTCGGATCCGGTCTGGCTGGATCGGGAGGGCATCGATCCTTCGCTGTTCTTTGATGACGACGGGAAGGTGTATTACACGCGCCAGGTCGGTGGCGAGCGCGGCTATTCCGGGCAGCAACTGCTGAATCTGGAGATGGGACGGCTGGAAGGCGAGCTGAAGGAACTCTGGCGCGGCACCGGCGGTGTCTGGCCGGAAGGCCCGCATCTCTACAAGGTGCAGGAAAAGTACTACCTGATGATTTCCGAAGGGGGCACCAGCTACGATCATTGCCTGACCGTCGCGCGCAGTGATTCGCCCTGGGGACCGTTCGAGTCGAACCCGAACAATCCCATCCTCACGCACCGGCATTTGCCCGAGCATCCGTTTCAGGCGTTGGGGCACGGCGATATGGTGGAGACGCCGGACGGGTGGTGGATGGTGTTCCTGGGCTTTCGTCCGCAGGGCGGCAGGTTCCATCACCTGGGTCGGGAGACCTTCCTGGCACCGGTCGCGTGGCAGAACGGATGGCCCGTGGTCAACGGCGGGAAACCGATCGATGAAACGTTGCCCGCACCCCGTCTCAAACCGCACCCCTGGCCGAGTGAACCGGCGCGGAATGACTTTGATGCGCCCCGCCTGCGACACGCCTGGGTGCACGTTCGCAATCCGGTTGAGGCGAACTATTCCCTGATCGATCGTCCCGGCTTTTTGCGGCTGACGGGGTCTGCGGTGACGCTGAATGACATTGATTCGCCGACCTTCGTTGGTGTGCGGCAGAGGGATCTTTCCTGCCGGGCTTCGACGAGGCTTCTGTTCAATCCGCAGGGAACGAACGAGGAAGCGGGGCTGGCGCTTCGGGGAAATGAGCGCAACCATTGCGAGATTGTTGTGACGCTTCGGGAGGGCAGGCGGCAGGTGGGGCTGAGGAAGATTCTGGACGGAACGGAGCGGGAGCCTGTGCGGTTCTTTGAGGTGCCGTCCGGAGAACTGATCCTGAGCGTGAAGGCGGCGCCGCTGGAATATCGATTTGTTTGCCAACAGGCGGATGGGCGCCAGATCGATCTGGGAACGTTGGCGACGAGAGACCTTTCCACCGAGACGCTGACCGCACAAGAGAACGCAAACTTCAACTTCACCGGCGTGGTCATCGGCGTGTTTGCCACCGGCAACGGACGGCGCAGCACGAGTCCCGCGGACTTCGACTGGTTCGAATACGAGCGCGAATGAAACGTTACAGCCTCTTCCTGATCGCCCTTCTCGCAACGGCAGTCCACGTCCGCGGGATCGGGCAGGACCGCTACGTGGAAACCGTTCCGGGTCCGGGCAGCGTTACACTGGTGCGGGGCGATGCGGCTGCCGCAATTTGCGTCGATTCCAATGATTTTCCCGGCGTTTTCCGAGCCGCCCGGGATTTGCAGGCGGACATCGCCCGTGTGACGGGCGTCACGCCGGCTTTCGGGCACGAGCCGGGTGGGCAAGGGTCTGCCATTCTCATCGGCACCATCGGCCGAAGCCGTGTCATCGACGGGCTCGTCAGGGCGGGCAGGCTGGACGTTTCCGGCGTGGCCGGCCAATGGGAAGCGTTCGTGATTCAGGTGGTTGAGAATCCGGTTGCCGGGATATCCAATGCGCTGGTGATTGCGGGGAGCGACAAGCGCGGGACCACTTTCGGTATTTACGACGTGTCGGAGCAGATCGGCGTTTCGCCGTGGTATTGGTGGGCGGACGTTCCTCCGAAGCGCAGCAGCGCCTTGTTCGTGAAGGCCGGGCGGCATGTCCAGGGACCGCCGGCGGTGAAATACCGCGGCATTTTTCTGAATGACGAGTATCCCTGTCTCGGCGAGTGGGCGAAGGAGAAGTTCGGCGGTTTCAATCATGCGTTTTACACAAACGTGTTTGAACTCCTGCTGCGGTTGAAAGGCAACTTCCTCTGGCCCGCCATGTGGAACGATTCGTTTGCGACGGATGATCCGTTGAACCCGAAACTCGCGGACGAATACGGCATCGTCATCAGCACCTCCCATCACGAACCAATGATGCGGGCGTGGAAGGAATGGGGGCGCGCGGGGAATCCTCCCGGCAGTTGGGATTACTCGAAGAACGACGCGAAGCTGCGGGAGTTCTGGGCCGAAGGACTGCGCCGGACGCGGGATTACGAGAAGGTGATCACGCTGGCCATGCGGGGCGACGGCGATGAACCGATGGCCGAGACCGAAAGCGTCGCCCTGCTGGAACGCATTGTGGCCGACCAACGGAAGCTGATCGCGGAGATCATTCATCCGGACGTGACAACCGTGCCGCAGGTGTGGGCGTTGTACAAGGAGGTGCAGGGATACTACGAGCGGGGCATGCGCGTGCCGGACGACGTGACCTTGCTGTGGTGCGACGACAACTGGGGCAACATTCGCAGGTTGCCCACACCCGAGGAACGCCGCCGCGCGGGCGGCGCCGGCATCTATTATCACTTTGATTACGTCGGAGGTCCGCGGAACTACAAATGGCTGAACACGGTTCCCATTCCGAAGATCTGGGAACAGATGCATCTCGCCTGGCAGTATGGCGCGGATCGGATCTGGGTGGTGAATGTGGGCGACCTCAAGCCCATGGAGATACCGATCGAGTTCTTCCTCGCGCTGGCCTGGAATCCCGCGGCATGGCCGAAGGAGCGCCTGCCCGACTACCTGCGCCTGTGGGCCGAGCGGGAGTTCGGCCCCGAGCACGCGGCGGAGATTGCGGACATCGTGGCGCGTTACACGAAGTACAACGGCCGGCGCAAGCCCGAGTTGCTCAGCCCGACAACGTTCAGTCTCCTTCATTACCGGGAAGCGGAGCGAGTGCTGGAGGACTGGAAGGAAATCGCAGAGAAGGCCGAACGCATCCACAACGCGCTTCCCGAGTCCGCTCGCGACGCGTTCTTCCAACTGGTGTTACACCCGACCAAAGCCTGCGCCATTGTGAACGAACTGTACGTGACCGTCGGGAAGAACCGGTTGTATGCCGGGCAGGGAAGGGCGGTGGCCAACGACCTGGCGGCCGAGGCGGAACGCCTGTTCCAGGCCGACGCGGATCTGTCGCGCTACTACAACCGCGAGCTCGCCGGAGGCAAGTGGAACCACATGATGGACCAGACGCATATCGGGTACACCTCGTGGCAGCAGCCGCCGGTCAATCGCATGCCGCAGGTGCGAAGAGTGGAGCTCTCACCCGAACCGCGGATGGGAGTCACCGTCGAAGGCGCATCCGACGCATGGCCGGGCGGGCCGGGATCGCCGGTGTTGCCTCCAATCGACCGGTTCAATCGGCAGCGCCGGTATGTCGAAGTATTCAACAAGGGCCAGGGCGCCGTGCGATTCACGGCAAAGTCGGACGTTTCATGGATTCGAGTCAGCCCGACTGAAGGCGAGACCGCCAAACAGGAACGGCTGTGGATCGAAGTCAACTGGGCGGCAGCGCCCGCCGGATCCACGAACGCGACTGTGTCGATCGAGTCGGGACAGGAATCCGTTCAGGTGCAGGTTCCGATTTTCAATCCGGACGCACCGAAGGACTTCGTCGGATTCATCGAAGGCGAGGGCTGCGTTTCGATGGAGTCCGTCCATTTCAGCCGGAAGGTGGACACGCCGACGGCGAGATGGGAGCCTATTGCCGACCTCGGCTTGACCGGATCATCGATGGCCGTTTTCCCGGTCACGGCGCCGAGCGTGTTGCCACCCGCAGAGGCGCCGCGACTGGAATACGATATTTACCTGTTTGGCAGCGGTGATCTCGAGGTGCTGACCGTGCTGGGGCCGAGCCTGAACTTTGTTCCGGGGCGGGGACTGCGGTTTGCCATTTCGCTGGATGACGAGCCGCCGCAGGTGGTGACGGTGGTTCCCGAGGGTTACTTCGTGGACAACGGCAACCGCGATTGGGAGGAATCGGTGCGGAACAGCGCGCGTCATGTGCGGTCGCGGCATCGGGTTGAAAGTCCGGGCCGGCATACGTTGAAGATCCGGATGGTCGATCCCGGTGTCCTGGTGCAGAAAGTGGTGATCAACACCGGCGGGGTCAGACCGAGCTGCCTCGGGCCGCCGGAGAGCTTTCGGCAACTGGTTGCGCAGTAAGGGACTGGGTTGATAGCGGGATTCCTCGGACCGCATTCCTGACACAAGCCGGGCGCCAGGGTTTTCACGCGCGTTCGCTTCTTTGTGCTCGTTTGTTGGCTGTGGTGACGCAATCGGGTGCAATCTCCTCTTGACGCTGGTCTGGCGGCGCGAATATAGTTCGCGGCGAGAACTATATCGCCCTCAAGCGCCGAGGTTGTGCGAAAGATTGATCTCAACAATTTTCGGGTAGCGACCAGCGAAACCGCACGGGATATCAATCGCCGCATCGTTCTCAACCTCATTCGCAAGCATCAGCCCATCTCCCGCGCCGATCTTTCGCGCCAGTCCGGCCTCCAGCGGAGCACGGTTTCGGCGATTACCGAAGAACTCATTGCCGAACGCTGGGTGACCGAAGGAGCCGTGGGGCATCTGCCGCGCGGTCGCAAACCCACATTCCTCCATCTCAACGGAGAACGCGCCGGCATCATCGGCATCAACATTCGCCCCACGGGCACGTCGCTCGTCCTGGCCGCGCTGGACACCCGGTTCCTCATGCAGGATTCCATGCCCACCTGGAAGAATCCTTCGAAGTTCGTCAACGAACTGGCCCGGCGGGTGCAGGCCATGATGAGGTCGAACCCGGAAATGGCGTATGAGGGCATCGGTGTGGCGTTGCCGGGACGCGTGGACCTGGAGACGAACCGCCTGGTGTTCGCGCCGAATCTGGGCTGGGACAAGGTGGATTTGAAAACACCACTGGAGCAGGCGACGGGGCTGCGGGTGGAGTTGGAGAACGCCGCCAATGCGTGCGCGCTTGCGGAGTTCTGGAGCGGCCGTCATCCCGAGAGCGTGCGTCATCTCATTGCGGTGACCATTTCCGAGGGGATCGGCGTGGGCATGATTTTGAACGGGCAGATTGTGAAGGGCTCGACGGGGCTGGCCGGGGAGTTTGGTCATGTGACGCTGCAGGAGGACGGGCCGGTGTGCACGTGCGGCAACCGCGGTTGCTGGGAGGTGTGCGGCTCGAACGTGGCGGCGGTCCGGCACTACCCCGAAGCGGTTTCGCGCGGGCGCGCCGGACGGCCAAGGACGGCGCCCACGTTCGAAGACATCCTGCGGCTGGCGGAAGAGGGCGAGGCGAAGGCGTGCGAGGCGCTGGATTACGTGGCCGGCGCGCTGGGACGCGGGCTGGCGATGTTGCTGACGGGGATGGCGCCGGACGTGATTGTGTTGATAGGCGAGGTGACTCGGGCATGGAATCGGGTGGGTCCGATTGTGGATCGGGTGATTCGCGAGCGGGTGCGAACGGGCGCGGAGGCGCGCATCGTTCCGACGGATCCGGACACCCAGCCGCGGCTGAGAGGGACGATTGCACTGGTGCTGCAGAAGCACCTGGGCGCGCCGCTCATCGCGTGAGCCGAACATGAAAATTTGCGCGAGCATTTTGTTGTCGCGCCGAGATTGACGCTATGATCCTGGAATCGTGCAAAGTGCCGGGCCGTGCCGAAGATTTGACAGCGAACCGCCGTGTGCGCGCGCTGACGATTGCGCGGGATGCCGGGGGGTCGGCGAATTCCGGCAGGCGCTGCGTCGTTCTGCCTCCGGCGGTGATCCGGGATTCGATGACGCATCCGCTGTTGAGATCGCTATTGCCTGTGGAGGTGGGCTTCGCCTCCCAGGGTCCTTTGGAGCTGCGCAGGCGAGCAGGGGCGATCGAGTCGGGACTCTTTCTCTATTGCACGCGCGGGACCGGCTGGTGCGAGAGCAGCGGACGCCGCTTTGCGGTGAATGCGGGCGAGCTGGTGGTGATTTCACCGGGAGGGACGGTTCGTTGCGGGTTCAACGACGCGATTCCCTGGGGGGTCTGGTGGGTGGGCGCCGTCGGCTCCAGCCTGGAGGTGCTCATCAACGAATTGAATCTGTCGGCGCACCAGCCGGCCTGCGAGCTCGGGCAGGATTCACGGCTGCTCTCGCTCTTCGACGAAACGCTGCAAACGCTCGAGACGTCGGATCGCTCGCTGCCCGCGCTGGTGTGCGCCTCGCAGACGCTGGCGCATTTGCTCGGGACGATGGTCTGGTTGCGGTCGAGGAATCATCCGCACGAGCCGGACAGCATCCGGCGCATCAACCAGAGCATTGCCTACATGAACCAGCATCTGAACAAGCCGCTGCAGGTGGCGGCGCTGGCCGCGTTGGCCAACATGTCGCCCTCCCACTACACGGCGTTGTTCAAGCGCCAGACGGGTTGCGCCCCGATTGATTATTTCATCCGGCTCAAGATGCGGCGCGCCTGCCATCTGCTGGATGAAACGGCGCTGAGCGTGAAGGAAATCGCGGCCGCGCTTGGCTACGACGACCCGTTCTACTTCTCCCGCATGTTCAAGGCGGTAAACGACGTGGCTCCGTCGGATTACCGCGCGCTGCGCCGGAAGGCTCCGGCTGCGAATGGCAAGCCCGGCGGCGCCACGCTCGCCGTAACCGCCGGCTGGTGATCACTTCTTGAGAGCGGCGGCGACCGCCTTCTCCAGCTCGGGCCCGCGCAGGTCCTTCTCAATGATCTTTCCTTCGCCGTCCAGCAGGAAGGTCGTGGGAATCGCTTCGATTCCATACTTCTCCGCCAGCTTGTTCTGCCAGCCTTTACCGTCGAAATACTGCGGCCAGGTCATCCCCTTGTGCTTCTCGAGAAACGCGTCGAGTTGCTTCCGGTCGGTGTCGAGGCTGATGCCGATGATTTCGAAGCCCTGGTCGTGGTATTTCTCGTAGGTCTTCAGGACATTGGGCAGCTCCTCCACGCAGGGCCCGCACCAGGTTGCCCAGAAATCCACCAGAACCACCTTGCCCTTGTAGTTCGAAATCGACAGCGGTTTGCCCTTAAGATCGGTTTCCGCGAAGTCCGGCAATGCCATTCCTTTGCGGAACTGCGATTCCTTCTTGATCTGCGCGATAATCTGGTCCACGTGCTTGCCCGGGTCGGTGTCCGGGAAGTCCTTCTTGATCTGCTCCAGCTCCGCAATGGCCTTGTCCGGATTATCCACCACGTCGTAGAGCATCGCTTTCCAGAGTGCGATGGTCGCGACTTCGTCTGTTTTCTCTCCTTTGTGTTTCGCAAGCAGATCGTCGAACGCCTTGAATTCGGCGGCCAGATCGGCTTCGGTCTTTTTGCCTTCCTTCAGCTTTTCCCGGACCTTATCGACCAGGGCTTTCAGTTCGGTTTGAATGGCGTCGGTTTCGGCGGCCATACTCGCCAACGGCGCGAGCAGGCACGCAACCAGTACGGCGACAACGGCCAGGGATTTGGTTTTCATAGAAGTGGAATGATGATTGCGGTGAACGTGCTCCACCGGCGCCGGGGCGTCAAGGCAAACCTTTGGCCGCATCCGGATCCAGGATGATGTAACTGCGAAAACGTTTCAGCGACGGATCCTTGAGATCCTTGCACTTCCTGCCGCCGATCGATACGCCGCCGTCATCGCTGATGATGTGATACTGCCGCTTATTTCCTTCGACGAACGACAGCGTGCTTTCCGGGTTCAGGAAAGAAAGGCTCACCTGTCGCGCCCACCTGGCGGGGCTCGAACCGCCTTTCCAGAAATACAAACGCGACGGGACGTCGTCGTCGTGATGGCCGGCAATGATCCAGTAGCCGTCGCCTTCCCATTCGATGCTGCGGATGCCCAGGCCGCCAAGGTCCAGCAGGATCGGCGCGCCGAACCGGGCTGGCCCGCCTTGAAGCAGCTCTTCCGGGTTCAGCAGCGGGAGCAGCAGCGCCTTCCCATCGGGAACCGGGCTTCGGAATCCGATCAGCAGGCCGCCTTCAGGTGACGCGCTGAGTCCTTCGATGCTGAGCGTGCCGCGTTGCTTGGAGCCGCGCTGCGCCGCCTGCGCCAGATTGAATCGGCGCAGGGCCGGCTCGTTCACCATCGCTTCCAGCAACGTCGCGCACGGCCTGTCCACCGGCGCCAGCACCACGCCCGCGTCATTGGTGACAATCTGCGTGGCGAAAAACCGCTGCCGGCCCGGACGTAGTTCGCCATCCTCGTTCCGGCCGTGCGAAGAGATCCAGTAAATGCGGTCGCCGACCCGCGTTGCCCCTTCGATGTCCGCTTCAACGCTCTTCTTGACCCCGAGAAAGTCCGACAGGTCGATCGTCCACACAGGGGGACCGGGCCTGGATCTGCTGTAAACGCGCAGCACATTGTCCTCGTCGTTGCCGATGACAAAGCGGTCGTTGTCCAACGCCGCCGCGGCCGAGGCGTCGCAAGTGCCGGTGTAGAGGGCCGGCGTGCTCAATCCCTGCTGTCCGCAGACCGTGAAGGCGGCCGCGAACGCCAATACGAGAATGGCGGCAGATGTTCGCATGTGAGGAAGCAAACTATATCCCGCAATCGCCTCAAGTCGAGCCGTTGGATTCGAGAGGGCATCTCGCAGGAGGAAAGAGAGAGAACGGAACTTCATTCTGCTAACAGACCGCGAACTGCTCCGGGAATTTGCCGAAAGACGGTCCGAGTTCGCCTTCCCGCAGTGATTCTGCGTCTGCATGGTGGCGTACGCTGCTGCGGGTCACAGACGTCACAGACCCGCGGTCCGGAGCGCCAGCTCTTGGCGCAGGTGCTATTCGGTGCCTGGGATGTGGGTTGTCGGACGACGGCTCGCGCGGACTCTCGCCCCACCCGGAGCGGCGACGTCGAAGGCCTGACGCGAATTGCGCGAATGGATACGAATTCTCCGGAGCGCGACTCTGCGAGCTCTGCGAGTCGCAGCAACGACCGACGGTTCGGTGCAGTCGGGATAGGCGAGGGATCGTGTCTCGCAATGGGGGGACATTCAAAAAGGTTAATGGTGGTGCGCCCGCGCGTTTGCCGAACCCGGAGTCGCCGGCTTCGTTCAACCGCTGCGACTGGTCCCGCTTCGCGGGACACAGTCGCGCCCCGGGCAGGCGCGCCCTTTAATCACCCGCGTTTGTCCACCCCCTGCAAAGAATGGCAAGGATTTGGCAAGCAATGTGAAGCCGGGGGAATGTCGCGGATTAGGCTGGCCCCGTGCAAAGCGTGAACCGGCCAACTGTTGGCGCTAACGAGTCCGGAAACAGCCGGGCCTCCGACGGGAGGGACGCATGAAGTTCTTCGTCGTCGGCCTCAGTTACAAGACCGCTCCGGTAGAGATCCGCGAGCAGATTGCCGTGCACGCGTCCCGGCTTCGTTGCCATGGCTGTCGGCTCAAGCTGGCGGGCCGCCTTTCGGAAGTCGTTTTGATTTCAACCTGCAATCGCGTGGAGATCTACGGTGTCACGCCGTTCGCCCACGCCAATCCATTTCAGATCTTCCAGCACCTCTCGGAGAGCAATTGTGACTTTTCCCCCTATCTCTATTACAAGGAGGGCTCCCAAGCGGTGCGCCACCTCTTTTCTGTGGCCGGTGGTCTCGACTCCATGGTCCTTGGAGAAACCGAGATCACCGGCCAGGTCAAACAGGCCTACCAGGCGGCTCATGAAGCGAAACTCACCGGCCGCTTCCTGAATCGCATCTTCCAGACCGCACTGCAGGTCGCCAAAGCTATCCGCACCCGCACCGCCGTCGGCCGCGGCGCCACCTCCGTCGGCAGCGTGGCCGTCGAACTGGCCGGCCGCATCTTCGACCAGGATCTTTCGCAAAAGACCGTCATGATCATCGGCGCAGGCAAGATGGGCGAAGCCTGTGTCCGGCACCTGAGCAAGCGCGGCGCCCGGTCGGTGCTCGTTTCCAATCGATCCTTCGAACGCGCCCGGGCCCTGGCCGCCGAATTCGGCGGGCGCGCCATTCGGCTCGACGACTGCCTCGATGCCATGGTGGAAGCCGACATTGTGGTGAGTTCGACCGGCAGCCCGGCGACGATTCTGCATCGCGCGGACATTGCGGGCGTGATGGAGCGGCGTGGGCATCGGCCGCTGGTGTTGATCGACATCGCCGTGCCGCGGGACATTGCGGCGGACGTGCAGGATCTCGCGAACGTGTATCTCTACGACGTGGACGATCTTGAGGTGATCGTTCGGGAGAACCTGCGCTTGCGGGAGCAGGAACTGGCGCGGTGCGAGGAACTCATCGAGAAACACGTCAACGACATTGCCGGGCGCTTGTTCGGCAAGTCTCCGAGTGCGCCCGCGCGCGTTCCCGCCATGGCGATTCTGGAGCCTGCTGTTTGCGGCGGCTGAATGTTGCCGGTTCGTTGATCAAATCAGGTCAGTCTCACGCAAAGCACCACTGCCTTCAAAAGACCGTTTCATCGGTGTTTTGTCGATGCCCCGGATCGGACAGACAATGGATGGTTGGGAATTGGCAAAAGGGGGAGAGCCGCGAAGAGGGTGGCAATTAAGCTCCGAACCGGTTGCGCGCGATCACAACCTGACCCGCCCGGACAAACTAACTATGAACCCGACAACGAGGATCCAATCCGTATTCCGATACCCGGCCGTCCTGATGTTGTGCCTGGTTGGCCTGACGTTTTCCATACAGGGAGCAGAGGCGCCGCCGCCGCCGCACAAGATTGACGCCAGCCCGGTGACGTCGCAGATGGCGCAGGACTACAGCCTGCCGCCCGGCACGCAGGTATCCGGCGGTTTGCTGACGGTGGGCGTGGGCCAGCCGGTGTATCTGGAAGCGCTGATCAACCACACGCTCCCGCTTTCGGAGATTGCGAATATCAGTTGGGCGCTGACGGACAAGCCGTTGAACTCGAGCGCGACTCTCACGGAAAGCCCGCTGGGCATGGACATTCCCATTTACAGCCCGGGCGATCGCGAGGTGTTCGAGGTGGGCAGCCGCACGATGCTCCGGCCGGACAAGCCCGGCCAATACACGGTGACGGCGACGGTATTCACGAATGGCGGCAGTTTTGTCCTGACGCGGCACGTTACGGCGGCGGTTTACATGGGCGCCAACAGTTGCGCGCTCTGCCACAGCGGTGGCGCCGTGGCGCCGGACAAGTTCAATCCCTGGTTGCAGACGGGCCATGCCACAGCGTTTTCGCGCGCGATTGACGGGCAGATGGGCGCGCACTTCAGCAAGAACTGCGTCCAGTGCCATACCCTGGGTTATGACACGAACGCACTGGCGGTGAACGGCGGGTTCGACGACGTGGCGGCGCAGCACGGGTGGACGTTTCCGGCGTCGCTGACCAACGGGAACTGGGCGGCGATGCCGCAGGCGTTGAGGGAGGTTTCGAACGTTCAATGCGAGAACTGTCACGGGCCGGGCTATGAACACGCGATTGCGTTTGGAAACACCAACCTGTCGAACTGGCCGAGGATTTCGGTGAGCTTCAGCGCCGGCGATTGCGCGCAATGCCATGAAGCGGCGCCGTATCATATCAAGAGTCTCGAGTGGAACAATTCGAGGCACGCGATTGCCACGCGGTATCCGACCGGCGAAAACCGCGAGGCGTGTGTCCGCTGCCACAGTGGCATCGGGTTCGTGGATTATGTCAATGGAAGGACGCCGCCGCGCACGCAATATGAAGCGATCACGTGTGCTGCATGCCATGATCCGCATTCGGCGGAGAATCCGCACCAGCTCAGGGTGGTTGGGGACGTGGTGTTGGCCGACGGGACGACAGTGACCAACGGGGGAACGGGCAAGCTCTGCATGAGCTGCCATCTGGGACGGGACAACGCGGCGACGTATGTGGAAAGCGCGGCGGCCAACAGCCGGTTCGGTCCGCATCACAGCGTTCAGACGGACATGCTGTTCGGCGTGAATGCGGTAACGTATGGGAAGCTGATCCCCAGTTCGGCACATGCGCATGTGGTGAAGGATGGCTGCGTGACCTGCCACCTTCAGGAGACGAGTCCGGGCGATCCGGCGCACCTCAAGGCCGGCGGTCACACCTTCCGGCCGGGATGGGACGGCGGCACGCCCGACAACCCGGCGGATGACGTTCATCTGACGGGTGCCTGCGTGCAATGTCACGGGCCGGTGGAGAGCTTCAATTTTGCGCGCGAGGATTACGACGGGGACGGCGTGATCGAAGGCGTGCAAGAGGAGGTGAAAGGGCTGCTGGAGCAGTTAGGCAACCTGCTGCCGCCCGACGGCCCGGCAGTGGAAGTGACGGCGTCCTACACGCGGCAACAGTTGCGCGCCGCGTTCAACTACAAGTTCGTCGAGAACGACGGCAGTTTCGGCGTGCATAACGTCAGTTACGCGGTCGGCCTTCTCAAGGCATCGATCGCCGACCTCACGGACGACGCCGACCGCGACGGGCTTTCGGATCAATGGGAGATCCTGTATTTCGGCTCGATCCACGCCACGGATGGCAACGAAGATTCCGACCATGATGGCATGAAGAACGCGCTGGAGCTGGCGGCGGGGACGAATCCGAACCTGGCGGACAGCGACGGTGACGGTTTCAACGACCTCGCGGAGATGCAGGCGGGCAGCGATCCGTTGAACGCGGAGGACGTGCCGGGCCTCCTGGTGCACATGCACGGGGCGGGCGAGCTGGAGTTCGCTTCGCAACTGGGTGAAACCTATCAGATTCAGATGGTGACGGAGTTGAGCATGGGCTGGCAGACCATCAGCACCAACATTCCGGGAACGGGCGGAAACATTTCGCACCTGGTTTCCACGCGCAACGGAGGCGTCCAGGCGTTTTATCGGGTGGTGAAGCTTGGGCAATAGGGGATGGGTATTGGGTTCAAGCAACCCCGCCTCGTGTGAGGCGGGGGTTGCTTTTCAAGGGTGGAAGAGCATTCAACCCTCATTCATTGAATCGCGCGCCGGATGCGGTTCCATGCCTTGCGTTTTCTCCCTGCGGGAGACATCTCCCATTCGTTCCATGGAAAAACCAGACGACTCGTGATTCCCGTTGCATCGCGGTCGCGCTGTCGTCAACATATCGCGTGTTGACAGTGAAGAGCTCACCGGAATCCGTCCTCGCAAAGGCGTTCGGCTCGATCCCCAACCGGCTGCAACTGGCTGGAGGCTGGATCGACCAGCCGTTCGTGTCGCGACACAATCCGTCTCCGCCCGGCTCGATGGTGGTCGTGCAGATCGAGCCGAATTTCCGTCCCATGGATCGCTCGGGCCTGGCCAGCGGCACTCGCGCCGTTGCGCAGCGGCTCTGGAAAGGAAGGATTCCGCGCCGGCCCCGGGAACAGCTCGTGCGCGAACTCTACGCCGCTGAGAACAAGGGCAAGGCCCAGCCCAGCGGCTCCCAGGACATGATCGGATTGCTGTATCCGGGCGTGAACCGGCTCGATTACGACTACGCGTCGAACGGAGGCGTCTTCCCGGTGCACATCGAGTCGCTGACGTCGTCCCGGCACGCGCGCTGGCTGGAGAAGGTGCTGCACCTGCTGCCGGTGGAACCGCGCCCCGAGGGATACGATCCGCTCGAGATCATGAACCTCGATCCCAAATGGGTGGCGCGGCTCGGACGGAGCGGCGCCATGTGCTTTGACGCGATCCGCCGGATGGACGTGGACCTGTTGGGCGCGTCGTTGAACGAGACGATGGTGTGCTGGGAGAAACTGCTGCCGCGGGTGGTGGCGCATCCGCTGATCCGGATCGATCTGAAAAAGCTGCTGAAGGTGTATCAGCGCTGCTATCCGGGCGCGATGTTTTCAGGCTGCGGCGGAGGGTACCTGATCGTCGCCTCGCGCGAGAAAGTGCCGGGCTCGCTGCAAGTCCAGGTTCGAACCGAATGAACAGGCCTCACGTTATTGTATCGGGACCCTTTGACGATATCCGTTCGCGGGACATCCGTTTTCTGGAGGAGGCTTCGCGGCTGGGGCCGGTGACCGTGCTGGTCTGGCCGGACAGCGCCGTCGAGGAACAGTCCGGCGGCCCGCCGAAGTTTCCACTGGCGGAACGGCTCTACTTCCTGAGAGCGATCCGGTATGTCGAGGGCGTGATCCCGCTGGAGGGACCGGTGGATCCAAATCGATTGCCGGACACGCCCGGGCTCCAGCCGGTGCTGTGGGCCGACGTCGAAGGGAAGGAGAATGAAGCCCGGGCGGAGTGGTGCCGGTCGAAGGGATTGCGATATCACGTGTTTTCTCCGGCGGCGCTGAGCGGTTTTCCGGAATCGCCGCCGGCGGCGACTGCGCCGGGACGGAAGAAGGTAGTGGTGACGGGATGCTTTGACTGGTTTCACAGCGGGCATGTGCGCTTTTTCGAGGAGGTCAGCGCGTACGGAGATCTCTACGTGATCGTCGGGCACGACGCCAACATTCGCCTGTTGAAGGGGGAAGGGCATCCGTTGCTGCCGCAAGCCGAGCGCCGGTATGTGGCGGGGTCGATCCGGTATGTGAAGCAGGCGTTGATTTCGAGCGGGAACGGCTGGCTCGACGCGGACCCGGAGATTCGCGCGTTGCGGCCGGACATTTACGCGGTCAACGAGGACGGCGACAAGGGCGGCAAGCGGGAATACTGCGAACAACTGGGGATCCAGTACCTGGTGCTGAAACGCCGGCCTGCGCCGGGATTGCCGAGACGTTCGAGCACGGACTTGCGCGGGTTTTGAACCATGCGCCGCCCCGGCCGCAAACCAGGGTTCCGCGGGTTGTTGGTGGTTTGCGCCGGCGCGGGACTGCTCGTGCTTGTGCTCGTCCTGTGGAGCTGGTTTGACCGCGAATCGCCGCGATCGACGCGCGCCGGCACAGGGAGCGAAGCAGCGCTCGAAGACGAAAGCGTTGTCTTTGCCCGTTACGGAGGTTCCGGGAGCTGCCGCGAATGCCATGAGGAGACCTTCAGTGCATGGGAGGATTCGCACCACGCGCTGGCCGAGCGCAACACCGCGCGCGTGATGGACCAACAGGCGTTTCACCCCGCCGGACGATTGGAGCACGGGTCCCGCTACACGACGTGGTCCGCGAGCAACGGCCAGTATCACATCGTTTCTCTTGTCGCTTCGAACCGGTCCCGGGAGTTCGAGGTCGCGCGCGTGATCGGTCACGATCCGCTCCGGCAGTTTCTCGTCCGGTTTCCGGGCGGGCGGTATCAGGCCAGCGAAGTGGCCTGGGACCCGCATCGGGGCGAGTGGTTCCCGGTTTTCGGTTCGGAAGACCGGCAGCCGGGAGAATGGGGGCATTGGACCGGGCGCGGGATGAATTGGAACTCGATGTGTGCCGCCTGTCACAACACGCGGGTTCGGAAGAATTACGACGAATCCACCGACACCTACCGGACGAGCATGGTGGAAATGGGCGTTGGATGCGAAGCCTGCCATGGGCCGCTGCAGGCGCACAACGAATGGCAGCGCCGGCACGGCAGGTCCGGCCGCGCCGATCCGACGATCCCGGAGTTCACCCGGGCGCAGGTGCTGGATTACTGCGGATCGTGCCATTCGAGACGCGGAGAGTTGACCGGCGACTTTGTCCCGGGCGAGTCGTTCGACGATCACTACGTCCTCGCGGTGGTGGATGAGACGGACACGTTTTTTCCGGACGGGCAGGTGCGCGACGAAGACTTTGAGTTCGCGGCGTTCCTCGGCAGTCGCATGCAGCATCGGGGCGTGACGTGTGTGGATTGTCACGACCGGCACACGGGCCGGACGCTGTTGCCCGGCAACTGGCTTTGCCTGCGCTGTCACAGTGGCAGCGATCCGAGCATTCCGGCGATCAATCCGGTTACGCACAGTTTTCACAAGGTATACGGCCACGACAGTTCGGGGACCGCAACGAACCTCGACCTGACCGCGTATATTCCGCGCGAGGTGAAGGAGACGGGCGGCGAATGTGTGAACTGCCACATGCCGCAGACGCACTACATGCAGCGCCATCGCCGCCATGATCACGGTTTCACCATCCCCGATCCAGTGTTGACGAAAGAACTCGGAATTCCCAACGCCTGCAACCGGTGCCACACCGACAAGGACGTCGAATGGGCGATCGAATGGACGTCCCGATGGTACGGCGACCGGATGGATCGTCCGAGCCGGCATCGAACGCGTGTGATCGCCGCCGCGCGGAGAGGCGAGGATGCCGCGCGCGATCCGCTGTTGAAGCTCCTTCGCACCGAGGAGATTCCGTATTGGCGGGCGGTTGCGGCAAATCTGCTGGAACGCTGGTCCGCCGAGCCGGAGGTGACGGATGCGCTCATTCGCGCGGCGCAGGACACGAACGCGCTGGTGCGCGCAAACGCGATGCAATCGCTGGCGAACGCGGTGGAGATCGGCGTAGCCGGCGCGCTGGAGTGCGCGCGCGCTTTGCTGAACGATCCATCGCGCAGCGTGCGGTACCAGGCGGCCTGGGTGTTGCGTTCCGAGTTGCGACCGGGATCGCGCGCATTGGTTGAACTCGAGCGAATCCTGGAGTGGATGTCCGACCAGCCGGCGGGCCAGGCGCAGAAGGGCGCCTTGGCCGCGGCGCGCGGAAGGCTGAGCGAAGCTCTGGAGCATTATGCGAGGGCAATCCGATGGGACAGCGGCTCGGCGCCGATCCGGCACGACTACGCCGTGTTGCTGGCCGGCGCAGGGCGAACAACCGAGGCGGTGGAGCAGTTGCTCGCGGCCTGCACTATTGAACCGGAGAACGCCGAGTTTCATTTCAAGCTGGCGCTGGCCTGGAACGAGACGGGCGATCGGGAAAAGACGATTGCGGCTCTCGAACGGGCGGTTCGACTGGATCCTTTGCACGCACGGGCATGGTACAATCTGGCCCTTGCGCTGAACGAAGCAGGGAGGACGAAAGAAGCCCTGGACGCGCTGGCCCGGGCGGAAGCCGCGGAGCGAAATGCAATCTACTCCTATGCCCGTGCCACGATCCTTCTCAAGCTCGGGCGTGTGGAGGAAGCCCGGAGCGCGGCGCGGCGTTCGCTGGAGATCGACCCCGGGTTCGAACCGGCGCGGGAGATCCTCAGGTAGGAGAGGAGAGCACTCCTTACGTCGTGCACTACAAGTATTACGAGGCGCTTCGAATTTCGGAGAGGGGAATTTCAAATTTCAATTTCCGCCCAACATGCGAGGCAACGCTTCACGCGGCGGTCTGGAATTTGGAACTTGGAATTTGGAACTTTTCCTTCCGCCGCTTAGCATCGGTGCGTGAATGAGCTCCTGAACGAAGTGGACCGGGTCATCCGGAGTCACGGCCTCCTGCGCCGCGGACAGTCCGTCCTGGTCGCGGTTTCGGGCGGGCTCGATTCCATGGTGCTGCTGCACCTGCTCGGCTGTCTTGCAGAGGAGAACCGATGGCGGCTGACGGTCGCGCACCTGAACCACGGCTTGAGAGGGCGCAGCAGCGACGCCGACGAACGGCTTGTCATCAGGACGGCTCGCGAGATGAATCTGCCGGTGGTCACCGGGCGCGTGGACGTCGAGCAAGAGGCCCGGAACGGCAGGATTTCAATCGAGATGGCTGCGCGCGAGGTGCGGCACCGGTTTTTTGCCCGCGCAGCCATGGAACGCCGCATCCGCACCGTGGCGCTGGCGCATCATCAGGATGACCAGGTGGAATTGTTCTTCCTTCGATTGCTCAGGGGCAGCAGCACCGAGGGCGTGGGCGGAATGAAGTGGCGGAGCCCGTCGCCCGCTTCCGGTCGCGTGCAGCTCGTGCGGCCGCTCCTGGGTTGCAGCCGGTCCGATCTCATGTCCTACGCGCGCGCGCACCGGATTCGCCATCGCGAGGATGCGAGCAACGCGACGATCGATTTTCAGCGCAATCGCATTCGGCACGAATTGCTCCCGCTGTTGCAGCGCTTTCAACCGGCGCTCAACCGGGTCATCACGCGGTTCATGGAAGTGTGCGCCTCCGATGCGGACTACGTCGGGACGGCGGCGGAGCAGTGGCTTGCCGCGAGTGCCGGCGAATTTGATCGGTTGCATGCGGCGGTTCAACGCCGGTGCATTCAGCGCCAGCTCATCCGGCTCGGAGTCGAACCCGCTTTCGATCGGATCGAAACGCTGCGAACGAAGCCCGGGCAAGCGGTGATGGTGCGGCCGGAACTCACCTTGCGGCGCGGGAAGGACGGGCGCCTGGAGAAGGTGAAGACGGAGGCAGGCGGTCCGGCGCCGGGAGCGGATCGGCTCAAAGTGGCATTGACCGGCCGGTCGGGGCGTTGCCGGTTCGCAGGTGCGGAGATCCGGTGGCGGATATCAACTTCGAGAGGCGGAGCACCGCCGCGGCGGCGCACGGGCCGGGAAGTCTTCGACGCGGACGCGGTGGGGTCGCCGATTGTGTTGCGGCACTGGCAGCCGGGCGACCGCATTCAGCCGATCGGAATGAACCGGGCGGTGAAGCTGCAGGATCTGTTCACGAACGAGAAGGTCCCGCGAGAGCGGCGGCGAAGCCTGATTGTGGCCGCGACGAGCGCGGGCGATGTGTTCTGGGTGGAAAACATGAGGATTTCGGAGCAATACAAGGTCAAACCCGCGACAGTGAGGCGCTTGCACTGGCATTGGAAACGCTGAGATTGCTGCGTTGCGGGTTAAACCCCACCGTGTTAACTTGCCGCGACTTTAAGCCATGGCTGACGAAAACAGGCTCAAGAACGACGACAGAAACCCGCGTAAGGGCGGGGGCGACTTCAAAGTTCCGCCCCGAACGTGGGTGGTATGGATTGCGATTATCGGCAGCATTGGCGCTTTGCTGCTGGCGAAGGGGCGGATGGAGCCGCCCGGCGACCGGCTCGAGCAAGCCCAGTTCATGGCCAAGCTGGAGGCGGGGTTGATCGCGCCGGGTGCCGAAATCCGCTACAACCCGCAGTCACCCCTCCAGGAAGTGGTCGGGGAATACTACCGGACCGATCCCGAGGGCAATCCGATCAAAGACGCGCCAGTGCGATTCCGAGCGCCGCAGGTGCGGCTGACGGACGAACTGGAGAACAAGCTTTACGCGACGGGCCTGTTCAAGCCCCACGTATCCAACCCGATTCTCATGGGGTTGTTCTGGAGCATTCTGCCGATTCTGGTGATCGCAGCGTTCATCTGGTTCTTCTTCATTCGCCAGATCAAGATGGCAGGCAAGGGCGCCCTGAGTTTTGGCAAGAGCAAAGCCCGCCTTCTGGCCAAGGAACGCAACAAGACGACGTTCAAGGACGTGGCCGGCATTGACGAGGCCATCGAGGAGGTTTCGGAGCTGGTCGAGTTCCTGAAGGATCCGAAGAAGTTCCAGCGGCTGGGCGGACGCATTCCGAAAGGCGTCCTCATGGTGGGCCCGCCCGGAACCGGCAAGACGCTGCTCGCGAAAGCAATCGCCGGTGAGGCGGATGCCGCGTTCTTCAGCATCAGCGGGTCGGACTTTGTCGAAATGTTCGTGGGCGTCGGCGCAAGCCGCGTGCGCGACATGTTCGAGCAGGCGCGCAAGAACACCCCGTGCCTGATCTTTATCGACGAGATCGACGCGGTCGGGCGGAGCCGCGGCCACGGCCTCGGCGGCGGCAACGACGAACGCGAACAGACGTTGAACGCGTTGCTCGTCGAGATGGACGGATTCGACACACAGGAAGGCATCATCATCATCGCGGCGACGAACCGTCCGGACGTGCTGGATCCGGCGTTGTTGCGGCCCGGCCGGTTTGACCGGCAGGTGACGGTGAACCTGCCGGACGTGCGCGGTCGCGAGGCCATCCTCAAGGTGCACGCCAAGAATGTGAAGCTGGCGCCCGGCGTGGATCTTTCGATCATCGCGCGCGGGACGCCGGGATTCTCGGGAGCCGAGCTGGCGAATCTGCTGAACGAGGCGGCGTTGCTGGCGGCGCGGACGAACAAGCGCGCCGTGGGCATGGAAGAACTCGAAGAGGCGCGCGACAAGGTGCGCTGGGGCCGCGAGCGCCGCAGCCTCGCCATGACGGACGAGGAGAAGAAGTTCACCGCCTGGCACGAGGCCGGCCATGCGCTGGTTAACGTGATGCTGCCGCACACGCATCCGTTGCACAAGGTGACGATCATTCCGCGCGGACAGTCGCTCGGCGCGACGATGTACCTGCCGAAGCAGGACATTCACAGCCGCCAGCGCAAGGAGATGCTCGACGTGATCGCGGTGACGATGGGCGGGCGGATTGCCGAGGAGATTGTTTCGCAGGACATCTCCACGGGCGCGGCCATGGACATTCAGCAGGCCACCCAACTGGCCCGCGCCATGGTCTGCCAGTACGGCATGAGCGAGCGGCTGGGCATGGTGCAGTACGGGGACGACGACGAGTATGTATTTCTCGGGCGGGAGGTGGCTCGGGCGAAGGTTTACAGCGAGCACACCGCGCGCGAGATCGACAGCGAGATCAAGCGCATTATCGACGAGGCCTATCGGAAGGCGAAGGACATCATCTACAGCAACCGCGACAAGCTGGAGCTGATCGCGACGGCGTTGCTCGAGCACGAGACGCTGGAAGGCGCGCAGGTCGAGGAGATCGTGCGGACAGGCAAGTTCACGCCGCCAGCGCCCCGGCCGCAGGTGGAGCCGCCTCACGGCGCGCCGGCCGGAACGCCGCTGCCCGAAGCGCCGGCGAAACCGACGCCGCCGGCGTTGCCAGGTCTGGGCAATCCGGCGCCCGCGCCCGTATAGGGCACGAACGAGCCGGCCCTTGTCATCAAACCGCTGCAGGCGGGACCTCATGTCTGGCGGCTCATATTGACGTCGCGCTGTCCATTTCACTACGGTACGCGGATGATTATTGCGCCTTCCCTTCTGGCCGCCGATTACGGCCGCCTCGCCAGGGAAGCAAAGCGTGCCGGCGCGTCGCGGGCCGACTGGCTCCATATCGACATCATGGACGGCCATTTCGTGCCGAATCTTTCCTTCGGCCCCGCGCTGGTCAGAACGCTGCGTCCGCTGACGCGGATGTTTTTTGACGTGCATCTGATGTGCTCGAAGCCGGAGATTCTGCTGGAACCGTTCGCCGGCGCCGGCGCCGATCAGATCAACATCCACGTTGAACTTGGCGAGCATGTGACCGCGCTCCTGTGGAAAATCAGGGCGCTCGGAAAGAAAGTGGGGCTTGCCATCAATCCGCCGACGTCGATCGGCCTCGTGCAGCCGTATCTTCACCTGATTGACACGCTGCTGGTGATGACGGTGAACCCGGGGTTCGGCGGGCAGGAGTTCATTCACGAAATGTTGCCGAAGATCCAGCAGGCCGCGGCCTGGCGGCGCGAGCGCGGACTGTCGTTCCGCATCTCCGTCGATGGCGGGATCAATTTCCAGACGGCCGTGGATTGCGCGCGCGCCGGCGCCGACGTGTTCATCAGCGGCACGACCCTGTTCGGCCGGCGCAGCCTGGCTGCGGCGGTAAGGAAGATGCGCAAGCTCGTTCAGGCGGCGCGCCCCGGCGCGGAGAGGGCCGGCTGAAATCTCCAGTTTTCCTATTGTCCCATGGCACAGATCAGGTTCGGAACCGATGGATGGCGATCGGTGATCGCCGAGGATTTCACGTTCGCCAATGTGGCCCGTGTGGCCCAGGCCACCGCAGACTACTGGGGCGCCAACCCGGTGAACGGCACAGAACGCAAAGTCATCGTTGGCTACGACCGAAGGTTTTTTTCCGACCGGTTCGCTCAGACCGCGGCGGAAGTGTTGGCAGGGAACGGTTTTGACGTGGTCCTGACGCCGGCGCCGACGCCCACGCCCGCGGTGTCGTTCGCCGTGCGTCAGCAGAAGGTCGTCGGCGGGGTGATGATCACCGCAAGCCACAATCCCCCGATGTTCAACGGCTTCAAACTGAAGTCGCATTACGGCGGATCGAGCGATCCGGAAACCTGCAAGGGCGTCGAGAACATGCTCGATCGCAACCCGGTGCGCGTGCTGCCGCTCGAGGAGGCGCGCCGCGAGGGGCGCATTCTGCTGAAGGACGTTCGCCCGGCGCACTATACGGCACTGAAGAAGCTCGTTGACTTCAGGTTGATCGCGCGGTCGAAGCTGCGGTTCGCGCACGACGCGCTCTTCGGCGTCGGGGCCGGCTGCTTCGAGGAACTGCTCCGCGGAACCACCTGCCGCGTCACAACCTTGAACGCGACGCACGATCCGCTGTTCGGCGGCATCAACCCGGAGCCGATCGACAAGAACTACGCACGCAGCGCCGCTTTCCTCAGAAAGCATCCGCACGACATCTGCCTGGTCACCGACGGCGACGCCGACCGCGTGGGCGGGATGGACGGACGCGGCAACTATTTGTCCACGCATCAGGTGATTTGCCTGTTGCTGCGCCATTTCGTTGTCAACCGGAAGGGCAGGGGACGCGTGGTGAAGGCGCTGACGACCACCTCGATGGTGGACAAGATGTGCGCGGAGCACGGGCTGCAACTGGTCGAGACGGGTGTGGGCTTCAAATACGTCTGCGCGGAGATGTTGAAAGGGGACGTGTTGTTGGGGGCCGAAGAGAGCGGCGGCATCGGGTTTCCGGGACACATTCCCGAGCGGGACGGCATTGCGGCGGGATTGTTCCTGCTCGAAATGCTGGCCGTGGAACGCGTGTCGGTGAACCGGCTGCTGGCGGGGCTGGAGAAGAAGTTCGGGCCGCATCGGTATGGCCGGATTGACACGCATTTCCCCCTGGAAAAACGAGCCGAGCTGATGGAGTTTCTGAAGTCCAACCCGCCTGCGAAACTGCTGGGATCCCCGGTGGCGGAGGTGAAGAGTTACGATGGGGTGAAGTTTGTGGCGGCGAACAGCTCCTGGCTGATGTTGCGCGGCTCCGGCACGGAACCCATCCTGCGGATCTACGCCGAGGCGGCATCGGAAACGGGCGTCCGCAAGTTGTTGCAGTTAGGCGTTTCGTTGACGCGAAAGGTTTGATGCCGGCGGGACCGGCGCTTCAACGGGGAGCCGGGTGAGGCTTGACGAGGTGTGTCAACATCGCCACTGTTGCACCCCGCAATCACGTATACATTGACGGCATTTTATGAATGAGGCTCATGACGTTTTTGGCGCACTGCAGCCCTTTGATCCGGGCACCGGGCGCACAGCTTACTTTTATTCGCTTCCTCAGCTCGAAAAAGCCGGTGTCGGCCCGGTGTCACGCCTGCCGGTGTCGATTCGGCTCGTTCTGGAGTCGGTTCTGCGGAATTGCGACGGCAGGAAGGTGACGGAAGCGAATGTGCGCGCGCTGGCGAACTGGCGCGCCAAAGCGGAGCGCACGGAAGAAATCCCGTTCATCGTCGCGCGCATCGTTCTGCAGGATTTCACCGGCGTTCCGTTGCTGGTGGACCTGGCGGCAATGCGGTCGGCGGTCGCGCGCCTGGGGCGGGACCCGGGCCTCATCGAGCCGCTGGTGCCGGTGGACCTTGTGGTGGATCACTCGGTGCAGGTCGATGTGGCGGGGCGGCCGGATGCCTTGCAGCGAAACCTCGAACTGGAATTCAGGCGCAACCGCGAACGATACCAGCTTCTGAAGTGGGGCATGCAGGCATTCAAGACGTTCAAAGTGGTCCCGCCCGGAATCGGCATCGTTCACCAGGTCAACCTCGAGTATCTCGCGAAGGGCGTTCTGTCCGTCGAGGCGCAGGTCGGGGGCCGGCAGGCCGAGATTTACTACCCGGACACGCTTGTGGGAACGGATTCGCACACGACAATGATCAACGGCCTTGGCGTCGTCGGCTGGGGCGTGGGGGGCATCGAAGCGGAAGCGGGCATGCTGGGGCAGCCGGTGTATTTCCTGACGCCCGACGTGGTGGGGGTGCATCTTACCGGCTCGCTGCGGGAAGGGGTCACGGCGACGGACCTCGCGCTCACGATCACGCAGTTGCTGCGGCAGGCGAAGGTGGTGGGCAAGTTTGTGGAATTCTTCGGGCCGGGCGCGCGCGCCCTGCCGGTCGTGGACCGCGCGACCATCGCGAACATGGCCCCTGAGTACGGCGCCACGATGGGCTTCTTCCCGATTGATGAGGAATGCGTGAAATACCTCCGCGGAACGGGGCGGAGCGAGGAATTGTGCCGCGCGTACGAGAGCTACTATCGGGCCCAGGGCCTGTGGGGTTCCCCGCAAAAAGGCGAGGTGGATTATTCGCAGGTGATTGAGCTGGATCTTGCCTCGGTGACGCCCAGCGTTGCCGGACCGAAACGGCCGCAGGATCGGATTGAACTGCCGAAGCTGAAGGAGGCGTTCGTCCATGCCTTTTCGAAGCCGCCAACCGAGAGCGGGTTCGGCAAGCCGCCGGAGAGCCTGTCGCAGCGCTTCTGGGTCGCCGACACGAACGGCAGCGCCGCCGGCGGCGGCAGCCAGGAACCCGTGTCCCTGCGCAGGGCCGAGACGAGGAACACAAACCCGCAGACCGAACTCGAGATGGCCAACAATCGGCCGACGCCCAACCCGGCGACGGCGAGCCCGGCGTGCGAAGGCGAAATCGGCCATGGCAGCGTCGTGATCGCGGCGATCACCAGTTGCACCAATACCAGCAATCCGTCGGTGATGCTGGCGGCGGGCCTGCTGGCGCGAAAGGCCGTCGAGCGCGGTTTGCAGGTCAGTCCTCTCGTGAAGACGTCCCTGGCGCCGGGATCGCGCGTGGTCAGCGATTACCTGAACAAGACCGGGCTCCAGCCGTATCTCGACAAGCTGGGATTCAACGTGGTCGGCTTCGGTTGCACCACGTGCATCGGCAACTCCGGGCCGCTCGCGGCGCCGATCGACGACGCGATCGCCAAGCACGATCTCGTGACCGCATCCGTGCTGTCCGGTAATCGCAACTTCGAAGCGCGCGTGCACCAGAGCGTGAAGGCCAACTTCCTCATGTCGCCGCCGTTGGTGGTCGCTTTTGCCCTGGCGGGCCGGGTGAACATCGACATGACCAGCGAACCGCTGGGCAAGGACCGGAACGGGCAGGACGTGTATTTGCGCGACATCTGGCCCACGCTTCAGGAGATCCAGGAGGTGATGCAAAGCGCCCTGAAACCCGAAGTCTTTCGCGCGCTCTATCGTGATTTCGCAGAACAGAATCCCATGTGGAACGAAATCCCGTCCACTGCGGGCGCTGTTTACAGATGGGATCCTTCGAGCACCTACATCCAGGAGCCGCCGTTCTTTGAAGACTTCGAACTCAAAGCGGGCGAACTAAAGGAAATCACCGGCGCGCGCGCGCTGGGGATTTTTGGCGACAGCGTGACGACGGACCATATCTCACCGGCCGGCAGCATCAAGAAGGAGTCGCCCGCAGGGAAGTTTCTGCTTAAGCATGGCGTGGCGTATGAGGATTTCAACAGCTACGGATCGCGCCGCGGCAACGATCGCGTGATGACGCGCGGCACGTTTGCCAATGTCCGGATCAAGAACCTGATGGTGCCCGGAACGGAAGGAGGCGTGACGCGCCACCAGCCTTCCGGCGAGCAAATGAGCATCTACGACGCGGCAATGAAGTACAAGGAAAGTGGAACGCCGCTGGTGGTGTTTGCCGGACACGAATACGGGACGGGCAGTTCGCGGGATTGGGCGGCGAAGGGAACGGCGTTGCTCGGCGTCAAGGCTGTGGTGGCGCAAAGCTTCGAACGTATTCACCGGTCGAACCTCGTCGGCATGGGCGTTCTGCCGCTGCAATTTTCGGACGGAATGTCGGCCCAATCGCTGAAACTGGACGGCACCGAGACCTACGACGTGCTTGGACTGAACGCAGGATTGAAGCCGCAGCAGGAGCTGACCCTCCGGATTACCCGCGCGAACGGGCAGGTCGAAAACGTTTCGGTCCGTTGCCGCATCGATACACCGGTGGAGATCGATTACTACCAGCACGGCGGCATCCTGCCGTTTGTTCTGCGGCAACTGCTGTCGCAGCAACGGTGAAGGGATCTGCCCCGTCCGTCTTATCGGTCCCATCGGGTTAAACTCCAACGAGTTCCCGGTGAAGCACTCATCTCCACGCTCCGGAAAGCGGAGAGCAGCGGACTCCGCCACCGCCCTTGCTGCGTCGGTTATCCGGGCTTCGATCCGGAGCAGGCCGGCTGATCGCGTGTTGCGGAAGGCGCTCAAGGCGGCCGATCTGCCGCCGGAGGAGGCGGCCCGGGTGGCTTCCACGGTGTTCACATATTATCGCTGGCTCGGATGGCTCGAGAATGAGCGCGGCATCGAAGCGCGTCTGCGCCGCGCGATGGAACTCGCCGCGCGTTTCGCAAAGAATCCGTTTTCGCTGCCCGCCGGGCATCTGCGGGCAAAAGCAGTCCCGCAATGGGTGTGGTCCGAGGTGCCGCTGAACGATCCATGGCTGAGAACGATTCAGCGCGAACCGAAACTGTGGTTGCGCGCGCGGCCGGGACAGGGCAGGGCGTTGGCGAAGAGTCTGGGCGACTGCAAACGGTTTGGCGAAGGACCGCTTGCCGACGCGCTGCAGTACACCGGGCGCAAGGATCTTTTTCTGACGCAGGAGTTCCAGGAGGGCGCATTCGAGGTGCAGGACATCAGTTCCCAGGCAGTGAGCCTGATCTGCGCGCCGTCGCCCGGAGAAACCTGGTGGGACGTCTGCGCCGGCGAGGGGGGCAAGACGTTGCACCTGTCGGATCTGATGCAGAACAAAGGGTTGATACGGGCAACGGACCGCGCCGAGTGGCGGCTGAATCGGCTGAAGCGCAGGGCGGCGCGCGCCAGAGCGTTCAACTATCAGGCGTCGGTGTGGGACGGCGGGCCGACGCTGCCGTTTCACGGGTTGTTCGACGGCGTGCTGGTGGACGCGCCGTGCAGCGGGATTGGAACGTGGCAGCGCAATCCGCATGCGCGGTGGACGACGACGCTGGAGGACGTTCGGGAGCTGGCGGCGGTGCAGGGGCGCCTGCTGGCGCACGTGGCCCGAGCGGTGAAGCCGGGTGGCAAGCTGATCTATGCGGTGTGCACGCTCGCGGCTTCCGAGACGACGGCCGTTGCTGACGCGTTTGAATCCGCGTTCCCGGAGTTCAAACCCCTGCCGGTTTCAAACCCGCTGATTCCCGAGGCGCCGCCTTCGGCCCGGATCTGGATCTGGCCTCAGCACGCCGGGGGCAACGGAATGTTCGTGGCGGTGTGGAGGAAGGAAGCCGCTTGAGCTTGTGAGTTCTTTTTCTCTCCTCTTCCGAAGCAGCAAAACGCGGTTGATATCCGAAGGGCGAAAACCGAAATCCGAATCGGGATTCGAACGGACGTTGTTTCGTTTGCGCGTGAACCCCAAGGAAAAAGCTTTGTAACGGGGCAAAACGTTTCGTTACAGTTTCGAGCGAATACCTCGAGAGAGAAACGGCGACGGAAATTCTTTTCAGCGTCGCGATAAATGAAGCAACGGTTGAAAGATGGAACGCAGGATGAGTAACACGGATTCTCAAAGCCAACAACGCATCGGGGCCGGGGAGGGTGGAACGGTGCCCTGGAGGAAATCGCGCTACGGGCTCGCTGCCTTCTTTCTTCTTTCGCTGGTCGCCATGTGCCTCGTGCTGCGGCTTGTGCTGCTGATCCAGTTCGGCGGCGAGACGGGAATTGCGGCCGCGGGCGCCGCGCAGGCGTTGTTGATCGGTCTGCACCAGGACTTCGTCGTCGCGCTGATGACGACGCTTCCCTTGCTGTTCTGGCTCTGGGTGCTGCCGAACCGTTGGTTTGGATGGAAATGGTTTCGCGCGTTGTTCCTTGCGGGACTTTGCCTGTTCTGGTCGGTGCAGGTCTTTCTCTTCTGCGCCGAATATTATTTCTTTGAGGAGTTTCGTTCCCGGTTCAACACGGTGGCGGTGGATTACCTGCTGTATCCGCACGAGGTCTTCATCAATATCTGGGATTCGTATCCGGTGCCGGCCGTGATCGCATTATGTATCGCAATGGGCATTGCCTGGGTGTGGCTGGCGATGCGGCTGTTTCGCGACACCTGGTTTCAACCGGTGGGGAAGGGCCGGCGTTTCGTGCATTTCGCGGGTGGGACGGCGTTGGCCGTCGTCCTGGGGCAGACGGTCAGCCTGAACGGCACGCAGTTCAGCACGGATCGCACGCTCAATGAGATCGCGAACAACGGCTCGCTCTCGTTTGTCGCGGCGGCGTGGACGCGCAACCTCGACTACGCCGCATTCTACCGGACCCTTCCGCGCGAGGAGGCGTATGCCCGGGTGCGCAGGCTGCTGGCGTCGCCGCGCGCCGAGTTTGTGGGCGACGCATTCAGCATCCGGCGGAAGGTGGCGGGCGATCCGACCCGGCCGCGGCTGAACGTCGTGTTGATTCTGGAGGAGAGCCTGGGCTCGGAGTTTTTCGGCTGCCTGGGGCGGGAGGAGACGTTGACGCCGGAGATGGACAGGCTCGCGACCGAGGAGGGCATTCTGTTCACCAATATCTACGCCTGTGGCAATCGCACCGTGCGCGGGTTTGAAGGCGTGTTCTCGTCGTTCCCGCCCCTGCCGGGCGATTCCATCGTGAAACGGGACCGGTCGGAGAACGTCGAGTCGCTGGCGCGCGTGCTCAAGCGGGACGGCTATCAGACGCTCTTCCTGTACGGCGGCCGAGGCATCTTCGACGGCATGCGATCGTATGCGTTGAACAACGGATGGGACCGGTTCATCGAGCAGAAGGATTTCAAGGACCCGACTTTCGCGACAATCTGGGGCGTGTGCAACGAAGATCTGTTCACGCGCGGCATCGAGGAATGCCGGAAGCTGGCGGAGTCCGGCGAACCATTCTTCGCGACCATGCTGACGGTTTCGAACCACAAACCGTACACGTATCCGCGCGGGCGCATTCCGGACGATCCTGAGAAACCGAAACCCACTCGAGCGAAGGCGGTCAAGTACACGGACTGGTGCCTGGGGCAGTTCTTCCGGGAAGTGAAGAAGGAATCGTTCTGGACGAACACGATTTTCGTCGTGGTGGCGGACCATGGGGCGCGGGTGTACGGGAGCCAGGAAATCCCGATTTACTCGTATGAAATACCGTTCGTCATTCTGGGACCGGCGGTGGTGAAAGAGCCGCAACGGATCGGCACGCTCGGCAATTCTCTGGACGTGGCGCCGACGATTCTCGGGCTGCTCGGACGGCCTTACGAAAGCATGTTCTTCGGGCGCGACCTGTTCAACGATCCGGTGGACGAAGGGCGGGTGTTGCTGAATCACAACCGGAGCATCGGCATGTACGCGGACGCGCGGATGGTGGTGCTGGGTTTGAAGCAATCGGTGTGGTATTACGAAGGCGATCCGAAGGTGACCGAACTGCAACGTGCGAAAGAAGCGGGGCCTGAATTCATCGAGCTCGAGAAGGACGCCACAGCGCTCTATCAGGTGGCGGATGAGCTCTACATGAATCGGCTATACCGGATTGAGGGCGTGCCGACCCCGGGTTTCACAGCGATCACCGCGCGGTAGAAAGGTAAAACCAGGACTCAGGCCTGTGCGAACTTTTGTTGCATATGCAACAAAAGTTTGCACAGCGTTGATTCCCGGAGACGAGCCGTCGCCGCCCTCACCGAGTTCTTCGCGCGAACATCCAATACCGTTGACGTCGCATTGAATGTTGAGTGTTGAATGTTCTTCTGCCTCATCCTTCCGCTCTCAACGTGGCTGATTCGGGAACCGGCACGGCGGGCGGTTCGGTTGCGGGTTGCCGCCGGCGCAGGAAGCCGCGCGCCCATTGCTGGAAGGATTCGAGATACAGGTAGATCACCGGCGTGATGTAGAGCGTCAGCAACTGCGACACGATCAACCCGCCGACGACCGCGAGGCCGAGGGGGCGGCGCGCCTCGCCGCCCGCGCCAAAGCCGAGCGCGATCGGCAGCGTGCCCATGAGCGCCGCCATCGTCGTCATCATGATCGGCCGGAACCGCAGCAGGCATCCCTGGAAGATGGCTTCGAACGGCGCGAGTCCCTGCTTCTGGGCGTCGAGCGCAAAGTCGATCATCATGATGGCGTTCTTCTTCACGATGCCGACGAGGAGGATCAGTCCGACGAACGCGTAGATATTCAGGTCGATCCCGAACACCATGAGCGTGAGCAGCGCGCCGAAGCCGGCGGACGGCAATCCCGAGAGAATGGTGATCGGGTGGATGAAGCTTTCGTACAGGATGCCGAGAATGATGTAGATGACGAGGATGCACATGACGAGCAGCATGCCCAATCCGCGGACGGAGGATTGGAACACCTGCGCGGAGCCCTGGAAGCTGGCGGTGATGGTGGCGGGCAGGCGCAGTTCATTCTGCAATGCCTCGATCTGGCTGACGGCGGTGCCGAGGGAGTATCCCGGTTTCAGGTTGAACGAAATGGTCACAGCCGGAAGCTGGCCGACGTGTGAGATCGTCATCGGGCCCGTGTCGCGGGTCAGGTGAGCGACGGCGCCCAGAGGCACGAGATTGCCGGTAGAAGACCGGATGTAGAGGTTCGAGAGCGCGTCGGGGTCGCGCTGGTATTGCGGTTCCACCTCGAGAATCACCCAGTAGGTGTTGACGTCGGTGTAGATCGTGGAGACCTGGCGCTGGCCGTAGGCGCTGAACAGCGCCTGCTCGATCTGCTCGACCGAAACGCCCAGCGCCGATGCCTTGTCGCGGTCGATCTGCACCCGGATCTGGGGGTTGGCGATCTGGAGATCGCTGTTGACGTCCTCGAGCCCGGGCAACTGCGCCATGCGCTCCGTGAGGATGGGCGCCCAGTGCTTGAGTTCCTCCATGTCGGTGCTTTGCAGGCTGTACTGGTATTGCCCTTTGGAAGCCATGCCGCCGATGCGGATCAGGGGCGGCACCTGGAGGTACACATTGATGCCGGGGATTTTGGCGAGCTCGGGGCGCAACTGTTGGATGACCTCCTCGGCGCTGGCCTTGCGTTCCGAACGGGGTTTCAGGCGCATGAAAATGCGGCCGTTGTTGGCGGTGGCGTTCGGGCCGCTGGCAACCGAGGCCGTGAAATTCTCAATGTTCGGGTTCGCGGCAATCACCCTGGCTACCTGGAGCTGCTTCTCGCGCATCGCTTCAAAGGAAATGTCCTGCGCGGCTTCCGTCGTCGCCATGATCTGGCCGATGTCTTCCACGGGGAAGAAGCCCTTCGGAATGGTGACGAACATCCAGAGAGTGGCGAACAGCACCAGAATGGAAACGGTCAGCGTGGCGAGCCGATGCCGCAGGCAGGCCCGGAGCGTGCGTTCGTAAGTGTGGCGCATTCCAACGAAGAACCGCTCGGACGCGGCATAGAGGCGGCCATGGCGCTGTTCCCGGGGCGAACGCACGAAGCGGCTGGCCAGCATCGGTGTCAGGGTCAGCGAGACGAACCCTGAAATCAGCACGGCCACGGTGATGGTGACGGCGAACTCGTGCAGCAGCCGTCCAAGAATGCCGCCCATGAAGAGCACCGGAATGAAAACCGCCGCGAGAGACAGCGTCATTGAAATGATCGTGAACCCGATTTCGCGGGAGCCGCGCAGCGCGGCCTCCAGCGGGGCTTCGCCGTTCTCCATGTGCCGGACGATGTTCTCGAGCATGACGATGGCGTCGTCCACCACGAAGCCGACCGACAGGGTGAGGGCCATCAACGAGAGATTGTCCACGCTGTAGCCGAGGAGATACATCGCGGCGAATGTGCCGACGATCGACAGGGGCAGGGCAAGGCTCGGGATGACCGTGGCCGAGAGATTGCGCAGGAACAGGAAAATGACCAGCACCACGAGGCAGATGGTCAGCCAGAGCGTGAATTGAACGTCGTGAACCGATTCGCGAATGGACTGCGAACGATCGTTGAGAATGTCGACGCTGACCGAGGCCGGGAGCTGGGTGCGGATCTGGGGCAGCAGCTCGCGGATGGCGTCCACCACCTTGACGGTATTGGCGCCGGGCTGCCGCTGAACGGCGAGAACGACGGCGCGGGTGTCGTTGAACCAACTGGCCACCTTGTCGTTCTGAACGCTGTCGATCACCTTGCCCAGCGCTTCGAGGCGGACGGGGTTGCCGTTGCGGTAGGCGACGATGATCCGGCGATAATCGGCGGCTTTCTGCAACTGGCCGCTGGCGAGGATCGTGTAGGACTGGCGCGGCCCGTTGAGCGTGCCGGTGGGAAGGTTGACGTTCGCTTCCTGGATCGCCCGGGCGACTTCGTCAATGCCGATGCCGTACGTCGCCAGGCGCGTGGGATCGACCTGGACGCGAACGGCGTAGGTCTGCGAACCATAGACCGACACCTGCGCCACGCCGTTGATCATTGAGATCCGCTGCGCGAGAACCGACTCGGCATATTCGTCCACCGCCGAGAGGGGCAGGGTCGCCGAGGACAACGCCAGGAACAGAATCGGCGAGTCGGCGGGGTTCACTTTGCTGAACGTGGGCGGCGACGGCATGTTCGGCGGCAACTGGCGTTGCGCTTTCGAGATGGCCGATTGCACGTCCTGCGCGGCGGCGTCGATGTCGCGCTCAAGCGAAAACTGGATCGTGATGCGCGTGCTCCCGAGGGAACTGACCGACGACATCGAATCGATGCCGGCGATGGTGGAGAACTGCTTTTCGAGCGGAGTCGCCACCGACGAAGCCATGGTTTCGGGACTGGCCCCCGGGAGGCTGGCGGTGACCTGGATGGTCGGGTAATCGACATTGGGCAGGTCGCTGACGGGCAGGTAGCGATAGCTGATGAGGCCGAACAGCAGAATGGCGGACATGACCAGCGTGGTCATGACCGGTCGGCGGATGAAGAGTGCGGAAAGATTCATGTGCTGCCCGGGGCGGAATTGCTGCCTTTGGCCGGCTGGGGATCGCCTTTCATCTCAACACGGGCTCCCGGCGTAAGGCGCAGTTGTCCGTCTGTGACGACAATTTCGCCGGGCCGGATATTCCCTGAGACCGCGCGCCAGCCCTCGTAGGTGACGCCGGCGCGCACCGGTCGGACTTCGACGGTGGAATCGTCGGGTTTGACGACGAAGACAAACTCGCCGTCCTGGCCCGTTTGCACGGCGTGTTCGGGCACGACAACGGCGTCGGTGATATTGCTCAACGTGAGGACGGCCTGGACGAATTGTCCGGGCCACAGTCGCTCGTCGGTGTTTGGGAAAGTGGCTTTCAGCAGAATCGTCCCGGTGTTGGTATCGACCATGTTGTCGAGGAAGGTCAATTCGCCTACAGCCGGCGGCTCCGTCGAGCCCGGCGGCGCGGCGGTTACCGGGAGCGCCGCCTCGGCAGCGCGCCGGCGGATGTCGGGCAGGTGTTGCTCCGGCACGGCGAACGCCACGTACACCGGTTTGGTTCGGGTGATGGTGACCAGGACATTGTCGGTTGCCTTGACCACGTTGCCCGGTTTGGCGGCGAGGTCACCGGTGCGACCGGTGATCGGGGCGCGAATCAATGTGTATTCAAGGTTGACCTGCGCGTTCGAGAGTGCGGCGGTGTCGGCGAGCACGGCGCTCTGGAGGGCCAGATAGGCGGCCTCGGCGGCTTCGTAGTCCGCCTGTGAAGCGATCTGGATCGCGAAGAGGTTGCTCGTCCGAAGGAATTGAAGCCGCGCATTGATCAGTTGGGCCTCGTTGCGCTGGAGGTTCGCCCGGGCCTGGTTCAATGCGGCCTGCCATGGGCGCGGATCGATGGTGAACAGGAGGTCGCCCTCCCGCACTTCCTGGCCTTCCTGGAAGTGCACTTCGAGGATCGGCCCCGTGATCTGAGAGCGCACCGCCACCGTGGAGTACGGTTGAACAGTGCCGACAGACTGGATCCGCACGGGCAAATCCATTGTGCCCACCTTGCCAACAACGACCGGCACTGGCGGCCGGACAGAGGGAGTGTTTCTGTTGGTCTCCCGGGAGCAGGAGGTCAGGACAAGAGCGCACAGCAGCACGGCGCCGTTGCTGAGATATGCAAGGCGCCTGCTCATGACACAGAATAATGCAGATATTGAGCGTCGGGCATGCACAATATAGACGCGGAAAGTAACTGCAAAGCTACGTTCTGTTCAAGAAGGACCCGGGAGAAATCTGAAATCCGAGGGCCGAAATCAGAAGGGGAACCGGTGAGATGCAGAGCGATCCCAGGAGCGCAATACGGTCCACCGGGAGCTCCGTAGGAGCCGCATAGTGGTAGCAACGGGAACCGCATCACCTCGAGCGGCATTTTCTGCTCGTCGGTCCCGACAGATGATGTCGCTCCTGCAGAGCTCGCCGCGGCTCGAGGGCATTGGGTTTCCGCCTCGCCGGCACCCCATGCGATCATGCAATTTCAAACGGCCCCGCGAAGCGAGGACAAGTCCTGATTTAGATCTGTCACTTGCGCAGATCGGCTCGGCTGCCCGGTCACGAGCAGATGTCCACCGTCACCCGTCAGGGACAATTCTTGTCGCATATGCGCGCGGAATTGTCCCCGAGGATTTCGGACTTCCTTCGAGTCTCCTCCCCTCCATTCTGCGATGGAAGGGAGGGAGAGTCAGGAATGGCGTTGGATGTTCGATGTTTTCCCTTTAGATCTTCCGGATCAGTTCGAAATTGCAGAGCCGTCCCTCGGGGCGCCCGGTCCAGCCCAGCACGAGTTCGCCTTTCGCGTCAAAGGACACCAGCAGATGATCCGGTTTCAGGTACAGGTCTTCGAAGCCGCATCGGGCGAGCCGGCTGCGCTTCAGTTGCATGAGTTCATGCAGCGTTTCCTCGGAGATCATTCCACTGGCATGCGCATGGGCGGCGTTGAATGCACGGTAGACTTCTTCGCTGCCTTCGGCCAGCAGCTCGTCCGGTCCGTTCCAGTATCCCCAGATGGTGATGTAATCGTGGTCCTTTCGCACCGCCGGCTCGCCTTCGGGCGTCTTCAGATGCGCGAGCGCTTCATAGCGCCGTTCATCCGCAACGTGGCGGGGATTCTCGCGCCGGTGGCCGGTCATGTAGATGGCCCGCGGATACACCGTGCTCACGCCGTTAAGAAACAGCTCGAGCGCAAAGGCAAATTCTTCGAACGGACTGTTGAACCCATACGCCTCGACGGCAGCCGCCTTGGCGGGCGGCTTTGTGGACTGCGGGGGATCGCCCATGCGGGACACTTTCCAGACCAGGTTGATGTTGTCCTTGGTGCGCGTGTAGAAGATCTGGTTGCGCGATGACAGCTTCTTCTTGGGCGTGCGCCGCCAGCGTTCCGGCAGGAAGTAGTTGAACAAGTCCGGATCCTTGCCCACCACCCACAGCAGGCCGCCTGTGCTCTCGGCGCGGCCGAAAATGTAATCGACGCCGAGAAGGTTCGTGGCGTGGAGATGCGCCGGAAGCGGCGTCGCCGGATCGGACTCGAACCGCCGGGCCATGTGTTTGAGATACGTCTGGCGATGCGCGGCGCGGACGGCGATTTCGTGCTCGCGCGTGCGTTCCAGGAGCTCGAAGTCCACGAGCGCGTAGGCGAACTGGCCGTTGTGGTCGCGCAACAGCGAGCGGTTCGGCCCCGGCCGCAGGATGATGTGCGCGGGTTTCATGTCGATGACGCGATACCCCTTTTGCCAGAGTTCGTGCGTCACGAGGCTTGTGGTGCGCGCGAGGAACTGCTCGCGCGCATTGCCCTCCAGTTTGAAGAGGTCCGCCGTCTCGACCGCATCGAGTCCCTTTACCCACCCGTAGATCACAACGTATTGCCGCAGGATATCGAGTTCGACGCCGGGATGGCTCCTGACCTTGGCGTTGATTTTGTCCTCGGACCGGCCGGTTTGCCAGAGTTGAAGCCGCTGGCTGGGGACGTAGATGGCGAGGGGGCGTTGCGTGCGCACGCGAATGGCGGCCGGGCCGGCGGCGCCCTTGCGCAGCTCCATCAGGAGCGAGAATTCCTCGAACGGACTGTTGAACTCGGCGTGAATGAACTTGTTGACCGTCAGGGTATCGAGGGGAACGACCTCGCCGACGCGCGACCATTTGACGACAAGATTCAGCGTGGTGCCGTTAACCTTTCGTGTCGGGAGGCGATAGACCATGCTGGTGCCTTCCAGGCGTTCGCGCTTGGCTTCGAACCAGTCACGGGCGAACCAGTTCTCGGGAAGCAGATGCTGCCAGAACGGCTCGCCGAACCGGGTGAGATACAGCTCACCGCCGTCGGAGGTCTTGAGCCGCAGGTAATCGACGCCCAGGAGCGACATGCGCGTGGCGCCGGGCGGCGTTGCGGGCGCCTCGTTTGCACTCGGAATGCTTGAAACTTTCGGCATGGACCGGCACCTGCCGGGGACAGCGTTCGACGGACGCGATGGAAGCGCTCACCGGATTTTGGCCAAGGATGTCCCTGATTTGCCCCTTTGGGATTGAGGATTGACGATTGACGCGGGCGCTTTGTGATGCCCGGCCAGGGTCGGCGTATGGCGTCGTCGCGGCCCGGAGCCTCCTGTCCTCAGGCGCAGCGCGCGGACGAAGCGCGAGATCCGGGTTCCGCACGCGTGCGAACGGAACATCTGAATCCCAACCGGATTCAGTTCCGAAGCCCGAGGTTGTCCCGCGGACCTCAATACATTTCGCGCCTTGGGGATTTACGATTGATGATTGGCGCGAGCCTGCAGGGTGCGACTTCGTGCGTCGCAGCGATGTCCGGTAACATTGCCCGCCACGCCGGGATCCGATCCCCCGACGCATCGCCTTCACAGTGTTTCCCTCCGTTTCAGAGTCGCGGACCGGGACAATCT
>DGDZ01000045.1:0-1960 GCA_002385705.1 Verrucomicrobia subdivision 3 bacterium UBA3939
CATTCTCAAAGAGTCACGACACGGGCCAAAACAGGACTTGCAAAGGGTCAGGAGGGGGACTACGCTCCTCGCTCCTTTTTGGGACACCCTTCCGGAGCAGTCCGGCAACCCGGCAGGGAATACGATTTGATTATATGGCAGTAAGAATTCGCATGAAACGGATCGGGGCCAGGAACACCCCGGTCTTTCGCATTGTCGTGGCGGACAGCCGCAGCCCGCGGGACGGGAAGTTTATTGAGGAGATCGGCACGTACCAGCCGTTGAAGAAGGGTGACAATTTCACGCTGGACCTCGACCGGGCGAAGTATTGGATCAGCAAGGGAGCGCAACCCAGCGAAACGGTAGCCAGCTTTATCAAGAAAGCGAGCCGGGCGGCGAGCGCCGCCTGATTCGCGCCTGTATGCAGGCGTTTCTGGAATACGTTGTCAAAGGCCTCGTGCAGAACCCCGATGCCGTGTCCATCACTCCGGTTGAACGGGAGGGGACGACGGTTTATGAGTTGCGGTTGCATCCGCAGGATGTCGGCAAGGTGATCGGGCGCCAGGGGATGACGATCAACGCGATCCGATCGTTGCTTCTGGCAGGCAGCGCGAAACGCGGCATGCGTTGCACGCTCGAGATCGTCGAAGAACAGGCCTGAGGCGGTTTGGCCCCGGTCTGGCGCGTCTCCGGCGAGCGGACGGAACTTCGGCAATGAAGATCGACGTGCTGACCCTGTTTCCCGCGATGTTTGCCGGGCCGCTGGACGAGAGCATCATCAAGCGGGCCCGCGAATCCGGCGCGCTGGATCTGCGGATTCACAATCTGCGGGATTACGCCCATGACCGCCATCGGACCGTGGATGATCGCCCGTTCGGGGGCGGGCCGGGCATGTTGCTGAAGCCGGAGCCGGTCTTTGAGGCGGTGGAAGCGATTGCGCGCGAGAACACGCGCGTGATTTTGATGTCGCCGGCGGGCCGGCGGTTCACGCAGGCGATCGCGCGGGAGCTGGCGCAACTGGACGATTTGCTGCTCGTCACCGGGCATTACGAGGGATTCGACGAGCGGATTCGGGAACAACTGGCCGACGACGAGCTGTCGATCGGCGATTACGTTCTCACGAACGGCGCGCTGCCGGCGATGGTGGTGATTGACGCGGTGACGCGGCTGTTGCCGGGCGTTCTGGGCGATGACGAGAGCGCGAAGGAAGAATCCTTCAGCCCGAGCATGCCGGGACTGGAATATCCGCAGTACACGCGGCCGGCGGAGTTTCGCGGGATGAAAGTTCCCGAGGTGCTGTTGTCGGGGAACCACGCTGAGATCGCGAAATGGCGGGCCGAACAGGCGGCGGCGCGGACGCGGGAACGGCGGCCCGATATCATTCAAGCGGTGAACCCGCAAAACGAAAGACGATTATGAATCAGGCATTGTTGGACAAGATCGAAGCGGAACAATTTCGCAAGAACAAGGCGAACTTCAACGTCGGCGATTCGGTGCGGGTGCACACGAAGGTCGTTGAAGGCGACAAGGAACGCATCCAGGTTTTTGCCGGCGTGGTGATCGGCCGGCGCGGCCGGGGGTTGAACGAGACCTTCACGGTGCGGCGCATCAGTTACGGGGAAGGCGTGGAGCGCGTGTTTCCGTTGCACTCGCCGCGCGTGGAAAAGATCGAGGTCGAGCGCAGGGGCGACGTTCGGCGGGCCAAGCTGACGTACCTGCGCAAACGCCTGGGCAAAGGCGCCACGCTTGTGAAGGAGAAGGAAGAGAAGCCTCAGGCGGCAGCGAAAGCCTAGGGATTTGCGATATACGATTGACGATTGACGCGGGGAACGGTGGGGCGCGGGGGCAGCGGCCCACAGATTACGTCTGGGGTCGTTGTGCATTTGCCGTTGCATTCGGAAGACTTTCTACACTGGACGACGGCTCCAGCCTCCGCCAAGGCTACGGCCTGGCAAGCGCGAGGACCCGCCTTCGCTCAGCT
>DGDZ01000045.1:2152-3844 GCA_002385705.1 Verrucomicrobia subdivision 3 bacterium UBA3939
TCGCTCAGCTTCGGCGTGGCAGGCTGCTCGCCCCACCATGGGAAAAGGTGAAATGCTTCAGAGCTGTGGGATGAACATTCAACGTTCAACGCCCAACATTCAGTGCTCAAGGAACCGTGAACGCTCAAGGAGCGTAATGGCGGTTGCTTCAGGCCAGAGGGGAGCGTGATTCCAGCGCGGCAGACCATGCCTGTCGCGAGTAGATCCGCTCGTTGCGCGTCTTGAGATGGCGTGCTTTGACGGCCAATTCGTCACCGGAGCGCTTCTCCATTCTCACAACGCATTCCGCTTTGAGTTCCTGAGCGCGCTTGAACTGCTTGTCCGACTTCGTCGCGGTCAGGGGATATTCCACCGCGTAACCGGCTGATCTCAATTGCTGGATGATTTCCAGCGACGCGGTGCGCAGCGCCTCGTCTTCAATCATGACGAACACATCGATGCCCGCATCGAAGGCCGGAAGGAGCTTTCGGGATTTCAGGAGTTCGAGCAGGACGACGTCACCCATGCCAAAGCCGAGCGCGGGCAGCTTCACCTTTCCTCCGCTGATCAGTTCGATGAGGTTGTCGTAGCGGCCGCCACCGGCAATGGCGCGGAACTCGCCCTTGCGATCGAAAGCTTCAAACACCACGCCGGTGTAGTAGGCGAGCCCGCGAATGACGTGGTAATCGACCTTGACGAAGTCGCTCATGCCGCGCGCGGCAAGGTTGGCCAGGATGGGCCGGAGTTCGGCGGTCGGCTCGCCGCCGGTGATGAAGCTGTCCACGTCGTTGATGGAGATTCCCAGCTCGGAGAGGGTTCGGGTGCTCTCATCGCGGGGCGTGCGCTCGAGTTTATCGATGGCCTGATAGAAGCGATATTCCTTTTGGGGATCGGACTGGGCGCCGGCGCGCGCGGCATAGAACTGCTGCCACGCGTTGCGGCTGCTGAGGCGGACAACGAAGTCCGCCGCGGTCAGTCCGAGGACGCGCAGGCAGTCGATCAGAAGCGCGATCAGTTCCGCATCGGCGGCGGGATCATCTTCGCCGATGATGTCCGCGTTGAGCTGGAAGTGCTCGCGCAGGCGGCCTTTTTGCTGTTTTTCGTAGCGGAACAACTGCGGAATGGCGAACCACTTGATCGGCTTGCGGTAATTGCGCTCGTGGGCGGCAACCATTCGCGCCAGAGTGGGCGTCATTTCCGGACGAAGCGCGACGTGTCGATCGCCCTTGTCTTTGAAGTCGAACAGTTGTTTCACGATTTCGTCGCCGCTCTTGGTGGTGAACAGTTCCAGCGGCTCGAGGGGAGGGCCGTCGTATTCGCGGAACCCGTAGCGCCGCGCGGTGGCTCGCCATTTTTCGAAGATGTACTGGCGCGCGTCGGCGCTCCAGACGTCGGAGTGCGGCAGCGGTTCAGGATAGAAATCGCGAAACCCGGGCAATCGTTCCATAAAACGGGCCTCAAGTTACGGGTTCGGTTCGTAAAATGAAATGCTGAAAAGCAGCGACGGCAAAGGCGAACGGCATGGCCTGAACCGCGAAAGAACACGAAAGAAAGGCTTTCTCACGCGAAGGCGCGAAGGAACGGCGGGACGGCAACGGCCTTGGTTAACCGCAAAGAACACAGAGCGCGCAGAGATAACGGCGAACGGCAAAGGCGAAGCTGGAACCGCGAATGAACGCGAATGAACGCGGATCTTTGGAGCGCGGCATTGAT
>DGDZ01000058.1 GCA_002385705.1 Verrucomicrobia subdivision 3 bacterium UBA3939
GGGGTCGCATCTAAATAGTTGACAAATGGGAGATCGCGTTGTTGCGTGCGGGCCGTATGGCAAGACCATTGCGATGGGGAGGCGGGTTCTTAACCCTTGCAGCCGATTTCCGGCAGCGTTTTTTAGTGTCAGCGGACTTGCCTCCGCTCGCCGCGCGAAAGGGCCGCGTTTGCGCAATCACCATTCCCAGGCCGTTTCTTGAACGTTGGATGTTCGATGTTGAATGTCGGCTGCTTTTCCCCCTCACACTCGCCTCTTGCGCGCGCAGCCGTCCCGAAGGAGTGTGACGCAATTCCAGAGAGATCAACCAGCGGAGGATTGGATGAGCGATATCGTCTTTACCTGTCCCTCATGCGGACAGCCGATGCAAAGCCCCAAGGCGTTCCTGGGAGACACGACCGAGTGCCCTCGCTGTCGGGCCGCCGTGCGCATCCCCTTCAGTTACACGCCGCCCGAACCGGACACCCAATTGCCCCGAGGCGAACTGGTAACGGCAGGCCAGCCGGCAAAAGCCGCCGCGACCGAGAGCCACCCGTCCGTCGCCGACATTGTGGCCTACCGGCGCGAGGACGCGGGAAAGCCTGCTTCACCGGGCGACAGCGTTGTCTCCTGCCGTTGTCCGGTGTGCCATGCGAACCTGCGGGTTCTCCTGAGCGTTCAATTGCACACCGTTCAAGAAACACCGGCACCCGCTCCGGCCGAGAACGCGCCTCCGGCAAAACCGGAAACGCCGGCGTCACCGTCGTCGGAACGCGAGAGGCAAATCGCAGCGGCCCGCGCCGAACGCGACCCGCGTTTGTATCCGGCTGTCAAACCGCGCATGTCGTACATCCTGAGCGGCGGCGAACGCGTGGCGCCGAATGAACCTCAGCCGGAGAATCCACAACCACCAGGACCCGCGCCACCGAACCCGTCCGACCCGCAATCCTTCCCCGAGTAAGACCAGGCCACGGGCTTCAGGCGGCGCCGTTATTGTGATTGCATGTGATCAGCGCGCAGGGCTGCCCATCCGTGCCGGCTGGCCTGTCGCCGCCAACACAGCGCGCCATTCTTCGCCATCCGGATCCACGCGCTTGCGGTGTGTCGCCAGCATCTCGATCGGAACGTGCACGTAGTGGTCGTTCACCAGGCCCACCGCCATCCCCGTCTTGCCCGCCATGGCGGCATGCGCCGCATTGCGCGCCAGCAGATCGCACAACACCGCGTCCTCCGCGTCCGCGGGACAACTGCGGATGATGTAGCTCGGATCGATGTAGCGGAGGACAACCGGAATCTGTTCCGCCTTGAAGAACGCCTGGATCTTCTCGCGCAGGAACGAGCCGATGTCCTTCAGCTTCACGTTCCCCGACGCGTCGCGCTCATCGCCCTCATTGCCCAGGAGATCCTGCCCCGTTCCTTCAGCAATCACAATCACCGCGTGCTTGCGCTTCAGAATCCGCTTCTTCAGCGCCTCCAGGAACCCGTCCGGCCCTTCCAGCGCAAACGGCACTTCCGGGATCAGGCAGAAGTTCACGTCCTGGCTGGCAATGGTGGCTCCAGCGGCGATGAACCCCGAATGCCGGCCCATCAGTTTCACCAGCGAAATGCCGTTCTCAACGCTGTGCGCCTCCATGTGCGCCCGCCGAATCACCTGCGACGCCTCCTCCACCGCCGTGAAATAACCGAACGTGCGCGCCACATACGGCACGTCGTTGTCGATCGTCTTCGGAATGCCCACCACGGACAGCGCATACCCGCGCCGCTTCGCTTCCAGATACAGATCGCGCCCGCCCCGCAACGTGCCGTCGCCGCCGATCGTGAACAAAATGTCCACTTTCCGCTCGATGAGGTTGTCCACGGCGACGCCCGTGTCCACCGGGCCGCGCGACGTGTTCAACACGGTGCCGCCCTGCTTGTGGATGTCCTCGACAAATTCGGGCGTGAGGACCACGGGCGGTTTGCACCGGGCCGGGTCGAGTCCGCGATAACCATCGTAGAAGCCCAGCACCTCTTTGACGCCATACCCGTAATACAGCTCCAGGAACAGCGAGCGGATGACGTTGTTCAACCCCGGGCACAGCCCGCCGCACGTGACAATGCCGGCGCGGGTCTGTTTCGGATCAAAAAACAACTTCGCCCGCGGGCCCGCGCGTTCGAACAGCAACGGTTCTGCGGGCGGCGCGCCGTTCACCCAGCCGACCTCGGCCGGGATGTAAACGTTGTCAGGGACATGATACGCCACCGGCGACGGGTGGCGGGCTTCGCCGAGGATTGGAATGGCAAGAATGGACATGATGACATCTCAACTGCGCGGCCCATTGTAGAAACCAGGAAGAGCTTGGCAATCTCCACTCGCGCGAACACTCGAGCACCCGCGGCACCAGCAACCGACAGCTCTGCCTGCACCGGGATCCGCGCGTGATCCGGCGCCCGCGTGCTGCCTCGCGTTGCTGCGGGTCGCAGACCCGCGGTCCGGACCGCGACTCTGCGAGTCGCAGCAACGGCCGAGGGCTCGGAGCAGTCAGGGATCGCCAGTCCATCGCGGCTGCATTGCGCGCACATCTAACAGGATTAATGGTGGTGCGCCCGCGCGCGCATCTCAATATTTGTCCGCCGCCGAATCTCACGAACCGTCTTGCGGCGGACAAGCCGGTCGTGATTCAAAGCGTGAACGGACCCGGAAGCAGCAAACCCGCCGACCGTTGATCGGCGGGTGCACGGAACGCCTGGAGGAGCGTTCTAGAAGCTGAACTCGAAGATCACGCTCACCGAATGGCTCTGGATGCGGCCGAAACGCAGTTCGTCATCGGCTGTGCCGAACGTGCTCTCCGCTTCCCACTCCGGTTCGGTGGTTCCAAAGTAGCGGTACTCCACACCGACCGACATCCGTTCATTGATCCGGAGACGCAATCCGCCGAAAGCCTGATAGGCAAACACCACCGTGGACTCCGCGCCGTCCATCCTCGTCCCGCCGATGACCACGTCGTCGGCGTCGATCACCGCCGCCGACATGCCCACGCCGCCGCCGATATACGGCACCAGGCGGCATTCGGCGGGACACTGGACCCTGGCGTTCAGCAGCAGCGGCACGTTTGAAAAGAACGCTTCCCCATCCGTGGCGTCCGTCATCGTGTCGATCTCATTGATCATGAACCCGGTCTGCCCTTCAACGGAAAACCAGTCCGTGACGTTGTAACCGGCTGCGATGGCGAATCGCGGTCCGGCATCGAACTCCACTTTCGCGCCGCCCGACAGCGGTTCACCGAAAAACTCCTCAAGATCGGCATCCATCGTCCACACGCCGCCTGCGTCTCCGCGGAGGTAGAAACCGGTTCCCTGCGCGGACACGGCGATGGGCGTGAGGGACAGGGATAGAAAGACTGCTGAAACGACCAGCGTGGATAATCGAGTTTTCATAATTGAGGAATGCTTGCGCCCGGCAATACGGCTTTTACCGCCTATCGTCAACTCGGAACTGCAGGGCGGCTGGATTTGCGATTTACGATTGACGAGCGCGGTGTGATCCGTGGTGGGCTTTGTTGCCAGGTTAAAGGACCGCGACTCTGCGGGTCGCAACAGCGCCCCACAGCATCATTTGAAATGGACCCCAAAATTTAG
>DGDZ01000016.1 GCA_002385705.1 Verrucomicrobia subdivision 3 bacterium UBA3939
AACCGCCATTCAGATCTGACTCCAGGACGTTCATGGTGCCGGAGGTTCATCACGTGATACCAGGTGTTCGCCACATCAATTCTCAACGGTCTTGCCATCCCCGGATTCACTTCCCCTCGAACCCAAATGTCACATATTTAGATGCGCCCCATTGCCGTTTTTAAACGCCGCGCCCCGGAGCGCGACCTTCAGGTCGCTTCAACTCATGAATACAAACGAGGGCTCGAAATATTCGATGGCTTGCCTACAATCGTCCAGTAAAGCGGCATCAATGCCGCGCTCCATTCGCGATGAAATCGCCCAAACCGATTCGCCGCATGCCGCCGAAAAACCCGGGTTTGCTTGAACTCATCCGCGCCAGGCGCGAGTGCCACTGGAAACCTTCGTCCGACGAATTGAAGAAAGGCTTTCGCGGCTGGCATCAACACGGTTACTTGCCGCACTTCGATGCACCGGGCGTCACGCAATTGGTCACGTTCCAGCTTCATGACTCCTTTCCTGTCACGCGCCGCGCGGAATTTGAAGCGATTCTGAAAGAGTCGGATGATTCCACCAAACGGCGGAATCTCGAAGTCTGGCTGGATCGCGGTCATGGCGAATGTTGGTTGCGTCGCCCCAGCGTGGCGAAGCTCGTTGAAAGGACTTTGCTCGCAGCGGATGGGAGTGATTACCAGCTGCAAGCGTGGGTCGTCATGCCGAATCATATTCATCTGGTCGTGGACGTTTGGGACGTGCCACTCGTCAGGCCGATCAACGGATGGAAAGGCAGATCGTCGCGCGAAGCGAACAAGCTGCTCAGTCGCAGCGGCGCATTCTGGCAGGAGGACTATTACGACACCCTTATCCGGGACGAAGCGCATTTGAGAAGCGCCATCCGTTACACCGAACAGAATCCGGTGAAGGCCTGTCTCGCTAAGGCCGCGCGCGATTGGCAATGGAGCAGCGCCCGTCGTCGTGACGAATACGAACGCCTGCCGTGGCAGCGTGGATCGCAGGCACGCGGCACTACGTCGCATCAACGTGCGTAGTTCTGAAGACGCACGAAGACCTGACCGCAGGGTCTTGTGGACGGCGCGCTCCGCTCCTGAAGCGCGACCTTCAGGTCGCTTCAACGTGGACCCCACAAGAGCGTCGGAAATTTCGGCGCACGTCAACGTTCGTGATCTGAAGCGGCGGAGCACCGGCTCCAGGTCACGCACGGATGTGTGACGCTTCGGTGGGGCGAGCAGCCTGCCACGCCGTAGCTGAGCGAAGGCGGGTCCTCGCGCTTGCCGCGCGATTCGAGTTCATTCGTGGTTGGATCCTTACGGCCGTGCGCGGTTTGAGAAGCCTCTTGCGTCTTGGCGTTCCCGGCGCCTTTGCGTTGAGAACCGAGATCGTGCGGCCTGCTCGCGACCCTGTTTCAACGCAAAGCCGCAAAAACGGCAAGGCATCGCTTCCCGCCAGAACTGCTCATGGCTTGCTTCACCATCGCGCGACGGCAAATAATGCAGCCGTGCGCGTACGGCGATCCGCACGCGCAGGGCACAACTTGATCAACGCATGAGCAACCCGGAATTCACTCCCGCCTGCCCGATACCGATTCAGCAATACCCGCACGTCCTGCTGGCGCATGGCGGCGGCGGCCGGCTGATGCACCAACTGATCAACCGGATGTTCGTCGCCGCGTTTAACAATCCGCTGCTCGAACCCCAGCATGATTCCACCGTTCTTGAAGTTCCTTCGAGCAAATTGGCGTTCACGACGGATTCGTATGTCGTGCGCCCGCTATTCTTTCCCGGCGGCAATATCGGATCGATGGCAGTGCACGGCACGGTGAACGATCTCGCCATGAGCGGCGCCCGTCCGCTCTGGTTGAGCGCCGGGTTCATCATCGAGGAAGGACTGCCGATCGAGACGCTTTGGAAGATTGTGCATTCGATGCAACAGGCGGCGCAGGCTTCGGGCGTGCGAATCGTAACCGGCGACACCAAGGTGGTCGATAAAGGCAAGGGCGACGGCGTGTTTATCAACACCAGCGGCATCGGCGTCATCGAACACACACTTCAGTTCACGCCAAAAAGCGTGCGCCCTGGCGACGCCATTCTCGTCAGTGGGGACATCGGCCGGCATGGCATGGCGATCATGGCGGTGCGGGAGGGATTGGAATTTGAAAGCACGATCGAGAGCGATTCCGCGCCGGTGGCCGGGACGGTTCATGCGCTGATCGAGGCAGGCCTGGAGGTGCACTGCCTGCGCGACGCCACCCGCGGCGGGCTGACGAGTGTGTTGAACGAAATCTCCGAAAGCGCGGGGGTGACATTAAGCGTCGAGGAACAGTCGATTCCGGTCAGGTCTGATGTGCGCGCTGCCTGCGAAGTCCTGGGGTTGGACCCGATGCAGGTGGCGTGCGAAGGACGTTTCGTTGTCTTCCTGCCGGCCGCACAGGCGGAGCGCGCGCTGGAGATCCTGAAGCAACAGCCTGGCGGTTCCGCGGCGGCCATCATCGGCGCGGTGCTCGACGAACGACCTCCGCGCGTGTTGTTGAAGAGCACGCTGGGTGTTCAACGCATTCTCGACATGCCCAGCGGCGAGCAGTTGCCGCGCATTTGCTAATGATGCCCTGGAGGATCGGACCAGGGCTGCCGATCCGATGCCAGCAGCTTCCACACAGGCCCGCTGTTCTCAGGAGCGGCTTCAATGCTTGCGAACGCGGTAAAGCCGATTGGGATAATTCGTCCACTGCGGATCGGCAAAGTAATACCAGCCAGGATCGGAAAAGGCATTGGGCACATTGGTCATAAGGGGCACCCACGATGGAGACGCCAGATTGGTAGAGGCTTCCACTACCGTAGAGCGGTTCGTCGCCCAGGAAACTCGTAGAATGCGAAGTCTCCGACTGCCGTGACCGGCAGACCCGCGGGGGATGTGGGGATGATCAGATCACCGTCGGATCCGCCATAGCCGACCAATTCTTCCAGCGAAACGATCTGAGAATCTTCGGCGACCACGCCGGAAGTTCCGGTGATCTCGCGCAAGATGTGAGCGTCCTTGTTCGTACTGCCGAAGACTCGCACACACGGTTCTCGTCTTCAATCGACGACTGGAGGAGAGGACCGGGGAGAGAATTCTCCCAAATGG
>DGDZ01000039.1 GCA_002385705.1 Verrucomicrobia subdivision 3 bacterium UBA3939
AAATTCATTTAACCGCTTGTCTCAATCCCGCTTTTTTAGGAGACTCCGCCCGCTTATGGCGAAGAAGGCCCTTATCACCGGCATCACCGGACAGGACGGCTCCTATCTGGCCGAGTTGTTGCTGGACAAAGGCTACGAGGTCCATGGAATCGTTCGCCGCGCCAGCTCCTTCAACCGCGCCCGGCTCGACGCCATCTATCTCAGGCCGGACCTGAAGGAAAAGCGCCTTTTCCTGCATTACGGGGATCTCGGCGAATCGGGCTCACTGACCCGCCTGCTGCTTCGCATCCAGCCCGACGAAATCTACAATCTCGGCGCCCAGAGCCATGTGCGCGTCAGTTTCGATGTCCCCGAATACACGCTCGACGTGACCGCGGTCGGCACCCTTCGCCTGCTCGAAGCCATCCACGAAACCGGGATCCAGGCGAGATTCTACCAGGCCTCGTCCAGCGAGATGTTCGGGAAAGTCCGCGAAGTCCCGCAAACGGAGCAGACTCCCTTTCACCCGCGCAGCCCGTACGCCGTCGCCAAGGTCTGCGCCTTCTGGGCCACGGTGAATTACCGCGAATCCTACGGGATCCACGCGAGCAACGGCATCCTCTTCAACCACGAATCACCCCGCCGCGGCGAAACGTTCGTCACCCGCAAGATCACCCGCGCCGTCGCGCGCATCGCCGCCGGTCTCGAGGACAAACTGTACCTGGGCAACCTCGACGCCAAACGCGACTGGGGTTACGCAAAGGAATACGTCGAAGCCATGTGGCTCATGCTCCAGCAGGACGAGCCCGACGATTACGTCATCGCCACCGGCGAAACACACTCCGTGCGTGAGTTCCTCGAGGAAGCTTTCTCCTATGCAGGACTGGATTGGAGGAAGCACGTGGTCCATGACGCGCGGTATCTGCGCCCCGCCGAGGTGGACCTTCTCATCGGCGACGCGAGCAAAGCCCGGCGCAAGCTCGGTTGGCAGCCGAAAACCACCTTCAAGGAACTGGTCCGGCTCATGGTCGATGCGGACATGGAATTGCTGAAGGCTCAACGGGAAGGGCGGGTCCAGACGACCTTGTGACATGCCTCGCGCCCTGATCACCGGCATTACCGGCCAGGACGGTTCCTACCTGACCGAGTTGCTGCTTTCGAAAGGATACGAGGTCCACGGCATCATTCGCCCGGGCCGTTCCCCGGCCCAATCTCACCTGGCCCACCTTGTTTCCGATCCCGGCGTGTATCAGCGCCGGCTCTTTCTTCACTTCGCAGACCTGGATGATTCCGACGCGCTGCGGGAGGCCGTTCAACGGAGCGCTCCCGACGAGCTCTATCATCTCGCCGCTCCCAGCCGGCCGGGTCTCAGCTTCAAATTTCCCGAAGCCGCGTGCAGTCAGATCGGCGTCGGCACCGTGCGGTTGCTCGAAGCCGTTCGGACTCTTTCAAAACCGCCCCGGTTTTTTCATGCTTCCTCCAGTGAAGTCTTCGGCCGTCCGGAGGCACAGCCGCAGGACGAGACCACGCCCTTTCGGCCGGTTACGCCGTACGGCGCCGCCAAAGCCCTTGCCTCGCAAATGGTATCCATCTATCGCGACGCGTACGGGTTGTTTGCCTGCAACGGGATTCTGTACAACCACGAGTCTCCCAGGCGCGGCGAAGATTTCGTGACGCAAAAGGTCTGCCGCACCGCCGCCGCGATCAAACTCGGTCGCGCCACCGAACTGCAGATGGGCAGCCTCGCCGGCCGACGCGACTGGGGCGACGCGCGCGAATATGTCCGCGGCATGTGGCTGGCCTTGCAGCACGACACCCCCGGGGACTACGTGTTTGCCACCGGACAACTCCACTCCGTGCAGGACGTCGTGGAAATCGCTTTCGACGTTGTGGGCCTGGACTGGAAACAATACGTCCGCCAGAACCCGGCATTCATCCGCCCGAACGAACCCGTCAACCTGGTAGGCAATCCGGCCAAAGCCCGGGCCGTCCTCAACTGGAATCCCGCCACGGAATTCAGGAGTCTGATTGCCGACATGACCCGCGCCGCGCTGGCGCAACTGTCACGCGGGTGAGGGCCGGCCGGCAGCCTGCTGCTCCAACCACTCCGACGCCACGGGAAGCACCTGGCTCCAATGCAGGGTTTTCGCGCGTTCCCACGCGTTCACACGGTACTGCTGATACTTCTCCGGGTGCGCCAGAAGAGACTGGATGCTTGCGGCCAGCGACTCGGGAGTTTCCCGCTCGCTGACAACGCCGGTCCGGTCGTGCAGCGTGGATTCAATCAGGCCGGCCACTGGATACACGGCGGCCGGGGTGCCCATGGCGTTGGCTTCGATGACATTGAGCCCCCAGCCCTCTCTCTGCGAGGTGTGAAGCAGCAGATGCGCTTTTCGCAACACGGCGTCCTTCTCCTCTTCAGGAAGCACGCCGGTAAACGTCACGCTTCCGTTCATGCCCAGCTCGGCGACCAGTTTCCGCAACTGCGCCTCCATTTCGCCTCCGCCAACGACCGTCAGTTGCACGGGCACGGAACGATCCACGAGGCACCTGGCCGCACGGATTGCGTGATCGATGCGTTTGTTAGGCGCCAGCCGCGACACCACCGCCAGCCGCAACGGCGATGCGAGCGGCTTCGCGTCCAGTTCCGGCAACGCCACTGTGTCCACGCCGTAGGGAATCTGTTTCACATAACGCACGCCGTGCGAATGCAGCGTCTCCTTCGTACAACTGCTCGCCGTCCAGAACGGCACGTTCCGGTAAAACCAGTGGGTCCAGCGTTCCTGCCACCGCCCGAAAGCGCTCACCGGCCACGGGTAGAATGCGTCCCAGATCGGTCCCAGCACTTCGTGGATGTACGCCACGCAATGGGTCCCCGCCCACCAGGGCGCATACCACGGAATCCCGTGATGCTGGTCCATCACCAGGTCAAAACGCGGCTGTTTCCGATACCACTTTCGCGCCGCCAGAATCGAGGTTCCCGTCCCGCCTCCGCGGACAATGTGAATCCCCTGGATGATCTCCTCGCGGGAGGCGCCTTCGAACGCGTTCGCGAACCAGTACACCTCGTGCCCCCGCTGAACCAGCGCCGACAGATAAGCCAGCGTCACCCGCTCCGCGCCGCCGGCCTTCGGATTCTTCGGGTCCCGCCAGTTGAGCATCAGAAAGCGCATGGCCAAAACGTGCGGAATGGCGCGTTGCCCCGGCAAGCGAATTGCGCGGCCGACAGGGCGCTCGGCCTTCGCATCACAACCGCGCCAGCTTTCGCAGCAGCGCGGTGGTGGATTTGCCGGGCACGACCGGAAGGATCCGGATGACGCCGCCGCAGGATTCCACGGTCCGGCGCTCTTCCGGGTTCAGGGTGTCCAGCGTGTAATCGCCTCCCTTCACGTAGATGTCCGGCTGCGCAATGGAAAGAAACCGCGTCGCGGTGCGTTCGCGGAAGATGCACACGGCCGTCACGCTCTCCAGAGCAGCGAGCACAATGGCGCGGTCGTCTTCGGTGTTGACCGGCCGGTCCGCGCCCTTCAATTCCCGAACCGCTTCGTCCCCGTTCAATCCCACAAGAAGCGCGTCGCCCTGATTGCGGGCCTGTTCCAGATAGGTCACGTGCCCCGCATGCAGCAGATCGAAACAGCCGTTGGTGACAACCAGCGTCTTTCCGGATTGCCGAAGAGCGGCGCGCCATCCGGGCAACGCGTCCCAGCTCAGAATCTTCCCGCAGAAGTTCACCGCTGCATTCTGAGGCGGTGCCGGCCCGCTGGCAACCGGGAACCGATCCGCCCCGGCTCCGTTCGCCGGGCCCGTTTACCCGACCGGCGCCGCCTTTACACCGAAGTTGATGCTCATAATCCCGCCCCACAGCAGGACGACCTGCACGTCCTTCATCCCCAGTTCCCGCATCTTCGCGGCCACGCCGTTCTGCGCAGGATAGTGGTTCAGCGACTCGAGAATGTAGGCGTATGCCGCGGCGTTGCGGCACACCGCCCACCCGATGGCCGGGACGACGGCTTTCATGTACGCGAAGTACGCGCGGCGGAGAATGCGATTATCCGGCTTTCCAAAGTCCAGCACGACCACACGCCCTCCGGGCCGCGCCACACGGTGCATCTCCTCCAGCCCCCGTTCCCAACGGGCCAGGTTGCGCAGGCCGTAGCCCACCGTCACGATGTCGAAAGTCCCATCCGCAAACGGCAATCGCTGCGCGTCCGCGCGCACAAGTTCCACTGAGGCTGCGATGCCGTCCAGCCGGCTCTGCGCCCGTCGCAGCATCGCCGTGTTGAAATCCACACCGCACACCGCCACCCCCTCGCGCGCCAGTCCAACGGCGATATCACCCGTCCCGCAGCACACGTCCAGCGCAGTCTGCCCGGGCCTCGCCTGCGCCATTCTCAGCACCCGGCGCTTCCAACGGCGGTGCCAGCCCAGGCTCAGCGCGTCGTTCACGAGGTCATATTTCGGCGCGACGGTCGTGAACAGATCGTCCACCGCCGCCGCCCGTCCTTCGCCCGGAACATAGAAGGGATTACCCATCAAGACATCATCCTGCCCTGTGAACAGCGCCTCATTTTGGTACAGTGTCCCCGGGCGGAAAACCTTAAAGTGCCTCCCGGCCCTTCATTTCCAATGGCTTGAGTTCTGCTGATCTATGCGCCCGAACACTGTTCCGGCACGACATTATGGCTGGCAAAAAGATTCTAATCGTTGACGACAACCAGATCATCCTGAAGACGCTCTCGATGAAACTCGCCGGGGGCGACTTCGAGGTGCTCACGGCCGCGGATGGTTCCGACGCGGTTCGCACGGCGCGCGAGAAAAAGCCGGACCTGATCATCCTGGACATCAGTTTCCCACCAGACGTGGCGCATGGGGGCGGAGTGCCCTGGGACGGTTTCCTGATCATCCAGTGGTTGCGCCGGATGGACGAAGCCCGGGATACGCCGATCATCATCATCACGCAGAGCGATTCGGCGGAATACAAGGCCCGGGCATTGGAAGCCGGCGCTTGTGCCTTCTTCAACAAACCGATCAATCATGACGAGCTGCTCGCGTGCATCCGCCAGACGCTCGGAATCGACGCAGCAGTTCACCCGGCGCCCTGAGGCTGCTGCCGCCTCGCCGCCTCCAGCCATAGCAGAAATCCGCCGATGACCATCCAGACCAGACTGGCGGTGGCGGTCAGCAAAGCGGCCGCAACGGCATCCTCTTCCGCCACCTGGCACAAGCCGAACAGCACAAACGCGGCGCTTTCGCGAACACCAAGCCCGGCCACGCTGATCGGCAACGCGCTAATCACCGTGATCACGGGAAAGGTCCACGCCATGCGCAGCCATGGCACAGGCTCGTGACTGACCGCCTGCAGGTTCAACGCGAGCACGCCGCTGAGCGCCAGTTGCACTCCGAGCCCGCAGAGAATGCCTCCCGCAAACCGGCCCGGGGTCAGGAGCAGCTTGCGCCCGCTCTCAACCAGCGCCCTGAGGAACTGTTGCACGAACGGCGCCGCGCCAAACCGGAGCAGAACGCCCGCAATGATCGCAACAATCACCACCCCAGCAACCCACCACCACGGCGATCGCAGCGACAACGACTCGAATCCCTCAAAGCCGCGATTCAACGCGCCCACGATGAAAGCGCTTCCTCCCAGCAACGCCAGCCCGCCAAATCCCAGCAGCCGATCCACAGACGAAGCAGCCAGGATTTCTGCCAGCGGCCGCTGATGCCAGCGCGCGTACAGGGCCGACTTGGCCGTGTCACCGCCCGCGGCGCCGAAAAGAATGGTGTAGAGGAAGTGCCCGATGATCGACAGCCGCACGCTGGTTCCGACGCTCACGGCGTTGCCGGTCAGATCCAGGGCGATATGCCATCTCAAGGCGGCCGGGAGGAACAGCAGGCCATAGAGCATCACGGCCGCAAGGAACCATCCGACGCGCATGCTTTGGAATGCGTCCTGGAGCCTGTCCAGCCCGATCCGGCGGAGCACGATGCAGAGCGCCGCGACGGCCACCAGCACACAGGCCACGCGCACACGCGCCATGGCCCTTTTGCTCGACTGCATGTGCCGGATGCTAAGGGCAAAGCACCGCGGGTGAAATCAGATAATCTCTGCGCACCTTCGCCGGCAACTGCCTTGCAGTCGTTTCACCCGGACCTTTTCATACGGTTGCGCTCCGGCTACTGTTCCTCATGAGCCTGGTCCGCATATTGGTGGATGGGTACAGCCTGTTGCATCACTGGCCCGAACTGGCCAGGGGCAGGGCTCGCCATTCTGCCGCCGCCCGCGAGGAGTTGATCCGGATCCTGGTTCAATATCAGGACGCCACCGGCACGCCGGTGACGGTGTTCTTCGACGGATCTGGAAGGAACCGGAACAATCCAGGCCCGGACACCACCGCGTCCATCGAAGTGCTTTTCTCGGGGGCCGGACAGACCGCCGACCAGTTGATCGAGCGCGCGGCCCACCGATTCAGCGCCTACGGCCACGTGCTGGCGGTGACCAACGACGCGGCGGAACGGGACACCGTGATTGCCATGGGCGGGATGGCGTGCAGTTGCGACCAGTTCATCCGGATGATCCGGGCCACGCTCGAAGAGCAGCAGGAGGACATCAAGAGCCATAATCGCAGGGAGCGCACCCGGTTTGCCCGCCCTCGCGAGGGGAACGCGTGAGGCGCCCATTTTTGCCATTGGCATTTCGTCCTGAACCGTGCTATATGCTCCGTCCGCTTCCATCCGGAGCGGTTCAACTCAACAGCAATTTTTGATTTTATGTCACAGCATCGCAGTTTGCGCGCCGCGGCAACGCTCGGCGGGAAGCGAAACGTTTTGAAGCGATTCGAGCGCATCGCGCTTCTCAAGAAGCGCGGCATGTGGAAGGAAGGCGACCGCATCACCGGGCTGCGCAAGACCAAACCTGAGGCCTGATCCCGCCCCCGGGGCGGCCGTCAGCGCGCGGGCGCCGTCGGCGTTCACGCGCGACACCTTCCATCTCCGCCCTCATGGTCCGTCTTCAGAAACTGCTCGCCGAAGCCGGCGTCTCTTCCAGGCGCGGCGGCGAGCAACTTATTCTTGCCGGCCGCGTCGCCGTCAATGGCCGCATCATTCGCGAGCTCGGCACGCGCGTGGACGAAGCGCACGACCAGGTCTCGGTTGACGGCAAACCCGTTCGTGTCCGCCGCAAGCTCTACGTGGCGCTGAACAAACCCGCGGGCTGCGTCTGCTCGCGCAAAGACGAGTTGGGACGGCCTACCATCTACGAGCTCCTTCCCAGGGAATGGTCCAATCTCTATTCCGTCGGCCGGCTGGATTACGACACCGAAGGATTGCTTTTCCTGACCAATGATGGAGAATTCGCGCTGCGCCTCACTCATCCCCGGTACGGCGTTCGCAAGAAATACATCGCAACGGTCGAAGGACGGGTCACGCAGGATGTGCTCGACCGGGTGCAGCGCGGCGTGTTTGATCGCGGCGAGCGATTGAAAGCCGAGCAGGCCCGATTGCTCTCGAGCAGCCTCGCCCGAAGCACGGTTGAGCTGGTCCTCACCGAAGGGAAGAACCGCGAGGTGCGGCGCCTGTTCGAATTGCAGGGGTTTGCGGTCAAACGGCTGCGGCGCGTGCAGATCGGCAGGATCAAACTGGGCGAACTCAAAGCCGGACGATGGCGGACATTGACAGAACCGGAGATTAAATCTCTACTGGGCTGAGCTATGAAAACGATTTTCAGGATGATGGCAGCGGCGCTGTTGACCGCCCCCGCGCTGGCGGATCAGCCCGTGCTGCCCGGCGCGGATACCAACGCCACAGAAGTCCGTTCGCCCGCATTGACCGGCCTGCCCGCGCCGTCCGAGGTTCGCAGCGACCCGCTCGTCCCCGGGCCGGCCGTGGTGACGGCCAATCGCGTCAACGTGCGCGGCCAGGCCCGCCTCCGCAGCGAGGTTCTCACGCAACTGACCAACGGCGAGCCGGTGACCGTCATCGAAGAGGTTCGCCTCCGCCGCAGCGCTCCCGATGAACCCTCCGCATGGGCGAAAATCGCCCTCCCCGGCAAGGCGCCCGCCTGGGTTCACGCCTCGTATGTGGACGCCGCCACGAAAACGGTGACGGCCAGCAAGCTGAACGTGCGCAGCGGCCCTGGCGAGAATTTCAGCGTCGTCGGCAGCCTGGTGAAGGGCGACACCGTGCGCGAAATTCAGAGCCGGGGTGACTGGATCCAGATCGAGCCGCCCCCCGGCGCCTACGCTTTCGTCGCGGCGCAATACCTGAAACAGGAAACGCCAGTCATCGCTTCGGCGGACACCGTTCCCACCGAATCCGCCGCCACCATCGAAATCCCGGTGGAAGAAACCCCGGTTGAAACCGCGACCATCACGGAAACACCGGTGGTGGCCGCCACGACCGAGACGCCGGTGATTGCGCCGGGCGAAGCGGGCGAGCTGACGCCGGTGGCGACGAACGAGATGGCCGCGCTGGAGACGGCAGAGATGGAGGAGTTTGTGATCGACGAACCGCCGCCCCCGCGCATCGTCCAGCGCGAAGGAATCGTCCGCGGCACCGTCAGCATCCAGGCGCCTACCGATTACGCTCTGATCAGCCCGGACACGGGGCGCGCGATCAACTACCTCTACACCACCTCAACCAACCTCGACCTCAGCCGCTACAAGGGATTGCACATCATCGTCACGGGCGAGGAAGGGCTGGATATCCGCTGGAAGAACACGCCGATCATCACGATCCAGCGCATTCAGGTGCTCGAGTAGATGGTTCATTCGAACCTCATCGACGGCCGGGCTGTCGCGGCCCAGGTTCAAAACGAACTCGCCCCGCGCATCAGCGCCCTGCAATCCCGCGGAATCCGACCGGGCCTTGCCTTCGTCCGCGTGGGCGATGATCCCGCGTCCAAAGTCTATGTCGGGCGCAAGGAAAAGACCTGCGAGTCTCTGGGCATTCGTTCGGTGACCCATGTTCTGCCCGAAAGCACGAGCGAAGCCGAGCTCCTGTCGCTGATCGACCGGCTCAACCGCGACCCCCAGTGGCATGGCATCCTGGTCCAGGCGCCGCTTCCCCGGCACATCCGGGAGGCCGTCGTGTACGCCGCCGTGCGCCCGGAGAAGGATGTTGACGGGTTCCACCCGATGAACGTCGGCAGACTGATGCTCGGCGACCCGGGCTTTGAACCCTGCACGCCCGCCGGCATTCGCGAGTTGCTGCTGCGTTCCGGGGTGGAGATTTCCGGGGCGGATGTCGTCGTCCTGGGGCGCGGCAACATCGTGGGCAAACCCATGGCCGCCATTCTTTGCCAGAAACGCGCCGGCGCCAACGCCACCGTGACCCTCTGCCACTCGGGCACGCGCGACATCAAGGCGCACTGCCTGCGAGCCGACATCCTGATCGCTGCGATCGGTGTGCCGCGCTTCGTCCGGGCCGACATGGTCAAGCCCGGAGCCGTGGTAGTGGACGTTGGAGTCAACCGAATCACCGATCCGACAGCGAAGGGCGGCACCCGTCTGGTGGGCGACGTGGACTTCGACGCAGTGCAGCCCATCGCGGGGAAGATTACGCCGAACCCGGGCGGCGTGGGACCGATGACGATCGCGATGTTGATGCAAAACACGGTCCGGGCCGCCGAACAGGCGGCCGGAGACGAAGATTGAATCCGGAACGCCCGGCCAACAGAATCTCAACTTAAATTCATATGCAACCCACTCGAATCATGCCGGACCTCCAATGTTCGCTGGTCTGCGAAGAAATCCGGCAGGAAATCACCGGCAACTTCATCCTGATCGGCGTCATCAACTACATCCGCGTTCCGCAATTGCCCGTCGTCGCCTGGAGGCTGACGGTTTTCAACCGCTGGACCGCGGGCATCGGCCAGTTCACCGAGACAGTGCGTCTGATTGCGCCGGATGAGACGACGCTGCTGCGCAAGGGCGAGGCGAAATTCGCCCTCAAGGACGCGCAGTCGCATGCGACGAACGTCACACTGTTCCCGCAGGTCGAGTTCAAGACGGCCGGATCCTATTTTGTTGAGGTGCTCGTGGATGACGTGATGAAGCTGCGCTATCCGGTGCCGCTCATTCTGGCTCCGCCGCCCCAGCAGCAACAGCCGCCGGGCCAGCCCCAGCCTCCGGCACCTCAGCAGCCTCCAACACAGTAGAGCGCGTCCGGTGCAGCGCGGGCGACCCCCATGAGGTCGGTCCTGCCGGGAGATCATTGGATTCGTCGTTCAGACGGATCGCGGTCGATACTGAACTGGATGACGGAATCCCGCTGGCGACCGGAAACGCGCGGGTGAAAGAAAGAGTTGGAGCGGGCGAAGGGAATCGAACCCTCGTGTGAAGCTTGGAAGGCTTCCGTTCTACCATTGAACTACGCCCGCTTCCACAGGCTCGGAATCATAACCGCAACGCTTGCCTTGTCAATTCGCCAGCATGTATCCTGAGCCCGCTCAATGAACTCGCTGCTACTCTCCGGCGGGCGGGTGATCGATCCCGCAAACAACCTCGATCTTTCCGCGGACGTTCTCATTCTTGACGGTAAGATCGCCGCCGTCGGCCCCGATGCTTCCTCCGCCGCGCCGGCCGGCGTTGAGCGCCTCGACGTTTCCGGACTCGTCGTCTGCCCGGGATTGATCGATATCCACGTCCACCTGCGCGAGCCCGGACAGACCGTGAAGGAGACCATTGCCAGCGGCACCGCCGCCGCAGCGCGGGGCGGCTTCACCTCCGTGGTCTGCATGCCCAACACAGCGCCCGTCGTTGACAACGCCGGCACCGTGGCGCTCATCCGCGATCGCGCCCGCCAGCACGGCCTCGTCAACGTCTTCGTTGCCGGCGCCATCACCCGGAACATCGCCGGCGAGGAGCTCGCCTCCATCGGTTCTCTGCGCCGCGCCGGTGTCGTTGCCATCACCGACGACGGCCACTGCGTGCAGAACAACGAGCTGATGCGGCGCGCGTGCGAGTACGCCCGGATGTTCGATCTTCCCGTGATGGACCATTGCCAGGATTACTCGCTGGTGACGGACGGTGTCATGCACGAGGGCTACTGGAGCACTGTGCTCGGATTGCGCGGCTGGCCCGCCGCCGGCGAGGAAATGATAGTGGCCCGCAACATCCTCCTGGCCGAACTGACCGGGACGCGCATCCACTGCCAGCATCTGAGCGCCGCCGGAAGCGTCGAACTCCTGCGTCACGCCAAACAACGCGGCATCCCGATCTCGGCCGAAGCCTGCCCGCATCATTTCACGCTGACCGATGCCGCCGTCGCGGGCAGCGCCAAGTTCTGGTCTTCTGACGGCCGGCAGGTTTTCGGGATGAACGGCGTGCCGGAATCCGATTTGCCCTCCTGGCCGCCGTACGACACGACGTTCAAGATGAACCCGCCTCTGCGATCGGCCGCCGACCGCGAAGCCGTCCTGGCCGGCCTTGCCGACGGCACCATCGAAATCCTGGCGAGCGACCACGCGCCGCACTGCGATTACGAAAAGGAGGTCGAGTTCGACTACGCCCCCTTCGGGATTACCGGGCTGGAAACCGAACTCGCGTTGTCCCTGATGCAGCTCGTTCATTCGGGACGCATGAAGCTGTCCGCGCTGATCTCGAAATTCACGGTCGCGCCCGCGCAACTGCTCAAAATCCGCAAAGGCACATTGTCGGTGGGCGCCGATGCCGACGTCACCGTTCTCGATCCCGACCGCGAATGGCGGTTTGACAGGCGCGATACCGCGAGCAAGAGTGCGAACAGCCCGTTCTATGGCTGGCAGTTGAAGGGGAAAGCCGTGGCGACGATTGTCGGCGGCCGCGTCGTGTGGTCCGAGCTGACCGCGCCGGTCGCGGCATAGCGGGGTGCGGTTCGAGGTCCGGTAAATTCCTTGACCGATCCCGCAGCGGCCTTAGCATCCGGCAATTTCTCTGATGAAAGCGATTCTCGCTCTTGAAGACGGCAGTGTGTATCACGGCGAAGGCTTCGGCTCACCGGCCTCCGCCTGCGGTGAGGTCTGCTTCAACACATCCATGACCGGCTATCAGGAGATCCTCACCGATCCCTCCTACAAGGGCCAGATCGTGACCATGACCTACCCTCTCATCGGCAATTACGGGGTGAACCGCGTCGATGTGGAGTCATGGCGCCCCCACGTCGCCGGATTCGTCATTCGTGAGCTGTCGCCCGTGGTCAGCAACTGGCGCGCGGACCGCACCCTGGCCGAATACCTGGAGGAGAACGGGATCCCGGGGATTCAGGGAGTGGACACAAGGGCGCTGACCCGGAAGCTCCGCGTTCGAGGCGCGATGAACGGTTTCATCTCCACCGAAGGACTCTCCGCCGAGGAAGCCGTTGCGCGGGCAAAGGCGTGGCCCGGCCTCGTCGGCGTTGACTACGTCAAGGAAGTCACCCATCGGGAGCCGTTTCTCTGGGACGCCAATGACGAACAGAGCTCCGAGTTCAGACTGGTCCGGGGAGCGATCGTGGAAGACGGGTCCACGAGCAACGCGTTGCCGCCGGCGGACATTCCGATTGTCGCGTACGACTTCGGGATGAAGTACAACATCCTGCGGCGGCTGCGGCAGCATGGTTTCCGCGTGCAGGTTGTCCCGGCCACAACGCCCGCCGCCGAGGCGCTCAAGTACAAGCCCGCCGGCATCTTCCTGTCCAACGGCCCCGGCGACCCTGCCGCGCTCGGATACGCGGTGCAGGCGGTGAGTGATCTTGTGAAGACGGGCATTCCGATGTTCGGCATCTGCCTCGGCCACCAGGTCCTCGGGCAGGCCTTCGGCGGACGGACATTCAAACTGAAGTTCGGCCATCGCGGGGGAAATCAGCCGGTGAAAGACCTCGAAACAGGCAGGGTGGAAATCACGTCGCAGAACCACGGCTTCGCCGTGGACGCGCAATCGCTGCCGGACGAGATCATCGTGGACCGCATCAATCTCAACGATCAGACCGTTGAAGGGATGCGCCATCGCACGAAGCCGGTCTTCTGCGTGCAGTACCATCCGGAGGCGTCTCCCGGACCGCATGACTCAACGCCGTTGTTTGCGCGGTTCCGCGCGATGCTCGAGCGAAGCTGACGCTTTCACGCGAACCGGCTCACCCGGGCCGTGTTCACTCTTCCCGTCCAGGCGGCAAGAGGATTGCGAGAGGGATGGCGAAGACCGCGGAGCCTCCTCTCCGGGATGCTCTCTCATTCGAGGGAGCAGAGGAAAAGAACAGGAACCGCGCCAGAACGCGTCCGCGTCAAGGGCGCGCGCCGGATTTGCGTTTGACTTGAATGTTTTCGTGAGGATAATCGCAAAAGCGTAAGCATTCCTATGCCTAAACTTGTAGTCCTCAGCGCAGGATTTGAAGGTCGTGCGCACGATTTAACAACGGAGAAGACGACCATTGGGCGCGTAGAGGACAATGCGTTTCAGATTGCGGAACCTTCGGTCTCCAGCCATCACGCCGAGGTCCTGCTCCGCGGGAACGAGGTCGTGGTGCGCGACCTCGGCTCAACCAACGGCACGTATATCAACGGAGAGAAAATCACCGAAGCCGTCCTGAAACCCGGTCAGACGCTCAGACTGGGCCAGGTGGAATTGCGCCTGGACACTGGCACGGGCGCGCCTTCCGCGCCGGCCGCTTCCGCAGCTCCTTCGGCCCCCGCCCCCGCTCCTGCCCGCAAGCTGGAGCACACCATGGTGATCCAGCGCGGCGTCAGCCTGGACGAACTGGAACAAGGACCGCGCACCGGCGGCTTCGATACCACGAGCAAGGCGTTCTCAAAGAAAACCAATCAGACCAACCGCTGGTTCCTGATAGGCGGGATCATCCTCTTCAGCCTGATCATCATCGTCCTCCTTGTCGCCCTCCTCCAGACGGGCAATTGACAGGTTTACCGCCCTGTTTCCGAAAGCCACCGCGCCACATCCACCGCCGCATACGTGATCAGGATGTCCGCGCCCGCGCGCTTCATCGCCAGCAGGCTCTCCAGCGTCACGGCCCGCTCGTCAATCCAGCCCCTCGCCGCCGCCGCCTTCGTCATCGCATGCTCGGCGCTCACCGCGTACGCCGCCGTCGGATAACCGAACTCGCGCTTGACCCGATAAATGATGTCCAGATAGGCCAATGCCGGTTTCACCATCACGATGTCCGCTCCCTCTTCGATGTCCATCGCCACTTCGCGCAGCGCCTCGTTCGCATTGGCGGCGTCCATCTGGTAACTCCGGCGGTCTCCGAACCGGGGCGCCGACTCGGCCGCCTCGCGGAACGGGCCGTAGAACGCTGACGCAAACTTCGCCGCATATGACAGGATCGGCGTGTCTTCGAAACCCGAGCGGTCCAGCCGCTCTCGAATCGCCCGCACGCGCCCGTCCATCATGTCGCTCGGCGCCACCATGTCCGCGCCCGCATCCGCGTGGCTCAGCGCCGTCTGCGCCAGCAGCTTCAGCGTAGGGTCGTTGGCAATCCGCACCCCGCCCCTGCCCTTCCGCACAATGCCGCAATGGCCGTGCTCCATATACTCGCACAGGCACACGTCGGTGATCACAATCAGGTCGGGCAATTCCCGTTTCAGCAGGCGAATGGCCTGTTGCACAATCCCGTTGGCGGCATAGGCGCCCGACGCCCGCGCGTCTTTCCGGTCCGGGATCCCGAACAACAGAATCGCCGGCACCCCCGCTTCCCGGGCGGCCGCCGTCTCGCGCAGCAATTCGTCCGGAGAAAGTTGAAACACCCCGGGCATCGCCGCCACGGGACGCCGCAACTTGCGTCCGGGACGCACAAACAGCGGCAGGACGAGTTGCGATGCGCTCAGTTGCGTTTCGCTCACGAGCCGGCGCATCGCCGCGGAGGCTCGCAAACGGCGCGGGCGATAGGCCGGGAAACGTCCGGTCAGGTGCATACTCATGGTCGTATTGTAGTGCGGACCCACTACAGGGCGAGTTGAAACAATGCCGCAGACTGCCGACAGACTTCGACTCATCGCCTGTCCCCTTCCCTTCTCTCAGAGAGGAAGAGGGGGTCCAAAGTCCGCCTCGGTGAGCCGCGCCATTTCCCGCTTTGCAACCCGGCGCCCGGGATTAGAATCGCCCCCATGCAGAAGCTCGGCAGAGCCCTTATTGTCACTGTCGTCATCGTGCTCTTCGCCGTTGGCCTGATCTGCGGACTGGTGGTCGCGCGCCTGACCGGCTCCGGTTCGGCTCCCCGCATCCACAGCACACCCGCCATCCTCAAGCAGGTGCAGGCGCTCTCCGAGCTCGTCACCGTCAAATACGTCATCGAGAAGGTCGAAGTGTATGAAGTGCCCTCTGAAAACGTCGTGGGCCGGATGATCGGCAGCCAGAATCGCATGTTGCTGCTGGCGCACGGCGTGGTGAAAGCCGGCATCGATCTGAACAGACTGCGCGCCGACGACCTCGAGATCGACGGGAAAAGAATCGCCATCAAGCTGCCCCGGCCGCAGATCACCGACGCGTACCTGGACGAGAAAGAAACCAAAGCCATTGATCGCGAAACGGGACTGCTGGCACCCCCCGCGACGGATCTCGAACAGACAACGCGCCGCAACGCGCTTCATTCGATCACCGTCGCCGCGCGGCAAAGCGGCATTCTGGCCGAAGCCGACGAACGCGCCCGGGACCAGTTGACCCGGTTGTTCAAACAGCTCGGCTTTGAAACGGTTGAATTCCGCTGATCAGGCCCTGTCACCGGAGCGGCGGAACACGAGGGACGCCAGCTCCCGCGCCGCCGGCACTTTCGCCCATCCGGCAACCGCCCAATACAGCACGCCGGCCATGCTCGCCGGCACGAACACCGCCCCCAGCTTTCCAACGATGGTCGCGGCCTCCCCGTAAGCGGCCCAGAGCCGGCTGCCGCCCAGCACCGCCAGCACTGCCACCGCGCCCGCCGCGCCCACCGGCAGCAGCGTGGACCGCAAGCCCGACATGTCCAGCCGCCCCATCTTCCGCCGCAACGCATACAACAGCAGCCCCGCATTCACGGCCGAGCTCACTGTGTTGGCCAGACCGAGCCCGCCCTGACGAAACGGCAGGATCAGCGCGCCCGACAGAACCAGGTTCAGCGCGAGGCACGCCACGCTGATGTGCATCGGCGTCCGCGTGTCGCCCAGCGCATAGAACGCGCGCGCCAGAACGTTGACCAGAGAATACGCCACCAGGCTCGCACCCAGGCATTGCAACGCAAATGCCGTCCGCACGGTCGCACCGTGATCGAACTGCCCGCGCTCGAAGAGCAATCGGATGATCGGCTCCGCCAGCGTGATCAGCAGAATCGCCATCAGCACGTTGACGAAAACCAGGTGGCCCATGCCGTGGGCGAGCGTCGCGCGAAATTCCGGGTACTTCCTTTCCGCGGCAAGGCCGGAGAGCGTCGGCAGGAGGAACGTGGCCAGTGACACGCCGAAAAGTCCCTGCGGCAGTTCCATCAGCCGCACCGCGTAATTGAACGGCGCGATCAACGGCTGCTCCGTGCTGTCGAGCCAGAAGCCCAGCGCCTGCACGAGAACCACGTTGATCTGAAACGCCGCCACGCCCAGCGCGCCCGGGATCATCTTCTGCACCACGCGCCGGACGGTCTCATTGCCCCACGGCGTCACCCATCCAAACCGAAATCCCTCCCGCCACAGGCTCGGAAGCTGGAACGCCCCCTGCGCGACGCCCGCGACGAGAACACCTGTGGCCAGCGCGAAGATCTGCTCGGGCAATGTCTCGCCCCAGCGCGGCGCCAGCCACAGCACCGACGCGATCATCACCACGTTCAGCATCGCGGCGCCCATTGCCGGGATGAAGAAATGCCCGCGCGCGTTCAGCATTCCCATGAACGCCGCCGTCAGGCACACCAGCAGCATGTAGGGAAACATCCAGCGCAGCAGCCGCAGCATCAGGTCCGTCTTCTGCGGGAACGTGTGCACGGCCAGCGCCGTCGAGACACCCAGCATGACCGCGGCGATGATGAACGCCGAGGCGACGAGCAGCCCGGAAAGCACCGCGTTGGCCGACCGCCACATTTCCGCTTCACCCGCGGTCTTTTCCTTCTCCTTGAAGATCGGAATGAACGCCGCCGTCAGCGCGCCCTCTCCCAGGAGCCGGCGGAACAGGTTCGGGATGGTGAACGCCACCTGGAACGCAGCCGCGACCCAGGTGTCCCCCATGAAACGCGCGTAAACCATCTCCCGCACCATCCCCAGCAGGCGGCTCGTCAGAGTCGCGCCCGCCATCGCACCCGATGATTTCAGCATCCTGGACACGCGCGCAGGCTAAGGATTGAACCGCGCCGCTTCAAAGCCGAATCGTCGCGGCGTTGGCCGTTCAGAAGCGGATCACCTGGTTGTCCCGCGCGAAGACGTGGCGTATTCCGCCCAGCCGCTGCACCGCGAGACGACGGGTCCGTTCGAGGTTTTTCCATGCCGACCGGTTCAGATGAACGAACACCACCTGCTTCACCGGTTTGTCCCGCAGGAATCCAAACAGATCCTCGGGCGCGAAATGCGACAGCTCGCAAACGAGCAGGTCCAGCGGCTGCTTCAACAGCGGCAGGAGGTCTTCCGGACAGCCCAGGTCGGCGCTGTGCCCGATACGCACACCCCCGCCCTCGATGAGAAAGCAAAACGACTGGAACAAACCCGGCCGGTTCCTCCCAAACCGCGCCTGCAGCTTCGCCAGATGCGTCGTCGGATACGCGGTCACTTTCGACGCCTTCACCGGGACCGGCACGCGCGCCTTCAACGGCTCGAGCTTCAGCTCGAAATCCAGCAGCTCGTTCATCAGCAACCCCGCTTCCAACATAGCTTTCAACGGTTTCACCGCCGGCCGCGGAACATGAATGGGCAACCTCCTGGTCCGTCCCTCGAGCCACGCCCCTTGCAGGAACATGAACAATCCGCCGTAGTGATCGGCGTGCAGGTGCGACAGGAATCCCGCGTCAATGAGGTTGTAATCCAGACGGGCCGCCCGGACGCGGGCGGCCAGAGGCTCGCCGAAGTCAATGAGGATCGTCGAGCCGGCCAGTCGATAGAGAAACGCCGCGTGACCTCGATCCGCACAAGGCCATCCGTCTCCCACGCCGAAGCACGTGACAGAACCATTGCGCATGCCCGGCCAGTGTGCGCTCCCCGCCGCCCACCTCACAAGGTGAAATCCGGGATCGAATCCGAAGCCCTAAATCCGAAATCCGAATGCGCAAAGCTCGAAATTCCAGGTTCCATGGCGAGCGGCCTCCACGATAAAGCTCAGCTGAACAAGTCACTTGCGCACATCAGCTCGGCGGCCCGGTCACAAGCAGATGTCCACCATCACCAGTCAGGGACAATTCTTGTCGCATATGCGCGCGGAATTGTCCCCGAGAATTCCGGACTTCTTCGGGGCTCCCTCCCTTCCCATCCCTCCCCTCCATTCTGCAAATGGAGGGGAGGCCGTTGGACGTTGGGTGTTGGATGTTCTCCAAACACTCCCCTAAAGCTTCCTTCGGTAGTGCAGGATCCTGAACTCCGGCGTGTCCCGAATTTCCTCCGGTGGACCGAATTCGTTCTCGAACGGCGGAAAGAACGCATCGCCCTCCACATGTCGCTTCACCAGCGTGAGGAACAGGTCCGAACAGCGTGACAGCATCTGCCCGTAGATCTGCGCGCCACCGCAGACGAACACAATTCGCGAGTCCTCCTCCCGCTCGAGCTCCTTCAGATCCGAAATCGTCCGCGCGGCCGGATGGCTGAAACCCGTCCGGCTCAGGATGATGGTTTCGCGACCGGGCAGCGGACGCCCGATCGATTCGAACGTCTTCCGGCCCATCAGCAGAATGTGGCCCATGGTGGTCTGCTTGAACCACTTGAAGTCCTCGGGCAGATGCCACGGAATCCGCCCGCCCGAACCGATCACGCGGTTGAGCGACATGGCGGCGATGGCATGGAACCGGCGCATGCGATCTTCTTCAGGGCGGGTCACACCGCGATCGGCGCCTTGATCGCGGGATGCGGATCGTAACCGACCAGCTCGAAATCCTCGAACCGGAACTCGTGGATGTCCTTGATTTCGGGGTTCAACTTCATCTGCGGCAACGGACGCGGTTCGCGTGTGAGCTGCAGTCTGGCCTGTTCGATGTGATTGGCGTACAGGTGCAGGTCGCCGAACGTGTGAATGAACGCGCCCGGCTTGAGGCCGCAGACCTGCGCGACCATGAGCGTCAGCAGCGCGTAGCTCGCGATATTGAACGGCACACCCAGGAACAAATCCGCGCTGCGCTGGTACAACTGGCAGCTCAATTCACCGTCCAGCACATAGAACTGGAACAGCGCGTGGCAGGGCGCGAGCGCCATTTGATCCAATTCCCCCGGGTTCCACGCGCTCACCACGTGCCGCCGGCTCTCGGGGTTCGTCTTGATCTGATGAATCACCTGGTCGATCTGGTTGATGCTGCGGCCGTCCGGCGTCCGCCAGTCGCACCATTGCGCCCCGTAAATCCGCCCCAGGCTGCCGTCCTCGCCAGCCCATTCGTCCCAGATCGTCACCCCGTGCTCGTTCAGGTACCGGATGTTCGTGTCGCCCTTCAGAAACCACAGCAGCTCGTAAATGATGGACTTCACATGCAGCCGCTTGGTCGTGAGCAAAGGAAACCCGCCCTGCAACGGAAAACGCGCCTGCGCGCCAAAAACCGAGTAGGTGCCCGTGCCGGTCCGATCCGCCTTGAACTTGCCTTCCTTCAAAACCAACCGGAGCAGATCGAGGTATTGCGTCATCGGATTCGAAGAGTAGATGGGGGCTGGATTGATTGCAATCGAAGCGTGCGGCGGAATCGGGGACTGGATCGAACATTCAATTCAAACATTCAACGCCCAACGCTCAACGCTCAACATTCATTGAATCGGGGCGCGGCATTCATGCCGCTTGAGGGTGCCCCTGCATGCGTCTATCCGAGTGAAATCCAGCTGCGCACTTGCAGTCGGACGCGAGGCGACCTGAAGGTCGCGCCCCCGAATCCGGACGCGACTCACCACGGTTCTTCGCACGTTGGCACCACCCCCGCGTCAATCGTAAATCGTCAATCGCAAATCCCCTGGGCGTTGGATGTTCGATGTGGATGTTGGATGTTTTTCCTTCCCCTCCCTACTCCGTTCTCACCACCGCTTCATGCAGGAACAGGCTGATCCATTCCTTCGCCTCCTGGCGGTCGCTCCGCGTGCCGCCCTCCAGAATCCATTTGCCTTTGCGCGCGCGGATCAGCGCCGCGTTCCCGAAACAGGCCACCACTCTGCGCCGCCGTGACGACGGGGTCTCGACAAGATGTTTGACTTTCATGCCCGCAAGCATGACAGGCTGGGTCGGACAAAAACTGTCCATCCTTCATATCCACCTGCCGTTGCCCGCGCTTGCTCCGCCGGCGCCCTTCCGCTAACGTCCCCGCCCGGTACGTGAGGCCCGAAGAACCAGGATTCCATGGCGTATCTGAATGACAATTTTCTCAAACTGAAGGCCGGCTATCTCTTCCCGGAGATCAGCCGGCGCGTGAAGGCGTTCTGCGATGCCAACCCGGACGCCGCCAAAGACGTGATCCGCTGCGGCATCGGCGACGTGACCGAGCCGCTGCCGCCCGCCGCCATCGCCGCCATGCACCGGGCCGTGGACGAACTGTCCGCGCGCGAAACCTTCCGCGGCTACGGCCCCGAGCAGGGATACGAATGGCTCCGCGCAGCCATCGCCCAAAATGACTTCCGGAACCGCGGTTGCGACATCGCCGACGACGAGATCTTCGTCAGCGACAGTTCCAAGTGCGACACCGGGAACATCCTCGACATCCTCGGGCCGAAGAACAAGATCGCCATCAGCGATCCGGTCTATCCCGTGTATGTGGACACCAATGTGATGGCCGGGAATACGGGCGAAGCGAACGCATCGGGCGCCTACGGCAGACTGGTTTACCTTCCGTGCAGGCCGTCGAACGGATTCATCCCCGTGCCGCCGAAGCGGCATGTGGACGTGATCTACCTGTGCTCGCCGAACAATCCGACCGGCGCGGCGGCGACGCGGGAGCAGCTCGAAGCGTGGGTCCAGTATGCGCTCGAGCACAAGGCGCTGATCCTGTTCGACGCCGCCTACGAGGCGTACATCACGGATCCGGCCGTGCCGCATTCGATCTACGAGATTCCCGGCGCGCGCGAGTGCGCCATCGAGTTTCGCAGCTTTTCCAAGAACGGCGGCTTCACCGGCGTGCGCTGCGCCTACACCGTTGTGCCGAAGACGCTGCTGGCGCAGACGAAGACCGGTGAGTTCCATCCGCTGCATCCGTTGTGGTTGCGGCGGATGACGACGAAGTTCAACGGCGCTTCCTACATCGTGCAGCGCGGGGCGGAGGCGCTCTATTCGGAGGAAGGCAAGGCCCAGGTGCGCGCGCTGGTGGAGCATTACCTCGGCAACGCGGCCGTGCTGCGGGAAGGCGCGCGCAAGGCGGGACTGAAAGTGTTCGGCGGCGTCAACGCGCCCTACATCTGGGTGCGCACACCGAAAGGGCTTTCCAGTTGGGACGCGTTCGATCTGATCCTGAATCGCGCGCGCGTGGTGATCACGCCCGGCAGCGGGTTCGGGTCCCAGGGCGAAGGCTATTTCCGCATCAGCGCGTTCAACAGTCGCGCGAACGCGGAGGAAGTGGCGCGGCGGCTGCGCGCGATGGACTGGACGCCGGCCTGAGCGCGAACGAGCCCGTTACCTGAGGCGGGCTGCGGGCAGGTACACCGTGAACGTGGTGCCGCGGCCCGGAGCCGTTTGCAGGTGCAGCGCGCCTTTCCCTTCCTTCACCAGGCGCTGGACGATGTTCAATCCCAACCCGGTGCCCTGGCGCGGGCCTTTTGTCGTGAAATAAGGCTGGAAGATTCTCGGCAGGACGTCGGCCGGGATGCCGGGCCCGTTGTCGCGCACTGAAAGCTTCAACAGCGGCGCCGCGTTCGCCATCCCTTCCACGTTGAGGAACCGCGTTTCCGGCCCGTCCTTGAACTGCGTCAGGTCCAGCGGCTCGTGCAGCACCTCGCCGGTGATCTCCACATGATGCGGCGTGGAGGTGCATTGAAAGGCGTTTACCGTGAGGCTGAGCAGAATCTGGATCACATCCGTGCCGTTCATCCGCGCGCCGATGTCTTCCGCCACCGGTTGCACGGCGAACGTGTTCTGCTGAACGCTCGGGTGCACGTTGATGAGATGCTTCAGGTCCGTGAGCAACTGGTTGATGCTCACCCGCGGTATCTCGTCGGTCTGCCGGCGCAGGAAGCTGAGATAACGCCGCGAAATCTCGATGCAATTGGTGACCTGCCGGTTGATGATCTTGAGGCGATCCTTGATGAACTCGAGGTCCTCCTTCTCGAGGCGGGTCGCGTTGCTGAAACGCTGGTTCATCAACTGCACAAAACCGGAGATCACCGTCAGCGGCCCGTTGATGTCGTGCAGGATGCTGGCGTAGATCTCGCCGCGCGTGTTGGCGATCTGCTCCTCGATCTTCTGATTCTGCAGTTCCGCCATCAGTTCCTGGAGCTTCTCCGCGTTGTCGTTGATCTCGCTCTCCAGGGTCCGCCGTTGCATGGCGTTCGCCACCGCCGCCCGCATCGTCGAAATGTCAAACGGCTTGTTGATGTAGTCGGACGCGCGCAACCGCATCGCCTGCCGCATCGTGTCCGTCGTCTCAAACGCCGTCATCATCACCACTTCAATGTGGGGATTCACGTACTTCAGGCGCTCGAGAACCTCGATCCCCGACATCCCCGCCATCCGGATGTCCAGAATCGCCACGTCGATGTCGTGCTTCTGCGCCAGCTCGATGGCATGCGGCCCGTTGTCCGCCATCAGGATGTCGTATTCGTCCTTGAAAATGACGGCCAGCGACTTGCGCGGCCCTTCCTCATCGTCCACGACAAGCAGCGTGCCGCGACGCCGGGGACGTCGCGCCAGATCAGTGTCGGTTCCTGGAGACTCAATAGGCACAACGGAAGACATAGAAAAACCAGCGGATCACGTGAACAACGATCCAAAGCCTGTTCAGCACGGGGGCTATCCTATCCCGAAAATGCCCGACGACAAGCAGAATCAAAGGCTTGTCCCGGAGGGCTTGTTCTGGAAGGCTTCCTCCGGGATGAGCGAGTTCAAATTCGCTTGCCCGGTGTGCGGCCAGCACCTGTCCGCCGACTCGGGCAGCACGGGCTTGCAGATCGAGTGCCCGACCTGTTTTCAGCCCATTCTCGTGCCACGCCCTCCAGCCCCCGGATCGAAGTACATCCTGTCCGCCACACAACCGATTAAACCGCATCTCCCGTCGGCCCCGGCGCCCGCTCCCCCAGCGCCGGCCCGCAAGCGCGGCATCCTCGCGACCGCCGCTTATGCCGTCGCGCTCGCCATCGTCGTTGCCGGCGGGTTTCTCGGATTCAAGACGCTCCGCTCGCATCTCCGTTCCCAGGAGCCTTCCGCCCGTCCGTCGGGCTGGACCATGGACCTTCACGGAAAGCTTTTCCCAAATCGAATGGCCAGCGGCGCCATCAACGGTCGGCCATTTGTTTGCGAACGCGCGGTGCTCCAGGGCGGTCTGCTTACTTTGCGGGAAGGACAGATCGGGATTCCCGGCCTCGCCGTCACGATCGCCCTCTTTGCGCGGCAACCGGAGGAGTTGGGAGGAAGGTCGTTCCACATCGCGACCAACGACACCGGCGCGCCGCACGTCGTGTTGCGCTGGACGAACGACCAGGGACATCAGATGACGCGGACGTTCGCAGGCGGTTACGCGATGAAACTGCAGTTCGGCAAACCCACCCCGACCGGGATGCCGGCGAAGATCTATTTGTGTCTGCCCGACGAGGAACACTCGTTCGTGGCAGGCTCGTTCAACGCCGAGCTTCGTCGCGTCAGCGCCCCGCGCCCGCGGTCTCCCGACCGCAATTCGTAGGGGTTTCGGCCGTTGCTGCGACTCGCAGAGTCGCGGTCCGGAGCGCGGCTGTGTCCCGCAGTTTGGGACCAGCCGCAGCACGTGGACGAGAGGAGCCTCCGGGTTCGGCAAGCGCGCTGCCGGATGGGGGAAGTGAATATTCCATGAAGACTCATGTTGAAGGTGCACGCATTGCAGCCGCGATTGACTGGGAATCCCTGACTGCTTAGAGCCATCGGCCGTTGCTGCGACTCGCAGAGTCGTGCGCCGGAGCGCGGCTGTGTCCCGCAGTTTGGGACCAGCCGCAGCACATGGACGACAGAAGCCTCCGGGTTCGGCAAGCGCGCAGCCGGATGAGGGAATTGAACATTCCATGAAGGCGTGCACTGCAGCCACGATTGCCTTGAAATCCCTGACTGCTTTGAGCCATCGGCCGTTGCTGCGACCCGCAGCAGCACTGGTCAATCGTCAATCGTAAATCGCAAATCGCCAGGTCAGCGCAGCGTCCACACGCAGGAGTCGTGCAGATCCGTGCGTTTGTGGCGCGCACGGGCTTCGATCCGGTTCTCTCCCGGCTGCAGCCGCACCTCGCGCCAGATGAACACGCCATGCGGGCTTCCCTCTTTCCGCCCGGCCGATATTCCATTCACGAACAGCTCCACCGTCTTCGCATTCGAATACACCTTCACGTCGGTGACGGCATTTGTCCGTTCCGTATAGCGCCGGCTCGTGATGTAAACCATCGGCTCGGGATTCCAGTTCGCCTTGTAGAAGTAGAACGCGTCCTTGCGAATCTTGCGGTCGTAGGTGACGAGTCCTTTGTCGTTGCGGCCGGGAATGCCGCCTTCCCGCCGCCAGTAGCTCGTGAAATCGAACATGTTCCACAGGAACGTGCCCCACACGTACGGCCGCTTCGCCATCTCCGCCCACCCGACCTCGTGATTGATCGCCTGCCATTCCTCCGGATGCCACTGGCCGTTGTGCACCGGCAGTTTCGGATTGTCCTCGTGATGCTCCACGTTCGCGCCTGCGCCGTACTCGCTCACCGCAAAACCGCCGTGCCGGCTCGTCGTGCGATAGCTGTCGAGCTTGGGACCATAGCTCTCCAGCGGCCCCCACTCGGGATACCAGCCCGGATAAATGTTCCACCCGAGCAGGTCCGTGATCTTGTTCATCTGCGGCCAGCCCCACGTGCAGGTCGCGCCGATCGTCGGGCGCGTCGGGTCCTCCGCCCGCGCCAGGTTGTGCAGGTCCTGCAGCAGGCGGTGCGGATCCGGATTGTTCGGGCGCAGTTCGTTGTAAAGGCTCCAGGTGAAGATCGACGCGTGATTGATGTTCTGGCGGATGAGATCCAGCAACTGACTGCGCGACGTCGCGGCGAACTCGGGAGAGGGATGAATCCGGTCCACCTGCGGCAGTTCCGCCCACACCAGCAGGCCGGCCCGGTCGCACAGGCTGTAGAAGTAATCGCTGTGCTGGTAATGCGCGCACCGCACCACCGTGCAGCCCATTTCGAGAATCAGCGCCAGATCCTCTTCCTGGTCCGCTTCCGAAATCGCGAAGCCCTTGTTCAGGCGATCCTGATGCCGGTTGACGCCGTGCAAGTGATACGGCTTGTCGTTCAGGATAAAGCCGCGATCCGGATCCACGCGGAACGAGCGCAGCCCCAGTTGCTGGCGCACGGCGTCGCGCACCGTTCCATTCGCGTCGCGCAGCTCGATCACCGCCGTGTACAGATAAGGATCAATCCGGCCGTTCCACAGGCGCGGACGCGGCACCGTCAGCTTCAGCCAGAACGGCTCCGTCACGGACGGTTTCACTTCGATCTTCTGTTCCACCGCCGCGACCTGGCGGCCTTCGGCGTCGAGCACGCGCGCCGCGAGGATCGCCGGCTGGTTGCTGCGCGTGCCGTTCGAGATCTGCGCCGTAATGTCGAGCAACGCGCGGCGGCGGGTCACATCGGTCTGCAGCCACGCCACTCCCGGCGACGCGTGATCGGTCACGGCAAAGCACAGGCTGTCGGTCTCGATCAGGTGAACCGGCCGGTACAGACCGCCGAACACGCAAAAGTCGCCGCTGAGCGGCGCGATGTCGTTCCGCGGAGCGTTGCTGACGCGCACCGCGAGGGCGTTGGTGCCGGAGGCTGAGAGCGCGCGCGTGATTTCGACCGCGAAAGCGCCGAACGCGCCGCGGTGCTGGCCGAGCGCCCGGCCGTTGAGATAGACGTCGGCGACGGAGCCCGCGGCTTCGAACTTCAGGAAGTAGCGCCGGCCGGGTTTGGGTGCGCCGATGTTGAGCGCGCGGCGGTACCAGCCCGGTCCGCGGTAGTAGTTCTTTCCCTGTTGCGCTTCTTCCCAGCCCCAGTTGTGCGGGATGGTGATTTCGGCCCAGGCGGAGTCGTCGAAGCTGGTTTGCTGCGCGTTCTCCACGTCGCCGCGTTGGAAGCGCCATCCGGAGTCCAGTCGCACGCTGTCGCGCGCCGAAGCCGCGCCGGCGAGTGCGAGCCCGAAGAGGAGAGCAAGAGCGGTTCGCATGGCTGCGATACTGCCGCGAATTCCCCGGCGAGACAATCACCAGTTGGGAAAACATCCAACATCCAACGCCCGGGGGGATCCACGATTTGCGATTTGCGATTGACGCGGGGGTGGTGTGATTCGGCGGCGGCGATGTTTTCCTCCCTCGGTGGGCGAGCTGCCTGCCATGCCGAAGGCACAGATCCCCGGGGAGCGAAGAAGCGGCAGGGCGCGCTGCATGTCCATGTCCGAATCTGACTTCCGCCATCCCATCGCTCTCGTGCGCGAAGCGACCTGAAGGTCGTGCCCCCGATCGCACGCCGGTGCGCTTCACACCCTCCCAGCCCGCACGCCCGCTCAACACCCGCGTCAATCGTAAATCGTCAATATCGTCAATCGTAAATCGCGAGGATTGACTCGCGCGCTGAACTCCCTAGTTTCCCGCGGGATGGACAGTCATGTTGTGTCGCCCAACCCGTGGATGATCATCCCGTTCGGCCTGCTGCTGGCCGCAATCGCTCTCGCTCCCCTTTTCTTCTCCCAATGGTGGTCGAAACACTATCCCAAGGTGGCGTTCGGCCTCGGCGCCGTAACGCTCATCTACTACCTCGCCGTCCTCCACGCCGGCACCCGCGTCGTCCACGTCGCCCACGAATACATCAGCTTCATCGCCCTCATCGGATCGCTGTTCGTCGTCTCCGGCGGCATCCACATCAATGTGAAGGGCGAAGCCACGCCGCTGACCAATGTCGTCTTCCTCCTGCTCGGCGCGATGATCTCCAACGTTCTCGGCACCACCGGCGCCTCGATGCTGTTGATCCGCCCATGGATCCGGATGAACAAATACCGGATCACGGCCCATCACATTGTGTTCTTCATCTTCATCGTGTCGAACGTGGGCGGATGCCTGACGCCGATCGGCGATCCGCCGTTGTTCCTGGGGTATCTGAAGGGGATTCCGTTCTGGTGGGTGGCCGAGCATTGCCTGCCGATCTGGCTGGCCGGCATCGGGATTCTGCTGGCCATGTTCTACGTCATCGACCGGTGGAACTTCACCCGCGCGCCGCGCGAAGTGCGCCTGCGCGAAACCGCCCAGGGACAGTGGCGCTTCGACGGCCTGGGCAACCTCTTCTTTCTCGGCCTGATCCTCGCTTCGGTGTTCATCAGTGACCCGCCCTTCCTGCGGGAAGGACTGATGCTCATCGCCGCCGTGGGTTCCTACTTCACCACCAAACCGCACGTGCACAACGCGAACGACTTCAACTTTCATCCGATCAAGGAAGTGGCGGTGCTGTTCATCGGCATCTTCGCCACGATGATGCCGGCGCTGGACTGGCTGGCGCTGAACGCGGAGTCGCTGCTCGGGCAGAACCCGGTGGCGGGGTTGTTCTATTGGGGCACCGGCACGCTGTCGAGCGTGCTCGACAACGCGCCCACCTACCTCAGTTTCCTCAGCGCCACCTTCGGCGCGTTTGTGGACCCGGACGTGGTCGGCCAGGTCCAGGCTTTGATCCAGAGCGGCGGTGACGTCGCCGCTGTCTCCGGTCCGCACGCGGAAGCGATCCGGAACACGCTGGCCGCCTTGCAGAAATATCACGCCGCCGACGTGCTCGCGAAGAGCGTTACCGCGGATGAGATCGCCGTCGCCTGCCTCCTGGGCAACGGGACGCTGAACCACTACATCGTCGCCATCAGCATCGGCGCGGTGTTCTTCGGCGCCAACACCTACATCGGCAACGGGCCCAATTTCATGGTCAAATCCATCGCCGAACAGCAGAAGGTGAACACGCCGACCTTTCTGGGTTATGTGTTCAAGTTCACGCTGCCGTTCATGGTCCCGATGCTGATCATCATCTGGTGGCTGTTCTTCCGGGGGTGACACTCCCGGGCATTTCATTACACTGCCTTTCAGCTGTAACCTTTTGGCCGGTTTTAGCGCCGTACGAAGAAACCGCCCTAGAGAGACCACCTATGAAAATGCACATGATCATCCGTCGATTCGCCGGCGCCTTTATCCTGCTGAGCCTGTTGCTGGCGCATTACCATCATCGGAACTGGCTCTGGTTCACTGCCTTCGTCGGGTTCAACCTGTTCCAGTCCTCCTTCACCAACTTTTGCCCGCTCGAGATCATCCTGCGCCGGCTGGGCGTCGCCGCGGAGGGTTCCTGCTGCGGGCCCGAGTCCGGGAAAACCGCCTGAGCGCCCTCGCCATGCCTTCGATCCGCTCAGGCCGGACGTGCCTCGCCATCGCCCTCCTCCTGCAAGGTTGCGGGCACGAAGCCCCTTCGCCGTCCACCGCGTCCCTCCCCCCGGCCACGGTGTCGGTGGCCACTGTTGCCAGCAAGGATCGCGTCGCCACCGAAGACGCCGTCGGCACCGTGCGCGCCCGGTTGCGCGCCGTTATTGAAGCCAAGGCCAGCGGGCGCATTCAACGCATGCTCGCCGTGCCCGGGCAAACCGTCCAGGAGGGCGAGCTGCTCGCGGAACTCGATCTCCGGGAAACCCAGGCCCGACTCGAACAGGCCCGCGTCGTCCGGGAACAGGCCGAGTCCGACCTGAAGCGTTTCACCTCGCTTCTCGAACAGAAGATCCTGTCCCAGTCGGAATACGAGACGGCGCGCTCGCGCTTTCAAGTGGCCGACGCCGCGGTGCGCGAAGCGGAAACCATGTTAGGCTACGGCCGCGTCGTCGCCCCGTTCACCGGCGTGATCACCCGCAAATACGCCGACGTCGGCGACCTCGCCGCGCCGGGCAAAGCGTTGCTGGAGATCGAAGACCCGACCGCCCTGCGCCTCGAAGCCGACGTGCCCGAAGCGATCGTGGATCGCGTCAGTCTCGGCGACCGGTTGGCCGTGCGGGTGGCAACGCTCACCAACGTGCTCACCGGCGTGGTGGGAGAGATCGCGCCGGCGGCGGACCCGAGCACGCGGACGTTCCTGGTGAAGCTGGATCTCCCGTCGACACCGGGCTTGCGCGCAGGCCAGTTCGGGCGCGTGTCCATGCCGGTCGGAGTGACGTCCTCGCCCCATGTACCGAAAAACGCCGTCGTCCAGCGCGGACAGATGGAACTGGTTTTCGTGGTTCGAAGCAACCGCGCCGAAATGCGCATTGTGAAAACGGGCAAAGCGGTGGGCGACGAGGTCGAGCTGGTCTCGGGAGTTGAGCCTGGGGAACAGATCGTGACCGGGGGCGCCGCCGAATTGCTGGACGGCCAACCGGTCATCGTGAAGCCATGACCGCAATGCACCGAACCCTGCCTCATTCCTCTCGCCCGGTCGGCGAGGCGATTCCGTGAGCGGAACAATGCCCTCTCGTTCAGTTGATCCGAAACCCTCAGGACTGGCCGGGAGAGTTGCCGGCGCGTTCATCGATTCGCCGCTGACACCGCTCATCGTCATCGCGTCGGTGCTGCTGGGGCTGTTCGCGGTGGTGATGTTGCCCCGCGAGGAGGAACCGCAGATCAAGGTGCCGATGATCGACGTGCTGGTGTCGATGCCCGGTTTCAGCGCCAAGGAGGTCGAGCAACGCGCGACGATCCCGATGGAAAAGCTGCTCTGGGAGATTCCCGGGGTCGAATACATCTATTCCATCTCGCGTCCGGGCGAGAGCCTGGCCATCGTCCGGTTCAAGGTGGGCGAAGAAATGGAGGACAGCCTCATCCGGCTGAACCAGAAGCTGGAATCGAACTTCGACCGGATCCCGCACGGCGTTTCGCGCCCGCTGATCAAGCCGCGTTCGATCGATGACGTGCCGATCCTCGCGTTGACCTTCCACAGCAGCCGCTACGATCACCTCACCTTGCGCCGGCTGGTGGCCGAGGTGGACGACGCCGTCAAGCAGGTGCCGCTCGTGGCCGAGACCACGATCATCGGTGGGGCGCGCCGGCAGTTGCGCGTGCTGCTCGATCCCGCCCGGCTTGTGTCCCGCAACCTGAGCGCCGCCGGCCTCATCCCCATGCTGCGCCAGGCCAACCGCCAGTTCGCCGCCGGCGGACTGACCACCGGCAACGAGGAGGTCGTCGTCGAGACCGGCGCGTTCCTCCAGACCGCCGAGGACGTCGGCAACGTGGTCGTGGGCGTTTTCGGCGGCAAACCCGTTTACCTTCGCGAAGTCGCGGATATTGTCGATGGCGCCGAGGAACCGAGCCAGTATGTGCTGTTTGGAAAGGGCGCCGCGCTCGGGTTGAACGCGCCCGAGGAACCGGCGGTAACACTCAGCGTGGCGAAACGGCCGGGCGCCAACGCCATCTCTGTCGCCAATGCTGTCCTCCGCAAAGTGGAAACGCTGCGCGGCCGGCTCATCCCGGCGGACGTCAACATGTCCATTACCCGTCACTATGGCGAAACCGCGGCCGAAAAATCCAACGAGCTGCTCTGGCATATGCTCATCGCCGTGGCCGGCGTTTCGCTGCTCATCTTTCTGACCCTGGGCTGGCGCGAGGCCGGCATCGTCGCCATCGCCATCCCCGCCACACTCGCGCTCACCCTGCTCGTCTTCTATCTCTACGGCTTCACGCTCAATCGCATCACGCTCTTCGCGCTCATCTTTTCCATCGGCATCCTCGTTGATGACGCCATCGTCGTGGTGGAAAACATCGTCCGGCACTTTCACCTGCCGGAGAACCGCGGCCGCAACTGGTCCGCCATCGCTGTCGAGGCGGTGAGTGAAGTGGGCAATCCCACCATCCTCGCCACGTTCGCCGTCATCGCCGCCGTGCTGCCGATGGCGTTTGTGGGCGGGTTGATGGGACCGTACATGCGGCCGATTCCGATCGGTTCGAGCGCGGCGATGTTCTGGTCGTTGCTGATCGCGTTCATCGTCACGCCCTGGGCCAGCATCCGCATTCTCGGCTGGGGACGGAAGTACCGATCCGGCCCCGGCGCTCCCGGCTCGCAGGCAACCGCCGCCACCACTTCCGGGCATCAGGAGGATTTCTTCACCCGACTGTATCGGCGGGCCATGAGTCCGCTGATTGCCCACCGCGGCTGGCGCTACGCGTTCCTCGCGGGGATCGCCCTTCTGTTGTTGGGCTCGATGGCGCTGGTGGGCATCGGCTGGGTGAAGGTGAAGATGCTGCCGTTCGACAACAAGAGCGAGTTCCAGATCATCCTCAACATGCCCGAAGGTAGCGCGCTCGAACGCACCGCCGCGGTAGCGCGCGAAATCGCCGACGCCGTGCGGGTCGAACCCGAAGTCCGCGATTACCAGATCTACGCCGGCGTCGCTTCTCCCTTCAACTTCAACGGCCTCGTTCGCCATTACTTCATGCGACGCGGCGCCAATGTCGCCGACATCCAGGTCAACCTCCTCCCCATGAACCTGCGCTCA
>DGDZ01000062.1:0-370 GCA_002385705.1 Verrucomicrobia subdivision 3 bacterium UBA3939
AGATGTGTATAAGAGACAGGGACCCGGTGTTGTGTCTGGGCGGATTGATGATGGGGGAGACGACGGACAATCTCGATGCGCCGATCACGAAAACGGCGACGGGGGTTGTGGTGCTGCCGCGTTCGCATCACGTCATCGAGCGCAAGCTCAAGCCTGCGAAGGCGCAGGCGAAGATCGGCAAGTCGGCGTGCGACCAGTGCCGGTATTGCACGGAGTATTGCCCGCGTTTCCTGCTGGGGTACGACGTGCAGCCGCACGCGGTGATGCGGAGCCTGGCGTTCACTGCCACGGGCGCGGAGTATTGGAACCAGTTGGCCGCGCTGTGCTGCGCGTGCGGGTTGTGCACGCTGTTTGCCTGCCCGGAGGAATT
>DGDZ01000062.1:468-1321 GCA_002385705.1 Verrucomicrobia subdivision 3 bacterium UBA3939
GCTGTTTGCCTGCCCGGAGGAATTGTTCCCGAAGGAAGCCTGCGACGACGCGAAGGCCGAGATGCGCCGATTGAACATGAAATGGTCCGGGAAAACGGAGGTTAAGCCGCACGCGATGCGGGACGGGCGCCGCGTGCCGATCAAGAGCCTGATGCGGCGCCTTCAGATCTCCGAATACGATCATCCCGCGCATTTCGAGAATGTGACGCTGACGCCGAAGCGCGCGGTGCTGCCGCTGAAGCAGAACGCCGGCGCGCCCGCCGTGCCGCGTGTCCGGGCGGGCGATCGCGTCAGGGGCGGCCAGTTGATCGGCGAGGTTCCCGAGAAAGCGCTGGGCGCGCCGCTCCACGCGCCCTTTGACGGCGTGGTCGAGAGCGTCACCGAACGGCAGATCATTTTGAACCGCGTATGACTGAACGATCGATTGGATTGATAGAGTTGTCTTCCGTTGCAGCGGGATTCGAAGTCGCCGACACGATGCTGAAGGCGGGAAACGTCCGGCTGATCCTGTCGCGCTCGATCTGCTCGGGAAAATACATGGTATTGATCGGCGGCGAGACGGCCGCGGTGCAGGCGGCTGTGGAGGCCGGGGCACAAAGCGCCAACGGCTGTTTGATCGATCAATTCGTCATTCCCAACGTTCACCCGGATGTGTTCGTGGCCCTGGGACGCACGACGCCGGTGGAACCGACGGGCGCGCTGGGCATTCTGGAATCGTTCAATGTGGCGACGCTGATTCAGGGCGCGGATGCCGCGGCCAAGGCGGCGGCGGTAACGCTGCTCGAAATCCGTCTTGCCATGGCGTTGGGCGGAAAAGCGTTCTGCACGATGACCGGCGACGTGGGCTCAGTGC
>DGDZ01000062.1:1402-1569 GCA_002385705.1 Verrucomicrobia subdivision 3 bacterium UBA3939
TGACCGGCGACGTGGGCTCAGTGCAGTCCGCCATGGCGGCCGGACGACAGGTCCTGGCGGACGCTGGCGTGCTGGTCAATGCCGTGGTATTGTCCCGGCCGCATCCCGACGTGTATCGGGAGGTGATTTAGCAGTAATGACGCAGCACGAAGCCCGTTTTGGCGGGG
>DGDZ01000062.1:1720-2291 GCA_002385705.1 Verrucomicrobia subdivision 3 bacterium UBA3939
GCGCGGCGCACGTGTGCGTCATTGGCATCGGCGGTGTCGGTTCGTGGGCGGTGGAAGCGCTCGCGCGTTCGGGCATTGGTGAACTGACGCTGGTGGACCTGGACGACGTCTGCATCAGCAACGTGAACCGGCAGCTGCACGCGTTGAACGGGACGTTCGGCCGGCCAAAGGTAGAAGTCATGGCCGAGCGCGTGCAGGCGATCAACCCGGAGTGCCGCGTGCACGCCCGGCAGGAATTCTTTCTCGCGTCCAATGCCGGGAACATTCTCGCGCCCGGTTACAGCTTCGTGTTCGACGCGATCGATCGGGTGTCGATGAAGGCCCTGCTGATTGCGCGTTGCCGCACGCTGGGCATTCCGGTGATCACCGCGGGCGGGGCGGGGGGTCGCCGCGACCCGGCGGCGATCCAGGTGGCCGACCTTGCGTTTTCGACGCATGATCGGTTGTTGAGCCAGGTGCGGAAGGAATTGCGGGCAAAACACGGGTTCACCCGCGGCGACAAGGCGTTCGACGTGGACGCAGTGTTCTCGCGCGAACCGCAGGTGTACGCGCAGAAGGACGGCTCGGTGTC
>DGDZ01000062.1:2562-2688 GCA_002385705.1 Verrucomicrobia subdivision 3 bacterium UBA3939
GGGGTTTGGAACGGCGAGTTTTGTGACGGGCGCGTTTGGATTGATGGCGGCATCGCAGATCGTGCGGAAAATTGCCGCGGGAACGAGTCCGTGCGAATCCCAAAGGGATTCCGTCACAAAGCCCAG
>DGDZ01000081.1 GCA_002385705.1 Verrucomicrobia subdivision 3 bacterium UBA3939
CGCAAACAGCGCGGGGCGAGGGAATACGACAACGCGAATTTGGAACTTCGCGTCAACGCGCCGGCGCGCTACATTGCGCTCATCGAAATCATCGAACCCATCCAATGCCCGTACTGCGGGCAGATGTTCGACCTGGCGGTGGATACCAGCGTTGCGTCCCAGCGGTTTACCACCGACTGCGAGATCTGCTGCCGGCCCATGCGGTCACTGTCGAATGCGAGCCGGGTGAAATTCTGAGCTTGGACGTAACCGAAGGATAAGGCAGTCTCACGCCATGCAAGACTTCGCCACGAAAGTTCTCTGGGTTTACATCGTGTTGCTTGTCGTTGGTGGTCTCATCGGATTCTTCAAGGCCGGAAGCCAGGTCTCTCTCGTCACGTCCATCGCCTTCGCCGGCTTGCTGATGTTGACCGCCATTCCGAACCTGCTCGCGCCGGACACCGGCCGGATTATCGCGGACATTCTCATGGCGGCGCTCTTTGTCGTCTTCGGCGTGCGCCTCTCGAAGACGAGACGCTTCGTACCGTCAGGCATGATGCTCGTCATCACGCTCGTCGCGCTGGTTCTTCGGCACATTTGATTCGGGATCGTGCCTGAAACATCGCTGCCCATCCGGGAAATCCAACCGCAGATCATCGAGGCGCTCCGGAGCCGCAATCGCCTCATCCTCTCGGCACCGACCGGTTCCGGCAAAACCACCCAGGTGCCCCAAATGCTCCTCGAATCCGGATCCCTCGGGTCCGGACAGGTGATCATCCTCCAGCCCCGCCGGATCGCCGCCCGATTGCTCGCCGCACGCGTCGCCCAGGAACTCGGCGTCCCGCTCGGACGCGAAGTCGGCTACCAGATCCGGCTGGAAAACGTCACGTCCAGCGCCACCCGCATCCGCTTCGTCACTGAAGGCGTTCTGCTGCGGCAGATGATCGACAACCCCGCCCTGCCCGGCGTCTCGGCGGTGCTCTTCGATGAATTCCACGAACGCCATCTCTACGGCGACATCACGCTCGCCCGCGCGCTGGACCTCCAGGACCGCGAACGGCCCGACCTCCGCATCGTCGTCATGTCCGCAACGCTCGACACGGATCTGCTCGCACCCTACCTCCAGCCCTGCGCGGTGCTGACTTCCAGCGGACGCACGTTCCCGGTCGATATCCGTTACGCCACGCAGCCTTCCTACGCGGACAAACGCCCCGTGTGGGATCAGGCCGCGGATGCCTTCGCCGAATACGTCCGCTCCGGCGGCAGGGGCGACGTGCTGATCTTCATGCCGGGCGGGTTCGAAATCTTCCAGACGATCCAGGCCCTGCGACAAAGGAGCGAGTCCAGGGGATACCTCCTTCTTCCGCTGCACGGCGAACTGCCGCCGGCCGAACAGGACGCCGCCGTCGCGCGGCATGCGCCACCCAAGGTCGTCGTCGCCACCAACGTTGCCGAAACCTCGCTCACGATCGACGGCATCCGCCTGGTGATCGATTCCGGACTGGCCCGGATTCCGCGTTACGACCCGTATCGCGGCATCAACACGTTGCTGGTGGAACGAATCAGCCGATCATCAGCCGATCAGCGCGCCGGCCGGGCGGGACGCACCGCCCCCGGCGTCTGCATGCGCCTCTGGTCGCGCGACGAACACGAGCATCGACCGGAGCAGGAACTGCCCGAGGTCAAACGCCTCGACCTTGCCGAAGTAGTGTTGACACTGAAAGCCGCGGGTGTTCAGGACCTGCGCAAGTTTCGCTGGCTGGAACCGCCCTCGGAACAAAGCCTGGCACATGCAGAGGAACTCCTGACGGACCTGGGCGCGCTGCGTCCCGTGCCGGCGCCCGCGAGCGCCGGCACCTTGCTGGAGATCACACCCATCGGCCGAAAGATGCTTTCCTTCCCCGTGCATCCGCGTTACGCCCGCATGCTGCTCGCCGCCCAGGAATACGGCTGCGTTCACCAGGCGGCGCTGGTGGCGGCGCTGACACAAGGACGCGACCTGCTGTTGCGCGGCGTGGACAAGGGAACGCTGGAGGCGCGGCGCGATCTGCTCGGAGAAAAGGCGACATCCGATTTCTGGATCCTTATGCGGGCATGGAACTACGCCGCAAAGAACCAGTTTCGCGTCGAGGCCTGCCGCAGAGTCGGCATTCATGCGGTAACCGCCCGGCAGGTCGGCCCCTTGTTCGAACAATTCCTGCGCATCGCGCGCGACGAAGGACTCGACACCGAACCGCGCGAGATTCAGGACGAGGCATTGCAGAAATGCGTGCTGATCGGGTTTTCCGATCGTGTCGCCCAGCGGCTGGACCAAGGCACGCTGCGCTGCGAACTCGTTCATGGCCGCAGGGGCGTGCTCGCCCGCGAAAGCGTTGTCCAGCACGCGCCGCTCTTCGTCGCCGCCGAAGTCCGCGAGGTCGAAGGCAAGGACAAAGAGGTGAACACGATTCTGTCCCTCGCAACGGCCATCGAACCGGACTGGATCCGGGAACTGTTCCCGGACGACATCCGGACGGAATTCAAGGTCGCGTTTGATGCGTCGCAAAAGCGGGTGGTGGCCGCCGAGTTGTCCCGGTTTCGCGGACTGGCCCTTTCGGCCCGGCGGGTGGAACCGCCGCCGGCCGATGCCGCCGCCTCCCTGCTCGCAAACGAAGTGATCGCCGGCCGGCTGGTTCTCAAGCACTGGGACCATTCCATCGAGCAATGGATCCTGCGCTTGAACCTGCTCAGCCAATGGTGTCCCGAGTTCAACCTCCCGCCGATCACCGAAGAAGACCGCCGCCACCTGATCGAACAGATCTGCCACGGCGCCGTGGGCTACAAGGACATCAAGGACCGCGAGGTCCGGCCGGTGGTGACGTCGTGGCTTTCTCCCGCTCAACGCGCATTGCTGGATCAACACGCGCCGGCGCGGCTGCGCCTTTCCAACGGAAGAACGCCGAAAGTGGCATACGAACCGGGCAACCCGCCGCACATCGCCATGCGGATTCAGGAACTGTACGGCGTGACCTCAACGCCGAAGATCGCCGCGGGCCGGGTGCCTGTCCTTGTCCACATCCTCACGCCGGGAATGAAACCGGTGCAGGTCACCCAGGACCTTGCGAACTTCTGGCGCGAACATTACCCGCGCATCAAGTCCGAGCTCCAGCGCCGCTACCCGAAACACGAATGGCGATAACGGAGCCCCTCCGGCCCGCCTCCTTCACTCCGGTCAGGCCGCCACCCGGGTGTTGGCCCGGACAATGTGGAAGAACTCCTCCGCCACGATGTACCCCACGCATCCCGGCGCGCCGCAACGGCAGGGATGCTCCCGGTAGTTCTCGAGATCGTAATTGTAGTTGAACGTAAGTTCCTCCCCCGGCTGGATATCGCGGAGCGCGACGATCCAGATGCGGCCGTCGTCGTCCTGCGCCTCGCAGTTCGGCTCGCAACTGTGATTCAGCCAGCGCGCCGGATTCCAATCCACCGACCCGTCCAGGTCCCACTCGTCATCGAGGGCAAAAATAAAATGGTTGTTCTGCTCGCATCGACGCAGGGATTCCGCCTTCGAGATCTTCTCGCCGACATACTCGATCACAAACGTGTCCGCGGGAATGAATCGCCGCGCAAACCCGCCCCATCCATGAATCTTCGAGCGCCTGAACTCCACCCATTCGGTAGCTTCAATCGTGTTGCTCATCCGAAAACAATTTGATTTCGCAAAGTTGCCCGACACAACGGGGGCGCACTATGCCCAAAACCCCGCCACACCGCAACCTCCTGTGAAATCCGAAATCTGAAATCCCCCAATCCGAATCGCCGCCCAGGCCCCGCGTCCGACTTCTCGGCCGCGTGGACGCAAGACGAGACGGCATTGGAAAACAGAACGCGCTTGGCAAAGCGGCGTTGCTCCACTAACAGATCATTCCCGCATGAAATCCCGGCCATACCGAGTCGTGCTCGTCACGGCGCCGAACACGAAAACCGCCCGTCGCCTCGCGCGCGCCGCGCTCGAAGCCCGCGCCATCGCCTGCGCCAACCTCATCCCCTCCGTCCATTCCCTCTATTGGTGGGAGGGACGCATCGATTCGGGAAACGAAGTGCTGCTCATCATGAAGACCACGGCGGCGCAGTTGCGCAGGCTCGAACAGCTTGTCCTCCAACTGCACCCGTACGACACGCCCGAGTTCATCGTCCTCCCCATCGTCGCGGGAAACCGTCGCTACCTGCAATGGATCGCGTCGAGCTGTCAGGTTCGGACCTCCCGCCGGGTGCAGACTTGAACCCAGTTGCGGCGCCGTTATTCTCAAGTAAGTTCCGCTTACGGTGAATATCACGGATCTCATTCCGGTGATGCTCCTGGTTCTTCTGGGCGCCGCCCTTCTGACGGGAGCATCGATATTGTTCTGGGCGTTTCACGTGCGCCGCAAACAGGTCACCGCAGCGCCGCCCTCTCCGGCCCCCGAACTGTTTGCCGCCGTCCGGGCGGTTCCGGCCTTCGCTGCCTGCCCCGTTTCGTGGCTGGCCATCCGCAGCCGCAACCTGCGCACCGTTCAAAACACGCTTCGATTGAGCAATCCCCACCCGTGCCGGCTCATTCAGGGATTGGCCCAGGAACAGAAGCTGTTCATCGCCCCGCCCGTCCAGGGCTGGATCCTGGTCACCGGCTCCGGCCTGCCGGACCCTGGCGACGACATCGATGCGTTGTTCCGTTTTCTCGTGAACATCAGCCGCAAGCTGGGCCACGTGCAGTATTTCCACGCGCACCGGATTCTGGGCCACCACGGATGGGCGCGGGTCGAGAACGGCCGCGTGCTGCGCGGATACGCATGGGCCGGGCGCACATTGTGGAACCAGGGCGTCAAGTCCCGGCCCGAGCTCGAGCTCGGCTTCCGCTGCTTCCAGTATTTCGATTCCGAGGACGGCCCGGACTTTGAGAACCCCGACAGCCTCACGGGCAATGTGGAAAAGATTCCGCTGCTGGCGGCGCGGTGGAGCATCGACCCGACCTCGATCGACGAGCGAACGCTGGAGCACGCGTGCGGCGTGGCGGGCGAACCGCCCCGGCTGTATTGACACGCGCCGCCTTCCCTGCAAAGACTGGGGCAACCCTAACCGGGACGCCCTATGTCACTCGACCTCGTACTCCAGAAGTTCCCACAGAAGATCACCCTCAAGGACAACCTGCAATGCACCCTGCGTCCCCTGCGGAAGGACGACGAGAAGCGCTTCCACGAGTTCTTCCTCGCGGTTCCCGAGCAGGAGCGCATGTTCATCAAACACCGCGTCACCGATCCCGAGGTGATTCGCGGCTGGTGCCAGAACATTGATCTCGGTCACAAGTTCCCCCTGCTCGCTGTGACCAACGGAAAAATCATCGGCGCAGCCACCCTCCACCAGCAGCTCGGCGGATGGAAACGCCACATCGGCCGCGTCAGCGTCCTCGTGCTTCCGGAATACCGCGGACGCGGACTCGCCCGGACGCTCGTTCGAGAGATCTCGCAACTCGCCCGCAACCTCGGGCTCGAGCGGCTTGAAGCCGAATTCATCGGTGAACAGGAAGCCGCGATCAAAATGTTCGCCCTCCTCGGCTTCAGCCACCTGCTCCGGCTCGAAGACTACGTGAAGGACATGCAGGCCATCTCGCATGACTACGTCCTCATGGGATTGAACCTTAAAGTGGACGAGGAATACGCCGGCGTCGGCGGTTGAGGTCGATGCCGCCGGAAATCTGTCCCAACTGCGGCGCCGAAGTCCCTCGCAACGCCAGGGCCTGCCCCGAATGCGGTTCCGACGAAACGACCGGTTGGTCGGACGAAGCGGAGGCCGGGCATCTCGGTCTGCCGGACGACAGTTTCAACTACGAGGAGTTTGGCGAGAGGGAGTTTGGCGGCGAGCGAGCGAGGCCGCGCGGCGTTTCTAAATTCTGGTGGGTGGTGGCCGTCCTCGTGCTTCTTGCCTTTGCCTGGTTAATGCTTTCCCTCTGACCCCCAAAAGAAAAAAGCCCGCCGGACTCCCGGCGGGCTGAGGGTGGGGATGGGAATAGAGATTACCGGGCTGCAAACCTCCGCTGCGCCCCCATGAGCGCGGCGACTCCAAGGCCCAGGAACGCCAGCGTGCCGCCTGCGTCCGGAACCCTCTGTGCACATTCAACCTCTCTGGCCTTGGCCAGAAGCCCGGCTTCCTTGAGATAGAAATCACCCTTCTTCGCGGTGATGCTGTAGTTGAGAATGCCGTCTTCGCTCAAGTCGGCCAGGATCGTTCCGGAAGTGTAAATGCCGCCGACAAGACTGAAACCGAGGAACCAGGACAGCGTCTGCCCCTCGGCGACCGTCGTCGAATCGAGCGTCAGCGTAATCTTCTCCTTATGCTCGCCAAATCGGTCGTGATCGTCCCGGAACAGAAACTCCAGTCCCACCCAGTAAATTTCCATGCAGCTCGGATCGTAACCCTGCTTCAGGATGTTAAAGCTGCCCGTCACCGTCTCGCCCTGGGCCACGTACTGGATTGGAAAATCCACATCGTAGAACACCAGAGCTGACGCCGATTGAGCACCCACCAGGAGACCCGCTCCTGCCAGTATTGAGAGAATCTTTGCCTTCATTTTTTTGTACGACTTTGGGTTTGGTTCCCGGAAGTCATTCAGCAACGCACATGCCTCCACCGCGGATCAAGGGTTTGGGATCGCCACGATGAACTCATAAGCAACTCACTTTCAATGCGTTGCAGCGCGCCTCACAGATCTGAGACGACCAGTGTCGATACTGCGATCCACCGGAGAATGGAAAGATTGCCGACGCCTCTTCAGAACCGTCCGTGTCATTCACGACGCGCGGCGCCCGCCTCCTACGGATCACCCGATCTGCCTTGCAGGATTATTCGACGTCAAAAGTCGGCACGCCCCCCTTCGCTCTTTTCCGGAACGCATTCCGCCGTTTACATTGCCTCACACTTTGGATTGAATCTGAGCGTCACGAGATGCGGAGGCCCCTGGTCATCGTGGCGTTCCTTTATGGTTGCGGCCTGTTGCTGGCGGATTTCATCACGGCCCCCGTTCCCGTTTTGTTCACATGCGCCCTGGCGAGCGTCGCGCTCGCATTGTTGATCCCGCGATGGCGCACGCCCCTCCTCTGCTCGCTGCTGGTGCTGGCCGGCTGGACCAATCTCACCTGGCGCACCGTTCCTCTCTCGCCGCACGATCTGCGGGCAATCCTGAGCGAACCCGAAGACGTAATCCTTCGCGCCGCTCTCCTCGAAACGCCCGCCGCGCGACCGTACCTGGCAAACGGAGTTGAACGATGGCGGACTCTGACAACGGCGCACGTCGAGAGCATCTGCCGGAACGGCGTGTGGGAACCGGCCGCCGGCGACGTGGTCATTCGCATGCCCGGCACGTTGCCTCCGGAATTCTTTGTCGGACAGCGCGTCGAAGTGTCGGGCGTGATCGCTCCTCCGGACAGGGCGGCGGCCCCGGGCCTGTTTGACTATCGGCAGTATCTTGCCCGGCTCGGCATTCACTTCGAACTGCGCACCTCCGGACCGGAGGAATGGCGCCTGGTTTCCGAGCGACGCGTTCCGCCGTTGAGCGATCGGTTCCTTGCCTGGGCAAGGAATACGCTCGCTCGCGGACTGCCTGAGGGAGACACCGCCCTGCGCCTGCTCTGGGCCATGGTGCTCGGATCGAAGAACGTTCTCGCAAACGAGGTCTATGATCCGTTCATCCAGACCGGAACGATGCACATCTTTGCCATCAGCGGCATGCACATTGCCCTGCTCGCGGGAATTCTCGTCAGCCTCCTGCGGGTGGTGCGTGTCCCGCGGTTCTGGTGCGGGGCCGTCGTGATTCCCCTGATCTGGTTCTATACCGGCGCGACGGGCTGGCAACCGTCGGCTGTGCGGTCCGCGCTGATGATGACTGTGGTCGTCGGCGGCTGGTCGTTGAAACGCCCGGGCGACCTTCTGAATTCGCTCGGCGCAGCGGCGGTCGCCATCCTGTTGTTCGACCCGCACCAGCTCTTTCAGGCGAGCTTCCAGCTTTCCTTCTTCGTCGTGCTCAGCATCGCGCTGCTCGTGCCGCCGCTGAGGCGATTCGTTGACCGGCTGCTTCGATTCGACCCGTTGCTCCCGGCCGAACTGGTTCCGCGATGGAAACGGCTGCTCGTCTCACCGGTCCGCTGGCTCCTGATGTTCACGGCCACTTCCGTAGCGGCGTGGCTCGGCGCCTGGCCGTTGACCGCTCTCTATTTTCACATGTTCAGCCCGGTCACACTTCTCGCCAATCTCGCCATGGTGCCGTTGAGCAGCGCGGCTCTCGCATGCAGCCTCGGCAGCCTCGTCTTTGGCGCATGGTGCCCGCCCGTCAGCGAGCTGTTCAATCACTCGGCCTGGTTCTGGATGACTCTCGCCATGCGGGGCAGCGAAATCCTCGCACACATACCCGGCGCCTTCTTCTACGTGCCGGCTCCCGCACTGGTGGACTTCGTCCTCTACTACTGCGTGCTGATCGCCTGCCTGTCCGGTTTCGCCTTCGCGCCGCGCCGCCGCTACTGGACCGCGGCGCTCCTCGTCGGCATCGGCGCCTTCTACTTCTGGCGCTGGAACGATGCCCGGCACGGCACGGTGCTGACGGTGCTGCCGGTGAGCGGGGGAAGCGCCGTTCACTGCGACGCGCCCGGATGGCGCGACGACCTCCTGCTGGATTGCGGAAACACCAACTCGGTGAAGTTCGTCACTCTGCCGTTCCTCCGCTCCCGAGGCGTCAATTGCCTGGCGTCCATGGCGCTCAGCCATGGCGACACCAAGTGTGTCGGCGGCGCCATCGCGCTCCTCGACGAAGTCCCGGCTCGGCAAACCGCCATCAGCCCGGTGCGGTTCCGCTCGGCGGTGTATCGCCGCGTTGCCGCCGAACTGCCGAAGCACGCCGATCACCATCGCGAAATCCATCGCGGCGAACAGTTGAACCGCTGGTCCGTATTGCACCCCGAGCGCACCGCCAAAGCCTCCCAGGCCGACGACGCCGCCCTGGTGTTGATGGGCGATCATCACGGCGCGCGGGTGCTGTTGCTCTCGGACCTGAGCCGCGCCGGACAGAACGCTCTTATTGACAGCGGACAGGACCTTCGCGCCGACATCGTGATCGCGGGTCTTCCGGAAAAATCGGAGCCGCTTTGCGACGCGCTGATCGAACGCGTCGGGCCGAGGTTGATCATCATTGCCGATTCGGAATTCCCCGCCACACGCCGCGCGTCCCCCGCCCTGCGCGATCGGCTGGCTCGGGCGAGCATCCCGGTCCTTTACACGCGCTTTGCAGGAGCGGTCACGCTGGAGCTCCGGGCAAATCGCATCCGGGTAACCGCCATGGACGGCACGCGCATGGAATTTGCCCGGGATTGAACGCTTTCGGAGCCGCTCCGCCGGGCCGCTCTTTGGAAAAAAGTGCTACCCAACGAGAATCGCAGTGCTACAGTAGGTCGCGTCAGCTCTCAACGAAAGTGCGCATGAACGGGTTCAACCAATCGTTTCGGGGAGCCGCTCGAAGCCCGGTTTCATGCCCCGGTGTGACCTTCCCCGGCAAAACCCTTCACCCATTCACCTCTCTATGATCCCGACAGGCACCATCAGCGAAATCCTCCTGCACAAAGGCAACACTGTCTGGTCCGTTCACCCGGACGCCACCGTTTTCGAAGCCATCCAGGTGATGGCCGACAAGAACGTCGGCGCGCTGCTCGTCGTCGAAGGCCAGAAACTGGTCGGCATCATTTCCGAGCGCGATTACACCCGGAAAGTCGCTCTCAAGGGAAAATCCTCCAAGGAACTCAAGGTCCGCGAAATCCTGTCCGACCGCGTCACGCAGGTCACCCCCGCCCACACGGTCGAAGAATGCATGCGCCTGATGACGGAAAACCGCATACGCCACCTTCCGGTCCTGGAGGGCGACACGATCAAAGGTGTGATTTCCATCGGCGACCTCGTGAACTGGATCATCTCCGCCCAGACCACGACCATCCGCCAGTTGGAAACCTATATCAGCGGTTATCCGACGTGATCCCGGAGCGCGACTCTGCGAGTCGCAGCAACGTTCAACAACACTGCGCACGCGGGATTTGCATCAAACCCGGCCCGCCGCTGCTGTCGTACATCGCTGCGGGCCACAGACCCGCGGTCCGGCGCCTTCGCGCAATGCCCGCGTCAATCGTCAATCGTCAATTGAAAGCGGATTGCCGCTGAAGGAATCGGGATTACACTGCGCCGGTGATTCGCAACATCATCTTTGATTGGTCGGGAACGCTCGTGGACGATCTCCCCGCGGTGTGGCAGGCGACCAATTACGTCCTCGCCCAGGCGCAACGCGAGGAGATGACGCTGGAACAGTTTCGCGCCGAGTTCTGCCTTCCTTTCACGACGTTTTACGACAAGCACACGCCGCATGTGCCCTTGCCGCAACTGGAGACCTGGTTCCACAGCCACTTCCGGCAGGTGCAACACTCGGTCTGCGAGCTGCCGCACGCGCGCGAGTTCCTCGAGTTCTGCCGCGCGCGCAAGGTGCGCACCTTCCTCCTGAGCACCATCCACACGGACCACTTCACCGCCCAGGAAGCGGTGATCGGCTTTGGCAAATACCTCGAGACGGCCTATGTGAACGTCTGGGACAAGCGCCAGAAGATCCACGCCATCCTCGAAGAACACCGCCTCAAACCGGACGAAACCCTCTTCGTCGGCGACATGCAGCACGATATTGAAACCGCGAAGCACGGCGGCGTGCATTCCTGCGGCGTGCTGACCGGCTACAACACCCTCCAACAGCTCCGATCGGCCGAACCCGACGTCATCGTCGAACACCTCGGCGAGCTGCGCGACCTGCTCGAGGAGAACAACATGAACCTCAAGCCGCCCGCGAAGAAGTTCGAAGACAGCCATCCGCCCATCGCTACCGTGGGCGCGCTCATCTTCGACAACGCGGGAAAGGTGCTGATGATCCGTACGCACAAATGGTCGGACCTGTGGGGCATTCCGGGCGGAAAAATCCGGTGGGGTGAAACCTCCGTGGACGCCCTGCGCCGGGAGATCAAGGAGGAGACCAACCTCGACATCGAGGACATCGAATTCGTCCTCGTGCAGGACTGCATTCGCTCGAAGGAATTCTATCGGGAAGCGCACTTCATTCTGCTCAACTACACCTGCCGCGCCGCGGGAGCGCAGGACGTGAAACTCAACTCGGAAGCCCAGGAGTTTCGCTGGGTCACACCCGAAGAGGCGCTCGCCATACCCATCAACCAGCCCACCCACCGCCTGCTGTCGGCCGTCATGAAGGGCGAATTCCGCCGCACCTGATGCCATGTCACAAATCCGCATCGTTGACCTCGAAGTGTTCTATCGCGTGGGCGTCCCCGACCAGGAACGCGCCAACCCGCAGCGCCTGCTCATCACCATCGAACTCACGCGCGACTTCACCGCAGCCGCGGCAAACGACGACCTCCGCAACACGATCGACTACTTCGAAGTGTCGCAGGCCGTGTTGCGATTCGGCGAGGGCCGGAGCTGGAAGCTGATCGAGAAAACAGCTTCCGACCTGTGCGATATGATCCTGTCAAGGTTCGGCCCGGACCAGGTGACGATCGAGATCAGAAAGTTTGTCATCCCTCAGGCGGCGCATGTCTCCGTCCGGCTCACCCGAAGCCGTCCCGGCGCACTGCCACGCCCGTGAAGGGCGACCCTTCAGCCCGCAACATTCAACCGGTCGGTCCGGCTCAAGAACAGTTGAACCATGTTCGGCAGGAGTTATAGTTCAAGGCGATGGCCCTGGACCCGAAGATCTCAATGCCCGGAAGACGCCTGCCATCGGCGCCGGAAACCCGAGGCTTCTCTCTCATCGAGCTCCTTGTCGTTGTCGCCATTATCATGATCCTGGCTGCCATGGTGTTGCCGGCACTCGACAAGGCCAGACTCCGCGCGCGCGGATTGCAATGCATGAACAGCCATCGCCAGCTCTGCCTTGCCTGGCGCATGTATTCCGACGACAACAGCGACAAACTGCTCTTTGCGAGCGAGAACCCGTATGATCCCGCCTCCTACGGCGGCGCCTGGGTCACCGGCACTCTGGACCATAATCCCAATAACCAGTCCAATTGGGATCCGGAATTGACCATCAAGAAGAGCCCCATGTGGCCCTACTGCGGCAACAACCTCGGCATCTGGAAGTGCCCCGCCGACACCTCGTTCGTCGTCGTGGACGGCGAACCGAAACCCCGCGTGCGCAGCATGTCGATGAACGTTTACCTCGGGGGCTGGGGCGGCACCTACGGCTACTGGGACCTTGTCGAAGGCCGCGTCTGGAGCGATTTCCGGATCTACCGCAAACAGGCCGACCTCCATAACCCCGGCCCGGCGCAGATATTTGTCTTCCTCGATATGCGCCAGGACAGCATCGATATGGGCAACTTCGCCACCAAGATGGCCGGCTGGCCCGATCGACCCGAGGAATACCGGTTCATCGACCTGCCCGGTTTCCAGCACCATCGCGCCTGCGGCTTTTCCTTCGCCGATGGCCACGCCGAAATCCGCCGATGGCGCGACGATCGCACCATGCCTCCGCTGGATCCAACCGGGCATCTCCTCGACGTGTTCCCCTCTCCGCACAACCCCGACATCGCGTGGCTTCAGCAACGCAGCACCCGGCCCAAGTGATCCGGGCCTTCCGCCTGCAGGACCGCTCATGTTGATCGCGTTCAACAAGCCTTACGGCGTGCTCTCGCAGTTCACACCCGACGGTTCTCCCAATCGCACCCTCGCCGAGTTCCAGTTCCCTCCACGCGTTTACCCGCTGGGCCGGCTCGATGCAGACTCCGAAGGGCTCCTCCTGTTGAGCGACGAACCCGGGCTGAACCAGCGCCTGCTCGATCCACGCCACGCGCACGAGCGCGAATACCATGCACAGGTGGAACGTATCCCCACACCCGACGCGCTGCGCCAACTCGAGCAGGGCGTCATCATCGAAGGACGCCGAACCCGTCCGTGCCGCGCGTGGATGCTTGATCCGCAACCGGACATCGCCCCTCGCGATCCGCCCATTCGTTTCCGCAAGAACGTTCCCACCTGCTGGATCGCCCTGGTGCTCGTTGAAGGGAAAAACCGCCAGGTCCGCCGCATGACCGCCGCCGTCGGGCACCCCACCCTTCGCCTGATCCGCGTGCGCATCGGCCGCTACGAGCCCGGCAACCTGGCGCCGGGACAATGGAAGGTTTTGACCAGCGCCGAGCGACGGCTCATTCTGTCCACCCATGTCTGACAGCGTTCCGAGCTTTGCGAAAGTCCAGGCCGACGGCGTGCTCCTGTCCGTCAAAGTGCAGCCGCGCGCGTCGAAGAACGAATTCGGCCCGCCGCTTGGAAACGAACTCCGGATCAAAGTCACCGCGCCGCCCGTGGACGCCGCCGCGAACGAAGCCCTGATCGAACTGCTCGCCGAGACGCTCCGCTGCGGAAAAAACCGGATCGAACTCGTCCGCGGCAACACCTCGCGCCACAAACTCATCAAGCTGCACGGCTTCAGCCTCGCGCAAGTCCTGTCCGCTCTCCCCAAATCAACCGCCTGAGCGATCGAAGCGCATCACCCGGAAAATTCGCCCGCAGCCACCTTCGCCTCGCTCTGTAACATCCTGTCTATCAACCACAAGCCCACCCTCCCCATGAACCTGCGCCTGTCTCTTATACACATCT
>DGDZ01000070.1:0-432 GCA_002385705.1 Verrucomicrobia subdivision 3 bacterium UBA3939
TTGGGCCTTAACTAACCGCCATTCTTCTCTCAGACGTTCATCTGTTCGAGCCGGCCTGCTTCCAAAAAGCAGGAGGCAGAGGCTCGCGCCTCTGCCTCCGTTCCGACATCCATCAACCGCGTCGGTTCTCAGGGATTGCTTAACCTGAAGAACAGCTGCGGAGAGGTCGTGACGTCGTTCGTGTAGGGCGAGGTCGCCTCGACCGGCACCCACGGTCCCGCCACGTTCGTGGACTGGAGCAAGGTACCGCCGCTCCACTGCAGGATGAGCTTGTTGTCGCTCAGGATTGGAGCCGCGGTGAACTCCGGCACTGCCGGCGGCACAACCAGCTCACTATGCGCCAGGGTATTCACCTGGGCTTCGGTGAGCGCCACGTTGTAGATGCGAACGTTATAGATACTCCCGGCGAAGTAGGCGCCGAACTCGGGCACC
>DGDZ01000070.1:597-37092 GCA_002385705.1 Verrucomicrobia subdivision 3 bacterium UBA3939
CTCAGACCAGCTGGCGACCAGTACGCCATCGACATACAGGCTCGAGCTGCCGCTCACGCCATCAAACGTGAACGTGCCCGCGTAATGATGCCACTGGCCGTCATTGCCCATGAGCACATCGTTCGGGAACATATCCCCGTTGTTGGGAGAACCCGTGCCCCGAACGGTCCACGTCGGATTGGCACCACCGTTCCGGCGAAGCTGCCATCCCTGGCCGTTCTCACCGTACTTCGACACAAACGGATTCCAACCGCCCGACGGCCAGCCCTTCGCCCAGAACGCAACCGTCATGTTGGCGATCGTGTCGTCAAACGTGTTGACATACCCGGCTTCGAACGCAGACGAATTGCTGATCGCAATAGCCGTCGTTCCGGGCAGAACGAGCGACTGCCCTTCCCAGCCGGGCGGCACGTCGTCACTGAACGTGTAGTCGGTCGAGGGATCACCCGTGCCCGACACCCCGAACCCGTCGTGCGTGCCCGCAGGCGCATAACCCGACGCATCCGCCAGGCTCGCGGCTCCGGTGAACCAGGCGCCGACAAGATTCCCTTCCGGCGTGGGCTCTGTGGGCACGACAGTAAGCGTCGTGTTACTGCTGATCACCGTGCCATTCGGATTGGTCACGACGAGCCGATACACACCTGCCGCTTCCGGCGTCACATTGCCAATGAGCAGATTGGGGGTATTGGCTCCCGAGATGGTAGCGCCGTTAAAGGCCGGCCCGTCCACCAGGTCGACTTCATCCCGCTGCCACTGAATGGTAACGGGAGTCGCGTGCGCCGTCACGGTGGCACTGATCCGCGCCACGTTGCCGGCGTAGGCCTTGACCGTGGCCGGAGGCTGCCTCGTGATCACCGGATCCGGCATCATCGCGATAATCTGACTCTGATCGAGGTCATGGTTGAAGATGCGCAAGTCATAGATAATGCACGTCGTGTAACCGCCGGGAACACCGCCCTCCTCCCTGCCACCGATGACGAGGTGTGAACCCGGGGCCTGGCTATACGTGGTGTGATTGCTTGTAGCTCCCCACAGCACACCATCGATATAGATGTATCGAGTGGTCTTCGACGCGCTGTAGGTGAACGCATAGAAGTGCCAATCGTTGTTCACGTAATAGTAGGACACGTCCCCGCCAACACCCGTGCCGGCCAGAAGATCTTCCAGACCGCCAGTCTGATTCCATGTCGGTCCGGAACCCTGGAGCAACGTGCCACCACCAGCGCCGCGAAGCGTGAAACACGGAGTGGTCGTTCCCGCGGAAACCCAGCCACCATTGCGGACCTGCCAACCCGGGCCATTGTCGCCTTGCTTGGACACCCAGGGCAACCAGGTATCACTCAGACCGCCCTTCGCCCAGAAGGTGACCGTAAACGCCCGGCCGATCTCGGTGTCAAACGTATCGGCGTAACCCGGATCCGTATTGGCCGAGTTCTGAATCTGAACAGCCGTATCGGGTGTGACACCCGGATTGAGAAAGAGCGACTGTCCGGGCGGGAACCCAGGCGGCACATCATTCGTGAAGACGTAGTTGCCTCCCCCAATGAGCACGCCATCGTGTGTACCCGGAGGCCGATGGCCGGACACTTCTTCGAAGTCCGGTGTCCCATCAAACCATCGTCCGACCATCTTCTTCTCCGCCAGAGTCACGTTGGCCACTACGCTGGACGCAGAGCCATACGGATTCGACACAATCAACTGGTACGCACCGGCTTCCGCTGCCGTCACGCTCAGGATGGTCAGCACGTTCGAATCCGCGCCGATGTAGTTGTCGCTGTTCGGCAGGCTGCTGACATCGACGCCATTCAACTGCCAGCGATAGCTGAGAGGCGGCGTACCCACGGCCGTGGCACTCAAGACGACCGATTCGCCCTTAAAGACCGCAGAGGAACTGGGCTGCGAAACGAAGGACGGCGGCACAACGCCATATTCGTCCAGCACATCGGCGTGACTCAGCGCGTAGTTGTAAACACGCACGTCATAAATCAGGCCGGTGAAGAAGTTATCAAAGCTATTTCCACCGTTGTCCCTGCCGCCGATGCAGAGGAACGATGCAGGCGTCATGGTATAGACGTTGACATTGGTTCTCTCGGCCGCCAGCACACCATCCACATACAGGGTGCTTACGCGCGCGGATGCGTCATAGGTCCCCACATAGAAATGCCAGTTGTTGGTGTCGCCCTGGTAGTTAAACATCGATGCCGCGAGGTCGTCCGGATTACCCCAGGCGCCGGCTCCCACCGTCACAGTCCCGCCGGCACCGCGAATGGTCCAACACGGATTCTGATTGTTCTGGCCGTTCTGCCGAAGCTGCCAGCCCTGTCCGCTCTCTCCCCACTTCGACACAAACGGATTCCAGTTTCCGGGCCAGCCCTTCGCCCAGAACGAAATGGTCATCGCATTGTTCAGGCGGTCATCAAACGTGTTGACGTAGCTCGTGTCCAACGTGGACGAGTTTCCGATGGCGATGCCCGTATCGCCAGCGTACAGCAGGAGCGACTGGCCGGACTTGCCCTGAGGCACATCATTCGTAAACACATATTGCGTGCCTCCCACCGGGACACCATCATGCGTGCCGGCCGGCGCGAACCCGGAGACGTCTGCCAGCGTGCTGTTGGTGAGCCATTGCCCCACAAGGGCCGGAGCCTGAAGGTGGACAGTCACACTTTCGCTCAACACCTGGCCATAGGGGTTCGTCACGGTCAACTGATACGTGCCCACCTCGGCTTCGCTCACGCTGACAATGGTCAGCACGTTTGAATTCGCACCGACGAAATTGTCGCTGTTGGGAAGGAGATTGACGTCCGTTCCGTTGAACTTCCACTGATACGACAACGGAGCGGAGCCGTTGGCCGCGGCGCGCAACTGCGCTGACGAACCGGCGAGGACATATTGGGATCGCGGTTGGGTGGTCATCGTGGGCGGAAATCCAGACACACCCACGCCCGCTGCAAACAGCTCAAGGATGTCGTCCGAGGTCAGCGCCTTGTTGTAGAGCGCCACACCCGAAATGGCGCCAATGAACGTGCGCTTGACGTCGTTCGGATCGTTGCCGATCCTTCGCGGGCCGTCTCCACTCCATGTAGCAGGCGAATGGTTGACGTTGTTGACTGCAGAAGACAGCACCAGCTCCTTGGTGATGGGATCGATGTAATACAGATAAATCGTCGCCCGGTTACTTTCGACCACGAGCGCCACAAAGGACCACGCGTTCAACGGCGGATACAGCCCCGGATTCCAGCCCCACGTGGCGTTGTTGTCGTTCCAGTTGTATCCCAGAGTCGTCAAGCCAAGGTCGGCATTCTGCGACTGAAACCCAAAACCCACTGTCGAGGCGCCTCCGCTCCGATCAAAAAGCAAACCGGTATCCGCGGGTGGCTGCTCAAAGGGAGAAATCCACATGGCGATCGTCGTATCCACTTCCGTGGAACTCATGTTCAAGGCCGGAAGTGTCACCACGGAGTTGATTTCGCCCGCAAAGGTCGCCAGCGCAACCTGACCCACAGCAAATCCGCTGTAATCCGGCGGTTGAGGGGCCGGCCACCATAAATACGAAGCGGTCCCATAGGTTCCGTTGTACCCATTGCCGCTCGAATCGGCTGCGGCCAGCGTTCCGGTCGTCGGATCACCGGTCTCGTTCAGTTGCCAGAAGGCCTGCGGATTTTTCGCCAAAACCGCCGCCGCGTAGTTGGGAGCGGATCGGGCCGTTTGCGAAGAAAGTGTTGCCGCCGCGATGACGAAACAGGCTGCGCGTCTGGCGGCACACGCCAGCGCTTTGGTAAGTGATTGGTTCATAGTTCTTAAGGGATCCTGCGCGGTTTCTGCATTCATTCTGGAGAAACGTCAGTTGGTCTAGCCCAGCCAGGCCACCGGATCGCCGGGCGGGCCTGACACGCAAGCAAATCGTAGCAAGGACACGCCGAACCCGGACATGTGACACATGACATATTCTGCGCGTGTCGGCAGAATCCCGGATTATGAGTTGACGAGCGCCGTCTTCAACAGGCCTCCGGCACCAATCATCGGCGCACCGCGCCGCCTCGAACGGCGGCACGATGCAGGCACAATCCATCATCCGGCTGCTGTCATGGATTTCTCACCCGATAGAATTTCTGTGGTCCCACCGTGTCGTTCGTGTAGGGCGATGTCGCGCCGGGAACGGGCGTCCACGGTCCCAAAACGTTCGTGGACTCCACCAGCACGCCGTAGGGCCACGTAAAGATCTGTTGATTGCCCAGGGATTGCCACGTCAGCGGCATCGGCGCGACCCGCCCAATGGTGCCCACTTCCTCGGCGCTCAGCGCGTAGTTGTAAATGCGCACGTCGTAGATCGTTCCCGTGAAGAACGCTTCCTCCGTCCCCGCAGTGCCGGACTCCCGCGCGCCAATCGTAAGCCGGTAGGTCGGCGCGGTCGCCATCGGCCCCGTGTCCCCCAGCACTTCGTTGGATAACCTCCCGTCCACGTAGAACCGGCGCACACCCGTCACTCCGTCCCAGGTGGCGGCGTAGTGATGCCACGAATTCGTGTCCACAGCAATCGATCCGTTCGGATCGTCGGCACCCGGCGTGCCCCGCAGTGTGAACCCGGGATTGCCGTTCCCGCTCAGACGACGGATCTGCCATCCCACGTTGTCTTCACCGCGCTTGGCCACAAACGCCGGAGCCCATGTTCCCGGCGGGAATCCCTTCGCCCAGAACATCACCGTAAACCGGTTGTTGATCGTGTCGTCAAAGGTATCCATGTAACCGACATCGAGCGCAGTGGACGTGTTGGCGATGGCAACGGCCACGTCACCGCCAAGATAAAGCGCGTTCATCCCGGTGGCGCCCGGAGGCACGTCGTTGGTGAAGTAATAAACGCTGCCGAATCCGACAATCATCCCGTCGTGCGTGCCGGCAGGCCTGAAGCCCGACACATCCGTCAGGTCGGGCGATCCCGCAAGCCAATGGCCCAGAAGAATCGGCTCCGGCGCCGGTTGCGCGTTGATGCTGGCCTCCCGGCTGGTCGTAGAACCGCCTCCGTTCGAAGCCACCATGACATAAACCACAGCCGCATCGGCGGGCGTGACGTCATGGACGGTGAGCGTGTCGGTCGTCGTACCGGAATACTTGGCGCCGTCCACAAGATTGGTGTAAGGCCCGCCCACCGGCCCCGCCTGCCATCGATAAGTGATGACGGGATCGGCAATCGTGGAATCCCCCGCAGCGGCGCCAATAAAGGTGAAGTCCGCGCCAAGATAACCGCCGACGTCTTGCGGCTGCCGCGTAATGTAGGGCGGCGGATCCCAGCCGACGGCCCGCAACACCATGCAATTGAAGTTGCCCGCGCCATTGTTCAACAGGTTCTGTTGAATCGTCTCGGTCGTGTTCGATGCGTAGAACGTCCCTACCACATACACAAACTCCGACATCGCAAACGTCGCGGACACGTCCGTCGGGTCCGCCGGATCCTGATAGTTGGAGGTCCGCGCCACGGCGGGCGGGTTCAGCGTGCCGCCGCGCCCATCCAGCGCAAACAACTGCACCGAGTATTGTCGCCCCACCACCAGGCCGCTCATCGTGATCATCCGCGAGAAGCCGTCGAAATAGTAGTTGTTCAGGCAGGTGTCAAACTGCGCGTTCCCCGTCGTCGTGTACGTGTTCGTCCCCGGAAACGCGCCCCCGCCGAATCCATTGCCTCCAGCCAGGGTCGCCCAGTTGTTCGGCCGCGCAAAGGCAATCGGTGAACCGCTGCTCAGATTGACCACCACGGGATTTACCCCGTTCTGACACATCATCGCCCCCGCAATCTTCGTGTCCGGGAAACTGTTCAGAATCTCCTCCGCCGTCAGGCCGATGAACGATACCGGAAGAGACCACAGGTACTTGACGGCGCCCGCCGTGACCGTCAATTGACTTGGCGTCGAAGCGAGGGTTCCCTCCGAGTTCGACGCGAACAGGCGATAGTAGCCGGTATCGCCCGCTGTCAGGCTCGCAATCTGATAGGTGTCGTTCGTTGCGCCCGGAATATCCATCCAGACCGTGCCGTCCGCGCTCTTCTGCCACTGATAGGTAATCGGGAGATTCCCCGAGAAGGACGCCGTCAGCGTGTACGTCAACCCGGCGTTCCGAACCTCGGGCCCGGGCGGTGTCGTGTCCTGGACCAGCATCAGCGGCTCTGCCGGAGTGACCGTCAGCGCCACCACCGCGCTGGTGACGGAGTTGCCGCCTTCCGTCGCGATCAGCCGCAGCCCGCGAGGAACGAAGTCGCCCAACCCCGTGGTGTCCACCGCCAGATTGGTCGTCGTAGCGCCCGGAATGTTGGTGAACGTACCCGGCATCGTGAAATCCTCCATCTGCCACTGCAGCACAGGGTTGCCCGCCGAGATCACACTCGCAATCACGGAAACGGGTTCCCCGGCACGCACCTGGTTGGTGCTGAATCCATAATGCGGAGTCGAGAACCGCGGGGTGGTCACAATCAAATCACCCAGGTGCGTGGCCACCATGCGGTCAACGGACAGAATGATGCCCGGCGCTTCGGTCTGGTTGAAAGCGGCGAAATGACTGAAACTCAAACCGTCGATCAACGCGTTGTTGATCCCGTAATCGGCATAGGCGCCGCTGAAGGTGATCGGAATCCCGCCCGGCTGGGTGTCACCGGTAATTTCCAATGTCCACCCGGTCGCCCCGAGCGTGAGCGCGATATCCAGCACCGGCCCAAAATTGTTTGGCGGCGTCCCGCTGTCGTCCCAGAACAACGTCTCAAACGTCCAGCTTGCCAACGGCACCCGAAACCCATCGGGCATCTTGTAAAACAGCGTGCTCACCCCGTTGAACGCGCCGTTGCCGGTCCCGGTCGCGATGCTGTCACTCATGATCTGAATCCAGAACCCCACCGGCATGTTGTTGGCGCCCGACTCGAAAAAGTCGTCGGCAATGGGACCCGTGTTGCCAACCCCGAGAAACAAACGGTCCGTATTCGGCGCGCCCGTGTTGGACGGCTGATTGGTAAAACTGACACCCCGAAACTCGAATCGCGTGCCCGCAGCACTGATCTCGACCGCGTCCCTGGACACAATGCTCTCCCGCTGCGCGGCATTGATGGAGCTCGAAAGCTGCGCGAGGCTGTTGGTTTCCCGCGCGTACGTGTTCCCGTCCTGCCCGAATGGCGTGGCGATGAAACTCGAGAAACCCGTGCCGATGCCGTTGACGTTCGTCCCGAGCTGGTTGTCGTCGAAGTGATCGTCGAACACGACCAGATCCGCCCGGGCCGGCAGCGCGAGCGCCGCCACGGTGAGCGCCAGACCGAAAGCCAGTTTGCCCGCCAGAGACGGCAGATGCGGGCGCCGAAGAGAAGTCGATATTGGGGTTTTCATACGGGTCGATGGCATTGGTTTTGGGCACGGGTATGCACGAAACGGCTGAGCCTTGCCCGGTCTTGGGTTCATGATTCAGGGATGACTCGCCTATACCAAAACCCCCCGTCTGACGCCATGTGTCAAAAGACACATTCCGACCCGTCTCACTTCTCGCCGGGCGTCTCGTGCTTGATGCGAACGTACTTCGTCGCGGCCTCGGTCCGGCAGCGCACGTGCAGTTTGCGGAAAATGTTCCCCAGATGGTTGCGCACGGTGCCCGGCGAAATGTTGGTCTTTTGCGCAATCTCCTTGTTCGAAAGCCCTTCTATCACAAGATCCAGAATCTCCGCTTCCCGGGCAGACAACCCCACGTCAGGAGTAACCGACGGAGCGCGAAAGGATTGCACCACCATCCGCGCAATCTCCCTGTTCATCGGCACCCCGCCCGCCCGCACCTCGGCAATGGCCTGGATAATGTCCTCGGGCCGAAACCGCTTGAGGATATACCCCGAAGCCCCGGCTTTGAGCGCCTGAAAAATCAACTCCGTGTCCTTGTAAACCGTCACCATAATCACCTGCAAACCCGGCATCTTCTCCGTAAGCCGCGCGGTGCAGGCGATCCCGGACTCGTCCGGCAGATGGATATCCATCAACACCACGTCCGGCCGGTGCTTGAGCACCTGGGTCATCGCCTCCCTGGCTGTCGAACAGGCACAAACGCAACGATACCCCGGGGTGCTGTCGATCAACTCGATCAGCATGTTGCGCATGGTGTTGTTGTCTTCAACAATCGCAATCGTGGTCATGTGTCAAATTCCAATCCCGGACCGGCCACCTCGTCCGACGCGCGGTGGATCGGCACGACAAGCCTCACCGTCGTTCCCTTCCCCGGCTCCGATTCAACAAGCCGTTCGCCGTGCATGGCCTGCAGCCGTTCCTGAAGGTTCGCAAGGCCGTTCCCGCGCCGGATCGTCTTCCAGTCAAACCCGCGGCCATTGTCGGCAATAACCACCTCGAGCCGGTCGCCTGACTGCAGAATCCGCAGTTCGACTTCCGTCGCCGCCGCGTGCCGGATGACATTGTTCAACGCCTCCTTCACCGCAAGAAAGAGGCTGTGCCGCTTGGATTCACTGAGCTCCACGGCGCCGCACTCGATCCGAACCCGGATCCGGCAAACGATGCCCGAATTCGAAAACAGCTCGTCGGCATAGCTGGTCACATAATCCGCAAATGCCTGCAGTGAGTTGCGCTTGGGATCGATCGCCCAGATGATGGCGTCCAGTCCCGAAACCAGCGCGCGCGCCTTCTCGGCAATGGAATGAAAGCGATCGCGGACTTTCTGGCTGTCTTCAAACCGCCCCAGTCCCGCGCTGGCCAAAAGGCTGACTTCGGTCAGGCCGGTTCCCAGATCATCGTGCAAATCGCGCGCAATGCGGGAGCGCTCGGCCTCCGCCGCCCGCTGCAATTCCGCCCGCTGGCGATTTCGCACCTCCGCCTCCAGCAGCCGGCCACGTTCCTCCACCTTCGCCTGCAACTCCTTGTTCCACAGCAGCGCCCCGCACAGCAGCGCACCCAATATCCCCGCCAGAATCAGCACACGCTTCAATGTCCACCACGGAGGCGTCGTCAAGACTCGAATCCCCGCCGCCGACCCCAGCAACAGCTCGAACCCGTTCACCTTGCCGTCACCCGCTACCTTCCCCTGAGGCGCATACACGCCCGTCAGCTCCAACAGGCTTCCTCGGGCCGGCAGCGAAACCGGCATTCCCCGGTCGCTCACGCGCGCCTTGAAAGCCAGATACCCCGACTGAAGCTCCATCACCCGTTCGGGGCCCTCGCGCCAGTCATTGATCAACACCGCTTTCACCTGGACAAACGTTCCCGCGTGCCGCGCCAGCAACAACTCGTCAGGCCCCAGCTTCCTCGCCGCCGGCAAAGGCGCCTGCCCGGTCTTGCGCAGAAGCGCTTCCTTCAGCTCGGCCGTGTGGCCCCCAAGCTCCAGAAAACCAACCGCATCCACAACATCGCCCACCGCAAAGCATTCCGAGTCGCTCGTCGTCACGCGCATGCTGTTGGTGCCGTCGGTCAAATAACACTCCCCCTCACGGCTGAATATCACCTGCCCCCCCACCGTCAGCCGCCGGAACGGCACCGCTTCCGGGTCGTAATACAGCAACTCTCCAATGCTCTTCCGCGGCGCGTCAAAAGGATGGCTCGGAGGCGACTGCAACACTTCCACCGCAGCGCCGCTGACCGCCATCGCCCCGGTCTCCAGCTTGCGAGTCGCCATGTCGAAATTCGGCAGAAAACACCCGCGTATCCGGACCAAAGCACCCTCGTAGCCCTGCACCACCTCGGGACGAAAATCCCTCAACTCGACCGTGATCTTCCCCCCCTGCGTAAACAACACGACCTGGCGGCCCTGCACCTCCGTGACCAGCCCGTCGAGCTCCGCATACTCGGTATCCAGGCTCCCGTTCATCAACTGGCTCCAGGTCGCACGCACCGGCTTCGGCATCGAACCCGCACCAAGTCGCGTGATCCGATGCGCAATCACAGACGGAGCAAACCATCCAGGCCCCGTGATCCCCTCCACCTCGCAGAAGTCGCCCCGGTTTATCGATACGCCTCCCTCCAATTGCCCCAGATCCACAAACACTCCACGGGTCGCATCCTGAATCACAGCCCCAGTGTGCTTGCTCGAGAACGCCGTCACTACCCCGCGAATCGACACCGGAAGCCCCTGCTGCGCCAACTGCGGAGACAACGCCTTCACCTCCGCCGCCGTGGTGAGCGCCACATAGTTGCTCGTCCCCGCAACCGCCTTGTCCGGCAAAAAGCCCGGCAACTCATCGCCGCCGACAGCGGAATCCGCCGGCTCCGCCGGTCGTATCGCCCGCCAGCTCAGCGCCATCAGTCTCCCGGGAACCCTTGAACCGCCCTGACTCACCAACTCCTCATACAGGCCCGTAACGAGCACCGTGTCATGATGCGAAATACTCGGCGCTGCCTCGCCCGCATCAAAGATCTCCACCCGAATGTCATCCTCCCCAACCCGCAACCGCAGTTCCCCACCCGAACTCCAAATACCCATCGAATCCACCGTCCCCTGAATCGTCACCCACGAACGCCCGTCGCCCTTGAACCCGCGCGGCGATATCAGCTCGGCCATCGGCGCCGGCCCCCGCCGGATCACACGGATGTCGAGCGAAGCCGCGCCAACAAACAAACGGCTTCCATCGTCCGAAGTGACATGAAACGTATACACGCCGTCTTCCGGCAGGCGGATGAATCCGCTGAACTCAATCCCCACCGTCTCGTCCTGGACGCGCACTCCGGAATCAAAATTGGAAACCACCCCCGTCCTTATCGGCCGGTACTGGTCAAAATCCGGCAGGAACTCCCAGTCGCCCTGGAAAACCCGGTAGCGAAGGCCGGGCAGGAAACGGACACGACCGTGCGCTGAATCCACCTCCGCATGGCTCAACGCCGAGTCCGGTATGGGTTGACGCGGCACACCAGGCCCCTCGTATTCCACGTGCAAGGCCAAGACTCCATAGCGGTTGAACCACGTGAGCCGGATCGCGTTCGCACCGGCCGGCAGAAAGGTTTTGCCGGATTGAACCACACTCGGATGAACCCCGTCGTTATCCACCACCAGCCCCGGAATCAATGCCAGCCCAAACCCGTCTCGCACGACCGCGCATCCCCTGCCCTCCAGCCGCACCGTCGCTCCCGGCACGATGTCCTGGTTCGTGAAACCCACGCGAACAAAGGCTTCGCCGGAACCGTCCCGCAGCAACATCACGCCCCTTGCGGCATCGACATCCATCACCTTCGCAATCACCTGAAACAGGTGAACCACCGACGGCTCCCTCTCAGCAAGCTGCAGCTCAAGAAGGTTCGTCAACACTCTCGGAGGCGAATCGGCCGACACCTCCACCGCCGCGCCCGCCGAACGGCACCAAACGCAGATCAGCAGAACGGCCGGCCAACAGAACCGCCGTTGGACCGCTGAAGCGACGACGCAACGCATTGACTTGCGATAGCCCCACTTAAACAGGCAAGTCAAGCATTGAGTGCCCCGCCGGAGCCTCTCGGGCGCATCTCAATTTGGTCCACCGCTGCCGTTTTCTCCGAAGTGTCGGGATTTTCACAGCGAAAACACCTGAGCCAGGCACCTGTTTCCTGCGAAAGCTTGTGGGGATGCACAAAAATTGAGATGCGCCCAAGGGGGCGCTCTCTGCGTCATGGGTTACGGCAGGCCCCCCTCCCGTGCGCCAATTTCCGTCCTCTTCGATGGCCAGCCCGGCAATGCCAGGATCGTTGGCGCCTTGCCAGTCGGGGTTGTTGAGTGTCCCGGTCGAGTCATGCACGAATTCAAAATACCAGGTGACCGAATCGCCTTGCCCCAGCACAGATTGACCATGAAGTGACACTGCCGCGGCACCGACAAGCATTCCGATGATCGCGTGTTTCATAAGCCGGGAATTGCATCCAGATGTTCATCCCTGGTTTGCGTGTTTCTTTTTTCAACCGCTTCCGAAGCATGACCCCTCAGTCCTTATGAACACGCACCGCAGTCTCGGCGTTCGCGCACTTGATCCATTGCTTCAGTGTGTGTTTCAGCACTCCTGATTGCCGGTGACGTTGCTTCAACAGCGGTCGCTCCAAAAGCCTATTCCTGTTCCACCTGCAGGCGGAAGAACAGTCGCGGAACGGTTGCCGGGAACAGGACAGTCTCCCGGAAACGCCCGTCGGACAGCGGCTCCGCCGATTGCAGTTGCCCGAGCGTGAGCGGGTGCCATGACGGAAAGTTCGTTCCCTCCGTCAGCAACCACGTCACATCGGCGCGGTTCCAATGCGAAAACCTCAATACGCCATTGGTGCCCTCCCGCGTAATCTGGAACGGCGAGCCTTCATCATTCCGCGGGTGTGTCCCGAGAAAATACTCCATCAGGTTGCTCAGGCGATCGCCGTCCGCGTCAACGCCCGCCGCGCCAATTCCGTCCAACTCGGCCTGCGAGAAGTACAACCCGGCCCAACTGATGTAATCCGCCGGCTGACCCGCGCCAATCGTGGCGCGATCCGACAGGATCGGGAACGTTCCCACGACTGTCACCGGTGTGGGACCAAGAACCACTCCCGCCGTAACCGCCGCCGCATTCGCCAGCGCAAATTCCACCTCCGCTCCGGCAACGGCGTTCGAAGCAAACTGCGCGTGCAACAACAGTTGCCCGGGAACGTCCGGCTCCACCACGATCAAGGATCCGGTGAACTCAGCGCCGCTCGAGAAGTTCGTGATCGCCGGACCCACGGCCGGTTCACCAGGATCCAGCATCGAATTCGTGTTCGCGTCCAGGTACAACACCGCCGAACTCAACGCGCCCGGCGCCGTTCCAGTGAAATCAAAGTCCAGGCGCGTAACGCGCACCTTCTCGGCCCCGGTCACGGTAAACCGGATCGGAACCAACGTCGCTCCTGTTCCGGGTGCACCGGTGGTCGGCACCGGAGTTCCAACTCGCTCCACGGTCACCTGCACCGGAGTCGGCGGCACAATCGTGACCGGCGAGGCGAATGGCGACGTGTCGCCCGTCGCCGAATCCGTCACCGTCGCGGTCAGCACCGTTCCCGGCAGCAGCGCCGGAATGCGGAACTGAAACGCGCCGCCCACGACTTCCGTTTCGCCCAGCAACATTCTGCCTTCGCCTCCCGTGTCGTAGAACACCTGGACAATGGATCCATTCGGCGCGCCGGATGTGCCGTTCAACATTCCGGCCGCCGTCGTGAGCTGAGGCGAAGGCAGGTTCCGATTTCCGCCGCCCAGAAAGATTCCCAGGCCGCTGTTCGCAGTGATGCTGTTGTTGAGAATCGTGTTCGAGACCGTCGCCGCTCCCGACACCCGAACGCCATCGCCCTCATTGTTGTGAATGCGATTGCCCGTCGGAAGCAACGCCACAGCACCGCCGACATTGACGGGTAGCGAACCGCCAACGATGTTCACGCTCGCGCCGTTCTCGAATACAATTCCACCTCCGAGATTGGGCTGGGATGAAATGCCCGGGCCGGGGTTCACACCGATCCAGTTTCCGGCGATCTGATTCTGCGTCGAGGCCGCGCCGGTGACCCGGATCCCGCAGCCGGTGGCGTTCACAAAGATGTTGCCTTCGTCGTCAAACCCGCCGATCCGGTTGCCGGCCGTGTCTCTCAGCACGAGCCCGTCCGGCGTGACGGTGCTGGTGGATCCGTCGCGCCACGATCCGATGCGATTGCGGATCATCGTGTGACCGCCGCCGCCGGCAATCACCGCGGCGCCTATCGGCGCGTTCGTCGCCAGCCCCGCGAGCGCGATGTTGTTTTCCGGTCCCAGTTGATCGCCGTGCGCATCGCGCAGAATGACAGCGCTCTTCCGAAGCGTGTCGAAGTTGTTCCACGCAATGAAATTGTTGGATCCGCCTATGTCCACAATGCCGACCCAACTGTTGGCCACGCGATTGCCTTCGGCCGAGCGATCGCCCCCGATCCGCTGGCCGCTCGAATTCAACAACAGAATTCCGACCCCTTCCGGATCGCCGGTCAGCGGATCCGGCACGTCCGAAAGATTCTGGCCATTTCCAAAAATAGTGTTGCCGATGATCCGGTTCCCGAGTTCGGGCCGGCTTGCCGAGGCGTTCTCGATACGAATGCCGACCTTTCCGTTCAACGAGATCAGGTTGAGTTCAGACGTCGTGCCGCCGATCTGCGTCGCCTTCGCGCCCGACTTCAACAGCACACCGGTCTCGTACTGTAGCTGAATCGAATTGTTGACCACGACATTGCCGCCCACCGGAACAAAGGGTTCGTCGCCATCGGGAACCGACTGCGAAGGATCGAGCCCTGAGTCGATAATGACGCCCGCCGTGCGATTGAAATGCACGTAGTTCATCGGCGACGCGCCGGTTCCGTTGCGACCGCGTCCGCGCATGCCGATGCGATTCCCCCATGCGCCGTTCACGAGTTCGATCCCCACCAGGTTCCCGAGGTCGGTGTTTCCGACGATGGTGTTGAACCCGGGGAAATACTCGCAGCCGATGAACGTGCCGATGACAGTGTTGTCGTGGCTGCCGGTTCCCGAAATGTGAATGCCTGTTCCATTCAGATGCCCGGTCACCTGCACGCGCGCGTGCCACCAGCTGCTGCCGATCACGCAGTCACTGCTGTTCTGAAGCACAATGCCGGATTGCGCGTTCGGCAGATCCACCGCGGGCGGCTGAAACGTGTTCAAGTGCACGCGACCGATTTCCGTCGATCGAATCGTCACGTCCCGGCAGCTCTCGAGGAAGATCCCATGGCCGAGGTTGGTTCCGATGAAGTTGAAGGGCAGATCGACGAATGTGTCCACAAAGTCTTCGCCGATCTGGATGGTGCGCGTCGCGGCCAGGTGAATGCCATGACCATCGTTCGGCTGCGGCGCGCCCGTGACGGAATCAAATCCGATATAACAGGCGCTGATTCGCGTGCCGGCGGCGTTGGTGCCGGCGACTTCAATTCCCGAGCCGTCGTTGTTTCCGATCAGGCAATAGCTGACCGTGGTGGATGGACTTTCGATGCGGATGCCGGGGCCGCCGTTGCCGAGAATGGGCAACCCGGGACCGAACATCGGATGAATGCGGTTGCCGGTGGACTCCGGGCCGCTGATCAGAATGCCGCCCAACGCGTTGGACTGAATCGCTCCGGGCGGCGGCTGTCCAAAAAGCAACTGCCTCGGCGCCATCACCCGATTGAACCGAGCCGAGTCCATGATGCGAATCCCCCAGCCGCCGCAGTGCTCGATGAATCCAGGTTGCTCCGCGGTTTTCTCTCCAATCTCAACGTCGTTCATCATCACGTTCGCGCCGGCAAGCCGGTAGCCGTCGCCGCCCACGCCGCTGACGGAAACCCGGATCGTGTTCTGCCACGCGTTGCCTTCGATGAACACGCCATGGCCGGCGCCGCCAATCACCGAAGACAGATCGATCAGATTGTCATGGCTGCCGCCTGTGACATGAATGGCTGCCTGTGAAAAGCCAGTGAGATTGACACCGCGAATCTGGACGTTGCTGCTGTTGTTCAACAGCAATCCCGTCGTCACGCCGGCACCGTCGAGGGTGACGTTCCCGAGGTTGATGATGGACCAGCTCGGCACTTCAGGCAGCGGCGATGTGAGCGTGATCGTATTGACCGAGGAGTCCCGGATAATCTGATTGCGCAGGCCGTTTCCGACATGATGGCTGCTGACCCAGTCGGTTTCATAAGTCACCCCCGGCGGACGCGGTGACGGCGGTGTCGTCAGCGCCGAGTACGGCAGCGTTCCGGCCGCAAGCATCAAGGCCTCGCGCAACGTCAGCTCCCCGTCGCGCACATTGCCGTCCGCGCCGGTGCTGACGCGGATCTCGGCGCCCAGATCCGGCAGAGGCGGTTGCAGGACCGTAATCTGGATGGGATTGCTCTCGCGATTGCCCCAGCGCAAACGGACGGTTCCCGTTCCAGTGTTGAATGGCGCCAGCGCAACGAGCTCATTGGAATTGCCTGCCGACGGCGTTCGCCAGTCCTCGAACTCAATGTCAAACACCGCATACAATTGCGGCGTGTCCACCGGCGGCAGGTTCTCTCCGATCAATCGCACCGGTTGCCCGGGGAACACCGTTCCCGGCGCCACGGCAGTCAGAACAGGATCGGGAATGACTTCAAACTCGCGATACGGCGGCTCCAGTGCCTCCGTGCTGGCTGTGCCCCGCCCCGCAACGTGCACCCGAATCACTCCCGTGTTCGCATCGTCAGGAATCCGGATCACCAGGCTGTTGAGATACGCTGCCACAACTTCCGCGCGCGCCTGGGCGGGTGGATCCTCAGGCGATGTGCCGAGGTATCCGATCGTGACGATGTTGCTCGCAGCAATGGTGAAGAATCGATCGCCGGTGATCGTCACCAGACTGCCCCGCTGGCCGCGTTGCGGATGAAAACCCGAGATGTGCGGCGCCCACGGATTGCCAACCACGATGATTGTGTCCTCAATCGCCTGAACGGAGAAGGCGTTGTCATTGAACACCTGAACGGCGTTCGAAAGCGCGGTAACGCGTTCCACCAGCCTGAACACACTCGCCACCTTGCCGCTGGCGTCGAACACGCTCTTCAGCACTCCGCCGAGTCGTGCCGGCAGCGCCGAAACACCGGCGCTGCGGAGCTTGTCCCAGGCCCACTCAAACGCCGTCTTCACGCTGGCCAGAAAAACCGCCTCCACCACCGCCGCATCGAGCGTCCCCTGCGCCGCCTGCACCTCCAGCGCGCTCCCGATGGTCATTTCAAGACGGGCAAGAAAGCCCGCCCACTCGTTGTCGGCAAAAATCTCCCGCGCAGAAATGAAGAACGCGACCGCTTCATTGACCGCCAGAACCATGTTCAGCGTCAGCATCACGCGATCTTCGCGGTGCGCTCCGGGGAGTTGATCGAGCAGTCCGGCCTGCGGCGGGAAGCGGGCGCCGTTGAACGCGCGCACCATGTAAAGCCCCGCCGCGTCATCAGGAATCGTCAGCTCACTCTTGACCACCGCTCCCGCCGCGTCACCCACCGCCCCTACCACCTTCTTGCTGACCCACTGTTTGGCCACACTGACCAGATCGACGTATCGCGTCGCCGGTTCCGAAGCGATAACGTACCGATCGAGCGCCTCCGGGCTCACGCGCCCATACACCGCCGAGTAACTCCCCTGCAACGCCTCCACCTCGGGACGCGTGTCAAGGCGCGGATCGGAAATGTTCAACGCATACAGATTCGCCGCCCATTCCAGCGGATTCGCCGTAATGAACCTGCCAAGCGTCTCGTCCGGCAGCGGCGCCGCGCCAAATTTCTGTCGCAGCACGGGCAGCCCGGTGGCCTTGCTTCGCGCGGTCGTCAGTTCTTTCGGCTGGATGCGATTCAGTTTTTCATAGCCCGGCGTTTTCAGGTCAAAGGTGTCGTAGCCGGCAGCAGAGGCCGGGCTCGCCCCGGCCTTGCGAACCTTCGTGGGCTGAGGCGGGGTCGAGACATATGCCGAAAGCGCAGCCTCGATTCGCTGTTGAAACGTCGACTCTTCCGAATAATCGCGGCCGGCCAGGAGTTCCCCCGCGAGATAGGATGCCAGCGCTGCCGTTTCTGAAAGGCTCGCCAGCTCCTGCAGCCGCACGTCGGCATCATCGCTGTCCGCCGTGTAAACCAGCGAGCTCAGAAACAGGACCGCGAGAGCGGTGCTGTTCGCGTTCAACTCGAGGTTCGAGATCGCATCGGTCACAATCCCCAGCAGCGGCGGACCACTCCCGTCATTTGAAGCGAACACCAGATTCGCGCGCCCGACCGAAACCGCCACCTGCCCGCCTGCGGCATTCCCAAAAAACGATCCCACCGTGGTGACGCCGGGATTGCCGGAACCGACCGACACGTTCACCAGCCGCGTGATCTCGAAAGCAAGCGGCGTCGCCCGTGCGTCAGAATCCGAGATCAGCGTGATCGGACCGGACTTCGCGCCCGGCGGAACCTCGATCGTCACCGTCTCCCCGCTTCGCGCGACGATAGGCGCGGACACATTGCCAAATGCCGCGGCCGAGACGGCTGACGCGTCGAGCCCCGGCAACGTAACCTGCACCTGGGTGCCGACAGGACCGGACCCTGGCACGAGCATGGGAGCAGCAGAAACCACGTGAACAACAAGCCAGAACAAAACCAATAGGCAACGCATAGGCCAGGCAGACATGGAAACACTCGTCTTGTAAGCCAAACAGTTAGGAAAAGTCAAACAGAACTGTCCCGTAAGGCCGAAGGCGAGCAAGCCGCCGAAGCTCACGACATGAGTGCGTGATTGTAGAACGTAGCGATGCGTCCCTCCCCCGTTTACAGAAACTCAGCGAGACTGCCTGAAGACGACGATTCGCCCGCGAACAGCCCGGCGCACCGATCTGGTGGCCGACCAAGCTGCAACAGCGCCAGGTCGTTTACCGAGCGTGTGCCGCATCGAAGACTAATTGGAGCTTCCGTTCAAAGCCTGCCTCCACGATCGCTTCCTCCCATCCGATCCCAAAGCCCTTCAATGGTTTGCAACCTTTTGTTGCATATGCAACAAAAGTTCGTCGTCCCTCAGTGCTCACGCAAACATCTGCCCATCAAGGAAATGCAACCTTTTGTTGCATATACAACAAAAGTTCGCACGCGGGAGAGCGTCCGGCTTCTCGCGAGTGCTTGAACTTCAGCATGATTGATGGTGGTGCGCCCGCGCGTTTGCTGAACCCGGAGTTGCTCGCTTCGTTAACGCGCTGCGACTGGTCCCGATGTGCGGGACACAGTCGCGCTCCGGGGCAGGCGGAATAGCAGAATGCCCGATGCTGCCTGGCGCCGCGCATGGGATCCCTGTGTGATCCTGCGTCTGCATGCTGACGTAGCCTGCTGCGGGTCGCAGACGTCGCAGACCCGCGGTCCGGAGCGCGACTCTGCGAGTCGCAGCAACGACCGAGGGCTCGGAGCAGTCAGGCACCGCCTTCGGGGTGCAAATCTCTCATGTCCGTTCGCCGGAGGTCTCCGCGTTGCTGCGACCTCCGGCTGCTGTCTAACCCTCCGGGTTGATTTGCGGGATGCACAAGAACCGAGATGCGCCCCGACGGCGTCTGGCCGTTTTTTCGGCTTGCGGCGCGACAGGAAAAAGGAGACTTTACGGCTCCGCAAAAAGGCGCGGAAAGGCCTGTGAACAGGCGCATTTACCGGCCTTTGAAGCAGATGCGCGGTTAGCTCAGTGGTAGAGCACTTCCTTGACACGGAAGGGGTCAGAGGTTCGAACCCTCTATCGCGCACCATCCCTCCGGCTGCGTTCTCTTCAACCCCGGCTCCCAAAAGCAGGGAAAGGCTCGGCGCCCGGACTGAAACACGATTTCAAATCCCGCGGCGAGTGCTCACATCCCCATGATCTGATAGCCGCTATCGACGTAGATCACCTGGCCGGTGATGGCCGCGGCGCCGTCGCTGGCAAGAAACACGCCCGTGGCGCCCAGTTCGTCCGGCAGCACGTTGCGCCGCAGGGGCGCATGCGCCTCGTAATGCTTCAACATGTCCGTGAACCCCGCGATGCCCCGCGCCGCCAGCGTGTTCACCGGCCCCGCGCTGATGCAGTTCACGCGGATCTTTTTCGGGCCCAGGTCGTAGGCCAGATACCGCGCGCTCGCCTCCAGGGCCGCCTTGGCCACGCCCATCACGTTGTAATGCGGCACCACCTTCTCCGAACCATAATAGGTCATCGCCAGAATGCTGCCGCCCTCCGTCATCAGCGGCGCCGCCGCCCGCGCCAGCGCCACCAGCGAATAGGCGCTCACGTCATGCGCAATGCGAAACGCGTCACGGCTCGTGTTGATGAATTCTCCCTCGAGCGCCTCCCTCGGAGCAAACGCCACTGAATGCAGCAACAGATGCAGCTTGCCGAACTTCTCGCCCACCGTCTTGAACACCGCCGCGATCTCCTCGTCCCGCGTCACGTCGCACGGAAGGATCAGCGTGTCACTGCCAAAGGTGGCCGCGAGTTCCTCAACGTTTTCCTTCAGGCGCTCGCCCTGATAGGTGAAGGCGAGGCGAGCACCCTCTTTGGCCCAGGCCTGCGCGATGGCCCACGCGATCGAGCGCTTGTTGGCGACGCCAAAAACAATTCCAAGTTTGCCTGTGAGCAGTGACATGTGTGCGACAGATACCGGTTATGGTTTCAAACTGCGCGTAGAATGAACGGATTGCGCCTGCCGATCAAGTTTTCTGGCGTTCAGGCTCCCGGCCGCTGCCGCGCGGTCACTCGCAGCGCCACCAGACCCGCCAGTCCGCACATCAACAGCGCGCTCACGCCGTACACGCCCGCGTTCGGCACGTGCGGGAGAAACTGCAGAGAAACCGCGCCCACGGCCGGCCCGGCAAAAATCCCCAGCCCGATTGCCGCCTCGTGCAATCCTCCGTGCTCCGCCTGCGTTTCGCCAACATCCATCGAGTAAAACAGCGAGGCGTAGTAGAGCATGCCTGTCGCCAGACCGAAGAACACCTGCGCGACCACCACCACCCAGAGCAGCTTCGCCAGCAGAATGGCCAGAAAACTGCCTATCAACAGAACAAACGCCCCCAGCAGCCACCGAAACCGGTAATGCCACCCGTTCCACTTCCAGAGAATGGCAAAGGACGCCAGCCGGCCAAACAACCAGACCGAGCAGAACAATCCCACCTGCGCCGGCGACAATCCCAGCTTCACCGCCAGCCCGGGCATGACCGCCCACAGCGTGTTGATGGCAACGAATGCAAACGGGTTCGACAGCCATGCCATCCTGAGAAAACCCGCCGGACTGACCGGCTGCTGCAGCGCGACCGGTTCCGGGTGCGGCGCCGTCGCCATCGCAGACCGCTGCGGCTTCGCCACGGTCCGCGCCCGTTTCTCGAGCCAGAACACCGCTCCGAGCTGCAACAGGCACAGCAGCGCCGGAATCCAGAAAACGGCGATCCGCGCCGAATACTCATGCGCGCAGTATTCGTAAAGCATGCCGCCGGTGAAATAGGCGAACGCAGCCGCCGCCGCCCAGGTGCAGTTGTAGATGCCCACCATGTGTTGCACGCCGTCCCTCGATTCGCCCTCGCTGACCAGCGCCTCGAGAGCCGGCCACGTGAACAACAGCACCACGCTGTAACCCGCCACCACCAGCAGCAATCCCGGCACGGAATCCAGCAGGGCGCCCGCTCCGATCCACAACGCCAGCCCCGCGAACCCCGCCTTCAGGCTCGTGTGAAATCCCCGCTTCTGCGCGAACCGCCCGCATTGCCACGCCGAAAAAATGTAGATGAACCCGTGCAACGCCGAGACCCAGAGATTCTCCCGGTTGCCGAAGCCGAACCGGTCGCGCAGGTAGAAAAACAGGTAGTTGAGGAAATACGAGGTCGCGAGCGTGTTCAACGCGGTGAGCCCGAAGTATCCGATCTTGAGCTGTCGATGGCTCATGACGCGCCCGAGAGGAAAGTGCCCGGTTGCCGTGGCGCCGCGACACCGGCCGGTTCGCAAATGTGGACCATGGATTGGCGCGCGTGCCGCTAGTAGTCGTAGAGGCCCGAGTCGCGCGAATACGCCCCTTCCCCGCCTCCCCCTTCCGCACCGTCCATCAGATCTCCCAACAGATCGCCCATGTCCTCCTCGATCTTCTCCGGATCCTCACCCGCTTCGAGACGTTTGATCGCCACGTCCAATTCCTTCGGCATCGAGCCCGGCGGCATCAGCTCCTTCATCCGCCGCATCAGGTGCGCCATGTGTCGCGGGTTGTTCTCGTCCATGTGCTCCATGTCCCGCTCGATCTCCGCCATCGCGCGCGCCACCCGCGGATCGTCCAGGTCCGGCATCGCATCGGGCCCTTCCCCGGATTCAGACGGCTCCGCCGCCCTGCGGGTCATGGCGAAACGGCTGAGCTGCTTCTCCATCTGCGTGTTGCCGCACTTCGGGCAGACCGGCAAACGATCCGGATTCACCCGCTTCGAGAGGAAGCTGAAAATCTTTCGGCACTTCGGACAGGCGAACTCGTAGATCGGCATGTCAGTGCAAACCGCTCATTTCAATCGATCGAACGTCTTCTGCAGGATCTCCCAGTCTTTCAACCCCTGAACCTGCTCCCGCGATTTCCGGATGATTTCCGCCTCGCGCGCATTCTTCGTCGGCTTCGGGTTCCGGTAGAAAATTCCGAAATATCCGGGGAACGGATCGCTTGCCAGCCTGTAGGCCGCCAGTTCATCCGTCACATCGTGGTCCTTCGGCACTTCCTTGAACACGCCGCCCTTGCGCGGATTCGACGCGTCAAACGCGCCTTCGTAAAACTCAACGCATTCGCTCAGGCACTCGATGAAGCTGAACCCGTCGTGGTCCATCGCCGCTTCCATCATCTGCAGCACATGGTTCGGATTCGAATGCGTCGTCCGCGCCACAAACGTCGCGCCCGCCGCAATCGCCTGCTTCATCGGGTTGATCGGGTAATCCACCGCGCCCCACATGTCAGTCTTGCTCCTGAAACCCAGCGGCGACGTCGGCGACGTCTGCTTCTTGGTCAGGCCGTACACCCAGTTGTCCATCACCACGTACGTCATCTTGATGTTCTTGCGCGCGGTGTGGTTGAAATGATTGCCCCCGATCGAAAACGCGTCGCCGTCCCCGCCGAACACGAACACGTGCAGATCCGGGCGCGACAGGGAAATGCCGGTCGCAAAGGGCAGCGCCCGTCCGTGGATGAAATGCGCGCCGTGCGCCTGCACGAAGTACGGGAACCGGCTCGAGCAGCCGATGCCCGCGATGGTCGTGATCTTCTCGTGCCACAGCTTGCGCTTCTCAATGAGCTTGAAATACAGCGCCAGCACCGAGAAATCGCCGCATCCCGGGCACCACGTCGGATGATCGGCGGCAATTTCCTTCTTGGTCAGCGGCTTGCGCTCCACGTCCGCCGGGGCGGGATTGCTGTTGCGTGCCGGAATGTCAGTGATCGAACTCATTGTGCAGGAAAAAGCGTTGTTGTTGAAATTAGACCATCAGGCCGGCGAACCGTTTGATTCCAGTTTCGCTTTCACAGCCGCCAGGATCTCCTTCACCTTCCACGTCAGGCCGTCCGTCTTGTTGATCCCGCGAATCGCCGGGTTGCAGAAACGCGCCCGAAGAATCGACGCCAACTGGCCGCCATACCCGTAAATGCCGGAGTCATTCAGCTCCACAACGAAGATGTGATTGAACCCTGAGAAAACCTCCTCCAGCCCCGGAGGCAGCGGGCTGAGAGTGCGGATGTGAATCGAAGAAATGCTGTCGCCCGCCGCGCGCGCCCGGTCCACCGCCTCCCGGATCGGACCTTGCGTGGAACCCCACCCGACCAGCAGCACGCGGCCCTCGCTCGGCCCGTAGATCTTCGGCGTCGGCAGCGTCCGCGCCAGCGCCTGCAGCTTCCTGCGCCGCTTCGCCGTCATCTCCATGTGCAACTTCGGCGAACCGGTCGGATGTCCCATCTCATCGTGCTCGAGCCCGGTCGCGATCGGATACTTGCCGTTCAGAATGCGCGTGCCCGGAACCACCCGGCGCACCACCCCGTCCTCGGCGGAAAGATCATACGGCTTGTACTCCGCCACCGGCGACAGGTCCGGCGTGATGTCCTGGCACACCTTCTCGAGATCAGGCTCGGGAAACGCCTCGATGCGCGTGGCAATGGACTGGTCGCTGAGAATGTAAACCGGAACGTTGTACTTCCTCGCGATGTTGACGGCCTCGATCGCGATGTAAAAACAATCCTCCACATTGGCCGGCGCCAGCACGACGCGCGGCGAATCTCCGTGCGCGCCGAAACAGGCGATGTTCAGGTCCGACTGCTCCACGTTGGTCGGCATGCCGGTGGAAGGCCCCCCGCGCTGCACATCGACGATGACCACCGGTACTTCGGCCATGCCGGCCCAGCCGGAAGCCTCGGCCTTCAACGCGATGCCGGGACCGCTCGACCCGGTGACGGCAACGCGCCCGGCGTAACTGGCGCCAATCGCCATCGACACCGCCGCAATCTCGTCCTCACATTGCACGAATGTCCCCCCGTACTTCGGCAGCTCCCGCCGGAGCAGTTCCATCACGTCCGACCACGGCGTGATCGGATACCCCGCGCCGAACCGCACGCCGGCGGCAATCAACCCATACCCCAGCGCCTCGTTCCCGTTCATCACCACCTGTTGAGACCCCTTCTTGCGGCTGTCCATGAACCGGAACGTCTCGATGAGATCCCCGATGGCATAGCTGTAACCCGCATGGAACGCGGTCAGCGCGTTCTTCACAATGCTCTCGTCCTTGCCGCCAAACCGCTCCTGAATCAGCTTCTCCAGCTTCGGAACGTTCAGGTCAAACATCCGCGCAATCAGACCCAGCGCGAAGATGTTCTTCCCCTTGTCCCGGGCCGTGCCGCCAATCGCCTCGATCGTCAAATTCGAGATCGGAACGCCCACGTGATGATAGCTGTTCTGCCACTCCGGCCGCGGCTCCACATGATCCGAATCAAACAGCACAATCCCGTTCTTCCTCAGCGACGAGATGTGCCCCTCGTACGAGTGCTGGTAGAAGGCCAGCAACACATCGGCCTCGTCACCGGCGCTGAGCACCTCGCCCGACCCGATGCGCACCTGGAATATCGACGGACCGCCCGAGATCGTGGACGGAATCGTCATGAACGTCATGACTTCCTGCTCGCTCCGGCCCGCCAGTCGCGCGAGAAAACCGCCAATGGCCTGAATGCCATCCTGCGAATTGCCGGCGATTCGGATGACGGCTTCGGAAATTCTTGAAACTTTGGGCGCCCCACCCTCCGGCGAGGCCACAGTCGATTCACTCATGGGAGATTACGTGTTTCGACGCTCCACCTGCATCCAATCGGTGAGGAGTCCACTGCAGGCTTCGTCTTGTCGTCGCATTGCTGTGAAACACTAGCACCGGGGCCCCTTGTGTCAATTTCTAATCGTAGTCGTATTTGCCTGTACTTCAACACTTTATATCGACTCAAGCAATTGTCACCCCGACCGCAAGATCGGTGTATTAACGACACTGATATCCGTGGCCTCATCGATCACCTGGCGTTCTGCACACCGGCTGTTTTCAACGCGTGTTGCAGCGCATCCGCTGTCCCGGTCGCATGCACGTGCGCGCTGACGTAGCCGCCCACCCTGTTCAGCAGGTCTTTGACCGGCTCGATCGCGTTGGCCGGCGCTCCCACCCAATGCGCATGCGTCCCGCTCAGCATCGGCAGGTCATTCAAGTGATCGCCCGCGGCGAACACCTGTTCCGGGCCAAGGCCGAGAAGACGCGCCACCTCCGCGAGCGCCGTTCCCTTGTTGTACGCCACGTGGCTGAAGCGCGCATACACGTCGTTCCGCACCACGGCAAGGCCCGGAACCTCGCGGCAGTATTCCTCCAGATACGCGTGAATCGCGTTCGCCTCGGCCAGGTTCCCCGCAATCAGGCAGAACGGCGAATACGGATCCTCATACACCGTCGCGTGAAACCGCGCGTTCACCCAGTCGATCAATCGGGGCAGGTCGCGCCGCACCTGCACAAACAGCTCCCGGTGCGCCGCCGCGCAGGCATTGTTCCACGCATCCAATCCCCGGTACCGCACACCGTCGTGCAGGTGAATCTCCCGCTCCACCAGCACCAGGTAGTCGGGCTGAATCGAAATCTGCGCGCGTGCCAATGCCTCCATCAAACTCGACATGTCGCGCCCCGTGTTGATGACCCACTTCGCCCCGCGCGCCTGGAGATCGGCGATCAATCGTTCAAAGTCCGGCGCGATCGGCGGGTTCTCAAACTCCGCAAAAATCGTCCCGTCAAAATCCGTCGAAATCAGTTGAATCGGCAAGGCATCGTTGTCGCGCGTCACACCCGCATGCTAGTTCACGCCGTCGCAACCGCGCAATACAGCCATCACCGCCCCTTGCCCAACACGCCTTTCGCAGATAGCGTTTCCACGCGGCCATGTCTTTGCAGGATCAATACGACGACGCGATGTTCCGGTTCAGCACCGGTGATTACACCGGTGCGATCGAGATCCTTCAGACCGTGCTCGCGACCGATCCGCAGCACTTCGACGCGCAACTGGCCCTGGGCATGGCGTTCTATCGCCTGGGCGACTACCGGCGGGCGATCGAAGAAGGACACAAGGCGCGCAGACTCAGGCCCGGCGATCAGCTCGTCCACACCAACCTGTCGCTGTTCTACATGAAAGCCGGCGACAAGGCCCTGGCCGAGCATCACGGCGCCCAGGCCCGCATGGCGTCATGGAAAGCCGAACTCGGCAAACCGGCACCGGACCCGGCATCAAGCTCCGATCTCAAGATGGCGGAACCGGACCCGGACCCGGCAAAGCCCGCGCCGCCCGAGAACTTCCCGGACATGCCCTGGAAGAAGAAACCGTGAATCTCAAAACGCTTTAACCAACCGAAAGTACGTGTCCCGATGAAATCCGCTTACGAACTGGCAATGGAACGGTTGAACAGGATCTCTCCGACCGTCACCCCGACGCCGGAGCAGAAGAAACGCCTCGCCGAACTGGACTCGGAATACGCGGCGAAAATCGCCGAGCGCGAGATCTCCATCCAGGCCGAGATCCAGAAATGCGCGGGCGACGTCCTCCGCGTCGAGGAGCTGCAGCGCCAGCTCGTGAACGAGCGCAAGGCGCTTCAGGAAAAGCTCGAAGAGAAGAAGGAAGCGGTGCGCCAGGGAAAGGCCTGACGCCTCACAGCTTTTTCAACCCGCGTTTCCAGAGGTCAAAAAAGAACAGCGCTGCCACCACCAGCGGGTGCCGGATCTTGCCCGACGCAACGAGTGCCGACACCTCCGACACCGGCACGAGCCGCGTTGCCAGGTCTTCGCCATGGTCGAATTCCACCGGGTGAACGCACCGGCAGTTCTCGACCAGCACGGTGAAACAGGTGTTGCTCATGATTGCCGGGTTCGCAAAGACTTCACCCAGCACGCGCGCGTTCTCCCCCGCGTAACCGGTTTCCTCGCGCAATTCACGTTCCCCGGTCGCCTCCGGACGCGCGTCGCCGGCATCCATCATCCCGCCCGGGATCTCCAGCTCCACGGTGTTCGACCCGTGACGATACTGTTCCACCATTACCAGGTGTTCGTCCGGCGTCAGCGCGACGACGTTCACCCAGTTGACGGAATCAATGACGTAGAAGTCGTGGGTCTTCCCTGTGCGCGGTGAAACTTTCAGGTCCGAGCGGACGGTGAAGATGCGGAAATCACCGACAGATTTGGAGCCGACTTTCTGCCATGGCTTGACCATATACGGCCCGGAGGGTCGAAAGTCCGGAATCGAATGTCAAAAACGTTCCATTCCTCCTTCCGGTGCGTCCGGGTTTTTGCCCTGGGCGGCCCACCCCTGCCGCATCAGGTTCAGCAGATGCGCCAGCGCGTCTTCGTACGACCGGCCTTTCTGCCCGGCGAGCTGCCGCGCCCGCCGGTCCAGTTGCGCCGCCATCTCGCCGCACCGCTCGGGCGGGCACCCCAGCCTCTCCAGAATCACAGCCAGCTCCGGCGGCGTCACGGCGCCTTCCTCTCCGGCGCGCTACTGAATCGCATCCCGCGAAACGATCTTCACGCTTTCAATACCCATCCGCTTCACCGGCCGGTCCTGCGGCCGCGTCTGCGTGGTCGCAATCCTCTCCAGCACGTCGTCGCCTTCGATCAACCTCCCGAACGCCGTGTACTGCCGGTCCAGAAAACGCGCGTCGCCGTGGCAGATGAAGAACTGGCTCCCGGCCGAATCCGGGTCCTGCGCCCGCGCCATCGACAACACGCCGCGCGTGTGCGGACGGTCGTTGAATTCCGCCCGGATCGAGTAGCCCGGTCCGCCGGTGCCCCAGCGGCGTTCCTCGGCCGGATCCTTCGTCAGCGGATCACCCCCCTGGATCATGAAACCCTTGATGACCCGGTGAAAGCACGTGCCATCGTAAAATCCCTGGCGCGCCAGTTTCTTGAAGTTCTCGACGTGGTTCGGCGCGACATCCGGCCAGAATTCCAGAACCATCCGGCCTTCCGTCGTCTCCATCACCGCCACTTCGTCCGTAAGAGAATTCGTCATAAGCAAATCGTGTTGGTTGCTGCGGAGCCCGTTCACTCCACAAGAGTGGCGGATTGAATATAGTCCAGGTTCGGAAAACTCTTCTTCAGATAGGCATTGCCCTCATACTGAATTCGGCTCTGGTCAGGCCCTCTTCCCATCGGAGCGCCCTCACCATATTCGCCGTTGAATTTGTCCACGACGTCCATGCCCTCAACCACCTTGCCGAACGGCGCAAACCCCATGGAATCCAGCCGCGCGTTGTCCACGTAATTGATGAACAGTTGCGTCGTCCGGGTATTCGGACCCGCCGTCGCAAACGTGATGGTGCCTCGAGTGTTGCTGCCCTTGACCGGATCATCAGGAATTTGAGCACCCCTCCACACCTTCGATACTTCGGGGTCTCCGTGAATTCCAAACTGGCACACGAAACCCTTCACCACCCGAAACAGCGCGATATCTTCGAAGTATCCTCCGCGCACCAGATTGTAAAAACGGTCGGCGCCGTTCGGAGCCAGCGAACGCGTCACTTCAACAGTGAACGGTCCCTTGGTCGTCTCAAACCGGACCTTGAATGTCTCCGGCGCTTTCGCGTTCAGTTTGGAAGGATCCTTCAGGTCCGCCCCGCCAGCCGGCGCCTGCGCAGGAGCGTTGGTCTGCGTCCCGGAGGAAGCGGGCGCCGCCGCCTGCGGTTCGCCCGCCTGCGCCACGCTCAAAGCCACAATGAATCCACAAAGTGCAGTCAGTGCTTTCATAGTTGGGCGGAATCTTCCACGGCCTGTTCGCAAAGTCACGCCGGAAGTGCAGACCTCCCTTGTACCGCAGCCGTCCCCGGCTGCGGGTTATGGCGGCGTCCCCGCCGCCAGCCGCCTTCCCTGGCGCACGACGCAACGCGTACCTCCGAATCACTCCGTGGCTCGCCGATGTCGGAACCGGTCCACCGCCACCGCGAAGATAATAATCGCCCCGATCACCATTTCCTGAACCCACTTCGGCCAGCCCATCTGCTGGCCGCCCATGTACAAAATCGTGATCGTCAGCGCGCCAATGAGCGTTCCCAGCACCGACCCCTCGCCACCGCTGAAGCTCGCGCCTCCAATAATCACCGCCGCAATCACAAACAGCTCGTACATCACGGCCGTCGTCGGCTGGCCAATGCCGCCAATGTACGAGAACTGCATCAGCCCCGCCACGCCGCAGAAAAACCCGGACGCCGTGTAAACAAACAGCTTCGTTCGCCCCACCGGCACGCCGCACAACCGCGCCGTCTCCTCATTGGATCCCACCGCGAACACATGCCTCCCCATTCGCGTGTACCGCAGGATGAACCACGCCACCACCACGCCCGCCAGCAGAATCCACACCCCCGTCGGCAGAACCTGCCAGCTCCTTTCCGCGCTCGACAGCGTCGGGTCCATGATCGAGTTGATCCAGGTGTCCGCCGGCGGATAAATGTCGCGCTCGTCCGCTATCCCCTTCGCCAACCCCCGCACCATGCCCATCGTTCCCAGCGTCACGATAAAGGGCACCAGGCGCAGTCCCACAACCATGGCGCCGTTCGCCAGCCCCGCTAGAGTCGAGGCCAGCACGCCCACCCCCACGGCCAGCATCGGCGTCAGCACCGGATGCGCATCCACCAGCGACATCGCCCCGCCGTCGGGGCCTGTAATCTCCAGATTCAACACCCACGCCACCGACACCACCGACAGCGCAATCAGCGATCCCGCCGACAGGTCGATGCCCGCAGCCACGATCACCATCGTCATCCCGAGCCCCGCTGTCGCGTAAACGCAGCTCTGCCGCAGTATGTTCTCGAGGTTCCGCAGTGTGTAGAACCGCCCGTCCTCGACCATCACGGCGAAGAAGGCAAACACAATGATGAGGGCAAGAAAGCGGCCGGCAATGTTCGCCCAGCCGGAACCCGCCATCCGCTTGCGACCCCGCAATGTGACATTCGCGCTCTCGTCGTTCATGAGTTCTCCTGCCCGACCGCCGCGGCCAGCAACGCTTCCTCGTTCCACTGCTCCCGCGGGCGCGCCTCGCCGAGCCGCCCTCGGGACATCACCGCAATCCGATCGCAAACGCCCAGAAGCTCGGGGATGTAACTGCTGATCATCAGCACCGCCTTTCCGCGCGTCGCCAGCTCGTCGATCAACCGGTAAATCTGCGCCTTCGACCCCACGTCCACACCGCGTGTGGGTTCGTCCAGCAACAACACATCCACGTCCGCATGCAGCAGGCGCGCAATCGCCACCTTCTGCTGATTGCCTCCCGACAACGCCCCCACGCTCTGCGCCGCGCTCTGGCACTTGAGGCTCATCCGCTCGATCCACCGCTCGCACGCCGCACGCTGCCGGGACGGCAGAACCAGCCCCAATGGCCCCAGCCCGCGCAGGCGCGGCAGGGTGATGTTGTCGGCGACGCTCAGGCGAAGCGCCAGCCCTTCGGTCTTTCTGTCCTCGCTCACCATGCCCACGCGCTGGGCCCAGCGTCGCGCCGGCGACGCCCTGCCAACGTGCGCCGCCACCCGGATCGCTCCGCTCTTCACACGATCCAGACCAAAGATGGCGCGGAGCAGTTCCGTCCGGCCCGCGCCGACCAGGCCGGAGATCCCCAACACCTCGCCTCTCCGCAACTCGAGCGAAGCAGCCTCGGGTTTGCGGTGCCCGCTCAGGCCCTTGACCTCGAGCACCGTCTCTCCCGGCTCCCGGGGCGAGCGCGGATACAGATCCGTGACCGAGCGGCCCACCATGAGCGCAATGATCCGGTCCGTCGAAGCTTCTGCCGTCGTTCCGGTGCCGACCGTTTCGCCGTCGCGCAACACCGTGAACCGGTCCGAGATCTCCTTCACCTCTTCGAGAAAATGCGAGATGTAGATCACCGAAATGCCCCTGGCCTTCAACCGGCGGATGAGGTCGAACAGCTTTTGCACATCCTGCGCCGTCAGCGAACTCGTCGGCTCATCAAGCACCAGCACCCGGCACTCAAGGGCCACCGCGCGCGCGATCTCCACCAGTTGCTGCCTCGCCAGCGACAGCTCGCGCACTGGCACATCCGGCGACAGCGATTCCAGCCCGACCTCCCGAAGCGCCGCCCTCGCCCGGGCCCGCGCTTCCTTCCACTTCACCAGCGGTCCCAGCACGGGCTCGACTCCTAACAGGATGTTCTCGGTCACAGAAAGGTGCGGCGCCAGCGCCAGTTCCTGGTAGATCATCGCCACCCCGCAACGCCGCGCGTGAAGCGGATTTCGCGGCTCGTACTCCGCGCCGTCCAACAGCAGACGGCCGGCGTCGGGCGCGATCGCCCCGGAAAGAACCTTCATCAGCGTGCTCTTGCCCGCGCCGTTCTCCCCCACCAGCGCCATCACCTCGCCCGGAGCCACGGACAGGTCCACGCCCCGCAGCGCCTGCGTCGCGCCGAAACTCCGGCGCACCCCGCGCATCTCGAGCCGGGCTGCCATCAGGGAAGGCCCACCAGCTTCCGGATCTCCGGATCGTTCTCCAGATTCTCCCGCGTCACCAGCACCGTGCCCGTGTCAATCACCGCCGGCACCTTCTCCTTCTTCACCACCTTGTAAAGCGTCTCCACCGCCAGGTAACCCATCCGCTCCGGGTTCTGCGCCACCAGCGCGTCAATGCGCCCGGCCTGCACGTCTTCGACCAGCTTTCGCGACGTGTCGAACCCGACAAACTTCACGTCCACTTTCACTCCGCCCTTCCGCAGGTCCTCCAGCGCCGAGGCGACTCCCAGTGTCGAGTACAGATTGCACGCGAAAATGCCATCCAGCTCCAGCACCCGGTTCCGCACAAACTTCTCCAGCGTATTCGCCGCCGCGGTCTTGCAGCCCTCGATGGTCCCGGTGTCGGGATAGGGATCCGCCGCCACCGTCAATCCGGCCTGTTTCGCCGCTTCAATGAACCCGGCCGCCCGCGCCTCCGTGCTGCCCGTTCCCTGAACGAACCGCATGCACATCACCCGCGCGCCCTGCTTCTTCCCGATCAACCGGGCAAGCTCCTTCCCGCCCAGAGCGCCGCCCGCCTTGTTGTCGGTGGCGACGTAACTCGAATGCGCCGTCCCGTCCACACCCGAATCGAAAATCACCACCGGCACCCCCGCCCGCACGGCGTTCTCCACCTGGCGGCGCATCGCCCGCTGGTTCAACGGCGCCAAAGCAATGCCGTCCACGCCCAGGTTCACCATGTTCTCGATGATCTTGTTCTGCTCGGCGATCTCCGTCTCGGTCACCGTGCCTTCCCACTTGAGCGTCACCCCCAGGTCCTGGGCCGCCCGGCGCGCTCCTCTCTCGACCGTCTCCCAGAACTCGCCGCCCGTGCTCTTCGGAATTGCCGCAAGCGTCAATCGCTCGGCGCCCAGGACCGGCGCCAGACTCGAAGCTGCAAGGATCAGACAAACCAACGCGCGTGCTTTCGTTCGCATAAAATCAACCACTGATCGGGTGCGATCGTCCTGTCTTGGACTCGAACGCGGAATTGCTGTTCAGGACGGTTGGAACAGCCCGCATCGTGCGTCGAATTTGCGGTTTGACATTCCAATTGGCAAATCCTTTCTGCCCGTCCCGTCTCCCGCTTGCAGCGCACAACGCCGGGACTCCTGTCGCGCACCTGGTCAGCAGTGCCCCTTTGTAGCGCACGACGTGAAGAGTGCCCCTTTGCCTTCCACAAAAACTCATCCGAACATCAATTGCACTTGTCATGTCCGCACACCGATTTTACAGTGCCGGCATCAAATCGCGCTTTGCCTGAAATGATTGAATTGGTTCAGTTCGCCTGGAGTCCATTCTGCATCGTCCAGCGGCGCATCCTCGAATTCTCGGGCGTTCCCTTCAAAATCACCAACATCCCGAGCACCGACCGTTCCCTCGTCTGGAAGCTCACGCGCCAGCGCTACTACGGCGTGCCGATCATCCGCGACGGCCGAAACGTCGTGTTCGAAACGGACCATGAATCGCAGGTCATCGCCAAATACCTGGATTCCAGACTCGGCCTCGGGCTGTTTCCCGCGGAAAGCGAGGGCGTTCAAAGCATTCTTTGGCGCTGGATCGAAAGCGAGATTGAAGGCGCCACCTTCCGCCTCAATGACATTTATTGGAAAGAGAACGTCCCCAGGAACGAGTGGCTCGACTTCCTGCGGTTCAAGGAACGCAAGTTCGGCCCGGGATGCATCGACCAGTGGCGCCGTCAACAGCAGGACTGGCTGAAGAAGCTCGAAGAACTCCTCGTCCCCTTCGAGACAATGCTCACGCACCACCGCTTCCTCCTCGGACCCGAGCCCCGCTTCGTCGATTTCGACCTCTACGGCATGCTCGGCAATTTCCTCTACAGCGGCCACTACCGCCTCCCCGCCGCGCACACTCACCTGCGGCGATGGTACCGGCGCATGTCCGGCCTGAGCCTCAAAACGTCTGCACGTGAAAAACTACATTCTTGATACCAATGTCCTCCTGCACGACCCCAACTCGTTGCTCAATTTCGACGACAACAACGTCGTGCTGCCCATCGAGGTCATCGAGGAGATCGACCGGTTCAAGCGCGAGCCCAGCGAACTGGGCCAGAACGCCCGCACCGTCTCCCGCATGCTCGACTCCTTCCGCAGCGAAGGCAGCCTGAGCGACGGCGTCCAGCTCCCCAACGGCGGACGGCTGAAAATCGCTTTCCGGAAAAACGGCCGCGCCCACGCGAAGAATGGCAACGGCCACTCGAACGGCAACAACGTCGACAACCGCATCCTCGAACTCGCCTCCGCCCTCCAGAAAGCGCAGCCCAAAAATCCCACCGTGCTCGTCAGCAAGGACATCAATCTGCGGATCAAGGCCGACGCGCTCGGACTGCAGGCCGAGGACTACGAAACGGACCGGGTGTTCATCAAGGACCTCTACACGGGCATGATCGAACTCATGCTTCCTCCGCGCGAGATCGCCGCCTTCCGCGCCAACGGCGAGCTCGGTCTCGACGGCAAACAGTATTTCCCGAACGAATACTGCACGCTCATCGACGAGACCAACCCCAAACGCACCGCCCTCGCCAGGGTGGACGCGAGCGGCAAACGGGTCGTGCCAATTATCGATTGCCGCGAAGGCGTCTGGGGCATCCGGCCGCGCAATCGCGAACAACACTTCGCTTTCGACGCGCTCCTCGACGACCGCATCAAGCTGGTCACCCTCATGGGCAAGGCCGGCACGGGCAAGACGCTCCTCGCCATGGCCGCCGGTTTGAAACGCACCGTCCAGGACCGCGAGTTCCGCCGCCTCGTCGTCGCCCGCCCCACCATCTCCATGGGCAAGGAGCTCGGCTTCCTCCCCGGCTCTCTCGATGAGAAACTCGCGCCATGGATGCAGCCCATCCACGACGCGCTCGAAATGCTCAGCGACCTGAACATGGGCCACGACCATCGCCGCAGCGCCGACCTCATGCGCTCCGGAAGCATCGTCGTCGAAGCGCTCAGTTACATTCGCGGCCGCAGCATCGCCAACCAGTTCATGATCGTGGACGAAGCCCAGAACCTCACGCCCCTCGAGGCGAAAACCATCATCACACGCGTCGGACACGGAACCAAAATCGTCTTCACCGGAGATCCCTACCAGATCGACAATCCCTACGTGGATTCGTCCTCAAATGGTTTCAATTACGTCGTGAGCCGCTTTCGAAGCGAAGCCATCGCGGCGCATATCGAACTGCAAAAGGGCGAACGCTCGGAACTGGCCGAGCTCGCAGCCAATATTCTTTAACAGACCGCGCCCAATCGGGGCTTGGCAGCATTTGCGCTTTTTCCTAAGGTCAGCCCGTGATCGGGTTTCTGCGTCTGATCGGAGCATTGAACGCCGCTGTGTGGCTCGGAGGCGCTGTGTTCTTCACCATACCGGCGCGGTCGGCTTTGTATTCGAACGAGATGAGCCGCCTGCTCCAGCCGAAATACTTCCCGTACTACTCCACCGCGATCGAGCACATCCAGGCCGCCGGCTATTATTCGTTCGTCATGACCTGCGCCGTCATCGCCTTCCTTCACGTGCTCGGCGAATGGCTCTACTTCGGGCGCCCCTCACGGAAAGTCTCGTTCACCGTTGTGAGCGGTCTCCTCTTTCTGGCTTTGATTGGCGGAAAGATCGTTCAACCGAATCTCTCGCGGCTGCACACCGAGCGCTACAGCGCCGCGCTTTCTCCGGCAGACCGCGCGGCGGCCGACGGTTCCTTCCGGCGCTGGCGAATGGCCTCGGAGATTCTCAACATTCTTATTATCGGAGGTGTTGCAGTGCATCTCTGGCGCGTTGCAAACCCTTCTGACAACACGCGGTTTATAAGTTCCGTAAAATTCCGGGGTTGACCAATTTAAGGTTATCGTCAAAGGTAAAGCCGTAAAACAACGGGCGCCTCGGGGCGTCTCACGGGACCTATATGATCTCAAACGACCGACCATCCCCATACGGCAATCGCCATTACGGATCACCCAAGCCTCCCGTCAACGAAGAGACTCTGAAAACCGATCGAGTTCAGATCGAGCGCAAGACATTCGTGTTCACGCTGAAAGAAAATCCACGCGGACGTTTCCTTCGCATCACCGAAGACGTCGGCGGGCGGCGCGACACCATCATCATCCCCGCGCCCGGTCTGGAGGAATTCAGAAAGCTCCTCGACGACATGGTTAAGGCGGCTGCGGAGATACCGCCCAAGGCACAGTAGGCTGAAGCCGCGCGCCCGTCGCGGTCGCGCTCTCACTTCACCGCCGCTCGCCTGCGGCTCTTGAGTCGCGGTGCATCACCCCACAGGGACTCAAGATCGTACTTCTCGCGTACATCCGGCCGCATGACGTGCACAATCACGTCAAAATAATCCAGGACAATCCACGCCGTCTGCACCGCCCCGTCCACCGCACGCGGACGCAAACGGTGCTCGTCCTTCAGCTTCTGGATGATCTCGTCCACGATGGCCCTCAGGTGCGGCTCGCTGCCCCCCGTCGCAATTACGAAGTAATCCGTCACGGACGACGATTCGCGAACGTCCAGCACTACGATGTTCTCCGCCTTCTTGTTCTCCGCGTACGCGCGGCAGAGCAATGCCAGTTTTCTTGAATCCATCTGCGGTTACAGTGCCTTAGGGCCTCTCAAAGATAAAGTTGATAGTTGCGTATCGCCTCCGCCACCGCCGGCGGCACCAGAAATTCGATCGGCCGCCCCGCTTTCACACGCGCCCGGATCTCCGACGACGAAACCCGCAGCGGAAAACCCGACAGCACCCGAGCGTGGAACAGCGGCGGCAACTCGGCTTCCGCCACGCCCGGCCTCGGGATCACAGCGAACCGAACCAGCTTCGCCAGTTCCTCCGCCTCCTTCCATTCCGGCAGCCGCGACACATGGTCCGTGCCGATCAGGTAATGAAGCTCCGCTCCCGGAAAACGCCGCGCGTAATCGCGAACGGTGTCAATCGTGTAGGAAACCCCCTCGCGCCGGAGCTCCTGCTCGTCAATCTCGCACCAGTCGCACCCCGCCAGCGCCAGCCGCAGCAGCCGCACCCGCTCGCGGCCCGCCCGCGGCG
>DGDZ01000070.1:37197-37319 GCA_002385705.1 Verrucomicrobia subdivision 3 bacterium UBA3939
CGCCAGCCGCAGCAGCCGCCCCCGCTCGCGGCCCGCCGTCGGCGCGGCATCGGGCTTGAACGGCGACCGCGCCGCCGGCACAAAGAACAACCGGTCCAGCCCCAATTCCTCCCGCGCCGCCC